>JAMNXP010000011.1 GCA_023653095.1 Bacteroidia bacterium | reverse complement strand
TCGACCATCGTTAATTTCTCTTTGATCGCTTCTAAGGCAACTTCCGCCTTGAATTCATTGGTGAACTTTCTTCGTTCGCGTTTCATATGGATGTGTAATTTCGGGTTTAATTTGGCTTTTTTCAAGTCCAGTTTTTCCCGACCACATCACAATTCAAACGTCCCTCAAAAACAACTATACCAAATAAACGATTAATGAAAGGGCAATAAAATGAATATATCCATACATTCATTTTATTCAAACTATTAATTTGATTGATGCACTTCTGTTAAAACTGAATTATAAAGGTGACTTTACTTATTGATTAGCAAAATTTGAATAGGTTGACGAGGAACGTTAGATTAAGAAAACATCAATCTTAAATACAATAATTATACCTAAAATAGGATTGTTTTTTGTAATTGATTTAATCTGTTATTATTTAATTTTGATATACTATGATTTTATGTGTAGAACAGCTGGTTTACAAAATTAAGATGTGGGAATACAAACAAGTTAGCAGTAATTGTAAAGATTTATAAACACAAGCAATAGAAAACGTAAAATTGAAAAATGGGGAATTAGCTTAATTGGTAAAGCCTGGGCACCGAATTAAAATTGACCACCACCTCAAAGACATTGCCCAGGATGTAGGTTCGAATCCTTCATTCCTCACTTATTTAACCATGAAACAGTCACAAGCATACAAGGACTTTAAAGAACGGACACAGGAAATCTTCAATTTTGCTGTTCTAGTGACTGTAAGTGTGCCTGTATTAAAAAAAAATTTAAACTTATTCAAAAACAAGACAATCAAAAGACTGCCCGACCCAGATTATTTTGAACCTTCAGTTGTTTACGAAATATCTGATGACACTATTTCAACACTTGAAGAGAAAGGACTCTCGACAGACAAAATCGACAAACTGAAATTGCTATTAAATATCCCAATAAACAGTTCAGAGTTTAGACGTAAAGTTATTGATGCAATTGGTGAGAGGGACTACAAAGCCAACAGAAACGAAATCAAAAGACAGTCAAAAAATTACTCTGAGAACATTAGTAATTGCACAGCAAATTATCAATCAAAGTTAGCTACTTATCTATATTTCTCAACGTTCTCTTACTTTGAAGCCTTTGTAAAGGACATTTCAATTGAACTTACAAATTCAATTCAAACGGTTGACAGAAAAAAGTATCTTACAGATTTTCAGCCTACCGAAGACACAATTTCTGATATAATAAAACTGGACAAAGATTTTGACCCACGAAAAATTGACAGATATAAAAAGTTCTCAAACAAATTAAGAGCTCAAGGTTATATAAACTCTGATAGACTGCTTCTATCTTCTTTACTTGATTTTTACAACAATAATATTGAAATTCTTAGAGCAAATGAAATCCCGACATTTCTTGAGAAAACATTGTTGTTCAAAATGACAAAAGATGAATCAGACACGTTTAATTCAATTAGAGACAATAGGAATAAAATTGGACACGGTGCTAAACATTATAATCCTCATTTAAATGACGTTATTTCTGTAAACAAATTTTTTAAGTCATTAAGTGACAGAATTGACAAGCACGTAAGTTTGTATTTTTTCAAGGTAAAAAATTACATTGACGAATAAGAACATCAACTGCCAACATGGGTTTTGCTACAGGTTGGTTAACGTATATAATTCAATACCTTTTTTCAATTAAACTTTAACTTGTAATTCAAACCAAGTCCCAACACAAAGCCCGAAACCATTATTGGCAAGTCTTGCGGTGATAATGTTTCCTTTTAAGTTTTTTCTTTTTAAAAATTAACGATTTTTACTTTTACTCATCTATTCAAAACACAACTCAATAAATAGTGAATATTTGAATACATAAACATTAGAACTTGGTATTTCAAAAAATATTTTTCATGTTTCTTGTCTCTAACAGTCTATAGTAGTCTAAACTTCCGTCTCAAAGTGTATCAAATTGTCCAGCCCCTTTTTCTTTCGAATAAATTTTTATTTTAGTCGTCTATGGAAGCAAATACTAGGATAAAAATCACAAAGGAAATGCTCATGGAACAGTTCATGGAAATGAAATCCATGCTAATAAATTTGCCATCCGAAATGAACAGCATAAAATTCCAGTCGATGATTTCACTACCAAATGGGTTGACACTTACGATGTGATGGCGATGCTTCGAGTTTGTCACAGAACCAAAGTAAATTACATGAAAGCAGGCAACCACACTCCCACTCGCATTCAAAAACGAAAGTACTTTGCCATCAACAGGTAAAATGATTAAGGTATATTCTTCCAGTTCCTGTTATCATAGCCCTGTGTCAAGACATTCAAATCATGATGGGGCACTTAGCGAACATGAAAGAACATATTGAAGAATGGTAGATTTCCATTTAATTAAATAATCTGGCATACATAAATTCACCCTAAAACAGGAATAATTATGGCCATTCATTTAGGGTGTTAATGTATATTTTTGTTATGCCTTTATTGCTATGCATTGAACCGCAATTTGATTTATTATTTAACAAGTGTAGAAGTAGGCAAATAAATAAGTTATAAGCAAGCCTATAGACTGATATGTTCATACTTGACGAAAAGATATTAGAGCCTTTTGACATTTTACTTGTCCGATTTCCTGATGATGAAACCAGTTTGAAAATCCGCGAGACATGTAATTCAGATTACAGTCATGCTATAATCTATTTAGGGAATGGTTCCTTTATCGAGGGAGTTGAACCGATAGTTTCGCTTTTTTCCTACCACAGGTATTATTTTCCCGACCTTGACAACGTCAAAGTGTTAAGGTTAAATGAAGAAACAAAATCGAAATTAAATTCTACCGAAACGGAAACTGCTCTTAGACGATTATCCTATTGCAATTATTCAAAACGACTTCTTTACTACATAAATGAAAGAACAATTAGAGAGGACGTAATTAAAATATTTTTCACCAACAAGACTTGGCAGAGTGGTATTGTTTGCACTTCTTTGATTACTCTTCCTTATCATGCTGGTGGTATTGATATTTCTAAGAAAAATGAGCCATTTTACGCACATTTTGGCGACATCGAAAGATATGAGAATTTTGTTGATGTGACTGCTAAAGTATTTAAACAAATAGACGAAGGAGATTTAAATAATAAAACGTTTGACTATCTATCAACATATAGAACAGGTTCGTTACTTGAAAAACAATCAAAAATTGTCAAGGAATTGAATGACTATGTTCAAGCCAAATTCACAGACATTATCAATCATCCTGAAAAATACACAGATATTCAAATCATTCATGAGAACTTAGGTTTTTCAACTTGGGAAGATATATTTCCGAATATAATGAGGTGGTTCTTAACAAATACAGGTAAGAACATTGATAATGAATTATCAAATTTAATTCTCACAAAAGGCTATCATATGCTTTGGTTTGAAGAAATTCATAAACACAAAGAACAGTTCTTCCCTTTCTATTATCATCCGTTTACAAAATGGAAAAAAGAAGACTTAGAATTTCTTAGAAATACATTACAAGGCACATACGATAGAATGCAGGCAAGTGAAGATGCGACCTTTCAAAATTTCACGCTATGCCCTTGTAAAACATTTCATATTCTTCTGGACATGTATCGTTCCTTTTCCGACTTATTACGCTCAAGTATTAACCAATATGACGCTTTAATACAAATGAAATAAAGGCCTGCGAACTTCTCCAAAATGAAAGACAATATATGATAACCAAAATAAATAAGATTAAAGACTTTGGAGTTTTTAAAAACTTCAATGGAAGTACTTTGCCTGAAATTAAAACCTTTAACCTTATCTATGGTTGGAACTATTCAGGAAAAACCACACTATCAAGAGTTTTCAGGTGTTTAGAGAAGGGAAAGTTACACGATGATTATTTGACAGCAACTTTTGAATTGGAGAATGCAACAGCAAAATACGATAACACATTTGCCATCAAACTAAATATTCGGGTATTCAATTCGGATTTTGTAAAGGATAATTTGAAATGGGATGCAGATAACTTTGAACCAATATTTTTACTTGGTGCAGAAAACATAGAATTGCAAACTGAACTAAAGCAAAAGGAAACAGACTTAAAAACAGCAGAAGCTAACTTAGCAGAAACAAAAAAATTAAGAAGTGAAAAGCAAAGTCGGATAAGCGGTGCAGTTACAAATAAAGCAAGAGACATCGGAACCTTATTAAGTATTAGACCATTTGATAGTCGTCACTTTTTACCATTAATTGAAAAAGTAAAAACGGCAGTTACAACTTACACTCTATCCCAAACTGATTTTGATAAATATAAGGCACAAGCAATTTCTAATGAACAAAAACCTTCAATAGGAGAGATAACTATTTCAATTGCAGATTTGGCAAATCTTAAAACAGGAGTAGAAACTATATTGCATAGGCAGGCTGCATCTACAAATAAAATTCAAAAACTATTAGACAGCAAGCCAATTAGTGACTGGGTTGAAACGGGAAAAACTTTGCATGAGGGAAAAACAGAATGCGAATTTTGTGGAAACCCATTACCTGCCGATTTGCTGTCAATACTTAACGAGCATTTTTCAAAGGATTATGAATTGCTTAAAACGGATATTGAGAGTGAACTAAGAATATTAAACGAATCAAAGATAACTCTTGCAACTCCCTTGCCAACGGAAACAGCATTTTACACAGACTTACTTGCTGATTTCAGGATTATGAAACCTTTGCTTGAAAAGGAGATAACCAATTTTAATAATTCAATTGCTTCGCTCATAAAAGACTTGGAAAGCAAAAAAGACAAGCCTTTCGACAAACTTGAAATTGCCGAATTTACAGACAATCAAGCAACCCTTGAATCCGCACTTTCTAATTTCAATGCTTTAATTAAAACCAACGACCAAAGGACAGAAGGATTTACAACAGAAAAGAATGCAGCAATTGAAAAACTGAAAGAACATTTTGCAGCAGAATTTGAAACAACTGAAACTTATTCAGCTATTCAAATCCAGCTCACAAATGAACAAAAGGCAATTGATGCTAAAGGCGTTACAATTGAAGAACAGAAACAAGCAATTACTTTAATCAAATCGCAACTTGACGAAACAGTTAAAGGTGCAGGAGTAGTAAATGATTATTTAAAAATATTTTTCGGTAAAGATGATGTTCAAATAACCCCAACTGCCGACAAGAAATTTCAACTTTTAAGAGGAACAGATATAGCTAAAAATTTAAGTGAAGGAGAAAAGACAGCAATTTCATTTGCTTATTTTACAGCAAAAATCGAAGAACAAAATAATAAAATAGCAGACACGATAATTTACATTGATGACCCAATTTCTAGTTTGGATTCAAACCATTTGTTTAACATCTATTCATTTATAAAAAATACATTTTATGAATTCAAGCTTGACCCTACAACAAACAAAAAAGTTCATCAGCCCAAATGTAAACAGCTCTTCATTTCGACCCATAATTTTGATTTTCATAATTTAGTTTTTGACTGGTTCAAAGGATTAAAAAAGGACAACCAAGCATATTGGATTATCGAAAGACATAAAAACTCACACAAAGACGAATCTATTTTAAAGCAAAACAGCAACTTATTGACTTCATTCAATTCAGAATATGCTTACTTGTTTTCATTGCTTCATAATTTCCAAACAAATCCAACGGACACTTATGATTTCCTGTATCATTTGCCAAACGTTGCAAGGCGATTCGTTGAAACCTTTCTAAACTTTAAATATTTAGAGAGAAACAAAATTGATGAAAGCATTGACAAACTGATCACCAACCCTGTTGAATGTGAAAGAGCTAGGAAGTTTATGCACTATTACAGCCACAACTTGACAACAGAAAAGTTTATGAAGTTTGCCGACCTTGCCGAATGTCAAGCGGTAGTTGACATCATAATAAATTCAGTGAACACTTTAGACCCAATCCACTTTACATCATTGAAAACAACGGTAACAACGACATAAAAAATGGAATTCTTATACACACAAGACTTAAGGCCTACTTATAACAGCACCTACCCAAAAGGCGAGGTTTCGTGTTCCAAAGACAGTTTGGTAGTAAATCAAACATTAGTTTTTCAAATCAAGTTTTGTGGTAAAAGTCCCGCCCTTCGGGTAGCTGTAAAACGTTATAAAAAGACTTATATAAACAACTAACATTTTAAATAATATGATACCTCCTAACATTTGTAAAGATCCAATAGTCCAAGGAATTATCGGCAGTTTAATTGCTGGTTTCTTGACAATAGGAATTGTGGAATTCAATAAGTACTGGAGACTTTACCTTTTTAATTTAAAGTTCAAGAAATTGTTTGGTATATATGATGAAGAAAAAATACACCTAGTGTTACCAGCTTTATCTGTAAGACAGGATGTATTGAATCTTTTACATACATCAAATTTGCAGGGGAATCAATATCCTTTAGTAAAGTATGGTGGAAGTTTTATTAAAAGCTCAAAACTTTTAGCTTACGCAGACACTATTGCATTAAAATATATTCTTGAAATAGTTTCAAAAGTATTTGGAACTAAATCAAAAATCGTGACAGATGAAGATTTACAAAATAGATTAGACTTGTCTTTTGTAGCTTTTGGTGGGAGTAATTTTTATTGTTCCTACGTACTGGGACAAACAAACAACAGATTTTATAATTTCAATGGCAACTCCATTATTAGCAAAACGAACTTAAATTCAAGTTTTCAAATAAATCAGACATATGACTATGGTCTGATTTTAAAATATAGACATATTAATTTCCCTGACAAAACTTGGATTATAGTTGCTGGACTTGGAGAAAGTGGAACAAGAGGAGCTAGCTGGTTTCTGTCAAAAAACTGGAAACAAATTTCAGATAGATACAATGACAAGGAATTTGGATTAGTTGTGAGAGTTGACCATGGGATTGATAACTCAGCAATAGAAGTTCATAGTACTACATGAGAAAGTAGCCATTTTTAATTTCTTAATTGTGGTCAACGTATTTCAGGCAATGACATTCTACAATGACAATTTCTGGATCATTTCGTTGACGTCACCAAATAGATAAAAATTGGAAAGCGATTTATTTCAATCCTATCTATCGAATCGAATTAGCTACCAATAATTCCACCAACTGATACACCGTTGTTACGCTCTGCTCAAATGCATGTTCTGGTTGCTCAAATTTTGAATGGACTTTTTTAGCATTTGCAATGCCAGTATTCATCTACATGCTTTTTGATATTGTTTTTCTGAACGATTGCTTCTTCAACAATACTTAGCGCATTTCCTCCAGTGATGGTTTTACAGCGAGCCTTGAACTTTTTAAAGTATCCCTCCTCCGTTTGACCTTCGGTGTAAATTATAAAAGTTTTTCGCAGATTGTGGGGACTCCCAACCTGTCGAACTTTCATCGGACTTTTATGTATTTTTTTCCCTGCCATCCATTAACGATTTAAACGGTTATCGAAATCACCCAAAAACGGCAAAGCGCCATATTTCCCCTTGAGATAATTCAACTCTATATTTTCATCATTTCTGGTTGACTTTCCATCTTTCTTGAAATCAGCTAAGGAATACAAATGTGATGCTCCAAAGGAATCCTTTTCTACAAAAAATATTTGATCCCTTCTGAAAATTTTAGCATCCAATAAGTTCGTATTATGCGAGGTAAAAATCAGCTGAGCATGGTTCTTATTGATCTCTTTATTATGAAACATCAGAACCAATCTCTCTGTTAACTCAGGATGTAGTTTTGTATCCAATTCATCAATCACCAGCACACTACCCTTTTCCAAAACATCTAAAATGGGACCTGCAATATGCGCAAACTTTTGAGTTCCATCCGATTCAAACAAGCCGAAATGAAATTCTTTTAACTCAGGTTCCCCATCTCCGTTAATCACGAACCTTTTTGACATTAAATCATCAATGATTCCCGACTCAACTTCTATTGGTGAATTTTCGCCTACATTGAATTTGATATTTTTACCCGGAATGGAATTAACGGCAATATCTTCAATACCGAAATCCGCAAACTTGATCAATTCAACCACCTTTTGACTAAACTCCCTACTCTCTTTCATTCGCCTAACCGTATATTCCTTGTACGCGTGATCTTGTATGCCCGAGATAATATTAAAATGGTTTATCCAGTCCAAAAATCCCGCACAAGAAGCATCGTTAAACTGTGCTCCAATGGTAACTAGAAAAGCCTTGGAGTGAACCATCTTTTTAGATGTCAATTCATTTAAAATCTTATTCTTTGCAGGTATCGTGAAATTTTGATTTTTACGATAAAACACCTCAGACTCTCTCTTTTCCTTCACGTATAACCATTCTTCCTCAATTCCAGAATTCAATAAACTAAATCCGTAACGGTAGCTTTTCTCATTCCAAAAACATTCAACTTCAAATTGCACCGGCAATTTTGCTTTTTCCGCATCCAGTTGAAAATTTGGGATGGCAAATTCTCTACTATCCAAGTTTTGATTACCGAAAAAAATCAAGTTTCTAAACTGATGCAATACTTTAACCAAATTGCTTTTCCCGCTCGCATTGGCACCATACAAGACTGCAGTAGATAGCGTTTTAATGTCCTTTGATTTATCCACGTAGTTCTGACTATCATCAAACAATCGCTCCTTTTTGGAAGAAGCAATCATGGATAACTCTTGGGACTCTTTAAAGGAAAAAACATTTTCAAAAGAGAATTTATTTATCATAAAGCATCATTTTTGTGATTCTTTCACAAATTTACCTTTTTATTATCCAAAAACAAACCATTTATCGTCAAAAAAGCCAATTACAACGCAATATTCAAGATTAACCCATTTCATTAGGATTCATATCGTCGCAGAAGATAGACGCCAAACTTGTGCAGTGAGAAAAATCCAAGATTTCGCAAATGGCCGTATATGCTCACCGAGATCTTGTAAAATCTTTATATTTTTAGTATTTCACCACTTTGTTTATAAAACTACCGTTATGGGTGTGCACCGTAACAAAGTAAATGCCGGCAGGTAAATGTGCCATATTGATAGAATTTTGGCTGGTTTGAATGCGCTCTATGAATTGGGAGTTGACATTGAAAATATCTACATGGGAAGTCGATTCTGCTTCCCAGTTCAAGGTGTTCTCGGTGGGATTTGGGAAGAAATTTAAGGTTTTATTTTTATCGAGCTTCGTGGTTGAAACTATGTCATTAATATTGATTTCATAAAAAGCTGTGTCGCTCCCGAAATCATTTTTTGCGACGCAATAGAGTAAGAATGTTCCGGTTTTTTTGTACGAGTGAATGAAGGTCCGCTGATTGAAATTTGAGTCTACACTGCCATCCCCATATTTAAAATAGAAGTTTGCATTGAGTGCCCCCTTGTAATTAATCGTAACGTGGTTATACGTAATTTTTTCAATATCAAAATCGCAAATTGGAGCTTTTGAGAGTTGCGTAACCGTGCCGTTGACTGAGTTTAACGGTTGTTTTGCTGTTTTTTTAAATCCGTAATCCAAATCAGGCCGAAGGTCATTGAATAGCGACAAATAACGGGCTGAGTGATGAGAAACAAACTGCGTAGAATATGGGTGATTCGTTGATATATCTTCATTTCTGGCCCAAACCAATGACCCATCCATTCTATACTCTGCCGAGTATTTGCCCTTTGCTAAAGGATATTTGAAGTACGGTGATTCGTCCATATCGACGGTCGGCGTGTTATAGGCTCCATTGTTATCGCCGGTAAGAAAAATGAGTGAGTCTCCATCCGAAAATGTGTGAATGATTCCATTGGGGAATCCCAAACTATGAATTTTTTTGGTTTTGGGATTATATGTAAAAAGGCTTTTATTGTAATTATTTATTTTTTGCCATTTTAAAACGGTTTGATCTGAGGCGATTGAATCCATTTTTGAACATTGAAACCAATATCCATCAGCCAGTTGTCCGCAGTCATAAATAAAAGGAAAAAGCGTATCCGAAGAGTTTACAAATTCAATTTCATCGATAGACCAACTGTCCATATTTACATTTATCCAATATAAATAATTCTTTTTTCTAGAAAAATTAACGGGCCTTTTAATGGATACGGGGGAAGAATTATTTATTTTATAAACTGGGAAATACGGAAAATTCGAAGCCATTGTTGGTGCATAATTTCCCGCAATGAGTGCCCCATCATTTCTAAAACAAAGATTCGAGGTTGTTGTATTAAAGCTAACCGGAAATGTGCCTACCATTGAGTTGACAATGTTTGTTTGTCCGAACTCATACTGCAATAAGATTGCTGTAGATTGAGAAT
The DNA here is from genome assembly GCA_023653095.1 of Bacteroidia bacterium. Lineage (GTDB taxonomy): Bacteria > Bacteroidota > Bacteroidia > NS11-12g > UBA955 > VMCP01. Next base: position 59,264 of record JAMNXP010000011.1, on the reverse strand, counting down.
CGGGCAGAAGCAATTGTTTCGGAATGGTTTTATGAAATGGGGTTGCAGCTCTTGGTGGTGGCGGAGTTTGAAAGTACAAACAATACTTTTTATCGTTTGCCCAAATCAATTTGGTTTGATTTTGAATGTTTCCAGTTACAAAATAATTTTGCAACGAAACCGCTGCACTTTGACTGATTTTAATCACTGCATATCCCGAAGTGTCGGGAATGTTAAAGGCTGAAGTTTTTTGAAATTCAGAGAAGCACAATATGGAATCTCCTGTTACTTTACAATAAAGCAACAGATCATTTCCACTGATTAACGCATTGACTACGTTAATGTTGCCAACTGTAGAATTCAGTGAAGTTGCGGTGAGATTCACTAACCAATTTGGTGTTTTCGCATTCATGAAAGCCACTGCAACGTCTTGAGTATTCAAGGTTTTGTAGGATAATTTTTTTCGATAGTTTTGAGGGACATTTACCAAGACCAGGCTATCGAGATTCATACTTTTTGAACTGCTGATGGCGTTATCGTCTAAAATCCAGAAGTATTGATTCTCATTTACAGGTTGAACTCTTGAACCGGTATAGATATACTTTTCAAAGGTTGCATATTGGAAATGATTCCCCAATTTTTGCGCATTCAAACCACAAAAACAAACAAAACCAAGTATCAAAAAACTGTATTTCAACTGCATTAAATTATTGGGTACATTTCAAAATTAAAGTATTTGAAGAGCAATCAAAAGTCATTTCCAAATTTGGATTTTGTTGAACAGAGCAACATGGAGAATTATTTAGGATTGCAGAGTTAGTGGTTGACGTATTGACTGATATCTGTGGTGTAATAATTGTATTACCTATTTTTGAAATCGTAAACTTTAAAGCAGGACAATTTAGACAATCGTTATTCAAGATAATAATCTGGCCTGTTTGAGGTATGGAATCTCCTCCGCAAATTAAATATCCACTTGTAAAGGGATAATTGCAATTGTTGTAAGGGCATGATACAAACAATAAACCAGAGTTGTTATATCCTGTTGAATCATTCTGAATTATAACACTTGTTGGAATTGTAGAACCGGAATTCGGATCCAAACAATCTACTTTTATACAAATTGGACAGTCAATATAATTTTCAAAATATATAGTGTCGTTATTACAACAGGTTGATTGAGCAAATAACCTTCCATTCCAACTCAGAAAAAGGATAAATAACAACTTTAAAATTGAAGGACTTACTAAAGCCTGTTTCTCAGACAAACACGTGATTGTTTTTTGTTTCATAATTTTATTATTTTAGTTTTTGAAATTAATTTTAATTTATTTTTTTCAAAATTTATAAATATTAATACACTTAAAATATAAAGCTTGACTATTCAATTGAATATAAATTTTGATACAAAAGTAAAATTATAAAACAACAAATAGTGACAATTTTTAGTATTAAAAATATATCAAAAATAATATATATTAAAATACATGTAAAATCATTAATTATCTTAGCTGTAACATGAAAAATTATAAAAAGAATTTACTGTCGGGTTTTCTCCTTGTTTTTGCGCTTTCATCCTTCGGGCAAGCCAATTTGAAGCTTGAATTTTTTAAACACTTCAAACACGGACACCGAAAATATACAAACGGATACTTTAAGAATCCTCAAATAGAAATGGATGTTTTAGGAAATACATTTGTTACCATCTCTCCTACCGATTACTATGAATTTGAATCCTACAGCGACACAGGAAGCTTGTTGTTGCTGCTAAAATTTGATAAAACGGTGATTTAAAGTGGCAAAAAAAATGGAAATACACCGATCTATCTTTTGCTGCTTTCTCGGGATTGCAAGCAGATGACGAAGGCGGCGTTTGGGTTTCGAGTCCATTGAGCCTCTCAGTCAAAGCCCTAATTGATGGAAAAAGTTACACTACTTTTCCTGAGGCAAGAACTTCATTTCATTTTGATAAAGACGGAATTTTCAAAGAAATGGCACCTTTGCATTTTGCATGTACATCTGAATTAATGCGGGGTTTAGACGGAAACTTCTACAGCATTGGAAGTGCAGGAGAATTGTCAAGCTTCGATAAAAATGGAAAAGTCGCTCTTAAATATTTTAAAGCTTACTATAATTTCTCCAAACCTGAATTTGCCATCGACGCAGATGGTGATAGAGCCTATATTTCAACTGAAAATCCCGGATCTAGGAATATGGGAGATACCATTTATTCATGGTCTACAAGCTCTCATACATTGATTTGTTTCGACAGCACCGGAAAAGTAAAATGGCATCGATTGATTTCGAACTTAGGCTACAAAAATGAAGCCGCGGGGCATAGAATGCGATACGAAAAACAGGGCAATCTTTATGTTGCCACTAATTTTTCAAGAACCGCCCCGGGGAAATCAGGCCTTTTTTCTTCAGGATATAGAGCCATTATTTACAAATTTGATCCTACTGGAAATTTGATTGGTGAATTTTATGACACAGCCAACATCGGTCAAGCGACCATGAGTTCGGAAGCTTGGCTTTACAACGATGAGCAGGGACGTGTCAATGCAGTATTTTATACTTTCCAGGGATATAACGAGCAGAAATATCCCAACTTCACCCTGCCCGCTGAACAATCGGATAAAATGCTGAAAGTTGTATTTGATTCTACTTTTAAAGTACAACAGTACTTCCTGGGTCCCAATGGAGGGGTTCCTGGCAACTCCATGCCTTCTCATAAGTTTTGCTTATTCAGCAAACCCAATTCAACGGCAAAATGGTTCTATCTGCCTGATCAAACCGAAATCACCCTACTGACCAATCAAGATGTGATATTCATGGTTCTAGACAGCATTGGAAGACCTGCATCTACTAAAAACATATCAAAGGAAAATGTCATTTCCATTTTCCCTAATCCCAACAACAGCAACTTTAAATTTGCTTTAAATACTATTCCATTCAACACTTTAGAGGCATCGATCTACAACTCAAACGGTCAATTGATTTTTAATCAAAACCTATCAAAAAGTCCTTCCGGAGACTACAACATCTCCATGCCCAATTCAACCCCGTTGCCTGGCATTTACATACTCTCAATAGTTACCGATAACGGTATTCAGTATCGAGAAAAATTCGAAATAAGAGAATGAGGTTGGTCCGTGGTCCGTGGTCCGTAGTCCGTGGTCGGTAGTCCGTGGTCCGTAGTCTTTAGTCTGGCACCTGACACCCGCTACCCGCTACCAGATACCCGATACCCGCTACCCGCTACCCGCTACCCGCTACCCGCTACCAAGTACCCTCTTGGAATACTCCAAAACAAGTGATACTTTCGAGCACACAAAGTTTACAGCATGAAAAAACTGATCTTTTCCCTCTTTTTGTTTTTGTCTGTGAGGATGATAAACGCTCAAATCAATGCCATTACTGAGTCGGGAGACGAAGTTGTTTTGTTGGAAGACGGCACATGGAAGTACCTTCACGAAGAGGAACACGAGGAAACTGAAGTCCCCCTAAACCAACAAATATTTTCTAAATCTGCGCTATCGACGTTTTTGGTAAAAAGCTCAAAAGTAAATGTGGGTATTTGGATTAATCCTAAAGTTTGGACATTTACCAAAGGAGGAGCAAACGACGTGTTTGAATATCAATTCCGGAAGAAGCAAGACGATTTGTATGCGATACTCATCACCGAACGACTTCAAATTCCCATAGAATCACTCAAGACGATTGCCATCGAAAACGCGAAAAAAGCAGCCCCTGACATCAAAGTAGTCAAAGAGGAATACCGAATGGTAAACGGCCAAAAGGTCTTGTTGATGCAATTGGCTGGCACCATTCAAGGCATCAAATTTGTTTATTACGGTTACTATTATTCGAACGAATCGGGCACCATCCAACTATTGACCTACACCAGCGAGAATCTCTTAAAATCGAATTTACAAGATATCGAGTTATTCTTGAATGGGTTTGTGAGTTTATAGTACATGGTACATGGTACATGGTAGATGGTAGAGGGTACATGGTCTGTGGTCCGTAGTCCATTGTCCATAGTCCATAGTCTGCGGTCAGCATCCCCTGCCCCCCCCGAAACCCGATACCATCTACCATCTACCATCTACCATCTACCATCTACCATCTACCATCTACCATCTACTCGGTACTAGGTACCCGGTACCAGGTACCCGGTACTAGGTACTAGGTACTAGGTACCATCACCCAAAAACGGAAACCGCGCGCGGAAGGCGGTCAATGGTCCCTGCTCCAAGTATTGGTGTAACAGCATCTCGCGGTCTGATTGGGGTTCGATGAGGTAGTCGCCGGCGAAGTTGATGACTTGTGAGCATCCTGAATGGGGAATGCTGTTGCCGTCGTCGCCAATGCGGTTTACGCCAATTACGTAACATTGGTTTTCGATGGCGCGAGCGCGTAAGAGCGTGTTCCATGCTAACATTCTCGATTTGGGCCAGTTGGCCACGAATAACATCAAATCAACACCCGCTTGTTGGCGGATCCAGCTGGGGAATCGGAGGTCGTAACAGATGAAGGGAGCGATTTTCCATCCCAAGAAATCAAAAACAACAGCGTCAGTACCCGACTGATAATGCTCGTGCTCGCCGGCGTATGAGAAAAGGTGCCGCTTGTCGTATTGGGCAATGATTTCGCCGTTGTATATGGCCAAAAAACGATTGTAGAAATGGCCGTTTTCGGAGATGCTCAGACTTCCGCAGATGCAGCGGTCTTGACTCATTTCTTTCATCCAAGTGACCGCCAAATCAGACATCGACTGGGCGTGCTGCTGCGGATTCATGGTGAATCCGGTGGCGAACATTTCGGGGAGCACAATCAGCGATTGCGGCTGAGTTTGATTGATGTGCCAAGTCAAACGCAGGAGATTGGCGTTGGGATTTTCCCATTTGAGCTCGGTTTGAACCAGATAAACGTTCATGTTTTAGTCGTGATATTGAGTGGAAATGCGGTGCAAAATTTCAACCGATTTTAGAAGGGTATCGTCGTTTTTTGCAAAACAAAAACGCAAAAGTTTCGTTACCGGCTGCTCTGTGATGAAGGCGTTGATGGGAATAGACGCCAGTTTGAATTGGCGGGTGACGATTTCGGCAAATTCTTGATCGGACAAATTCGATAAATTTCCGTAATTCAATACGGCAAAATAAGATCCCTGACAAGGCATGACCTTGAAAGCAGTGTTGTTGCCCAACGCGTCGATGAATAAATCGCGCTTCTTTTGGTAAAAATCAGACAAAGAAGGCTCCCACTCGGCATGGGCGTTCATGTATTGAGCCAAACCGAATTGGGTGGTGGAATGAACCGAAAAGGCCAAAAACTGGAACACTTTGCGAATTTCTTGGGTGATGTCGGCAGGCGCCATTAGATATCCCATTTTCCAACCCGTAGAATGGAAGGTTTTGCCAAAAGAGGACACTTTTACGGCTCTAGATTTCAATCCGGGATGCGATAAAATGCTGCTGTGTGTTTGTCCATCAAAAACAATGTGCTCATACACTTCGTCTGAAATCACCCGGATAGATGTGTTTTCAATCAGTTGATACAAGCGGTCAAAATCGGCGGCCGAAAAGATCACTCCCAGCGGATTGTGGGGAGTGTTGATGATGATCAATCGGGTTTTTTCATTGATGGCGGCCGTAAGGTCATCCCAAGGAAAAGAAAAGTCGGTTAAGTTGTATTGAACGGGCAAGCAAACGCCGCCTGCGAGCTCTATGGCAGGGCGGTAACTGTCGTAAGCGGGCTCAATGATGATGGCTTCGTCGCCGGGGTGAATCAGCGCTTGAATGGCAGTGTATAGTCCGGCTGTGGCACCTGGAGTGACGGTAATTTCAGTCTGTGGATTGACCGTGTGCTGATGAATTTGCAGCTCTTTGAGGGCAATGGCTTCGCGCAATTCTGGGGTGCCGGGCATGGGGGTGTACTGATTTTTGCCCATCAACGATGCCTGATGAATGGCCTCAATCAACTCCGATGGCGGCTGAAATTCAGGGAATCCCTGCGACAAGTTCAGCGCTTGTTCTTCGAGTGCCATTCTCGACATTTTTGAGAAGATGGACTCTCCCACCCAAGGTAATTTGCTTTGCAAAGGCTGCATGCCACGAAAATAATCAATTGATTTCTTCAAAAAAATTCATAGTTTTGGCAATTCCATATTGTAACGCAAACAATAACCTAATGAACAACTCTAAAGCCACCCGATTATTCGCTGTTTTGGTCAGCGTTTTCTTTTTCTGGGGATTTGTTGCTGCCAGCAACGACATTTTGATTCCCGTTTTCAAAGACAAATTGCAGCTATCCCAAGGAAAAAGTCAAATGATTGCCTTCGCCTTCTACGTGGCCTACACCCTGGGTTCACTGATTTACTTGGGCATGATCAAGTTCTTAAACTTTGATTTGATCAAAAAATGGGGCTTCGGAAAAGGCATTGCTGTGGGACTTTTCATCAGCACTTTAGGGACTTTATTGTTCATTCCCGCGGCAGATAACGCTTCGTTTGAGCTATTATTGGGCGGCTTGATTGTGGTGGGTATTGGATTTTCGTTCCAGCAAACCGCTGCCAATCCGTTGGCCATCTTGTTGGGAAGTCCTGAAACCGGAAGCCAGCGTTTGAGCATGGCCGGCGGAATCAACAATTTAGGCACCACTGTGGGTCCGTTGTTGGTGAGTTTTGCTGTTTTCGGGGAAATGGGTTCTGGCGGTGCCACTTCGATGGACATTTCAGCCGTTAAGATTCCTTACATGGTTCTTGGAGCATTATTTTTATTGTTTGGATTCATTTTCTGGAATTTAAAAACCAACCAGGACGAAGAGTCTAACGATGCATCAGCCGCTGAATCGGGCGAAGTTCGTTCTGCCTTGAGTTACCCTCAACTTTGGATGGGCATGATTGCCATCTTTTTATACGTAGGTGTGGAAGTTTCCACGGCCTCAAACCTTCCCGAATTCATGAAGCAACAACTGAACTTCAAAACCGATGAGATGGCTCCTTACATATCTTTGTTTTGGGCATCTTTGATGATTGGTCGTTGGACCAGCGCCGCATCGGCGTTCAACATCAGTCGCACCATGAAGCAGGTGATGCGATTTGTTTTGCCCTTCATTGCATTTGGTATCTTCTTGGGAGTCAACCTGATCGCGGGCAAAGATGTTTCGGTATTTTACAATTATTTTGCGCTGATATTTGTTTTGATAGCCCTAGATTTTGCCAGCAAAGGCAACCCAGCCAACCAATTGTTCATTTATTCGGTAGCGGCCATTGTGATGCTGATCATCGGTATTTTTTCTGGCGGAACCGTGGGGATGTTTGCTTTTATTTCCGTGGGACTTTTTTGCTCTACGCTGTGGCCCTGCATCTTCACCTTATCGATTGCCGGTTTGGGTCGCAGCACGGGTCAAGGCTCCAACTTTTTGATCATGATGATCATGGGCGGCGGATTTGTGAGCGTTCTTCAGGGCAACTTATCTGAATCTATCGGAATATCACAATCATACTGGGTAGGTGTACTGTGTTTTGTTTATCTAGCATTTTACGCATTAACCACCAAGCGCAACCTCGCCAAGCAAGGCGTTGAGATTGGGCCGGTGGCTGGGGGGCATTGATCGGTGATCGGTGATCGGTAATCGGTGATCGGCTGACGGCTGAGAGCTGACGGCTGAGAGCTGAAAGCTGAAACTGATGGCTGTTGGCTAAGGACCAAAGACCAAGGACCAAAACCTAATTAAATGCAAAATAAATCATCTCCATATCTCTTCGAAGTGGGCTGCGATGAGGCGGGTAGAGGATGTTTGGCTGGACCTGTGACGGCGGCGGCGGTGATTTTGCCCGAAAACTTTGAACATAAATTGTTGAATGACAGCAAACAGGTTTCTAAAGGGAACAGAGTCGCGTTGCGGACTTACATAGAGGATAATGCTCTTTATTGGGCCGTTGGATGGGGAAGTGAGAAAGAAATTGATCAGATCAATATATTGAATGCCAGCATCTTGGCTATGCACAGAGCCATCGAACAGGTGGAAAATCAATTGATCGATGCGAATTTGTCTGAAGGCATTCAAATGATAGCGGTAGATGGCAACCGGTTCAAGAAATACAAGGAGGTGCCGCACGAAACCTTTGTGAAAGGCGACGCCCGATTTTTACATATTGCGGCGGCCAGTATTTTAGCGAAAACCTATCGAGATGAGTACATGGAAAAGTTGCATTTGGAGCATCCGCAGTTTGGTTGGAATTCCAACGCCGGATATCCCACGAAAACACACCGAGAAGCCATCAGGTTGCACGGTCCAACGGAACATCATCGCATGAGTTTTCAGCTGCTTCCGCGTCAATTGGGGTTGTTTGACTGAGGATTTCACTATCTTTGAATCGTGTCCATTCAGAAACTTTCGGCCGTAGTCATTACTTTTAACGAGGAAGATTGCATTGCGCGCTGCATCAAGTCGTTGCGCGAAGTGGCAGATGATATTTTGATTGTTGACAGTTTCAGCCAAGACCGCACCGTGGAAATCGCTGAAAATTTGGGTGCGAGGGTCATTTTTAATGCTTTCGAGGGACATATTGAGCAGAAAAATTTCGCAAAAGAGCATGCCCAATATGATTATGTGCTGAGTTTAGATGCGGACGAAGAACTGTCGGAGGCGTTGATTGAATCCATCCTCCGAGAAAAAAAATTAGGGTTTAAAAGTTCTGGCTACTACATGAACCGTTTGAATTTTGTGGGGGCGCAAGCTGTGAAGGGCTGCGGGTGGTATCCCGACAGAAAACTTCGGTTGTGGAACCGTATGGACGGCTCTTGGCAGGGTAACAATCCACACGATCGTTTCAAGGTTAAGCGTGGACTTCCGAAGCGCTCTTTGGAGGGCGATTTGTTGCATTATTCATATAAAACCCGCAAGGAAGTTTTCTTAAAATCGCTGCAATACGGCAAAATCGGTTCCCGCTACGCCAAAACATTGGGCTGGCCAACTTTGTTGTTAAAGATGGTTTTCAGTCCGGTGGTCAAATTCGCCCGAAACTACTTTTTCAATCGCGGCCTCCTCTACGGTTGGACGGGATTTGTGATCTGTTTCTCCCAAATGACAGAAGGTTACATCAAGTATTTCCGGGGGGGAATTGTTAAGGTGGTCGGTAGTAGGTGATCGGTGATCGGTGATCGGTGATCGGTGATCGGTGATCGGTGATCAGCGGTCAGCTTTCAGCTTTCAGCGGGCAGCAGACAGCGGGCAGCAGACAGCAGACAGCCATCGGTGATCAGCCGACAGCCATCAGCCCTCAGCCGTTAACTGAAAACCGACTACCGATAACTGATAACCAGTACAAATGAAAATGATCAAAAAATCCAACCTTCCACAAAAGATTTGTGTGACCTGCGGACGGCCGTTCACCTGGCGAAAAAAGTGGGAAAAAGACTGGGACAACGTCAAATACTGCTCCAAGCGGTGCAAAGGTGGAGAATCGAAATAATCTTATTTTGGGCTGTCCATTGACGGCTGACGGCTGACGGCTGGTAATTACACAAGTTTATTAAAAAAACCAATCATTTTTTGCTCTCTTCGTGATTTAGTATTAAACTTGATCTATGAAAACAATATTTTCAGGTTTCATAGCCATTGTTCTGGTTTTTACAAGTTGTGGACCAACCATTTATAATACTCCCGATGCGTTTGATAGGGCAGCTAAACATCGGAAAATAGCAATCCTTCCCCCGAAAATAACCATCCAAGTGAAAAAGAATTTCTCTGCCGAGGAAATGCAAAAACAACAGGATGCCGAGTCATTGAATTTCCAAAACGAAATTTACAAGTCTTTATTAAACCAAAAAATGAAGGGTCAATTATTCGTAGATATTATGGATGTTGAAGAGACCAATACTTTGCTGCAGCGATCTTTTCCAGATGGGACATACACAGCGGCGGAAGTGTGCAAAGCTTTGGGTGTTGATGCAGTTATAAATTCGCAATTCGGATTGTCAAAACCGATGTCAGAAGGCGCGGCAATTGCCACTGTAATTCTATTAGGGACTGCCCCAGCAACCAACGAAGTCACCGTAAATATGTCTATCAAGGATTGTTCAGACAATACCATGTTCTGGAATTACGATCACCGTTATTCCGGAAGTTTAACTACATCGGTAAACTCTTTGGTGGAAATGCTCATGCGCAGTGCCTCCAAAAAAATTCCATATAACTCAAAGGCAAATTAATATTGGACTTTGGTCTTTGGACCTTGGTCCTTGGACCTTGGTTTTTGGTCTTTGGTCCTTGGTCTTTGGTCCTTGGTCCTTGGTCTTTGGTCCTTGGTCCTTGGTCCTTGGTCTTTGGTCTTTGGTCCTTGGTCTTTGGTCTTTGGTCCTTGGTCTTTGGTCTTTGGTCCTTGGTCTTTGGTCCTTGGTCTTTGGTCTTTGGATGACGGCTGACCGCTGACTGCTGACCGCTGACTGCTGATCACCGATCACCGATCACCGATCACCGATCACCGATCACCGATCACCGATCACCGATCACCGGCTTCGCATACGGCAACTGTACCAACTTTTGAGTGGTGTGGTAAGAGTCTAAGCCTGAGCATGTGACCGTTTGGGCGAGCTCTAAGTCGATGAATCCTGAGGATTGGAGGCAGTCTTCGGGGAGGATGACTTGCATGATTTCGCCAATGATGAGGATGGTTCCGTTGATGGCAAGAGGGTGTTTTTCGCGGAATTCTACCGAAAATTTCAAGTGGCTCTCTCCTACAAAGGGAGCATGAAAATCAAAAAGATATTCGGGTGTTAGTCCCGATGCTTTGAATTCGGAAATTTCTCTCGGATAACGCGCACTGCAATGGTGAGCCGCTTCCACGAATTCTGGACGAATGTGATTGAGGGTGTAAAAGCCCGTTTCTTCGATGTTTTCTAAAGTGTGTCGCTCTGAAACGTCTGGACGTACAATCATACCGCATAAAGCGGGATTGGCTCCCAAATGGAACAAGGAATTGAAAATTGAGGCATTCTCAAGCCCTGATTGACTCTTGGTGCCCACCAAAACCACACTCTTGAATCCGCCCAAAGAATTGATGAAATTCGCCCGGTAGCGGGTTTCCATGTTTAATATATCTTGCTTTGAAATATTCATCTACGGTTTTTTAGGGATTTTTCGGCGGCCTTCCAAAAGGCGAAAAACGAGGGATAATTGCCTGCAACAGACGGGAACATCCAGTCGCGGTCATCGACGGTGAATCCCCCGGAAAGGGAAGTTGAAAAATGAGGGTGCTCGCGGGTGATAATTTGAAGATGAGGATAGTGAGTCTTCAACGATTTAACGTCCCCCGAAACAAAAATTAAAGAGGGAATTTCTTGCGCAAGTTCTTGAATGAAGGACTGGAATTTGAGCGACACCGGGAAGCGTTCGAGCCAGTTGGGGTCCCATAAAAAGAGGCGATTTACGGGTTCCGAGCTGCGCCAATGAGGGTCTAAATGGTAGGGGTGATACAGCGCAATTGGAGCGTTGAGATCAAAATTTGGGTGATGCTGAAGTTCTTCAACACCCACTCCAACAGGTTGTTTATCAATGGAATAATCAGAACGAGACTGGAGCACAGCGGGGACATCCATGCGGTAAAACCGATCGTAATCAACGTCTAAAAAGGTGCCCAACTGCTTGGTATTGCAGTACTTGTTGATGTTCTCTTGATTGGCGAAATACTGCTTGCTGCTGAAGGCGCCGCAAACCCATTGCCAGCTCAGGTGATTGGAGGCAAAATCAGCGTCTTTGAGGTGGTGAAACATCCAACGAGCGCCGGTTTTCCAATCGGTTCGGGCCACGTTGCAAACCAGCATGGCCACGTACATGCGCATGTGATTGTGCATCATCCCGGTATCGTAAAGACGTTTGAGTCCGTCGTCGATGGCCTGAATTCCGGTATTTGCATCGAGGATGGCGGTGGGCATTTGGCTAGACAAGAAATGACTGGGGTCGTTTTTGACGTTTTTCTGATCCAAATTGGGATGCACCTGCCCCACCCTTTGGAAATAATCTCTCCAAGCGAGTTGTTGAAATAAACGTTCGTTTTGGGTATGTCCGTTCTCTAAAATCCGGTCTCTGATTTGCTTGGTTGAAATGACTCCGCGAGAGACGTAAGGCGATAGTTCGGAAACGCTTCCCCAGATAAAATTACGGGTTTTGCCGTATTTCACTGGGTCAATGGCATCTATTCTATCGAGTAAAATTGACTGCATGTATTAGCGTTTGCTGATTTTATTGTTGGAAATGCTCCGCTGTCGGGTGCACTTAAATCGATTAATTTCGGGATTTCGGGTAGCGGCATGCTTTTGGGAAATGCCCTGATTGACCCTTTTTCGCCATAAATTGAAGCTAGATCGCTTGAGTTGATTGCGCATCAAGGCAATGACTTGCGACTCTGACAACCCAAACTGCACCTTAATCGCATCAAAGGTGGTGCGGTCTTCCCAGGCCATTTCAATCACTCTATCTATTTGTTCGTCTGTGAGTTGCGACATTACATTCTTACTAATTTAAGTTCTCTCAATTTATTGATAGTCAATGGATTTTGGGTGTTTTGGACTTTATAGCCAACCACATCGCATATAAAAAGTTCGTGATCGCCCGCGCTGTGATGTAGAATGACTTTAAGGTGAATCAAAGCCACAGCATGTTTCAAAACTTGGAACGAATTCCACGGGTGTAGCTCGTAGGTTTCTTCCATTATTTTAGCGCTTGTTTTTGGAGTATTTTTTCGCTGAAGGAAGCCGTGTTTGTCAAAGCTCTTCCCCGATTTTTGTCCAAAATTCCTGACTGCTGGAGCTTGTTGTTCGCTCAACAATTGAAGCACAAATTCACCGGTTTGCAGCACATTTTCCAGCGTTTGAGTGTTGTAATAAATGGCAACAGCATACCTTTTGGGCGTCATGCTTACCGCCGAAACATAAGTACAAATATTCATATTCACCTGTCCATCGCGCTGTGTAGCAATGCTATAAACAGGAAGATCAGGAATGTTCCAGGGTTTCTTCATGGATGGGCGGTTCGGCGCAGAAGGTTTGCGTTAAATTTTGATGTTGGAAATTCCACCGTCAATATGATGAATCTGTCCGGTAATCCACGATGAATCTTCAGACAGCAGAAACTGCGCGAGTTTGGCAATGTCGTGGGGTTGTCCTATTTTTTTCAGGGGATGTCTTGAAGCATTCGCTTCAATTTTTTCGGGGGAATTCAACAGCGATCCAGCCAAAGGAGTTTGGGTAATGGACGGAGCAATGGCGTTTACCCTCACTTTTGGAGCCCACTCGGCGGCTAGCGCGCGAGTTAGTCCTTCGATGGCCCCTTTCGATGAGCTAACCAAGGTATGGAAAGGGAAACCGGTTTGCACGGCCACGGTAGAGAACAACACCACTGAGGCATTTTCTGCGTTCTTTAAAGAGTTGAATGCGGCTTGCAATGTTTTCACAGCCCCTAACGATTGTTTTTGAAAATCATCCACAAATTCTTGGGGTTTGATTCGGTGGAAAGGCTTGAGCGCTATGGCTCCCACGCAATAGGCGATGCCGTGAAGGGTGTCTGGCAACCATGAAAAATCGAGGTCTTCTTGGGTTACATCCAAAGCAATGGCATGGCAGTTGGGATTTTGTGGTTCTTGGGGACTTCTACCGGTGTACCACACTTGATTATCTCTTGAAAGCAGTTCAACCAGGGCTTGTCCTATTCCAGAAGTCCCGCCAATGACAACGTAATTTTTCATTTGAAAGACTAACAATTTGAAGGGGGTTTGGTTTAATTTTTTTAGAATTTGCACGATTCGTTAATTTTGATTAATTTACAGCCATATAATTGTCAATATTTTAATCAAAATGAAAGAGAGGCATATTTCTCACATGGATTTAGACTCCTTTTTTGTGAGTGTGGAGAGGTTGCAGAATTCCTCATTCAAGGGAAGGCCTTTGATCATTGGCGGAATGAGCGATCGCGGAGTGGTGGCTAGCTGCAGTTACGAAGCCCGAAAATTTGGGGTGCACAGCGCCATGCCCATGAAGCAAGCCCGAATGCTTTGTCCTGATGCCATTTACATTCGCGGCGACTCGCACCTGTACAGCAAATATTCGCAGATGGTGACCGAAATCATCGCAGAGTCGGTGCCCCTTTACGAGAAAAGCAGCATCGATGAATTCTATATTGATCTTACCGGCATGGATCGTTTCTTCGGGTGTTGGAAGATGAACCAAGAACTGAAGCAGAAAATCGAAAAAGAAACCGGTCTACCCATCAGTTTTGGTCTATCAGCCAACAAAACCGTCAGTAAAATTGCTACGGGAGTGGCAAAGCCGGCCGGACAAAAATTCGTGGAGCACGGATCTGAAAAGAGGTTTTTGTCGCCCCTATCCGTCAAAACCATCCCCGGCGTAGGCGGAGAAACCTATAAAACACTCCGGCAATTGGGCATTCAGTACATCAGAACCCTGCAAGAAATCCCCAAAGAACTGATTTTCAAAACCTTGCATAAACCAGGTGTTGAGATTTGGCAAAAGGCTCACGGCATTGACGACCGACCTGTCATTCCCTTCCACGAGAGAAAAAGCATCAGCACCGAGAGAACTTTTGAGAGCGATACCATTGACGTGGTCAAACTTCGAAACTTGCTCAGTGCCATGGCAGAAAACCTCGCCTTTCAGCTCAGAAAAGGCCACAAATTGTGCGCCTGCGTGACCGTAAAAATCAGGTACAGCGACTTCAACACCTACTCCGCACAGGCCAAAATTCCTTACACCAGCGCAGATCACACCCTCATCAAACGCACCTTAGAATTGTTTGACAAACTCTTCCAACGGAGGCAGCTCATTCGCTTGGTGGGAGTTCGATTCAGCGACTTGGTCAGCGGGGGCTACCAAATCAACCTCTTCGAAGAAACCGAAGAAATGATTCATTTGTACGAAGCCATGGATCGCATCAGGCTGCGTTACGGCGATAGCGCGGTCAAGAGAGCCAACGGCATGGACGCTAAAACCATTGGCCGATTTGACAATCCGTTTGACGGCAGCGCGCCCGTGCTTTTGGCTAATAGAAAGGCTTGACAATAGGAGAATAAGAAAAGTTCCAAATTTGATTTTTCTGTGTACTTTTGTACACATCTGAACTCTATGAAAATCGCATACGCCAAAATCCTGATTTTCACGCTTTTAATAGCTGCACCAACCCAAAAACTGTGGAGTCAAACTCCCTCAGTCATCATTTGCAAAGGCAGTTCGGTGAAATTTAGTGAGTTCAATACCGGCGGTTCCGAACCCAGCGTTGCTTGGGAATGGACCTTCGAAGGTGGCACTCCAGGCACTTCTACACTTAGAGAACCAACAATACAATATCCCAATACAGGGCTGTATAAAGCCACATGCACAAGCACATTTCAAAGCGGCACTCGCAAAAGTAACGACGCTTATGTTTTGGTCATTGACGGTACCCTCGCGCCCATCCCCATGAGAGATACCATCATCTGCTCAACCAACATCAACCTCATTCTCGACGCAGGAAATCCGAGCCAATACAATAAATATATATGGTCTAGCCCTGATGTGACCCTAAAACCAGGAGATACTTTACAAAAACTAACCGTCACCAAAGCCGGAACTTATAAAATCAAAGTAAAAAATATTTGTGACTCTTCTGAGAAAACCATTACCGTGAGACAAGGCGTTCGACCTACCGTTGAATTGGGTGGAGATAGATTTGTATGTAGAAACATTTCCATCATTTTGGATGCTGGATTCACCGCTGGCAATACCTATTCATGGGTGCCCACCGGAGAAAACAGCGTATCCATCACCGCCAACACCGCCGGAAACTATAAAGTAACCGTAACCAGCCCCGATGGTTGCACCGCTACAGACGATGTAAACCTCATAGATAGCTGTCCGCCAGTAGTATGGTTACCAACAGCATTCACACCCAATGCTGCAGCTCCAAATGACATTTACACTCCATACATTGAAGGATTCAAATACATGAAAATGATGATCTTCAATCGTTGGGGCGAAAAACTATACGAACAAGAAGGCCTAAATCAAGGCTGGGACGGAACCTTTATGGGTGAGATTTGTCCTGATGGATTCTACATTGTTCATTTAGAATTAATCGGAAACGACACGTTCCGTAAAATAAAAAGTCAATCATTCATGTTACTCAAATAACTAAAGTAACTTCTTCATGAGAAAATTATACCTTTTCATTTTCATCCAGCTGATCATATCCAGCATTTCAGCGCAATCAGTAACCATTGGCAAAGCCATTGATGCCATTAAAAGCAAGCGATACGAAAAAGCCATTGGCATTTGCGAAAAAGGCATTGCCAAAGACAGAACCTTGACCGAATTGAATTACATCAAGGCATGGGCTGAATTTGAAATCGCTAAATCGTCTAAAGATCCCAACGAAGTCCGAACCAACACCAAAAACGTACTTAGATCTCTAGAAAGAGCTGAAAAAAAGGATGAAACTGCTGAACTAAAATCCAAATACCAGTGGCTGTATAGAGAGTATTCTAAGTTTTACATGATTGAAGCCTTAGATCTTTACAACAGAGATCGATTTGCAAATGCCTTACCCCTTTTTCAAACATGTTACGACTTGAGCAAAGACACCATAGCATTCACTCATATAGGCTTGTGTCATTGGTTTTTGAAGGAAAATGCTAAAGCGGGCCCATACCTAACCAAAGCCGCTGTTATGATGTACGGTGCTTGGCAAGATTCGGTAAATGCAGCATCCCACAAACACACCTTTAACATCAAGGTGTACCAAGAATTGGCCAATTATTACGCCAACGAGAAGAAAGAAGATTCATCGTTCTTCTACGTGGAAATGGGGTTGGATATGTTTCCGAAGGACATTAAATTGACCAGAACCATTGTACGCGTCATCGATAAGAAAGTTCGTGAAATGCAACAAGAAGTAGGCCTCAACGCCGAAGTTTTGAGATGGATTCAACGCGGATTATACTACGACATCAACAACGAATACTTCCTCAGCAGTCAGAACAATTATTTCATCCAAAAATTGAATTATCTGTTAAGTCGAAACGATCTGACAGAAGCAAAACTGTTTGATTCGGCTTTCTATCAGGCAAAAAAATCACTGGTTAAAAACGGTTGCAAGTCTAAAAATGACGAATTTTTATTGGCCGACAGTGCAGCATTCATTAATGCTTGCTTAAAAACGTTTATGGAGAGGAACAACTCCAACGCTATTGTCTATTATTTTTACAAGTGGTACCCTGTCACCTACAAAACTCAGCAAATCAACGAAAAAGGACTGGAATCGATTTTGAAAAATCCACCTCCATTCATCAGTCGTAGACTGCTGTATTCTTTATACAATCATGCAGTTTCTGCCTATCCTAAGAACTTAAACTTCAAAGAATACCGTTTTCAAGCTTACAGCAATTGGTTGAAATCGGATATCACGGGCAGCACTTGGGATTATTTGTTCAAGTGGAACGACGGACTGGTAAAAGATTTTCCTTTGAGAAAAGTTGCCTTATTGGCAGATCGTGAAAAATTGCTGGTTAAGGCCATTGATACCTTTACATTATACGGCAAAATGGAAACGGTTTGGGGATTCTACCAATTGTTAAAGAAAGAATATCCCAAGAATCTCATGTTAGGTTCATTGAACAAGAAAATTGCTCTCAAAGATTTTGAAGTTCGATACAAGAACACCCGCATCTACAGTTTCAAAAGAAATAATGAAACCCTTGCTGCCACAGGCTGGAAAGGTATTTCTAAGCGTTGTGAAGCGGGGGCTATGCCTGACTCTACGATAGAAAAAATCACAGACCGCATCAACTATTTCAGAACTGCGGCCGGAGTTAGAGATTTGGTAAGATTCAGCGAATACAAGGGAGAGCGTTGTCAAGAAGCATCGGTGATGTATGCTCCAGTGGGAGTTTTCACTAGGGAACCAACGCCTGAAACCCACATTTGCTTCACTCAAGGTGCAGCTGAAGCCGCTCGATATGCACAAGTGGTAAAAGACAACAATCCTGCGATTGCCGCAACAGTATTGATTTCAGATCAAAAGAGCCAAGAGCTGTACAACAGACAATATATGTTCGCCCCCAATGCCAAGTATTTTGGATTTGGAGCTAGCGAAAACAATTCGGTATTTTGGATGGTGGCTCCCGGCGAAAAATTAGCCGACTCCGCATATTATCAGAAAAACTTCATCAGCTGGCCTCCTCAGGGCTATTGTCCGAACCTTTTGATGTTTGAAAAATGGAGTTTTTCCATGTATGGTGATTTGAAAGACGCTAAAATTGAGATTAGCGCCCCACATATTTCAAAAATGACGGTAAGCGGACACGTAGAACAGTCGCCCATGTTACCGTTCTCAACCCTAGTGTTTGAGCCCAACATCAGAAGAACAGAGTTTCAAATGTTGCCTAACGGCGAGAAAATTGATATCAAAATCACCCTAAAGAATAAGAAAGTTTATTCTTATTCCGTAAAGGTGTTAAAAGTTGAATAATTTTTATTATTTTTGCAACCCCGTTTCGAAAGAATCTTTGGTTCACAGAAACAACTAGCACGCGTGGCGTAATTGGTAGCCGCACCAGACTTAGGATCTGGCGCCGCGAGGCGTGGGGGTTCGAGTCCCTCCGCGTGCACAAACCCGAAAAATGGAACTCAACATAGGTTCCATTTTTCGTTTAAAGAGATTAATTAATTATTGTCGTGAATATCCGTTTAGAAAAACTCAACGATCTAGAAGCTTCGGTTCTCATTGAAATGTCGAAAGCTGATTACCAAGAAAAAGTAGACGTACAAATCAAGAAAATTCAAAAAACCGCCTCCATTCGTGGATTCCGTCCTGGGAAAGCACCCATGGGAATGATCCAAAAAATGTATGGTAAAACGGTTCTTGCCGATGAAATACAACAAATTGCTTCTCAAAAATTAAATGAGTTTATTGAAGAGCAAAAATTAGAAACATTGGGCTATCCAATAGGAAGTACCCGCTTTGATTCTAAGTTGGATATTGAAAATTCTGAAGATTTTGTATTTGCTTTCGATCTAGGTTTGGCTCCAAAATTTGAATTAGACCTCACTACCAAAGACAAATTAGATCTTTTCCAGATTGAAGTAACCGATAAAGAAATTGATGAAGACATTGAATACGCGCGCAAACGTCACGCAAAACTAGATGATGCAACAATTTCTGATGCTGAATCTATTGTTTATGCTGAAGTAAATGAATTGGGTGAAGACGGACAACCACTTGAAGGCGGTGTTACCGCTAAATCGGTGAGTTTTGTACCTTCAATGATTGAGAATAAGAAGTTGCAAAAACAATTCATTGGCATCGAAAAAGGATTTACCACTACTTGCGATGTTAGAGAGTTGTTCAATAACAACGAAAGTGTATTGACTAGCGCATTGGCTGTGGCTAAAGAAGCAATTGCTGATTTGTCAGGTTCTTTTTCAGTAAATGTTACTGAAATTAAATCACGCATCCTTCCTGAACTAAACGAAGACTATTTCAGAGAGGTTTTCCCAACAGAAACCCCAGCAAATGAAGCTGAATACCGTGAAAGAGTTAAATCTAACCTAGAGCAATACTACAAAAACGAAGCTTCGTTGTGGTTGGATCATGAAATTGGACATTTAATCATGTCTAAACACGACATCCAATTGCCAGATGACTTCTTGAAGCGTTGGTTGATGGAAACAAAAACCGAAGATTACAACGCCGAAAACATAGACGAAAAATATGCTCAAGAGAAAGACGCGTTGAAGCGCAGATTGATCATTGACAAGTTGGCTGAACTACACGATCTTAAAGCTGAACAAGCAGAAGTGATTGAAGAAGCTCGTCTTTACTATGTGGGTATGTACAAGCAATACGGCTTGGATGTTAGCATGATTGGTCAAGACTTTTTGAACGAAACTATTGCTAAACGTTTGCAAGAGCGTGAATTTGTAGGACAAATGAGCGATCGCGTGATTTACCGCAAATCTTATGATAAAGCTCGTGAAATGATCAGCATCAACGATAAGAAAACATCGGTGGAAGATTATTTCAAACACGTAAATAAACATAAAGACACTCACGGAGAGTAATCTATTTCTTGATATCTTTGTTAATATAGAATTATGGACTACGGGAAAGAATTTAAAAAGTACGCTACTAAGCATTTAGGCATTAACAGTCTTTATGTTGATCAATATTCAAACATGACTGCTTCTGCAGCGGGTGGAATTTATGGCCTTACGCCAAACATCATTGAAGAGCGTCAAATGAACGCGAGCGTCATTGATATTTTCTCTCGTTTGATGATGGACAGAATCATCTTTTTGGGAGTTCCCATTTACGATGACGTTGCTAACATCATCATGGGCCAGTTGCTGTTCTTGGAAAGCGCAAATCCCAACAGAGATATTCAGATCTACGTAAATAGTCCCGGAGGAAGTGTTTATGCAGGATTAGGAATCTACGATACCATGCAATACATCAGTTCAGATGTTTCTACCATCTGTACGGGTATGGCTGCTTCTATGGGTGCCGTATTGATGACTGCTGGTGCCAAAGGTAAAAGAACTGCGTTGCCGCATAGCCGTATCATGATTCACCAACCTTTGGGTGGAGCTCAAGGACAAGCGAGCGACATCGAAATCACCTACAAAGAAATTTCTAAGTTGAAAAAAGAGTTGTACGATATTCTTTCATATCACTCTGGTCAACCGTTCGATAGAATTGAAAAAGACAGTGACCGCGACTATTGGATGACTGCAGAGGAAGCCAAAGAATACGGTATGATTGACGAAGTTTTAGGTCGTCGTTCAACCAAATAAAGCTAATTTCCAATGAAAAATTCCAAAGGGCAGAGCTGTTCGTTTTGTGGTAAAAAGAAAGAGGAAGCTGTTCTCTTGATTTCGGGCTTAGATGGAAACATTTGCGAACAATGTGTTGAACAAGCACATAAAATTGTTGCCAAAGAATTAGGAACCTCCCTCCCATCGGGCGATATCCCAACTAAATTCACTGGGTCTGACGAAGGCGTTTCTCTTCCCACTCCTTTGGAAATTAAAAAACATCTTGATCAATACGTTATTGGCCAAGACGAAGCTAAAAAGTCATTGTCTATCGCCGTTTATAACCACTATAAACGCATCCAAAATAAAAATCACAGCAGCAACGACGTTGAAATTGAAAAAAGCAACGTCTTGCTGGTTGGTGAAACAGGAACAGGTAAAACCCTACTTGCTAAGTCTTTAGCGCGTTTATTGAACGTTCCCTTCACCATTGCAGATGCCACCGTATTGACAGAAGCAGGTTATGTAGGTGAGGATGTTGAAAGCATCCTTTCGCGATTACTCCAAGTGGCTAACTACAAACCCGAATTGGCAGAAAGAGGCATCGTTTACATCGATGAGATTGATAAAATCAGCCGCAAATCTGATAATCCATCCATCACTCGAGATGTCAGCGGAGAAGGCGTTCAACAAGGACTTCTCAAAATCTTGGAAGGAACCGTTGCAAACGTAGCCCCTGAAGGCGGACGCAAACACCCAGACCAAAAATACGTCAAAATCGATACCTCAAACATTTTGTTTATTTGCGGCGGAGCTTTTGACGGAATTGAAAAAGTCATTTCTAGACGTTTGCAAAACCAATCTGTTGGATTCAAACGCAACGAACACCGCGAAATCAATTCTGAACGACTTTTGAGTCAAATCAATCCCCAAGATTTGAAAACCTTTGGATTGATTCCTGAAATCATTGGCCGTATTCCTATTGTAACCGCTTTAGAACCCTTAGATAAAGAAGCGCTCAGAAGTATTTTAACGGAACCCAAAAACGCCATCATGAAGCAATATCAAATGTTGTTTGAAATGGAAGGAGTTCAATTAAATGTAGACGATGATGCTCTTGATTTCATCGTGGAATTAGCCATGGAAAACAAGTTGGGCGCTCGTGGATTGAGAGGTATTTGTGAAACGATCTTCAAGAAATTCATGTTCGAAATTCCTTCGGGAGACAAGAAAACCAAGAAGTTACGCATCACCAGAAAGATCGCTGAAGAGGAGTGGAATCTCATTCAAGATCTGAAGTTTGCCAGCTAAACTTACACAAGCATTTAGCCAAAATTTAGTTTATCTTGCAGCCCTATGGAAAAAAACCATAAAGGCACCATGCGCGCTTGGACCATGTATGATTGGGCCAATAGCGTTTACCCACTCGTAATTTCTTCGGCCATTTTTCCGGTTTATTACACCGCCATTACCACAAAAAAAGACGAACTCGGCAACGTCATTTCTGATCAAGTCCAGTTTTTGGGCTCTACCTTCACCAATACCGTTATCAGCAATTACGTTCTCGCCTTTTCCTTCTTGGTCATTTGCTTAACCAGCCCGCTCCTGAGCGGCATCGCAGACTCCAAGGGCAATAAAAAGCGCTTTTTGCAGTTCTTCTGCTATTTGGGCTCTCTCTCTACCGCCCTACTCTACTTTTTCACAGCCAACGGCAACGATGTTACCTGGGGACTGCTATCGCTCTTTTTTGCCAGCATAGGATATTGGAGCAGTTCGGTATTTTACAACTCTTATCTCCCTGAAATTGCCGATGCCGACATGATGGACAAAGTCAGTGCAAGGGGTTACGCCATGGGCTACATTGGAAGCAGCACGTTGCTCATACTCTGCCTCATTTTCATTCAAGCCATTGCTCCCGCAATGGATATTTCTTCAGGACTAGCCACCCGCTATTGTTTCATCGCCGTAGGGATTTGGTGGATAGGCTTTGCTCAAATTTTCTTCTCGAAAATCAAAAAAACACCTGCCACAAATAAAAAGGAAGGCAATATTTTCAGTGGTTTTCACGAACTCCAAAAAGTGTGGAAACAAATCAAACAATCTGCCTCCATGCTCATGTACCTCAGAGCTTTTTTATTCCTATCTATGGGTGTTCAAACCGTTATGTTGGTTGCTGCTTATTTTGGCGCTAAACTTTTGCAACTTCCTGCAGGTAAACTGATTCCTGTCATTCTCATCATTCAATTTGTAGGAATTGCAGGGAGCTTCCTGTTTTCTTGGATCTCCAAAAAATACGGAAATAAACTATCTCTATCCATAGCCTTAATTTCTTGGGTATTCATTTGCATTGGTGCTTGGTTCGACGCCGAATACAAATCAGAAGTGGGCTTTTACGTGCTTGCCTTCTTCGTCGGCGCCGTTATGGGGGGAATTCAATCTATGAGCAGAAGTACCTATTCTAAACTCATCCCCGAAAACACCACAGACACCGCTTCCTTCTTCAGTTTTTACGACATCACCGAAAAGGTAGCCATGGTCATTGGATTATTCTCTTTTGCTTGGGTAGAAGAGCATTCACCCGAAAAGGGCATGCAAAACTCCGTATTAGCCCTGGTTATTTTCTTCATTATCAGCTATTTCCTGCTCCAAAAGGTCAATGACCCTCGACTCAAAGCCCGAAATAACTCTTAATCTGATTCCAATACTTGATTTTGGTATCCTTGTCTTTGGCCACTGCAGAAGGCGACAATACCTGCAATGCTTGGTTTCCGTTTGTCGCTGTTGCTCTATCTGACCAAAAGAGGATTCTCTCCGCCTTTATTGAACCAGCTTTCAACAATTCTTCAAAAGAATGCTTTATTTCATTGCTATTCAAAAAGATAAAATCTTCTGCTTTAATTTCTTGACCTTTCCATTTAAGGGCAAACATGATCTTACTGATCATGTCTTTGTAATCAAAGTCAGAATTCTCCTCTATCCAATGAATGAATTTAGCATTGAATTGAGGCATTGGTGTCTCTATTTGAGGCGTTTCTATTTGAATTTCTTTGATCTCAACTTTTTCGGCAACTGGCTCATTACCAATAAAAAGGCCACCTTGGTAGAGTCCTGACAACAACCAGGCCGATTCAGTTTTTAATGATTCGTTGCTCATGCTTCACAAAATTACCCTAATTTTGAGGTAATGAGGTTCGAAATTACAGTAGAAAAGGTTAAAGAAAGCAGAATTTCTGAATTTGACCCCCAGAACATTGGTTTTGGCAAAATGTTCACCGATCACATGTTCCTTGCTGACTACAAAAACGGTGAATGGACCAACCCAAGAATCGTTCCTTACGGAAATTTATCTTTAAGTCCAGCCACCTCTGCCATTCATTATGGTCAATCTATTTTCGAGGGAATGAAGGCTTTCGCGTCCTCAAAAAACGATCACGACATCACCATTTTTCGTCCCACAGATAACGCAGCTCGCCTAAACCGATCTGCCGTTCGCATGGCCATGCCTGAAATCCCCGAAGACCTTTTCATGGCCGGTCTGAACCAACTCATTGACATTGATCGTGCATGGGTTCCCCGCACCGAAGGCGGCGCCCTATACATTCGTCCATACATGTTCGCCACCGATGATTACATTGGAGTAAAAGTATCTGACAATTACTGTTTTGCCATCTTTGCTTGTCCTGTTGGACCATATTACAACAAGGCCCTCCGCGTAAAAGTGGAAAACGAATACAGTCGTGCAGCTCCCGGAGGAGTTGGATTCACCAAATGCGCCGGCAACTACGGTGCAGCACTTTATCCTACAGCATTGGCCCAAAAAGAGGGTTACGATCAAATTTTATGGACCGATCCCATTGAACACGAGTGGGTGGAAGAAACCGGAACCACTAACTTCTTTGCCGTGTACGGAAAAACCGTTGTGACTCCTTCTTTAACCAACACCATGCTTGCGGGCATCACCCGTGATTCTGTCATCAAGGGACTAAAACACCTTGGCTACGAAGTAGAGGAACGCCCCATTTCCATCACCGAACTGATTGAAAAGCAACAATCTGGATCCATCTCCGAACTTTTCATCACAGGAACCGCAGCCACCCTCATCAACCTAGACGGCTTTGGCCGCAACGGCACCTACTACTCCGTCATGGAATCACCCAACCACGAAGTCTCAACGGCCATCAAAACCTTCCTCGACAACCTCAAATTACAAAAAATTGAAGATGAGATGGGGTGGATTGTGTTGGTTGGTAGTCGGTGATCGGTTGTCTGTGATCGGTGATCGGTGATCGGTGATCGGTGATCGGTGATCGGTGATCGGTGATCAGTGATCGGTGATCAGTGATCGGTTTTCGGTTGTCGGTCGTCGGTGATCAGTTTCCCGTTGAATTTAGTTTTTTAATCAAAGATTGAATCTGTTTCTGGATGGAGACGGTTTCAGCCTCCAAATTTGCAGTTTCTTTTGCAAAGAGCCTTTTTAAAATGATTAATTGCGTTTCCAATTCGTAAGAGGAACCTAAGGCAATATTAAGAAAACGACAAAAATCCTTGTTTGATCCTCGGCCGCAACCTTCTGCAATGTTAGAAGCAATTGAAACTGCCGCTCTTCGTGACTGATTAACAACATCATATGAATCTGGTTTTGGTAAAGATTTTGTAAATACAAAAACTGAATGACTCAAATCAATTGATTGATTCCAAATTTTTAATTTTTTAAAATTATTCATATTTCAAATCAAGTTAGATTCTTTTGTAATCCCTTGGCGATAAACACAATTTACAAATTAAGATTTGCACTTTCCGCAAAATCCACCTACCGACCTACCGACCACCGACCACCGACCTACCGACCACCGACCACCGACCACCGACCTACCGACCACCGATCACCGACCTACCGTAATCCTAACAATGTTGAAAACTCCCCCCCTTTTGTTTCTAATAAACATTAATATTTAGTTAATTTTGCACCCCGTAACTACACATTTTTATGAGTCAAACTAAGTTCATTTTTGTTACGGGCGGCGTTACTTCTTCCCTAGGTAAAGGCATCATTGCAGCATCTTTAGCGAAACTTTTACAGGCCCGTGGCTATCGTGCTACCATCCAAAAGTTTGACCCCTATATTAACGTTGATCCAGGTACATTAAATCCCTATGAACACGGCGAATGTTACGTGACCGAAGACGGCGCTGAGACTGATCTTGACCTCGGACACTACGAGCGATTCTTAAACGTACCTACCAGCCAGGCCAACAACGTGACCACCGGTAGAGTGTATTTGACCGTCATCGAAAATGAGCGTAAAGGCGCCTACTTGGGGAAAACCGTGCAGGTTATTCCTCATATCACCGATGAAATCAAGAGACGCATGAAACTCTTAGGCGAATCGGGCGAATACGACATTGTTATCACCGAAATTGGAGGTACAGTGGGTGACATCGAATCACTTCCGTACATAGAGTCAATGAGACAGCTCATTTGGGAGCTGGGGGACGCTAATGCGTGCGTGGTCCACTTAACTTTGGTCCCCTTTTTGAAGGCGGCTGGGGAATTGAAAACCAAGCCCACTCAACACTCCGTGAAGAGCTTGCTGGAGTTGGGTGTTCAACCCGATGTGCTCGTTTTGAGAACCGAGCAATCTTTGGGTGCAGATTTGAAAAAGAAATTGGCCCTTTTCTGCAACGTCCAAGGAAATGCCGTAATCGAAGCTCGCGATTTGAGCACTATTTACGAGGTTCCGATGGCTATGTTGAAGGAAAAACTCGATAAAGTTGTCCTCAATAAGCTAAAATTAAAATCATCTCAGGAGCCCGAGCTGAGCCAATGGTCAAACTTCTTGTTTAGATTGGAACATCCCAAATCAGAAGTAAAAATAGCCTTGGTGGGTAAATATGTGGAACTCCCCGATGCGTATAAGTCTATCAATGAATCGTTTATACACGCTGGCGCCGCCAACGAGTGCGAAGTAAAAGTGACCTTCATCCATTCAGAATTCCTCACCGAAGAAAATGTGGCGAGTAAACTCTCTGGATATCAGGGGATTTTGGTTGCACCCGGATTTGGAAACCGCGGCATCGACGGAAAAGTCATTGCTGTGAAATACGCCCGCGAAAATAAAGTTCCTTTCTTTGGGATCTGCTTGGGGATGCAAATAAGCGTCATTGAGTTCGCGAGAAATATGGCGGGCATCGCCGATGCTCATTCATCGGAAATGTCTGACACTGCGAACGCCGTAATTGACTTGATGGAAGAACAGAAGAAAATCACCAATTACGGAGGTACCATGCGTCTTGGCGCTTACGACTGCGAGCTAGTAAAAGGCAGTCACGCCGCAAAGGCCTACGGAAAAACCCGAATCTCTGAAAGACACCGTCACCGCTACGAATTCAACAACAACTTCAAAGACGCCATCCAAAACGCTGGCATGAAAA
The DNA here is from genome assembly GCA_023653095.1 of Bacteroidia bacterium. Taxonomy (GTDB): domain Bacteria; phylum Bacteroidota; class Bacteroidia; order NS11-12g; family UBA955; genus VMCP01. Next base: position 32,047 of record JAMNXP010000011.1, on the reverse strand, counting down.
TCACCGGAACCAACCCTCAAACAGGCCTCGCCGAAGTAGTTGAAGTTGAAAATCACCCATGGTTTGTTGGCGTCCAATTCCACCCAGAACTCAAAAGCACCGTCGAAAATCCACACCCTCTCTTCGTTGGTTTCGTATCAGCAGCGATGAAGAAGGTTGTGTAGATTACGGTTATCGGTTTTCGGTTTTCGGTTTTCGGTTTTCAGATTGACCGATCACCAATCACCGACCACCAATCACCGACCACCGACCACCGATCACCGATCACCGATCACCGATCACCGATCACCGATCACCGATCACCGATCACCAATCTCCAAATCAACAAACACCGGCAAATGGTCTGAATAACCGTTCAAATAGGTGCGGCCGCCGAAGGTGCGCAACGGATAGCCCTGAAACTTGCCGTCTTGCTGCAAGAGCCAATTACGATGGTAAATTTGTACCTGCGGAATGGCGTTTTCTGGGCCTAAATGGTATAAATACCTGCTCACAATGATCTGGTCAAACATGTCCCAACGACCGTTGTACTTCAAAGTGCCGGTTTCGGGTTGAGCCAATCGGTGAAGGTAGGCAAGATTGATTTTGTTCGACTGCTCGTCTGATGCGCCCAAAATGTAGCGCAAACTTGAATCTTCGGGATTGTCATTGAAGTCGCCAACCGCTACCCAATTTTTCATTTCAGGGCGGGCATCAATATAGTCTTTCAAGGTTTTTGCAGCGTTAAAGCGCAAAGGTCTGCTCAATTGCTCTCCCCCACTCCTTGATGGCCAATGATTTACGAACATCGATAGTTCTGATTTTCCGTTTTGGAAGGTGGCCATGAGGATGTGTCGAGTGGGTTTATCCGGATTTTCGGTGGGAACCCACAACGTATCTGTCTGTTTAACAGTCCATTGACTTGACTTTAGTATAGCAACATCGATGCCGCGTTTATCGGGCGATTCAAAGTGAACTACTTCGGCCTTGATGCTTTTCAACCATGTGGATGTTTTGATCAAATCTAAAAGAACGGTACGGTTTTCGATTTCGCAGACACCCAAAATTTGGGGTTGAATGGAATCAATGACGCGCGCCATATTTTTCAATTTACTTTGGTAACGAGCAGTATTCCAAGGCTTTTCAGATGTGGGAAGGTATTCAGAATCGTCGTTCGGGCCATTAATGGTATCGAATAGATTCTCCAAATTGTAAAATGCCACACGTACAGATGTTAAACCAGTTTTAGATGGAATCAGTCCTGGGGCTTGCTGTTTTTTGGGGGATCCGCACTGAGCCAAAAGCAAAATTGCGATAAATGCAAAACTTACACGTTTAAACATAATACCTTCAAAGGTAAATGTTGTATTTTGCAATTGAATGAATCAGAAAAGAAAAAGTAAAAATGTCGCGGTCATTTTAGCGCTGACCACCGGATTTATTGGCGGACATCGATTCTATTTAGGACAGCCCCTACTCGCTGTGGTTTATATTGGGACACTTTTAGTGGGTTGGAAACAAGAAATGGTCCTCTCCTTTTACGCCATCGCACTGGGAATTGATTTTCTGTCACTTTTGTTTGTGTCGGACGATAAATTCGACGAGACTTATAACGGTAAACAGTCTATCGTCCCCAGAAATAATGAAATTCAAAATAGTTACAGCCCCATTCGAGAAAAGGCACAGACATTGAGTCCGGCATATTTGGAAATGATTCGTGAAATCAACCGCGATTTGAGGAATTTGTGGCAGGAAATGAGCACTGAAAAAGACCTGATGGCGCAGATGGAGAAAAGCGGCGTGCCGATGGATGACGCTAAAATCTGTTTTGTTTTTGACATCGTAAAAGTAGCGCAAGTGGTTTATGGAAAGGAGTTTAAAGCAAACAGTCGTGAGCTTATGGGCGCATTTTTAGCGGTAAATAATTTGATTCTAGACATTGAAGATTTTACATTAAAATCTGATGAGGAACTCAATAATTTGGTGGGTGAAGCGATGATGGAGCGCATTTGTGTGGAATTGAACAACATCATTGCCAAAGGCAATCCCATGAACGTGAATTTCAACGTGGGCGATAATCCCAAAGAAACCGTAAAATCCGAATTGGCATGGCCATCGCTGTTGGAGCTCATGGGTTCGAAATTGCTTGATAAGTACGCTGCCACATTGAATAGATACGCATTGATCATTTCGAAGGCCGACGCAAAAACATCCAAAGCAGAAGAAGAAAGGCTTGCCGAAATCTACAAATGGCTGCATCACCCGCTCCCAGAAAAAGTCAATAAATCATTGAAAATCAACGAACAAAACCCCAATGAAACCCTAGACGAAGTTCTCAAAGAACTGAGATCGCTCATTGCACTAGACGCCGTGAAGGAAGAGGTCGAAACCTTGGTTAACTTCGTGAAAATCCAATTGGAACGCGAGAAACAGGGTCTCAAGACCACCCCCATCTCCTACCACATCGTGTTCACTGGAAATCCCGGTACGGGAAAGACCACCGTGGCGCGACTCATCGCCCGAATTTACAAGCATCTGGGCGTTTTGGAGCGGGGACATTTAATCGAAACAGACCGCAGCGGATTGATCGCCGAATACGCCGGACAAACGGCCGTAAAAACCAACAAAGCCATCGATGACGCCTTAGACGGCATCTTGTTCATCGACGAAGCATACGCATTGGTTGGCGAGGGACAAGACTCCTACGGTCAGGAGGCCGTTGCCACCCTCATCAAGCGCATGGAAGACGATCGCAGCCGATTGGTGGTTATTTTGGCTGGATATTCGCAAGAAATGCAAGATTTTTTGGAAACCAACCCCGGATTCAAATCGAGAATCAACCGCTACATTGACTTCGCCGATTACGAATCAATGGCCATGTTAGAAATCTTCGAATCGTTCTGCAAAAAATCTCAATACATCCTCGGCGACGGCGTCAAAGAGCAACTTTCCACCTTCTTTGACAACGCCTACCAAAACCGCGACAAAACCTTCGGAAACGGCCGATTTGTTCGTAATACCTTCGAAAAAGTGCTCGAAAACCAAGCCAATCGTGTCTCAAAAGAGAAACAGATCACCCGCGAGATGCTTCAATTGATCACTTTGGAGGATTTATAAGCGGCGAAGCCGCTAACCGCTGATTGCTGGTCTTTGGTCTTTGGTCTTTGGTCTTTGGCTGACGGCTGACCGCTGTCGGCCATAAGTTTTAATCTGACTATGTAGAAATTATTAGCCACCGAGCAACCAAATCAAGAAAATTGATGTCTTAATGCTTAGTAATTTGAATTTCAGCTGATCGATGGTCTTTGGTCTTTGGTCTTTGGTCTTTGGCTAACGGCTGACGGCTGACGGCTGACGGCTGACCGCTGACCGCTGACGGCTGACGGCTGATCACCGATCACCGATCACCGATCACCGACCACCGACCACCAATAAATACTATGCCTCTAAAAGCAATAAAATATAGCCTACTTGCCCTTCTGTGGTTGATGCCTAAAAACAGTTTTGCACAGAAAGAAAATCACAATTGGTACTTTGGAGATTATATTGGAATTAACTTTAATACCCAACCACCTAGTGCCCTCACGGACAGCAAAATGACAACCATTGAGGGTTCTGCAAGCATCAGTAATTCCAAAGGACAGCTTTTGTTTTACACCAATGGGGTTTCGGTTTGGGATCGCAATCACAATTTGATGCCAAATGGCGACAGCTTGAAAGGTGATGTATCTTCTACCCAATCAGCTCTAATTATTCCTGTTCCAGATAGTTCCCATTTGTATTATATTTTCACTGCCGCAGCATGGGGGAGTGATATCGGTCTAAATTATTCTGTTGTGAATATTAACCTGAATGGTGGTAATGGTGACATAGTCTCTTCGAAGAAAAATATCTTTGTGGTGGGGCCAATAAGTGAGAAATTAGCCGCCATTCAAAAACCCAATAGAAAAGAATTTTGGCTCTTGGTGCATAAATACCACAGTGATACTTTATTGGCCTATTCGGTTTCGGCAAACGGCATTAATACAGATCCCGTTGTCTCTAAGACAGGTTTAGTAGTCAAACCTAGATTCAGTGAGATGAGTTTTATTGGTGCCATGAAAATATCCCCAAACGGAAAGAAAATTGCCATGGTTCACAATGGTAAAGACACGATTGTTATTGGTGATTTCGACGTTAACACTGGAAAGGCCAGCAATTGGTGGCACATTAAGCAACAGTACAATCCTTATGGTGTTGAATTCTCCCCAAAATCTAATTTTCTCTATGTTTCAGCTGAAAATGCAGAGAAATGTGTCTTGCAATTTGACTTGAATACTTCGAGTCCAGAGGACTTTCTGGCGTCTCGGAAAGGCATTTTCTTTGACGACTGGACATGGATAATCGGTGCACTTCAATTGGGTCCGGATGGAAAAATATATGTGTGCATAAAGTCAAAAAGATCAGTTTCTGTTATTCATGCACCTGATTCGGCAGGTATGGCATGCCGTCCCGAGGTTGCTTATATTACCTATCCGTATGAGCCTGAACGGATAACAGAATTAGGACTTCCTGCGTTCATAGCGGCATTACCACCCCAAAAATGGATCATCAACTCTGATACCACTATTTGCATTGGGGATTCTGCGCTTCTGACGTGCACCAAGGAAAACGTAAAAAGCATCGTTTGGAGCAACGGAAGCACAGATTTTAAAATCTTCGTGAAACAACCAGGAAAATACTGGGTCACCGTGACTGACAGTGCCGATTTTGTTTTTGTGGACACCGTAACTGTTGATGTTGGACCTAAATTCAAGGTCTACATTGGTCCCGATACCGCATTTTGCGGGAAGTTCTCCTATCTTATCAAAGCTACTCCAGGTTTCGCTAAATACCAATGGAACACCGGCCAAAACTCTTCCCAAATTACCGTTGATTCGCATGGCATATACACGGTAAAAGTCCTAGATGATAATTCCTGTCCTTCGGGTGACACCACCATCATCTCTTATTGCGAAGCTCTAACTTATTTTATTCCCAATTCATTCACGCCAAATAATGACAATAGAAATGACGTCTTTCAAGTGAAAGGAGCCAATATTTCCAACATCGAAATGTCTATTTACAACCGGTGGGGCGAAAAAATCTATGAATCTTCTGGCAAGGATGTTTCTTGGAACGGCAAATACAATGAAGTGCCTTGTCCTGAGGATGTATATATTTTCAAACTTAAAATCACTGGCACCAACAGAGAAGAAGTGGCATTTGAATCCGGAAATGTGACGTTATTGAGGCGCTGAATTAGGGCTGAGCATTGGTTTTTGGTCTTTGGTCTTTGGTCTTTGGCTGACGGCTGACCGCTGTCGGCTGACCGCTGTCGGCTGACCGCTCTCGGCTGACCGCTGATTGCTGGTCTTTGGTCTTTGGTCTTTGGTCTTTGGCTGACGGCTGACCGCTGACGGCTGACGGCTGACGGCTGATTGCTGGTCTTTGGTCTTTGGTCTTTGGTCTTTGGCTGACCGCTGACCGCTGTCGGCTGACCGCTGACCGCTGATCACCGATCACCGATCACCGATCACCGATCACCGACTATAATTCGGTGCCTCTCTCGTGATGGCGATGTCGTGGGGGTGGCTTTCGCGCATGCCGGCGTTGGTGATGCGAACGAAGCCCGATTTTTGGAGTTCGGTCATGTTGGGTGCGCCGCAATAGCCCATACCGGCGCGGATGCCGCCCACCAATTGGTAGATGACCTCAGATAAATGTCCTTTATAAGCAACCGTGCCCACAATTCCTTCGGGAACAAGCTTGGCAACTTCGTCTTCGGCGTCTTGGAAATAACGGTCTTTGGAGCCGTCTTTCATCGCCTCGATGCTGCCCATGCCGCGATACGACTTGACTTTACGTCCATCGAAAAAAGAAGTTTCGCCGGGAGACTCTTCGGTGCCTGCGAACAAACCGCCGGCCATGATGGTGTTTGCGCCTGCAACCAAGGCCTTCACAATGTCGCCCGAGTAGCGAATTCCGCCGTCGGCAATGACGGGAACGCCTGTGCCTTGAAGCGCGTTAGCGGCCTCCATAACTGCGGTCAACTGAGGCATTCCGATGCCCGCAATGATGCGCGTGGTGCAGATAGAACCCGGACCCACACCCACTTTTACTGCGTCAGCACCCGCATCGGCGAGGGCCTTTGCAGCTTCGCCAGTGGCAATGTTTCCGGCAATGATTTGAAGGTCTGGATATTTGTTTTTCACTTCGCGAACCTGATTGATCACGCCCTGTGAATGTCCGTGCGCCGTGTCAATGGCAACCACGTCAACCCCAGCTTTCACGAGGGCATCAACGCGGTCCATGGTATCGGGAGTCACGCCAACAGCGGCCCCAACGAGGAGTCTTCCGTGAGCGTCTTTGACTGCTTTGGGATAATTTTTTACCTTTTGGATGTCTTTGAAGGTGATCAATCCGTGCAAAATTTGCTGATCATCTACAATGGGTAATTTTTCAATTTTATGTTTCTCGAGGATGTCTTGAGCGCCTTTCAAGTCAGTACCGTGAGGAGCGGTGATGAGGTTTTGCGAAGTCATCACTTGCGACACTTTTCGGGTGAGGTCTTTTTCGAAGCGCAAGTCGCGGTTGGTGATGATTCCCATGAGTTGATTTTGGCCGTTTACCACGGGGATACCGCCAATTTTATGTTCTTTCATGAGTTGCACCGCTTCGGCTAAGGTGGCATCGGGTTGCAAGGTAACGGGGTCAAGGATCATACCGCTTTCGGAGCGCTTCACTTTTTTCACTTCGGCCGCTTGTTGGGCAATGGTCAAATTCTTGTGGATGATGCCAATTCCGCCTTCCCGAGCCATGGCAATGGCCAATCTCGACTCTGTGACAGTGTCCATCGCAGCTGCAACAATGGGAATATTCAGACGAAGATTCTTGGTAAATTGTGTGCTGGTATCAACATCACGCGGAAGTACTTGCGAATGTCTGGGGATAACAAGAACATCATCAAATGTGAGTCCTTCGAGAATGATTTTGGATGTATTTTGACTCATGGCAAATAACGAAAAGTGAAGTGGTTATTTGCGGTGCAAAGATAGTGAATTTTTGTGGATATATTGTAGTTTTGAATCAAAATCATGGGAAAATTCATTACAACGTATTTAGGCGAGTTAAGGTGCGAAAATTTGCACGAGCAGAGTGGCACAAAAATTCTGACGGATGCTCCAACTGACAACCAGGGAAAGGGTTCGGCGTTTTCCCCAACCGATTTGTGCGCTTTGAGTTTAACCACATGCATCATCACCACGATGGGCATTTACGCGCAACTGAAGGAGTTCAGCATTGATGCCATTTCGGCAGATACTTATAAGATCATGCAAAGCAATCCGCGCCGCATCTCAAAGATCAAAATTGATTTACGCATTGATTTGGGAGCATCAGGCACTGAGCGCAACAAGGAGGGACTTCAGCGCATAGTGAATAGTTGTCCGGTATCGAAGAGCCTCCACCCCGACATTGAGCAAGAGGTGTCAGTGGAGTTTGTTTGATGGCTTTCGATTAAAACTGTATATTTGCACTCCATTTGGGGGATTAGCTCAGCTGGCTAGAGCGCTTGCATGGCATGCAAGAGGTCACCGGTTCGACTCCGGTATTCTCCACCCAATAAAATCAAGGCCTCAGAGAAATCTGGGGCTTTTGCATTTATTCTTTTAATTACAAAGTAAATTCGAAATTTCACCTAAATTTAAACCCAATTTCACATGACTGCGCGAGAATTAGTAGAACTTTGGGTTCATCGTTTCAATGACTCTGATTATCAAGGATTGGGGCAACTTTACCATGAAAATGCTGTTAATCATCAAACCGCCACCGGATTTATTAGAGGCAAAATCAACTTTCCTCAATCAACAAGCCCCAGAGTGAATGAAATCTAAATTGAAAGCATTACTTGACCGATGGGGATTTAACCACGTCTCCACCGCTCAGTTTTCGGTGGCTTTCATACTGTGGCTTCTCCCTCTTGGCACCATCTGGTCTCTTCTCTATGTTTTTCTCCTGAGGATATTTAAACGGCCCTAATGCTAGCCACCTTCACGGCAAATCATCGTCATACTCCATCCAGAGTAGTTCACCCTTTCGTGTTCCAAAAGAGGTAACGGCGTGCAACTTCTTCCATGGAGCATTCATTTTTTTCCATCAAGTTCATTCTCTGGTTTCGGATGGTGTTTTTCGATTTTTTGATTTCTCGTGAGAGTTGAACGGTACTTTTGCCCTCAATTTGAGCCTTGATCACCAACTCTTCCGATTCTGTGAAAATGGGTGGAGGAATGAAATCAAATTCTTCGTTGGAAACATTCAAAATATCACTACACACAGCACAATAAAACGTTCTACCATGAATTAGTGCGCCTATACCCTCTTTTAGGTCATCCAAAGAGGCTGATTTAGAAACTATAGACCTCACTTTATATCCTGTAGCAATCTCTAAAATGCTGGCATTCGCATGTCCGGTAAAAACCATACAAGGTATTTTTCTCTCCCAGCAAATTTTAGGCAAATCCATCTGCTTTATGGAGTCAATTTGGATGTCAGTAATCACAAAATCCGGCTGTTTCTCTATGATTGAAAGAGTTGCCGTTTTCAAATCAGAAATTTCAATTACTTTCATTTCAGGAATTAATTCTTGCACCATAGAACTCAAAATGTGCAACATGCTGGGATGATCATCTAGAATTAAAACCGTCATCGAATTACCTGATTGGAAACGAAAGGGTCAATTTATAACTGTCATTCGATTCATTAATGATTTCCTTGGCTTTCAAAATCTTCAATCTTTCAGACAGAATGGTGGTTCCTCTACCCGGGTATTTGAGTAGGTTTTTTGTGCTTTTTATTTCTTGGGGATGAATTTTGGGATAAGAAATGGACAACTCAACATGGTTTTCTTCTTCGTCTTCGAAAATGCCGATGTAGATTTTTTCAACTTTTCTGTGGGATATTATATTGGCAAGACTCTCTTGTAAGTAGCGATACAGTTGATGAGCTTTGTCTTTAGAAAGTTCATTGACAAATTCTACGTCCATGATAATGCTAGTATCCGAATTACTCATTTCTTTGCCCATCCGCAGAAAACTCTCATCCAATTTACCGATAATAAAATCCCTCGGATAAATAAATTCAACCGTAAAACGCAATTCCTCGTGAAACTGATTCAAAGCTGAAATGCCCTCCTTCAAACTATCTTTTACCGATTCATCTTGGGTGCGGTCAAGCGTGATTTGCAATTGGTTTTTAATATTCAATAGTTTAATAGCAACAAAGTCGTGCAGGTCATTGGCAATTCGTTTTCGCTCGTTTTCCGATTCATGGATTTTTTGGTGTTTGTAGCGCTGTAAAATGCGATTAAACCTTTTCAAGTACAAATAGGCAACCCCAAGAATGGTAAGGGTAATGAGAAATGCTGGAAACAGCAGGTAAAATATCTCAGTAAGTAGTATGTCTCCAGAATTTAACATTGATTAAAATTAATATGGAAATTAATACATATCCAAACAAATGATTGAAAACCACTGTAATAGAAGAGGCCTTCCACACCATCACTTTGTGTGCCATAATCATGGTCATTAACATGAATGAAAGTCCGATTGCCATAGCCACATCAATGATATTAGTCAATTTCAAGGATGTTTTTTGGGCACTATAAACCACCAACAACAACAATCCCGATATACTCACTAGATAGTTTATGGCCGAAAAATCATAATGATCCCAATAGAATAGTCCTAAAAACCATAAAATGGAAATCAACAACCCAAGTTGATTGAATTTAACAGGTAAACGAATGAGTACAGAAATGAAAATTAGTGCTGGGAAAAGCACATCATAAGCTGCAGTTAATGTGCTTTTAGTATGACTATTAAGTAGATAAAATAATGACTCAGAGATTAGTCCAGCAAGAATATAAATTAAGGCCGAAATATTATTTTTATTTCCAACTAAAATAGACCAGGATTTTATTGCCAAACCATTTGTAAAAAACAGAATTGCAATGTAAAACCAGTAGATGAGCATTTAGTAAAAATTACATCAATGGCGAATTAGGTGGACAATTGGTTGGGCACGGAGTAAATCTGTTCATAATAATTCCGTTAGTCATATCATTTCCATTGGTATCGACTCCAACAATTACAAGTGTTAAGTTACCGCTTGAATTCTTGGCAAAGTATGAACGAACTTCAACACAACCCGGCTGTGATATAATATCTTGATATGCTGAATTAGAAATTTTACATGAGATTGTCATGCCCGAAAAAGCAGGGTCATTTTGATAAGAATGCGTCATTGAAGATGCCTCTGCAAGTGATATTTCATTTGGATTACTCATGGCGCAAACATATTATTTATTTTTTATTTTGATATAGTTACATATCACTATTCAAACTAAATTTATCACAGTAATTTAATTTGTAAAAGATTGGTGCTTTGATTGTTTCTGAAACCAGATTCAGATTTAAAACTCATTATTATTTACAATTATGCAATTTACCCACCGGTATAGGTTCAATTATTTTATTTAAAGTGAAACTTTGTGAGAAACTACTATGGTTATGCAAAGTGCATAATGGAACAATATATTGTTTATTTGACGCATTTCCATGACAATTAATTATGTGACCACCATGCTCTGCTTGTTTTGTACATCCTTTTACTGAACAGAAAACAGCTTTTCTATTTGAATTTCTTTCCCAATGTTCTATTGCTGATTTACAACCGCAAGAAACAGGCACCGAACCTTTTGAATTTTTAAACATAGACATTTTTCAAATATCCAGCTGAATTGTTATCTTATAGTAGTTACATATCACTATAAAATATAAAAACGGAAAATGCTATTTTTATATTTTAAAAAAAATGATTTCTATAGTACTTTATGACTATTGACACTCAAAATTATTTGAAATTAATTTGTGACCTTAAAATAATTAAAAATGTCATTTTCTATTAACGAAAGCTACATCAATCCTCCCTGTACAGTAAGTTACAGCATTTTGGATTCTTCTCTCAATGTTCAGTACACTAGAAACATTGTAAACCCACCAACTCCACCTGTTCCAGCTCCACCGACTTGCTTTACATTTGATCCTGCATTTGTTGAAATCACGGCTTGTGGAACTACCTTCAGACTCACCCTGAATAACTCAGGATGCTGTCAAGATGTATTGTTGTTCTGTTCATGTGCCGGTGTTCCTGGATGGTATCCCTTCCATGCGTGTTTAATACCATCTGACGGACCATGTGACTATGTTCTTGATATTCAGGTGTAACTTCAGTTATATTTGTTCTCGATCGATTTGAACAAATCTAAAATCATACTGAAAACTCATTCAATGAAAAAGTGGGCAGCGTTTACTCTCTGCTCACTTTTCTACGTTTATTCTTTTGCCCAAAACTCCTACGTTGTTTCAAATCCTTTTCCGAAAGATTTTTTTATCGAAAATAATGGGCAGTGGAACCATCAAGATTCCAATATTGGGTTTATTCTTTGGACAGGCAATCACAACATTTCATTATCTAAAAAACAAGCCGGGTTCACTTGGGAATATTTTCAAAGTTCTGGCAAGAAAAAATCTTTACAACAAGTTGAAGATCGTATCCAACAAGTGTTCTTGAATTCAAACCCATATCCCGAAATTATCGTTGAGGATTCTTCCAATTTTTATTGGACATACGGGCCGGCAGAATGGAACTCAAAAGGTTTTAAACGTATCACTTACAAAAATGTATATCCGTCTATTGACGTCTATTACATTACCAGCAACAATCCACAATTAGGACTGTTGAAATACGGCTTTGTTTTACACCCGGGCGCAAATCCCAATCTAATTCAAATCCAGTATTTAGGGGCAAATCTTCAAGAAAAGGGTCGCAATCAACACCTCCTAAAAGCAGAACATTTCGGTTTATTAGACTCTGGCTGGGTGGCCGTACAAAATGAAAAATCCCTCAAAATCAACACCCAATTAAAGAACAACATACTAAACATTCATTTATATTCCCCAAACCCAGTAAAATCAAAAATCGTCATCGACCCTTATGTCAAGGTAATCAGAAACCTTTTTGATTCCGGCTTATTTTCTGGCGCTTCAGCTTTAAATAATACCAATATTTTATCACAGATTGATTACAATCACAATGATGAAGTCTATATCATGAGTGCGGCATTTAAATATCCAGAAATTGCAAAATATGATATTGATGGAAATTTAAAATGGATATTTTCAGGAATTTTACCACAAAAAAAATGGTACTCGAGCAACTTTGAAGCAATGTATGCACCGGGAGCAATTCTCGTAAATAAATTGAGAAATACAATCTATTTCGGTCCAGGGGGTGATGCTAGAGTTGGGCCTCGAATCATTAGATTAAATTCTGACGGTATATATGACAATTATATTTCCAACAGCCGTGCAGATGCTCCAGAGCTGTGGGATTTAAATCTGCACTGTAAATCAAAAACACTATTTGCATCGGGTGGATCACCTGTTGGTGCTATTAATATCTTTACGGTAGATCCTTATATTGACTCCATTAAAGCTCGAAAACTATTGATCACCAATGATTCATTTACTGTTGGTCAAGATATTGTTAGATCTGTAGTAGATAAAAACGGTAACTACTTTTCCCTAATCAACTATTGGAAGGAGGTAGAACTAAAAGATGCATTGGGATATGTGTATGGAAGAACTGGCTACTGGTACAATGGGTTAATTTGGTCTTCAGATTCACTTAACGGGAACTACTACAATACCGACATATCCAAGTATTTTAAATTTAACGAAGCTCGTAATGCAATACACCATGTTTACATCAATAACAACCGCTTCAACGGCCTTGCTGTTAACGATTCTTTTGTTTTTGCTTATGACGGAAAAGCCCTCGCTTCCATTGAGAAATTAACCGGTAAAATCAGATGCATCGACTCCGTGGCTTGGCATAAAGGTAAACGCGGACACCTCGGACAATCAGGAATTGCCGCTGACAACTGCAACCATGTGTTTGTAGGAGGTGATAGCGCCAATCTGCTTGTTTATTCATTCGTCAACAATAAGTTTTCTCTCGATACCAATATTTATCTGTTTTCTCCCAAGAAAATCCGCAAAACCATCGATGTCCGCTTCAACGAGCTTACAAACCAACTTTTTGTGGCAGGAGATAGCTTTATAGCCTCCTTCCCCAATCCCTTCGCCTCCTCCTGCTCCATCACCCGAACTTTCAACGTTGATACCCTCACCACCTCGCGATGCAAAGGCGATTTCATTGCGCACATCACCGATGGCGATACCAATACAGACTATACCTTCCAGTGGAAAAACCTATCGGCGGCCAATCAACCCATCGTGCAACTCAATTCAGGTACCAAACGTTTTCACGACACCCTTTTTGACCCCAAACCCGGCGACACCTTCGAACTTCTGGTTGCTAAAAACTACTTCTGCAACGGCGAATACCAAAAATTCGTTTTTACCACCGGTATCGTCAACCGAAGAGACGTTTACGATACCCTCTGCGCGGGCGATACCTTTGCCATCAGGCAGCACCGTGTGGGCTCCGACTCTGTGTTCAGCCATTCCCTCACCAACCGCTATTTGTGCGACTCGGTGGTGACCTACCATGTCACTTTTAAAGACAGCAGCAGCCTGTCGCAATCGGTCACGATGTGCCGCGGAGATTCCCTAAAAGTCGGTGTTCACACCTACACCGATGCCGGTTTTTACAAAGACACCTTGACCAATTATTTGGGTTGCGACTCGTTCATTTACACCCGTTTTTCCATCGCCAAAGACACCGTTTTGATCAAAGAACACGTCTGCAACACCTTCTTTTACAAAGTGGGCGACTCCGCCTTTTACAAACCCGGAACCTACACCGTGGTCATGAGAGGTTCTACCGGTTGCGACTCGGTGGTCATTGCCCAAATTTCCATGTCGCGCGATACCGCCGTGCGCATTCGTCCGAACATCTGCGACGGCGACAGTTTTATGCTCTTGGGACTTAGATACGTTCTGCCTGGAAATTATCAAACCCATTTGCCCAGACTTGACGGCTGTGACTCCATCATTCGATTGACCCTGAATGTTCGTCCCCACCATTGGATAGAACAAGACTCGGCCATTTGCTTCGGCGATTCTGTGTCCGTGGGCTCCAATGTGTATAAAAAACCAGGTGTGTACACCGATTCTCTCAAGAGCCTTTACGGTTGCGACTCGGTGGTGAACACCACTTTGGTCATCAATCCCAAATTCGATACCACGGTGGTTTACATTCTTTGCGGCGACAGCAGCGTAGTGATCAACAACAACACCTACAGTTCATCGGCCAATTTCAACTTCAAGCACAAGTCGAACGCTGGCTGCGATTCTTTGGTCAGATACAGGGTCATCAAAACCAATTTGGAACCCAATTTCAGCATTGACACGGCTCAACTTCCCAAGTTCACCCTCCAAGATTTATCCATCGATGCCAAGAAGTTCATCTGGAGTTTTGACGACGGATTCAGAGATTCGGTCAACTCCAGCATCACCTACCGGTTCATAGAAGCTGACAAAAACCACCGCATTTGCCTCAAAGTCACCGACAGTGTAGGCTGTTCTGACAGCATTTGCATTGACATACCGCCCTCAAAACTAACCTTTGAGTTATACAACAGCTTCAGTCCCAACGGCGACGGCTTCAACGATCATTTTGTGGTGAAATCTAACGGCGAAGACCTGCAATACAGCATGATGATTTTCAATAGATGGGGAGCGAAGGTCTACGATGTAGAGAAGGCTTGGACCAACCAACCGCAATTGTTCTGGAACGGCCGGGTCATGAACACAGGCCCTGACTGCCCTGCCGGCTCCTATTTTGTGTTGTACACCCTCTACCTAGACGGCCCTGACGCGCCCGCCACCAACATTCACGGCGCCATTAAGTTGATTAGGTGATTGGTTGTGATTAACCTTCAGTTAAGCATCAATTACAATATTTCGTTGGTGTCACCAAAATGATAGAAATTGAAAAGAGTATAGATTAAGCCAATCTAACTAATAGAATTAGCTAACAGCAATTCTACCAACTGATACACAGTAGTAACACTCTGCTTAAAGGCTTGCTCTGGATGCTCGAATTTTGAATGTGCTGCCTTTGCATTTGCAATTCCAGTATTTTTAATTCTATCGAGCAACATCCACATGCGTTCACCTTGGTTTCGACCTTTTTCTCTGTTTGTAAATTCAGGCAAATGCTTCTGGAGTTTTTTTTCATATTCTCTTCTTTGAATAGGAGCAGCTATTTCCATAAAATGGAAAAGCCACCAAATTTCAAAAGCTTCACAACTATATGCAACTTCCAATCCGTTTTCAGTAGCTAATTTTATCGCCTTTAAAAAGTCGCTTTTCGAAGTATCATCTTTATCAAATACAACCCAAAAGTGATCCACCGATTTTTTTACATTCTTCATCTGTTCAATGGCTTCTCTAACAATATGAAAGGCATTGCCTCCTGATATTGTTTTACAACGCACTTTAAACTTTTTAAAATACCCTTCCTCCGTTTCGCCTTCGGTAAAAATCATAAAAGTTTGTCGTAATTGGTGGGATCTAACAACCTTACGACTATTCATAGGACTTTTATGGATTGTTTTTCTTGCCATTCATTAGCGATTTAATCTGTTATCAAAATCCCCTAAAAATGGCAAAGCACCATATTTGCCTTTAAGATAGTTCAACTCTATATTTTCATCATTTCTGGTAGACTTTCCATTTTTCTTAAAATCAGCCAAAGAATATATATTAGACGATCCAAACGAATCTTTTTCTACAAAGAATATCTGATCTCTTCTAAATATTTTAGCATCTAATAAGTTTGTATTATGTGAGGTGAAAATCAATTGAGCATTGTGCTTATTAATTTCTTTATTGTGGAATAATAGCACTAAGCGTTCCGTAAGCTCAGGATGAAGTTTGGTATCTAATTCATCAATAACCAGCACACTTCCGTTTTCCAATACATCAAGTATTGGTCCTGCAATATGTGCAAATTTTTGAGTGCCCTCAGATTCAAATAGACCAAAATGAAATTCTTTTAATTCGGGTAGTCCTTTTGAATTCAACACAAATCTTTTGGACATCAAATCATCAATTGCACCTGGTTCAAATTCTACTGCAGAATTTACACCAACCGTTAATTTAATATTTTGACCCGGAATCGAGTTAATAGAAATATCTTCAATTCCAAAATCAGCAAACTTGATAAGCTCAACAACCTTTTGGCTAAACTCCCTGCTTTCTTTCATTCGCCTTACCGTATAGTCCTTGTATAAGCGATCATCAATGCCAGAAATAATGTTAAAGTGGTGGATCCATTCTAAAAAACCCGCACAAGATGCATCATTAAACTGTGCGCCAATAGTAACAAGAAAGGCTTTGGAGTGAACCATCTTTTTTGAAGTCAATTCATGTAGAATCTTATTCTTAGCAAGAATTGTAAATTCTTGTTTTTTACGATAAAACACCTCTGATTCACGCTTTTCTTTCACATACAACCATTCTTCCTCTATGCCTGAATTTAATATACTAAATCCATAACGATAAATTTTCTCTTTCCAGAAACATTCAATTTCAAATTGCGCTGGCATCTTCGCTTTTTCAGCATCAAGCTGGAAGTTTGGAACAATAAAATCTAAACTATCTAAATTTTGATTCCCAGAAACAATGAAATTCCTAAAATGCAGCAAGGCCTTAATCAAATTGCTTTTTCCACTTGCATTGGCTCCGTATAACACTGCCGAAGACAATGTTTTACTATCCTTCAGATTTTCCGCATAGTTTTGACTGTCGTCAAACAACCGCTCCTTTTTTAAAGAAGCGATCATTGAAAACGTTTGCGGGTCTTTAAATGAAAGAACATTTTCAAAAGAGAACCGATTTATCATAAAATATATTTTTGTGATTTATTCACAATTTTACGTATTTATTTTTCATAAACAAACATTTTTCAATCAAAATAGCCCACTAACTAACCAATAATGATCATTAAGGGTTATTTATAGCTTTTCTTAAACTTTGGCGCTCTCTTATTTTTAAGTATTCCCACATCTTGGAGATTCCTTCCTGAAAAATTTTCCACTAAAACACAATTGAACCTTTCAAATCCTACCAATACCTTAAAAAATCTTGTTAAAATTTGATTCTATGATACAAATCTATCATTAGTGATAAATTCTGATTGCTTTATTTCGCTGATGTAACATTCAATATTCTTTATTGTGTCATTTTCTATTAACGAAAGCTACGTAAACCCACCATGCACTGTTACGTACAAAATCTTAGATTCAAGTTTGAATGTGATTCTTTCTAGGACCGTAACAAACCCACCTTCACCGGGTCCCTCATTTATTATTACATTACTTACTAATTTTAAATCAATTAAGAATTATACTAATTTAGTCCAACCAAACCCGACCACTTCATAAAATGCGTAAATTGAACCATTTCATATAGATATGACAAAGTCGCTAAAATTTATTTTGATTTTCTTTGGATTCACGTCGATGCTTCAGGCACAAAAGACGGATTATGCTCTCCATTGGGCCAATAAAGAAATTAATTTATTTAATTCGGCTAGAATTGAGCCTTATGCGCAAGATAGCTTTTATTGTATTTGGGGGAATCAATTTCCCAATCAAAATCAATCTGCTAATTTAGATAGTATTGCTCTAGCAGATCAATCGGGATTTGCCATGTCTAGCATCAAAATGCAAACTTTCAATAATAATGACCTTGCTATTTGCAACTTCTCAAATTACAAGACTAATTGGGCGCTAAACTTGACTGCTACATCTCTAAAATCATCCCTAGGAAAAATAACCCTCTTTAATACTACATTAATTGGTGATGATTTATTGTTGTTCTGCAAAATCACCGGTGACTCTCTACATATTTACCAAGAACATTCAAGAATACAACAAATTGACCTTCCTGAATACGCGATTTGGGGCCTATTGAAAGTAAGCAAAGATGGCAATGTAAGCATTATAAATGCGTGGAGTGCATATTCAAATGATTATAGATCGCGATTAATTTGGGCTAACTCAAACAAATATTGCATTTTTTTATACCGTTACAGTTCATGGATAGCTTCTTCGTCGCTCAGTTCTTTTATCCCCAAAGATAATGCACTCCCCGATTCCCTAGTCAACGGGTGTTTTATACAATATGATTTTAAAACCAATCAATGTATCAATTCACTCATTGGAAATTTTCCAATTCCCTCGAATTCAACAAGTGGACAATCTCATTCAATGAATTCAAAAATCTTATTTGCAGGTACTTATTTGTCTAAACTTACAGATCCAAAATTCCAAACTCAAAAACACTTTAAACTTAACGCCGGCAACCTCAATACTTTTCCTGTACCAAACGACTTTAATACGAATCGAAGTTATTTTTCTTGGATGGTTCTTGATATGGAAAATTGGGAATTGGATCAGTTTCATAATATTCAAACATCTGATACCATAAATCCTTCATTTGTAGGATATGGGATTCTGAAAAACGGATTTTGGTTTTTAACATCGGGTATGGATTCAATTAAATTGGATGGGGCAAACTCCCAATGGAGTAAGTTAAACTTGTTCAATAACAATTTATTTACTTACCATTCTTCCGAAAAGAAAATTTACACCGTTGGATTCCCACAGAATGTTTTACACGCCTATTCAGATGGTGATTCACTTATCTTTTTATACGGGGATAATTCCGCTGCAAACCCCAATGTGAGTCGGGTTGACATGGATGGCTCACCGAAATTTAAATATCCGCTTAACAAGGGCAAATACACGGGTGAATACTTTATTAATGGAAATCTAGCATGGGCTCGAAATGATGACATTCAAGCTCTAACCATCTATCCCACTATTTTTGTATCCAAATCAAATCAACGCTACATTTCACCATATTTCGATAAAAGAGCCGACCTCGATTATGGTTTTAAGAAACTAAACAGACCTTATCTTGGTGATTATTCAGGATCTATCATTCGATTATCCAAGGCCCCAATCAGCGATTTTGACATTGAGCATGCTGATTTCAATCATATCACCGTCAATTACAAAGGCGCTTTAAATTCTCAATTTTATTACAAATTTGGTGATGGTGGTACCGATTCAAATCTGAATCAACGTTGGGTTCTGCATTCTTATCAAAAAACAGGTAAATTCTTGATTCAATGCATCGCGGCAAACCAATTTGGGAATGACACATCATTTTATCAGGTTGAAATCAGTGAAATTGTATCCACCTATAAACTAAAAAAATATAACCCCTTCAAAATTTATCCAAATCCAACCCAGGGTTTAATCTCTTGGAAACTTGACAACATGATCGGAGTTGACATATACAATTCATCTGGAGCCCATATTCAACATATTGACAGTCAAGAATCTTCCATTAACATTGAATACCTTTTACCGGGAATCTACTTCGTTTCAATAAAGACCCGAGAGGGTTATTTCATTGATAAAATCATTAAAGAATAATTAGCTTTTGTTTCGCTGCAATTATTTAAATATTTTCGTAAATTACAGGAATTTAGCCTATGAAAAGATTTATACTCTCTATCATTTTATTTTTAGGATTTATCAGTGCCACTTGGAGCAGAGGGGGACATCTTGAATATGCAATCACCAAAGACAGCTTGTTGGTGGTGAAAACCTTCATGATTCGCGACTGCCGGGGAACAGCACTCAATTCAAATTCAATCACCCTGTTTTACCAAATTGGAAACGCCACCTCCTTCAATAAATGCGGTTCAGGAAATAAAAAAGTGGGCGTTCGCAAGAAAATTACCGACATCACCTTCCTTTGTCAAGGAGCCAAAGCACCCTGCAGTCCACAAAACACCTACGGCACCGGCAACGGATTTGAACTTCATGAATTTTGGGATACCTTTTCCCTAAAACAAGGGCCATTTAAAGTGTTGCTCGACTCTACTTCGTGTCAAGAGGTAAAATTCATAGCTACTATTTGCTGCCGCAATTCAAGCATTACCAATCACTCAACGGCTGGAACAGAAATGTATATTCCGTTGACCATATACTTCGGAAATCTCCGTAAAACCTTATCTTGGATGAATCAATCGCCCAAGTACCCGTTGAACATCCCTTCAAAATTTGATTATTTCGTGACCCAGGAAGTTCCGCTTTCGGCAAGCGATGAAGACGGTGATGTTCTCAGATACTCGTTTGATAAATGTTACAATAGCGCAACGGCACAAGTTAACTACACCACCGGTACCCTTCAGCCTTTCCCTGCCAATTGCAATGGCTCGTCAGCGGCATGCAATGCCAATCCTAACTTGCAGCTGCCCAACGGCGTATTTTTAGACAGCAACAGCGGGAGAATGGTCTTCTACAGTCAAAACGTACAACAAACCGTCAATTTTGCTGTTACCGTGCGCGAATACAAGGCAGATACCAACGGCAATCTAGTGCTCGTTTCCCGACAACTCAAGGAATATTATTGGTTCATTGGTGATCAACAGTCAGCCAATTTGTCGCCAGAAATAAAATCATTGGATGCCTATGACGCCTTTGTGGGTGATACGCTCGTGGCTGAGTTCAACGTCAACGACCGCTTTTCAGGTTCCATCACCAAAACAGATACCATCGATGTTCAATACACGAGCAGTGACCCTCGAATTCAGGTGACGGTTTTAAATCCCAAATCAAAAAATAAAAAAGTACAAATCAAGTTCGTTCCCATAACTTCAGATTTTAAAAATGAACGCTTGTTTGTGAACATGTATGCCACAGATAGGTACTGCCCTAATCCTACGGGAGCCTTCAAGCGAATTTCCATCAAAGTGAAGAAAAAAGCGCAAGTGGGTGTAACGGTTTCAGAAAACCATTGCGAATCCTTGAATTTGAAGGCTACCGTTGATACTTCGGTGATTAAAGAAAACCTCAGCTTGCAGTGGTTGATTCAAGATTCAGCCACCAAAGTGGTGTATAAATACAATTCGAATCCGCTGAATTCGCCCCAACTTCCCAAGGGGAAAAAGTACCTTCAACTGGTTCTATCTCATCCCGATTACAGTTTCCCGGAATGGAAAGACACCTTTGTTTTTGCGAAAGCTGCCGAAATTAAGTATTTCAAAAGTCCAAATTTGTGCTCCGGCGACTCTCTGACTTTGGGAGTTCATTCTAAAAACATGAAGGGCTTGGCCTCGGTAAAATACACCTTGAAAGGCGAAACGATTCAACATCCCCAGAAATTCAAGCCCCAAGACAGTGCTTTCAGAATGTATTTCGAAGCTATAGACAGCTCTGGTTGCACCGCCAGAGACTCCCAAGATTTTACCGTGGTGCCCCTTCCCCAACCCAAATTCAAAGAGGCCTTGAGTGTGTGCGGAAACCAAGCCGAAATCAAGCTAACTGACTTACCCATTGACGGTTCCTACCAATACCAGTTCACCTGTTCGGCGCCAAATACCATTCAAAACAG
Source organism: Bacteroidia bacterium (assembly GCA_023653095.1). Taxonomy (GTDB): domain Bacteria; phylum Bacteroidota; class Bacteroidia; order NS11-12g; family UBA955; genus VMCP01. The sequence continues at coordinate 10,544 of JAMNXP010000011.1, read as the reverse complement.
TGTTTTTAAATTCAACGATGTTTTTGTAGACGGCAAATCGTTTCCCATTATTAGGGTTAAGTCCACCGATACTTTTCAGTGTTCAGCAGTGGATAGTTTTCAATTGAAAGTTTATGATCATCCCAAGTTTTCGAGTGTTTCTAAGGAAATCTGTCAAAATGAAACCTACATTTCCCTAGATGAACTCATTAACGGTAAATTGCACCCCATCATCCATGAATTTCAAATCATTGAGATTCCCGCAGGGAACCCCTCGCCACCGTCTCAAGGTTGGTTGGTCAAAAATAGCCAAGGAACTCAGCTGAATGTGGGCCCGAAAAGAGAAGAGCAATTTGCAGGACGTTACCGCATTTTGGTATCCGCCAATGCTCAAACCTCCCTATGCAATTACACAGACACGCTCAGCATTACTGTGGTCAATGAGCCTAAATTTCAGTTTACCGAGGGATTTTTCCTCTGCCAAAATCAACCCTATGACCTATTAAAAGAGGTGAAATTGGACGGAAAATCGGCTCAAAATGGCATTTTCAGATTGACCCGTTTTGACAATCAGGTGAATCCCGTGGTTCTGGGTACGCAGTTGATTGATCAGCGCATCATGCCCAAAACGGCTCGTGCCGGACTTTGGGAGGCGCAGTATATAGGTCCCAGCGAAGGATGTTCAGACACATCGGATGTGAGTTTCAGGATTTTCCAAACGCCAGAATCCCGTTTCAACATGAACAACGATTCGGTTTTAACCACAGAATCACCCAAAATTGACATCATCAACAATTCGAGCATTGAAGAAAATTCTACCCTGACCTTTCTTTGGAACCCCGGCACCGGAAAACCTGCAGACAATTCTACCGATAGAAACTTCCAATTTACCTATCCAGCCACACCAGCCGAATATTGGATATCGTTGGTGAGCAGCAGCGTGATGGGCTGCAAAGACACCGCTATGCAGCGGGTTAAAGTGGTAGAGAAAAACGGTTTGGAAGACTTTATGAAGCAAAGCTCATACGCGTATTACAAATTGAGCTTTTACAACACCTCTGGGCAACTTGTTGACCAACAAAAGATTGACAAATACAGCAAAATTCATACCGAAGTACCCGGCTTGTATTTTGTGGTTCTCGAGGGCAGTTTCGATGGTCAGAATTATCAGTTTCTCCACAAAGGAAAAGTGGTGATTCAACCTCAATAAAGTATCTTTACCCTGTGGAATTCAGGTCAGATACTTTTACCCTTCCCACCCCAGAAATGCGTGATGCCATGTTCAGTGCGCAGGTGGGTGACGATGTTTTTCAAGAAGATGTTTCCATCAATGCGCTGCAAGAATATTCAGCGGCGTTGTTTGGATTTGAGGCCGCCTTGTTTTGTCCGTCGGGAACCATGACCAATCAAATTGCCATCAATGTTCATACGCGTCCAGGCGACGAAGTGATTTGCGAAGAAGGCTCACACGTTTATTTTTACGAAGGGGGCGGTATTGCCAAAAATTCAGGCAGTCAAGTTCGGTTAATCGCCGGAGATCGAGGCAGAATCACTGCTGAACAAATTGAGGCGTGCATCAACCCTGACGATCCTCACAAGGCTCGTACCCGTTTAGTGTCCCTCGAAAACACCTGCAACCGAGGCGGTGGAAGCTGTTATAATTTGAGTGAAATTAACCGCATTAAAACGCTTTGTGAAACGCATGATTTGTCGCTGCACCTTGACGGTGCCCGATTGATGAATGCACTGATTTATTACAGTCAACAAGACGGCAGACCTTGGCAAGAACACGCCAAAGAGTGGGGCAAGCCCTTTGACAGTATTTCCATCTGTTTGAGCAAGGGTTTGGGCGCTCCCGTCGGAAGTATTTTATTGGGATCTCGTGAATTCATACACCAAGCCCGAAGGGTTCGAAAAGTGATGGGCGGAGGCATGCGACAAGCCGGATTTTTAGCAGCCGCGGCACATTTTGCCCTAGAACATCAGGTAAATCGTCTGCAAGAAGATCACAACCACGCATTGTTATTAGAAAAAACACTACTCCAATGCTCCTTTGTTCAATCTATCATGCCCGTAGAAACCAACATTGTAATCTTTGAATTAAACCCCGAAATCAACCCACCTCAGTTCATTCAATTCATGAATCAGAACGGCATCAAATTGTCATCGATGGGTGGTTCTAAAATTCGGTTGGTCACGCATTTGAATGTTTCGCCGTCTGAAATTCAACAGGCTTGCGAAATATTGCTTCAGTTTAAATAGTTTAAATATGGGGTTTTGGGTGAACGTTTGGAAATATCCATCTGTAGTGAAACAGGTTTTAAGCGATGTCAAAAACATCACTTCAGAGCTGGAATTACTGAAAAACGACCCCCATTTACCCGAAGCTGCCAAGCAAATTCTCAACCATAAAAAAGCATTTCACAGGGTCAGCCAATACGCGTTGGTACACGGGGTTTTGAACCTCGGAATTGCGCGTTATTTGGGACGAACATTGTCTGCAAACGAAATGAAGTCCACCATTTATGCCTGTGCTTCTGGACCCTTTTTTGACGACTTTTTTGACCAAAACCAGCACACCCCCGAAGAATTGCTGCAACTCATTCAACAAAAAATTGACCTTCCGCTGAAAAGTCCCTCAGAAATTGCCTACGCCTACCTTTTGACGCAGGTGTACCAAAATGTATCTGATGTTCCCAGGTTCTACCAGTACTTCAACCAGGTCTATCAAGCTCAGCTTAATTCAAAGCAACTAAATAACCATCAATTAGATAGAGCATCCAAGAACGCCATTTCTCAGCAAAAAGGCATCGTCAGCGCTTGGGTGTTCCGAAGCCTCATCGCCGAAGACATTCATCCTCAAGAACTTAATATGCTCCAACAATTGGGAGTTGTGGGCCAATTCATGGACGATATTTTTGACCTCCACGATGACTATCACGAAGGACTTCAAACCTTGGCCAATGATTACACCACTGATTTCGAACCCATTTATCGCCGTTTTCAACAGGAGGTGCAGTCCCTAAAACACGAAATTGACCTTCTGCCCTTTCCTCGAAAGCAAACCGAGTGTTTCTGGCATGAATTGATGCTGATGATTTCCGGGGGACTTTTAGCGTGTAAAACCTTTTTAAAGGTCCAACAAAAATACGGGCATTTGGATCTAAACATCATCCCCAGAAAGGAGCTGATTGTTGACATGGAAAGCAAGAAGAACCACGTTAAAATGCTTCTTCTTGCTCTAAAACATGCCTAAATAATTATCCCAAGAACGGGTATCTATAATCTGTAGGAGGATTGAAAGTCTCCTTAATGGTTCTTTGAGAAGTCCATCTCAAAAGATTCACTTTAGCACCTGCTTTGTCGTTGGTTCCACTTCCACGACCACCACCAAAGGGTTGTTGTCCAACAACTGCACCAGTTGGCTTGTCATTGATGTAGAAGTTACCTGCGCTGTGTCTCAAAGCCCAAGTTGCGTCGGCAATGGCTTGACGGTCTTGCGCCAAAACCGCCCCAGTCAAAGCATACTCGCTGGTAGAATCAATGAGTTTGAATATTTCGTTCCATTTTGAATCTTCGTAAACGTAGATGGTCAAAACGGGCCCAAAAATCTCTTCGCACATGGTAGTATATTTAGGATCGTTGGCCAAAATGATGGTCGGATCAATGAAATAACCGTTGGTTTTATCGTAAGTACCACCGTGCAAGATTTCTACGCCGTCGTTTTTTGCTTGATCAATGTAACGAGCAATTTTATCGAACGCTCTTTCGTCAATAACCGCATTCACAAAATTGGTGAAGTCTTCGGTTGGTCCTACTTTGATGGTTTTCATCTCTGCCAACAAATCTTCCTTCACCGACGGCCAAATGCTTTGTGGAATATACACTCTCGACGCTGCAGAGCATTTTTGCCCTTGGAATTCAAACGCCCCTCTAATGATAGCTGCAACTAAGGCTTTTTGATCTACGGAGTTATGAGCTAAAATGAAGTCTTTTCCTCCGGTTTCACCCACAATTCTGGGGTAGCTGCGGTATTTAGCAATATTTTCACCGATGGTCTTCCACATGTGTCTGAACACGCCGGTTGAACCTGTAAAATGCAAACCAGAAAAATCAGGATGATTGAAAACCACGTCTCCAATGGCTGGTCCATCGCCGTAAATGATGTTGATGACACCGTCAGGCAAACCTGCCTCGCGGAACACCCTCATCAACAAATTAGCGCTATAAATTTGGGTATCGGCTGGCTTCCAAACCACCACATTTCCCATCAAAGCAGCTGCCGTTGGCAAGTTACCCGCAATGGCTGTGAAATTGAAAGGTGTCACTGCAAATACGAATCCTTCTAGGGCTCTGTATTCCAAGCGATTCCAGATTCCAGGTGAATTTTCACCTGGCTGTTCGTTGTAAATTTCAGCCATATACTGAACGTTGAAACGCAAGAAATCAACCAATTCACACACCGCATCGATTTCGGCTTGATAACAGTTCTTGCTTTGCGCCAACATGGTCACCGCATTGATATCGTATCTGTATTTAGTTGCAAACAATTCAGCAGCTTTCAAAAAGATAGCGGCTCTTTGCTCCCACGGAAGTTCTTCCCAAGCTGGTTTAGCTGCAAGCGCCGCTTCAATAGCCTGTTTTGCGTGATCTGCATTGCCCACATGAAATTCCCCAATTTTGTGCTTCAAATCATGCGGAGGATAAATCTGTTGTACTATGCCCGTACGAACTTCTTTTCCCCCAATATACATGGGGATATTGATCACTTCAGAGCGCCATTTATTGAGGGCTGCCTGAAGGTTTTCGCGTTGATTGCTCCCAGGAGCGTAGTCGTAAACAGGCTCGTTTTTGGCCTTTGGAATATGAAAAAATCCGTTCATAATGAAATTTCAACCACGAAAATACAACCACTTATCGAAAATACTGTGAACATACACACTCAATTCACGATTACTTATTGCTACCTTAAAGAAAAGCCCACGTTTTGGCGTTAACTTTGCACCATGAAAAGAATCCTTTTGGCATCTCTTTTAATCTCTGCAGTAAATGTTGCATTTTCACAGGCCCCAACCGTGTCAACGTCCCCAAAAAAACCTAAAAACATTATTCTGTTAATTGGTGACGGAACCGGCTTAGCTCAATGGTCTGCCGCTCAAGCCAGTACCAAAGATAACTTACAGGTTTTCAATCTGGTAGAACACATCGGACTGAGTAAAACCTCCAGCTCAAGCAATTGGGTTACTGATTCAGGAGCCGGTGCAACCGCCATTTCCATCGGAGAAAAAACCTACAACAAAGCCATTGGAGTTCGCGCAGATTCTACTCCGGCCTTCACCCTTTCTGAAATGTTACACGTCAAAGGCAAAGGAACAGGTTTGGTTGCTACTTGCGGACTTACACACGCTACACCTGCTTCGTTTTACGCTCACCAAGTGAGTCGTTACATGGACAAGGAAATTGCCAATGATTTTTACGGCGGATTCATTGACGTTGCCATTGGCGGCGGATATCCTTGGTTCGATAGCAGCAAACTCTCACAAACTGGATATCAACGATTTGTATGCAGCAAAGATTCCCTTAAAAAGATTGTATCGCCAAAGTTTATTGCCTTCTACGATACCAGCAACAATGTGCCCAAACAACGCGATGGACGCGGCGATTTCTTGCTTGATGCCAGCATGACCGCCATTCGCAACTTATCTCAAAATCCCAACGGCTTTTTCTTGATGATTGAGGGAAGTCAAATTGATTGGGGCGGACACGACAACGATGCTGATTACGTCATCACCGAAACTTTAGATTTCGATAAAACCATCGGCGCCATTGGCGCTTGGGCCAAAGAAAACGGCGAAACCTTGGTCATCATTACCGCTGACCATGAAACCGGAGGGTTATCGATGCCAAGCTATGACAAAGCTGCGGGTCGCCCAGTTTCAAAATTTTCAACCAAAGATCACACCGGAATTCCCGTTCCTGTATTTAGTTTTGGTCCACAATCAGAGCTCTTCAAAGGCGTCTACGAAAACAATACCTTACACTCAAAAATATTGCAAGCTTTCGGAGAATGACCTACGGAATCATCATACCTGCCCGAATCGGCAGCACGCGTTTCCCCGAGAAACCGCTCGCACTCATCAACGGTAAACCCATGATTGTCAGAACCGTAGAGTCGGCATTAAGCTGTGTTCGCGACGGATTCACAGGCGTTTGCGTGGCCACCGATGACTCCCGAATAGAACAAGCGGTACTTTCAGAATTTGGCAGTCGCGTGGCCGTTGTCATGACCCCACCCGAACTCCCCAACGGAACCGCCCGTTGCGCCGCAGCCCTTGAAATTCTGGGGTGGAACTGCGAAGTCATTGTGAACCTCCAAGGCGACGAACCCTTCATACAAGCAAGTCAGGTTTTTTCTTTGTTGGATTGTTTTTCGGGGGATGCTTTTACAGTCCCCACGGACATAGCCACCTTAAAAATAGAACTATCTCCCGCCGACTTACCCAATCCCAATCGGGTAAAGGTAGTCTGCGGCATTCACAGACAGGCCTTATATTTCTCTCGAAGTCCAATTCCGTTCCATCGCAATGCTTCATCTCTAAAAAACTACCGACACATAGGCATGTACGCCTACCGTTCGCACATTCTCACACAACTGCCTACACTCTCTGAAACCCCATTAGAACTCGCCGAATCATTAGAACAACTCCGCTGGTTAGAACACGGCTTACGCATCACACTCGCCGAAACCAACTACGAAAGTCCGTCTATTGACACTCCAGAAGATTTGGGGGCGGTGAACGGTTTTCGGTGATCGGTGATCGGTGATCAGTGATCAGTGATCAGCCGTCAGCCGACAGCGGTCAGCGGGCAGCGATCAGCCATCAGTCGTCAGCGGTCAGCCGTCAGCCGTCAGCCATCAGCCATCAGCGATCAGCCATCAGTGGGCAGCCGTCAGCGGTCAGCGGTCAGCGGGCAGCGGCGCTGAAGGCGCAAAGCAACGCGAAGCGTAAGTCCTAGCGAAGCGTAAGTCCTAGCGAAGCGTGAATCCTAAATCGGTTTAAACCCTTCAAACGCATTTCTGCAGTTGTTGCAGTAGTGCAAACTTCTACAAAGCGTAGGACCAAAAGGCGATTGTAAAGTGGTATTTCTGCTGTTGCAAAGCGGACAGGGAGTGTCGCTGAGCACGTCGAGCTCAATGTAACCTTCGTGTTTTACCGGTGGAGCAAGTCCGTGTTTTAGAAGGGCCGCACGCCCTTTTTCTGATATGAGATTAGTGTTCCATTGGGTTTCGAACGATGTTTCGACTTCAATTTCTTGAAAACCTGCATCAGTGAGAGCGTCTCGAACCAATTCCTCCATGACTCGGAGGGCGGGACAACCTGAAAATGTGGGAGTCAATTGAACGTACGCATGCTGGGCAGCGCGAGATTTAATTTTGGTCACTATACCTAAGTCAACCAACGAAATGGTGGGAATCTCAGGATCCATCACCGTTTCTAATATTGCTTTGATTCTCGCGCTTGTATCCATAATATCAATTACCATTCTGCCGATGGGTCAATGCGGAAGACTTCCGTCATTTCATCAAGCAAAGGTTGCAAATGTTCTGTGTGAACGCCTTTACGTCCCCCGAAAAGAGGAGCCGCATCGGTAGGTACGGTGTATCCGTAGGATTCGAGGGTTGGCACAACCACATCTAACCAACGCTGTTGAAGAGCCGCTTCACCGATGAATAAACCAGATTCCATCAATTCCTGCTCATAATCTGAGGGTTCAAACATACCCAAAGCGTACGGAAACAGTTCATTGATAGACTGTTGCATGCGAATTTTTGATTCTTCGGATCCGTGGGCAAGCTGTTTCAACCAAGAATTTGCGTGCATGGTATGGTACTTGATTTCGCCTTTGAACTTTTTGGTCACCATTTGCAGGGGTTCAAAAACAGTCTCGGTCAAGGCCTCAAATCGAAGAGCGTCTGCATGATCGTAAAAGAAGTGCCTTACCAATGAAAAGTCGTACTCCCCAATGGGAAATTCTACCATTTGGCAATTGTGAAACTGAAAATCGTTGCGGGTAAAGGCCACGGTATCAGGATCAGATTCGCCCAATTCGTGAAGAATTTCATATAAGGCAAGTGACTGACCTACTTTATCTTGAGCCATGCTCGAAAACGCAATATCCTCTTCCAAAATGGGTCCCAATCCGGTCCATTCCGAGTTTCTATGTCCCAAGATCAAAAGATCATCGGCCATTCTATACAACAAGTCTTTAAGACCTTCTACGTGTTTTTCTGTAAATTCCATTTCTTGATAATTAAGCGTTTTTTGCTGCCTCCCTGGCCTTGAAAGCATTGATTCTATCAATCACCTTGTACGAGTCTGGCTCACGGTATTTTTTGCTGGCGGTCGTCTCAAAAATATCTGAATCCATGTACTCAGTCACGAAAACATCTGATGTTCTAACCACCCAAAGATTCACGCATTGCCCACGTCGGGTGTACTGTTCTTTCGCAAAAACCATAGCCAACTCGTGACTGGGCGCATGCACATTTCCAACGTGTACGTGGTGGGTTCCTCGTTTGCGCTGTTCAAACACTTCGTAAGTTTCGAAATGTTCCAACGGCTGCAATTCACCATCACGTGTTTCAACATCAATATTTTCTCGGGTAACTCGGGGGTCTAAACTTAAAATTTTCATTTTTTCGGGGGATGATTTAATGGATATTATTAAGCCAATGGAGTCACGTACTTCGCATCTTTTCTCAAGATAGCATTTCTCACCCAACGACCTTTTTCTTCAGCAGTTCTTCTCACGGCCAAACGCTCCTTGTTGCAGGGACCATTTCCATTGATTACCTGCTTGAATACTTCCCAATTGGGCTCAGTGTATTCCCACTTTCCGGTCTCATCGTTTTTCTTCAAGTTCTCATCTGGCAACGTCAATCCCAAGTCCCAAATCTTCGGAACATACATATCCAAGAACGTTTGACGCATATCGTCATTGGTTCCCATTTTAACTTTCCAACGCATCAAAACTTCGGTGTGAACCGACATTTTATCTGGCGGTCCAAAGAAATGCATGATGGGCTCCCACCAACGATTCAACGCATCTTGCACCATCTCGCGTTGTTTTGGAGTACCTGTTGCCAAAAACACCACGTTATCGTGTCCGTATTTCAAATGGAAAGATTCTTCCGCGCAAATACGATCCAACGCTCTACAGTAGGGTCCATAACTACCTTTACTATTTGCAAGCTGATTAACAATGGCACCCGCATCAATCAACCATGCAATCACCGCGCTATCAGCCCATGTTTTTGCAGGATAATTAAATACGTTAGAATATTTACTTTTTCCATTGATCAAATCATTGGTCATGTCCTCTCTAGACTTGCCCAAGGTTTCAGCAGCTGAGTACAGAAGCTGTCCGTGTCCTACTTCATCTTGAACTTTAGCCATCAAAGCCAACTTTCTTCTGAATCCTGGAGCACGTGTGATCCAAGTACCTTCAGGTAAAGCACCAATGATTTCGGAGTGGGCATGTTGCTCAATCATACGAATCAATTGTTTTTTGTACTCAGCAGGCATCCAATCATTGGGTTCAATTTTGTCACCAGCAGCAATGCGGGCTTCAAATTCAGCCAATTTGATAGGATTTTCGTTGGCGGTCAACGAATTGGTAGCAGCTGGGTTTTCAACGTAAGCGTTTCCGTACATAGTATTTTTTATTAATTATAATTTTTGCTTTGATAATCCGGTCAAGACAAATTGAGCCAAATTCTGGGCTACTTGCTCAGGACTCAATTCACCGGAGGGTTTATACCATTCTACCACACTGTTCAAGGCACTCAAAAGAGTAATGGCAGCGAACTTGGTGTCAACTTCATTAAAATGACCTTCTTCAATGCCCAACTGAATGATCTTTCTAATTTCTTGTTCGTACAAATTCCTCTTCCCTATAAACTCTAATCTCTTCTCCTCTTTTAAATATCTCCATTCATGCATAAATACGGAAGAGGCATTCAAATCTTCACAAAGAATATTTACGTGATGTTTTATAAGAATATTGAGTTTTTCAGGAGCATTGAAATAAATATCATTGACTTCTAGCACCGCAGATTGAAATTTGGTAGCTAAATCAACACAAACTTGCTCTAAGATATCATCTTTTGAAGAGATATGGTTATAGATACTAGCAGCTTCAATGCCCAATTCCTTTGCCAACAACCGCATGGTAAGACCAGAGAACCCATGAAATTTCATAAGTTTAAGGGCTATCAAGCGTATTTCTTCTTTGCGAGTCATTGTATGATGGGCTAATCACTAACTAACGTATGTTAGTTTCACAAATATAGAAAGAAAAATGTAAAAAGCAAATGTAAAAAAAAAAGCCTCACTTTTGAGGGTGAGGCTTTCTAATCAATAAGGTTGGCGGCGACATACTTTCCCAGGGGTTAACCAAGTATCATCTGCGCTGAGGGGCTTAACTTCTCTGTTCGGAATGGGAAGAGGTGGACTCCCTCGCCATAGCCACCATATGATCTTTATAAAGATCTTTTAACAATG
>JAMNXP010000002.1 GCA_023653095.1 Bacteroidia bacterium | reverse complement strand
GGACTTTTCGATGAAATCAATCTTAAGATTAGTTGTTTACAACCAATTTCTTCATGGTTGACTGACCGTTGTTGGTCATGCGGATGAAGTATACTCCAGTTCCGAATGATCCTAAGTCAATCTCTTGGTTTCCTACTCCACCCTCGAAGCTGTAGTTTGCTACGTTCGCCCCTACTGCATTTACAACACTCACCTGCAATGGCTCGTTGTTGTTCAATGCGAACGCTACGTTCACTTTGCCTGATGTTGGGTTAGGATAAACTGATACCGCATCTTCCAGTTTCAAGTCAGCGTTACCCAAGAAGGTATTCTGACAGTTTGGAGGATATTGTACGTATACTGTACGTGATACGATCGCTGCCTCATTTCCTGATGGGTCAATGATTGAGTAGTTGATGCTGTATGCACCCGCCTCGTAGATGTTCACGTTGCTGTATACCACTTTGATCAATGGCATCAAGTCTGTTGATGAATAGTAGTTGTCTTTCACAATCAAGCCACTCATTGCCCAGAAGGGTGATCCGATACATGCTGATACTGCTGGTGCAGTCAATTCAGGTGCAATGCGGTCTACCACTTTTACATAACGCATCTTGGTTGCTTTGTTGCCTGATGCATCTGTTGCGATGAACGTCTCAACGTATGTTCCCAATGTATATGGATCTACCTTACCGGTACGTACCACTGATACTTGGCTTGCTGCATAGTAGTTATCAGTTACTGTTGCGCTGCGTGATGCATAAGGCTCGTTCACGTCGTGCAATACCGTGTCTGAGGTATTCAACTCAATGTTGGGTGCAATGAAGTCGTCTACTACGTACAAGATTGTGAACCCGTCTTCGTCTGCTGCGTTTCCTGAAGGATCTTTAGCATTGTAGATGATTGGGTAAGTTGCTCTCTCTTGGTTGTTTACCACTCCGTTAAAGCCTGGAGTTTTTGACAAGAAGATGTTTCCGTTGCATGGATCTAAAGCGTAGATATCATCTACAAATGCTTGGTTGATCTGTACATTGATAACCATCTTATCTGTGATACGTGTTCCTAAGCGGTAAATACCTGGCTTCTGTGTATCACGTACTTTTACTACTCTAGTCTTTGATGACTCGTTGCCTTGTGCATCTTTTACGTTATAAGTCAATATGTAGTCACCTACTGTTGCTGGATCTACTGAACCTGCTACTTTGATAGCTGTGGTCAAATCTCCGTCTACCGCGTCGTTTGCTACGGCACCTGGATCGCTGAAGGTTCCACACTGCTCAATAGTTACCGTGTCTTTTCCTTGCAAGGTCAATACTGGACCTGTTCTATCCAATACCACAATGATGGTACGGGTCTTAGGTTCTGCCTTGTTACCTGATGCGTCGGTCAAATTGAACTCCATGCTGTATACACCGGCTGCCAAACAATCTAAGTCTGAAGTGATTACCACCTTGTTTGTGATGTCACCTTCTGTTGCGTCCACTCCTACGTATGTTTGTGATGCAATCTCTTGGTAGCATGATGATGCTGAGGTTCCTCTTTCTACGCGTACGGTGTCTGAACCCACCAAGTTGATCTGTGGGGCTGAATTGTCGTTCGCCAATTTAATAGCATAGTCTTCAAACTCTCCTACTTGGTTTACTCCACATGGTAAGTTTGCAAAGTTTCCGTAAGACACACCTACACGCATGCGGGTTACGCCTTCAAAACTCTTGCTCAACTCAGGTACGGTAAATGCACCTGATACCAATTGTGCTTTTGATGAGCTTGTTGCCAATACTTCTTCGCCTTGGTCATCGAAGTCTCCATCAATGTTCCAGTCTACCCATACTTTGTAGTTCGCATCGTTTGAACTGCTTCTTCTGGTGATCTCTACATTGTATTTCGCACCGTAAGTCATATTCATTGGCTTCTTGTCGGTGTAGTCATTGTAAGATGTTCCGCTTGCAGTCTCAGAGTTCAACAAAATCAAGTTGTTCTTGTCTGTTACTTTTACTGAGTTGATAGCGATGTCTTTTGATACCATGTTGGTCAAAGGAATGCAATAGTCAATACAGATTACGTATTTGTTCTTGATTACCTTCTTCTCGGTCAATGAACGACCACCCAAATCATTGTATGCTGTTAATGTGAACGTGTATGCTCCACCTGCTGTGAACTCAATCTCAGGATTTTGGCTCGCTGCTGATGTTCCGTTTACAAACTTGAACGTTGTTGGGAAGATGCTCCAGATATACTTGTCAGCAAAATCTGTTGTAGTAGTGAACTTCACCGTCTGTCCGATAGATGGACGTTGGTTGCTCGCTACAAAATCAACTTCTGATGGTGAGGTTGGAGTGTAAACCACAATGTTCTTACACATGGTGTCATTTCCAGTACAAGTTGCTGCTACCAAACATACTTTGTGTGTTGCATCGTTGTAATCTTGGAAATCGTAATCTACGGATGTTCCGTCTAGGAAGAAGGTATTAGTTCCTGTTCCGTCGTCTCTCAACCACAAGTATTCAGGTACACCTTTAGTGTTTGCTGTTGTGTTAGTCAATGTCATTGCAACACCGTTACCCACTTTTGAGTAAGGGAAGGTGAAGTCTGCGTCTGGTGCTGTTGGGGTCTCCAAATCTGAATCCCAGTTCAATACAAATCCACGGCCTTGACCTGATCCGTTTGATTCGAAAGTCAAAAATCCTGCGCCGCTCTTCAATTTGAATACTGCTGTATCGTACAACTTGAAGTTTGCTCCAGTGATTTGAACAACCAATTTGTTTGGATCTTCCTGATCTGAATCGTAAATAGTGAATTTATCTCCGTTGTCTGCCAAGTCTAAGTCAGAGAATGACAAACGAATTTCCTTCGCGCCGCAAGGCAAGATTTGGAAATAGTCAATGGATGTTTTACGGTTAGCTGCATAGTTGCCTGTTGGACCTGCGTGGTCAAACAAACGACCATAACGAGTAGTAGCCACTTTTTGTGGACCCATGTAGTTGTCTAGGGTAGGCAATCCCTCAATGTAACGATCTTTACATACTGTTTTTGAGTTGCCCTTAGTATTCGAAGATGTCAAACATACTTTATGCCATCCACCTTCTACAATGTTAAAGTTTGCATTCTTTGCAGTGCTTACATCATCACCCATACCGGTTGGTGAGTAAATTTCCCACACCCAACTTGTAGCACCGTTTTTACTCAAGTCAAATAGGTTCACATCATAACCAACCTCAACTTCATTGTTGTCTGCGATAAAGTCAGCAACTGGAGCTTGTGTTGGAGCGTCAATACGCACTTGTTTTGTGATAGAATCTGCAATACCGCAATAATCTACCTTCATAAATACATCGTATTTACCCGCTGTATTCCATTGCGCTGATCCTTTGGTAGAGTTACTATTGATGACAACGTCTGCCTTGTCGAACTTCCAAGTATAAGAAGCTCCTGCATTGGGATTGGTAGCTGAGAACAACACTGGAGAACCTTCCCACATGGTATCTTTGGGAATAACAAAATTAGCAACGGGCGTGGAACCTAATTTATAATTAACAACGATGTCAAAAACATTGCCATAGGTATTAACATTGCCACAACCTTGGTTTTTTGTCATGTTAAATGCGGTCATTGAACCTCTTACTCTTAAATAGGAAGTACCCGCCTTTGTAAAACAAGGAACTTTTACCTTAAAGGTAGTTGCTGTACCACCAATAGTATACGAAGCAGGGTCAATTACGCATTCACCCGCTTGAAACTGATTATCTAAACTAACATCCATCCAAACACCTGGACGTGTGTAATAACCATTCCACTCTGTTCCGGTCAATTCGATGGTCACTTCTTCACCGGCGGTTAAGTCAATGGAAGAACCTTGATTCATGATTCCGCGGTAAGATGTAACCGTGTTACACGACTGTCCACTGTAACTTGCTAAAACCGTACCCGCTCCATTGATAATTTTAATGCCGTCTACGTCTCCGCAGTAACCATAACGGTAGCCGCAACCATAAGCAGCTTGCCCAGCACACGGCGTACCTTGGGCTTGGGACTTATTGCTGGAAAACAATCCAAGCAACAGAAACCCCAAAACATGCAAGTTTTTAATAACTGTAGTGTTTAATCTCATAGATTTTCCTTTCTTTTGGTAAATTTTAATGCAAGAAAGTAAATTTCTTTTATGATTGCTATAGATTTTAGTAATTCAAAGAGAAAAAATCTTTAAGGCCTATGAAAAGCGTAGAATTCGCTGTTTATTTTTACAAAATATTGACAAACCAAGAGTTAGCATTGCCAAAAACTCTCAAAAACTACCTCTTTTTCTCAATATGAGCCTTATAATGCCTAATTGCCCTAAAAATTCCTTTAGCAATTGCATCCTGTCCTACTTCAGATTGAAGGTACTTTCTATTTTCGGGATTGGTTATGAAACCTGTTTCTATTAAAATCGCTGGCATGGATGTTTTCCATAAAACTAAAAAACCCGCTTGTTTTACACCACGACTTCTGATTTCGGAGACTTTTGATGTTTCCTCTTCAACATAAGAAGAGATTCTCAAAGCCTGATTTAAAAAAGCATTCTGTACTAAGGCAAAGATGATATGGCTCTCTGGGGAATTGGGGTCGAAACCACCATACTTAGCGTTGTCTCTGTAATCTTGCTCATAGACAATGGCTGAATTCTCTCTTTTTGCAACCTGAAGGTTTCCATCATTTTTGTGCACGCCCATAAAATAAGTCTCGCTACCTTCAGGTTTGGGACTATCATTAGCATTACAATGAATGGAAATAAATAAATCAGCTTCGTTTCGGTTAGCTATGATGGGCCTGTCTGACAATTTTACTGACTTGTCAGCCATCCGCGTGTACAACACGCGCAAATCGGGAATACTGTCTTTAAGATATTTGCCCACTTTTAACGTTATCGCTAAAGTGATGTCTTTTTCGTTTAATCCCCCAGAAATACTTCCGGGATCCGCACCACCGTGTCCTGCATCGAGTACAATTGTTTGCACTTGGTCGATTTTCCGCAGCGGAGATTTCGCAGACGGCATAAAAGACAGTAATATTGCAACTGCAATCAAACGAGTCATGCCTTTATAAACGGATTTCACAGATTCAAAGTTGATGCACTTTTGGGAAATATGCTAAAAATCGACAAAAAACATATCACGGTCGTTCTGTGGATATATATATGGTTGCTAGCACCCCAAAGATTATTTGCCCAAAACATAGAGTCTAAAGATTCATTGTCTAACATTTCAGACACCTCAATTGATTCGAGTCAAAATCCCCCGAAAATCAAAAAATCGGGCCTTTCTGAAATCATAGAATTCCACGCAAAAGATTCCATGAGTTTCAATTTGGCTGAAAAAAAGGTCTTTCTATACCGCGAATCAGACATTAAAAGTGCCCAAACCCACTTAAAAGCTTATGAAATAGATGTTGATTTGGTCACCAAAGAACTTTTTGCCCGCGGAACCATAGATACCTTGGGGAACTACATAGAAAAGCCCGAACTTCAGGACAAGGCCGATAAATTTACCGCTGACAGTATGCGATATAACTCGTCTTCTGGAAAAGGACGGGTTTACGGTTTGAAACTTGTTCAAGATCAAGCTTACATCCATCTAGGTACTGTTTTAAAGCAAAATGACGGTTCTTTTACCGGCGTACAAGGCAAAATTACCACCTGCGACGCTGATCATCCGCATTTCTTTTTGAATTCATCGAAGGTCAAAGTCATGCCAAATAACAAGGCACTTTTTGGGCCAGCAAATCTGGTTTTTGCCGACATCCCTACCCCGTTTGCACTTCCGTTTGGTTTGGCTCCTTTGAAAAAGGGACAACAGAGCGGGTTGATTTTTCCAAGCGTGGGTTTTAATGGTGCAAATAGCAGCTTTTATATTCAGAATATTGGTTATTATTTGGGACTTGGACCTTACTCCGATTTACAAATCAATTCAGATGCGTACCTAAACGGAGACTTCAGATTAGGACTGCAAACTCAATATTTTAGAAGGTATAAATTTAGGGGAAATTTAGCCGTTCAATATAGTCGTTTTTCAAATGGATACGATGAGGCTTCGCCTCAATTTGCTCGAAATGCCGACTTTAATATTCGAAGCAATTTTAACATAGATCCTAAATTAATTCCAGGAATTACGTTTAATGGAAATATCAATATTGTTACCAAAGGATTTAATCAAAGAAATAGTAGAGATTTAAATTCTTTGGCCAACAACCAATTCACATCAAGTGTAAATTACAGTAGAGCCTTTTTCAAGCGTAAATTGAATATGAGCATGTCGGCCAGACACTCTCAGAACACACAAAACGGCGATTTTAGATTGGAGCTTCCTTCGGTAAATTTAGGGGTATCAAGTTTAACTCCCTTTGCCTCCAAAATTGGAAATAATTCTAAATGGTATCAACAAATCAGATTGAGTTACTCGGGAGATATTGCAAATAATATTCAAACAAAAGATACCATTATATTTTCTGACAGGTATATGGAAGCCTTCAATTCTTTAAGATCAGGAATGAGGCACAGTATTCCAATTAGTACTAATTTTAAATTTTTTAAAGGCATTTTAAATTTTTCACCAAGCTTTAATTACCGCGAAAATTGGCACCTCAATGGTCAAATCAAATCATGGGACACTGCAACTGATAAAGTGGTAAATCGCGATACCTTTGGCTTTTTTAGACAATACGGGTACAACTTCTCTGGCAACCTCAAAACCAACATTTACGGAACCGTAAACAACCTAAAAATTGGCAATTTAAGAGCAATCAGACATACCATCACTCCTACCATTGGAATGACTTACACTCCAGAAATTGATGCTTTCAAAAGAAATTGGTCGCGATCTTACACCGACTCTGGAGGTCGAATCATAAATTATCAATTCTTCGAAAAAAGTCCTATTGGCAACTTAGTTCAACGCGAAAGTGGCAACATCAATTTTGGAATCAATAATAACTTTCAAGGAAAAAAAGTCACTAAAAAAGATTCAACTTCAAAATCTAATGTTGAAAAATTCAACATCATTGATCAGCTAAACATTAGCGGAAATTACAATATTTTTGCTGACTCCATGAATTGGTCTGACATCAGACTATCATTCAACACGGTCATATTTAAAAAACTTAGAATCAATTCCAACGCTGGCTATTCACCGTATGTTAGAACATCCACCGGAAGAACCATCAATCAATTTGCATACGCCAACAATCAAGGCCTGCTCAGATTCAGAACTGCGGGAATTAACGTGAACACTACCTTCTCGGCCTCAGACTTCAGTAAAGATAAAGCCGCTCAATCTGGACAGTTGAAACCCCGAAAACTGAACTCAGAAGAAGAACCTGAATTAAGAGATATTACTGTAAATCGCATGAATTATTACGATTTCAACATCCCTTGGAGCGTCAATTTTGCCTACATGATGAATTACAATGCGGAATCACTATCTCCTGCTAACAGACTTTCTACAAGTCAGTTTACAATTTCAGGAGATCTTTCTATCACCGAAAACTGGAAAATTGGCTACCAAACCGGTTATGATTTCAGACGCCGTGAAGTTGCGGCTTCGTCGTTCAGCGTTGTACGAAATCTTCATTGCTGGCAACTGGAGTTCAGCTGGATACCCAACGGCTACGGGAAACAATGGCTTTTCACACTCAGACCCGTCAGCCGATTGTTACAAGATTTGAAATTAAAAAAGAAAGTGATGTCAAATCCGTTCTTGATGTAATGAATAATCACAAGCTTGCTCATTTTTGGATTTTACTTTTTTCTCTGGGGTCTTTTACTCCTTTGAAATCTCAAGACCTCCCCAACCCCATTCACAGCCGTAAGTACTACTACAATCATTTTGATTATCCGCTAGGTGGAATCAGAATCACAGGAAAAAATAATTTCAGACAGTGGTTGTTTGAAAACTACTTTGAGCCCACTAATTTCACCGGCCCTATGGTTCAAATTCACCAACCTTGGGGCTATGACACCATTCAGCAGATTTCCAAGAACTTTGAAATCAGCCCATTCTATTGCTCCTATTCTGAAGTAACCAATAAGGAGTATCGTGATTTTTTAAATTCTGACACTTCTGCTTTTTTCAAAAAGCAACAAATCAATCGAGCTTGGGCTCACCCCGATACCAATGTTTGGGTTTCGTCTGCAACTTACCAAGAAGCATTTGTCCATTATTATTTCCAACACCCAGCATACTCAGATTTCCCCGTGGTTGGGGTATCTCAATTTCAGGCGACCCAGTATTGCAATTGGTTGGAAGAAAAATTAAATGCTGAATTTTCTGGGCAGCTTCCCGAGGGATATAAGATTCAAGTAGACCTACCAACATCGGCAGAATTTGTGCAATCTGCCGAAGCCGTAGCCATGCACTTTTACAGAACGCTTTCTAAAAAAGAAAAAGAGAATTATTCTAATTACTTCGCCAAAGTTCCTTATTTGCCGAGCTATGGTTCTGCAAAATACTATGCCCTCGTAAATTCATTCAGCAACAACATCAATTACAAACAACTACGAGATGAACGTTTGTCGTTATTAACCGCAAACAACGGTACAACCACCATATCCGTAAATCCCAAAAACATGGATAATACAGAACTCTTCGGAAACGTATCTGAATGGACATCCTCAAAAGCCGCAGGAAAATTATTTAATGACCTTGAGTGGGTTTTAACGCTTCCAAGTGTTGAAGGAACCGGTGAAGGAAAATTGATTGCCAATCCCGACTATACCGTCCCACCAGAAAAACTGGTTAATTACTTATATCAGGAAAATGATTTATGGCATCATTTCGCCGTAAAAGGTGGCTCCTGGGCAGATGAATTCCACTATTTAAATCCCGAGGCCGTTCAAATTCAGCGCGGCGATCATCAAAGTGCGAAAATAGGTTTCCGCACGGTAATTAGGATTGTTAAAGCTGGTGAACGGTGATCGGTGTTCGGTGATCGGTGTTCGGTGTTCGGTGGTCGGTGAACGGTGGTCGGTGATCGGTGTTCGGTGTTCGGTGATCGGTGTTCGGCTGACCGCTGACCGCCGATGGCTGAGAGCTGATTACTAACTTTTATTAAATTTTAGTAAATGTAATTTTGACACTTATTAGTTTTTAGGTAAATTGCCAATCTTAAGATAATATTATGCGCAAAGTATACCATAGACTTAAAGGACTGTCACTCGTTTTGGCAACCTTAGGAGCTGCAGGTAGTGCTCAGGCACAAAAGTCGGCGTCTGCTGATACTGCAATAAATCCTCAGGAAGTTGAAAGTGTGGGTGATGTAGTCATCATCGGTTACGGCCGACAAAACCGACGGAATGTGGTGGGGTCAATATCCACGGTAACTGGAAAAGACATCACCGAAGTTCCCACCCAAAGTTTCGAAGCCTCGCTTCAAGGTAAGGCTGCGGGAGTACAGGTAACCGTGGGAAGCGGTATGGCCGGATCTGCTTCATTGATTAGAATTCGTGGTGCGGCTTCTATTTCAGCGGCTGGTGATCCATTGTATGTCATTGACGGAATTCCCATTACACAAGACTATTTTTTAAATAGGAGCAATGGATACAACTACGGTGGTGGATTTGCAAACAATCCGTTGGCAAGCATCAATCCTGAAGACATTGAAAATATTGAGATCTTGAAAGATGCTGCTGCAACTTCTATTTACGGTTCTCGTGGTGCGAATGGTGTAATTTTAATTACCACCAAAAGAGCACGTAAAAAAGGATTGAAGTTTGACGTAAGTACCCGTTTTGGCGCTGCAACTCCTTCCAAAATGCCTACAATGGTGTCTGGCGATGATTGGTTGCAACTTTATGAGGAAGCTTGGTACAACGACGGAAACGTGGGAAAACCAAACCTTTCAGCCATCGGAATTCGTATGAATTGGGATGATGCTCAAGGCGTAAATACAGATTGGGTATCGAAAATGATTGGCGTTGGAACCAAACAGAGTTATAGTTTGGGAACCAACTATGCCGGTAAAAACTTTGCCATCAAAGACATCGTTTCTTGGGATGATAACGGTGCCTACATCATTGGTAACTCCTACCAACGTTTGAGTCACCGTCTGAATGCAGATATCCGTCCCTTCAAAGGAATGAACATCCAACTGTCGCATTCATTGAGCCGTGGAACAAACTACCGCGTGGACGCTGCTTGGGCCGGTGGATTGGGATCTGCCATGAGTACCATGCTCAACATTTACCCAGAAAAACCTGTATACGACTCAGCTTCAGGAACTTATACTACACCCATCGGATTGAATACGTTGAGGGACTTGAAAAACTGGAGAAGCGTTGAAATTCGTTCTATCAACAACGCATCTTTGAGTTACGAAGTCAATAAGAATCTATCTATTAACGCCAGTGGAAGCATTGACTACATGGATTATAACGAATATATCTATGAGCCTGCCGAATTGATTTTGTACTATAATAAAAATTACAAGCAGGCAGGAAACGCAAAGTGGTGGCCTCGTTGGACAAACAACTACAACTACTTTGTGACCGCCAACTACAACAAAACTTTCAATCAAAAACACGATGTTGCTTTGATGTTGGGTAACGAATATCAACGTTCAGTTTCAGAGAGCAAGTTTGTGGAAAATTTTGATGCGGAAGGCCCTGTTGATCAAGTAGCCATTCCAGACACTGCTCTTTTAAGCAGATACAACACCCCCTACACTTGGGCTTTCTTGAGTTTCTTTGGACGTTTCAACTACAGCTTCGACAAGAAATTCAACGTACAGTTGACCTCTCGTTGGGACGGTAGTAGCCGTTTCGGACAAAACAACCGATACGGATTCTTCCCTGCTGCAGCATTCGGCTACATTTTATCGGAGGAAAAATTCATGAAGCGAATTAAAGCCATTAACTTCATGAAAATCAGAGCGGGTATTGGAAGATCTGGAAACGCGAATTTTGACAACTACGCGCGTTGGGGTACCATCACTCCAAGCGGAAACCTTCCTTTATACAATGGGCAGCCGCAATTAGCACCTGCTCGTTTAGAAAATCCTAATCTCCGCTGGGAAAGCACCACCAATTTTGACGCTGGCATTGAAGTTCAAATGTTCAGAGGCAGAGTTTCAACCGAGTTAACTTATTACAATAAAAACACCAAAGACGTTATCATGAATGTTTCCATTCCTACGCATATTGGTTTTGGAAGCTTTTATGACAACGTAGGTCAAATCAGCAATGAAGGTATTGAGTTTACCTTAAAAACGGTGAATATCCGAACCAAAAAAATGCGTTGGGAAACCAACATCAACGTGGCTCGCAACTGGAACGCTATTAACAGCATTGGTGTATATTCTCCAGACGCCATTAGCGGCGGGACAAACGATACTCGTGTTGTAGTTGGTCAACCCGTAGGAACCAATTTCTTGGTAAGATATGCAGGTGTTGATCCTCAAACCGGAGCTCCCAAATATTATGACATCAACGGAAATGTTACCGACAAATGGGATCCTTCAAACCGCGTAGCCGTTGGTAATATCTTACCTGATGCATTCGGAAATATTTCCAATACCATCAACTACAAAAACTGGGAGCTAAACGCGAACATCTATTTCAACATTGGTGGAAGCATTTATGAAAGTTCTTTAAAACGTCAAATGAGTTTAATCACAGATTGGAACATGGATCCTCGTGTAATGGATCGTTGGCAAAAGCCCGGTGATGTAACTGACATTCCCAGAATGACCTTGAGCACCTTCAATCACGGTTCAACTACCCCATGGATCAACACTGATTTGTGGCTACAAGATGGAACGTATGCTCGTTTGAGAAGCATTTCAATTGGATACCGTTTACCTAAAAACTGGTTGAATAAAATGCGTTTCGAAAACGGAAAAATCATGGTGATTGGAACCAATTTATTGACTTGG
Organism: Bacteroidia bacterium; assembly: GCA_023653095.1. GTDB lineage: Bacteria > Bacteroidota > Bacteroidia > NS11-12g > UBA955 > VMCP01. Next base: position 275,639 of record JAMNXP010000002.1, on the reverse strand, counting down.
ACCCAATTCACAGGCTTGGATCCTGAAATCGCACGTGACTTCGAAAACGCTACAGACCGTAACATGAGTGGAAGCATTACTTACTTGACTCCTCCACAAGAGAAGAGCATCAGTGTAGCCATTAACTTTAGCTTTTAATCGTTAAAAACATGAAAAATCTATTTAAAACAAGCAAATATATTTGGGCTATTGCAGGGGTTGCAATTTTGGGCACATCCTGCGAAAAAATGATTGAAACTCCTCCACCCAATGAAATTTTGGTGGAAGATGCCATCAACAACACCCAAGACCTACAACTGTTGTTGAACGGTAGTTACAACGAAATCGCAAATACCTTTGGCGGCTTTTATCAAACCATGGCCGAATTATTAAGCGATAATCCCGCACTTCCAAACAACAATGATTACAGAGAAGTATACAACCACAACGTATTGTTCTTTAACAGCACCTCTGGAGCATTTTACTCTCAGATTTATCGCGGAATTTTCAGAGCCAACTTTGTTCAAGATCATATAGAAGATGCCAAAGACTTGACTCCAGCTGATCGCGATAGAATTCTTGGAGAAGTGGCATTTATTCGTGCTTTGGGACATTTCACTGCGGTAAGAATGTATGCCCAAACCTATGGTTTTACAGCAGACAATTCTCACCCTGGTATTGCCGTTGTGACCAAAGTGACTACTCAACCACAAGCCAGAGTATCGGTCGCTGAGGCATATGCAAGCATTGAACAAGACTTAACAAATGCCATTGCAAAACTTCCAGAAACAAATAATGGTTATGCCACTAAATGGGCAGCAAAAGCATTAATGGCTCAGGTAGCCTTCCAAAAAGGCGACTATGCGACTGCTGGTAGCAATGCTCTAGAAGTCATCAATTCTGGTGCATTTTCTCTTGCTGATACGGTTAACACTTTTCATTCTTCAGCATTGTCTGAACACATCTACAGCATCATCAGCTACGGCGTAAATGATCAACGCAGTGGAGGATATACTTCAAACTTTGCCGCTGGTGTTCCAGCCATCGTTTTAGCTAAACAAGTATATTCAAGCTTCAATAACATAGACAATGATAAGCGTTTATCACTACTCGAAGTAATCAATAAAGGTGCACAAAATGAGTACATTAAAACTACTCAATTTGATGCTCCGTTTTTTGATGTTCCTGTGTTGCACCTCACTCAAATGTACTACATCGCTATTGAGTCCCTCGCAAAACAAAATCAAGACTTAAATACGGCCATCACCTTGATGAATTCATTGATCAACCGAGCTTACGTTATTCCCTCTACCCTTTCACCTACTGTGAATGCTACTGAAATATTAACCCGTGTGCGTCAAGAACGTCGAATAGAATTGATGTTCCAAGGCGACAGAATCCATGAAATCAAACGCTTAGGCGCCCTAGAAGGCGAAAGAATGTTTGTTCGCGGACACGAATGGAATTGCCCAGGCATGATGATGCAGTTCCCTATCACTGAAAAAACCGAAATCTTCGAAATTAATCCTACAGGAGGATGCGACTAATGAAACATAATTTTAAACAAATCATATTTGCGCTGGCTTTGTCAATCTCTGTGATTGCCTGCAAACCCGAACCCAAAGAATTGGGCCCTCGCGCAAACCAAGTGGAAGGAATTCACGGCTCTTGGGTATTAACCAAAATTGATCAAATTGACGTGAATGTTGAGCTAGCTTTCCAAGAAAGTGATACTCTTCTCGATGTAACTGCAGCCATGTTAAGCTCAGCCCCTATGGAAATCAACTTTGATAAAGAATGGCGAAACTTTGAAATTACTCAAGGTGCTGGATCTGAGTTCTTTAATAACTTCATGGGGACTTGGGAATTTGATAACGACAATTATCCTTCTTACCTGCAGCTTAACAATGTATTTGGCCCTGCCAAATATTCATTGATTCGCCCCGTGCGCCCTCAAGATGCCTACTTGGCCATCAAATACAACAAAATGTGTGGTTCTGACCGCACCGTGTCTTATCATTTATGGTTCGTAAGAAAATAAAATGACTATGAAATCTCTAAAACACATTTTAATGAGCGGTTTTACCGCAATATCGGCTTCCACTTTATTGGGACAGGCCGCTTGGGTAGAACCAGACCCCATCAACCCTAACGATTCAATCACCGTATGGGTAGATCTAAACAAATGCACATTTGGCGCAGCGCCCTCGTTGGCTTCCACCACCGATGATTTATATATGTGGACTTGGTCACCCAAGGAACACCCTGTAGGACACCCATTACACAACGGAACATGGGGAGCTTCTAACGATGCTTTGAAAGTTCAAAAGGCAGGCAACGGAGTTGTTTATTACAGAATGGTGCCCACTGCTTTTTACGAAGTAACGGCGTCACAAGTCTACACTTCACCCATCAAACTGTTGATTAAAAAGAAAGACGGTTCATTGGATTGTGGTGGTTCTGAGTGTAAAACCGAAGACCTTGAAATCAAGATTACCGCTCCCACAACTGGCCCTCAAAAACACTATCCCTTCCCCAGAAAAAAGACCAAAGACACCTTGAGTATTAATCCCAATGATGTCATAACTCTTTTCTATGATCTCAACTTGGAAACCAACGATTCCCTCAAAGGAAAAGAAGATTTCTACTGCGTAGTAAAAGCACGTGTTGGAATGGGCGCAAACGATTTCATCTTTTTTGTGGATGGAGATAACATCAAAGCGGCCGACAGGGATATCGCGGGGCGTGTACCTCAAATGAAAATGAAAAACTACGGCAACGGTAAATTTGGATTGAGTTTCATTCCCAACAAAATGTTTGAAACAGTTAACACTGGTGGACAAAAAATCTTATCCATCCAGTACAAAGTCATGCGCGGATATATTCGCAAACAATACGATTGGACGGCTGAATCACCCGAATACTGGTTCAATACCAACTGTAATTAAAAAGACCTCAAATCACAAAAAAGGCTCGGAAATCTATCCGAGCCTTTTTTCAATTAAATTTCTACCTCAATTTCATTTCGATAAACATCTTCCAAGGTTTCTGCTTTTCTGATTAAATGAGCTTGCCCCTTGTAATATAGAACTTCTGCGGGTCTCAATCTGGCGTTGTAGTTGTTGCTCATGGTAAAACCATATGCTCCAGCATTTTTGATCCGCAATACATCTCCTTCCCTAACTTCGTTTAACTGTCTGTCATAACCCAAAGTGTCAGTTTCGCAGATATATCCAACCACGCTGTAAAGTCTTTTGATTCCTTCGGGATTGGAAATATTTTCAATATGATGGTAAGCATCGTAAAACATGGGCCTGATCAAGTGATTCTGTCCGCTATTCACTCCTACAAAAACGGTAGAGGTGGTTTGCTTGATTACATTGGCTTTCACCAAAAAGGAACCACTTTCAGAGACAATAAACTTTCCGGGTTCGAACCACAACTCTAATTCGCGTCCATAACGCCCACAGAACTCCTTAAATGCACCCGATATACGTTGCCCTATAGAATTTATGTCTGTAACAATATCTCCGTCCTTATAGCCTACCTTGAATCCAGATCCAAAATCCATGAATTCCAAATCAGGAAAACTCTCAGCGGCATCGAAAAGAAGTTCAGCTCCACGCAAAAAGACATCGGCATCTAGAATATCGCTACCGGTGTGCATGTGTAAACCATTTACTTTGATTTTATGTGATTGAACCACCCGCTGAACATGTCGCAATTGATAAATAGAAATTCCAAATTTAGAGTCGATATGTCCCACCGATATATGTGAATGACCACCTGCCATAATATGAGGGTTCAAACGCAGACAACAGGGTACAGAATCGCCATAATAGCTACCAAACTGTTCCAAAATAGAGATATTATCAATGTTGATCATAACCCCCAATTCAACAGCTTCTTTTATTTCATCAAAATCAACACAATTGGGGGTATACATGATTTCTTGAGCTTCAAATCCCGCTCTAAGTCCCAAATAAACCTCCTGAATGGAAACCGCATCAAGTCCGCAGCCTTGGGCCTTTAACAGCTTCAATACATTGATATTATTGAGTGCCTTCATAGCATAATGAAGGTGCACTTTTACCTCTGGAAAGGAGTTCTTTAATTTTTGATACTGATCAATGATTTTCTCAGCATGGTAAACATAAGTAGGAGTACCAAAGTTGGCAGCAATTTTTAATAGCTCTTTATTCGTTATCTCTTTCATAAAATTATATTGTAAAAAAAAAAAGCGGGGTGATTTCACCCCGCTTCGATATGTATCACTGGGTGATGATTAATTGTTTTGTTTCTTTTTAGATGAGAAGTCAACTACAATTGGAGTTGCAATACAAATTGAAGAATATGTACCTGCGATAACACCTATCAACAGAGCCATAGAGAACCCTTTTAATGCATCACCTCCAAATAAGAATAACACGATCAATACAAAAAAGACTGTTGCTGAAGTTACAACCGTACGACTTAAGGTACTATTGATGGCCTCATTAATTAAGCCATTATCATTATTATTTGAACGACCTGTAGCTAATGATTCACGAATACGGTCAAATACAATTACGGTATCGTTGATAGAGTAACCCAAAAGAGTTAATAATGCAGCGATTAAATGCTGATCAAATTCTGTAGGGAACGGCATCAACCCATCCAATATAGCAAAGGCTGATAATACCACTAATACGTCGTGAATCAATGCAATGGTTGCACCCAATCCGTAGGCAACACTTCTGAATCGTAAAACGATGTACAAGAATATTCCAACAATGGCCAAGATAACCAATACGGTACTTGTATTTCTGGTTTCTGTTGCGATAGAAGCGAATACACGTTGACTAGAAACAATAGGAGATTCAGCATCTTTTGGAGTCATGAGCTTGAAACCACCTTTGTTTAATGATTCCAATACATCTGTTTTAACCTTTTCACGAGCTTCTTTACTATCGTCTTTTACTAAATACGTTGATAATATTTTAAATTGTCCTTCACTACCGAATGACTTTACCTCATTGCTTGACTCATTCAGAGAAGCATCTAAAGTTTTCTTGATATCTTCAGTTTGGTATTTTTGAGAAGGATCAAATTGAATGATTAACGCATTACCTCCTTTGAAGTCAATACCAGTTGTGATACCGCCTTTCATTACAAAAGCTATAATACCAGCAACAATAAATAAAGCCGAGAATATATAGTATTTCTTACGATTGGTTACAAAATCAATATTTTTACCTTTTAGGAAGTTTCTATTCCAAGAAGTATCAAAGGCAATTTCTTTACCCTTAGATGCACGATTTTCAAGCAACCAACGAGTAATGAACAATGCGGTGAACATTGAAGAGAAGATACCAATTACTAGGATGATGGCAAAACCGTAAGCTGGTCCTGAACCAGCAAAAGTCAAAATAAAGCCAGCCAACAACGTAGTGATGTTCGAATCTATAATGGCGCTCAATGCATGTTTAAATCCTAAATCAATGGCAGTGCGAATGCCTTTACCGCTTGCCAACTCATCTTTGATCCTTTCATAAATCAAAACGTTCGCGTCAACAGCCATACCTACAGTCAAGATGATACCAGCTATACCAGGCAGAGTCAAGGCTGCACCTAAGCTTGATAGTACACCAAAAATTAAATAAACGTTACCCAAAACCGCTACAATGGCCATCCAACCTGCGCGGTTGTAGTAAAGCACCATGAAAATAACGACTGACAAGAAACCAATCATCAATGAGTTCAAACCTCTATCAATAGAAGCTTTACCCAAAGATGCTCCTACTTCTTCACTTGCAACGATTCTGGCAGGTGCAGGAAGTTTACCCGCTTTCAAAACGTTTGCCAAATCTTGAGCTTCACGAATATCAAAATTTCCAGAAATCTGTGAGTTACCGCCAGTAATTTTTTGGTTAACCACCGGAGCGCTATAAACTCTATTATCGAGAACAATAGCAATATATTTACCCACGTTAGCACCTGTTACTTGAGCCCAACGAGTGGCAGCTGCAGGTGTCATTTGCATAACAACCTCAATCTGACCTGTTTGGTTCGTATTTTCACGAGCATCTTCAATGATGTTTTCATCTCCAGAAGCAAGTGCAGCGTTTCCATCGCGATCTTTCTTCAAGAAATAAACATAATATTCATCTGAATTTGCTACCTCTTTACCGTTAGCATCTACATCCATTGGCTTGGCACTGTATGCTATCTTCACGTTATTTGCAAGAACGGTTTGATAAGCTTCGTCTAACAGCATCTTTTCCAACAGTTCACGATCAGCCGCTTTGATAGTTGCAATACTAGATTCTTGTCCGGTACCGAAAGGCTTCAAGATACTTGCCAATCTACTTTTACCAACAGGTGTAACATTTGACGTAGTTGAATCTGTTGCTGTTGTATCATTTGAAACTGCAGCAACACCTGGAACCACTTTTATTAAATTGTTTAAAATCTTTGAACCTTCAACTCCACCATACACCTCGTAAAATTCTAATTGTGCAGATTTCTCAACCAATTCTTCCATACGACGTGGATTGTCTACACCAGGTAATTCAACGCTGATACGACCTCCGTCAACCTCTTGTACGTTAGGTTGAGTGACGTTAGCTTGGTTGATACGTTTTTCAACAACCTGCTTCACGTTAGAAACAGCGGTTTTGATTGACGCTTGAAGGTAGTTTTTAACTTCAATTTCTTCACTTCCAGCTTGGATGGTTGAATTGTTTCCTTTAACAAACAACACTGCCAATTTTCTATTGGGAGCCGTTTTCTTGAAACTTGAAACAAAAGCCTCCACATAGTCAGTTCCTTTGTCTCTAACTTCAATATTCGCCAATTGAAGAGCTTTCAATAGATCTGCATCGGTTGGATCATTGGCAAGAACACGAATGATGGCGTCTTTTTCAACTTCCAAGATTACGTTCATACCCCCGCGAAGGTCCAAACCTAGATTCAATTCTTTCTCTTTACACTCAAAATAAGTGTAGCTCATGATACCCAAAAAACTGTAATAGTCTTTGTTTCCAAGGCTGTCAATGTAGCGGCGGTAAGCTTCTTTTTCGCTCACTCCAAATTTTGCTTTCTTCACAGCAAACTCTCTAGCTTCCTGTTCAAATCCTCTGGCTTTGAAAGTAAAAGTCAATTGGAACAATGACGCTAAGGCCAAAATGACAGAAAATACGACAATCGATTTATTGCTTTTCATTGGTAATTAGAATTCTCGACAAATTATTTAAGGTCGCGAAAATAAGGAAAAAAAGTGTGTTTAACGATATTTAAATCTGCAAGTTGTTCATGCAGTTAAAATGTCCCTTCGGACAAGCATCAAATCCGAGTTTCGAACAAGGCCTGCAACTCAATCCTTCCACTTCATTTTGCAACAACTCGCCCCCTTGCTTTAAGGGTGGAACCATGCCAAATTCAGGAATGGTATTGCCCCAAATCAGATGAACCTGTTTGCCTAATGCCGCTGAAATATGAAGCATTCCTGTATCTCCGGTAAAAACACCCGCACTCAATTTCACAGCTGCTGCCGACTCTTTCAGACTCAATTTACCCACTAAATTCTTCACTTTAAACTGGAAATCACTTGATAATAATGCTTTTTCTAAAGCATCAGCTTCTGAAATATCTGAACTCCCGCCAATCATTACCACATCACAGTTCAAGTCAACAATCAATTGCTGCCATTTTTGCAACGGCAATCTTTTGGTAAAAAAAGAACCACCCAAACTTAAACACGTAAAATCAGAAAAGCCACTAAAATGATTCCGAACTTCTTTTTCTGTATGGGTATCAACCTGAAAATCAAGCCCTTGAACATCATCCTCTACACCAAATACCTTTAACACATCAATGCAGCGGTTGGTAAATGAACGGCATTCCAACACTTTAGCTAACCATGGACACTTTTTCAATCGATGTTGCTTAAAAGCAACCCAAATTAACTTTCTGAAGTTTTGTTTAGAAATAGTGGTATTGGGAGTTCCGAAAAACATCCATTTTACTTGCCGTGAACGCGCATTTTTTTGAAGATCAACCACAAAATCAAACGAGGACTTCTTCAGTTCTTTGCGTTCTTCGGCATCATCCCACTTCCAAACTCTATCAATGTTGAGATTTCCATCTAAAACAGAAGCAAAAGCCCCTTTTGTAACCCAATGAATCTCCGCCTTCGGAAATCGCGCTTTCAACAATCTAAAAATAGGCGTGGTCAATACAATATCGCCAATGGAACTGAATCTAACCACCAAAATCCTCATTTTCAACCCACCTTCTTTTTTCGATTCTCTTGAATAAAAAACTCAAATTCCGACAAATCCATCGCATTCAAGGTATTTCGGGTCAACAAGCCCCCTTTTCTCGCAGCCAAGGCACCAAAATACATGTCATGATACCCTGATTTTTCGTGCGCATCAGGATTGATGGAAATCATCACTCCTTTGCTTTGGGCATAATCAATCCATTTCCAGTCAATATCCAATCTCCAAGGATGAGCGTTCAATTCAATTACCACATCGTTTGCTGCGCATGCATCTATGATTTTTTTATGATCAATGGGATAACCTTCCCTCAACAGCAAAAGCCTACCCGTTGGATGTCCCAAGATAGTGGTATACGGATTCTCGATGGCCTTTATTAATCTTTGATTGGCTTTCTCCTCGTCCATTTTCAAACCGCTGTGAACCGATGCCACCACAAAATCCAACAGACCTAAAACTTCGTTCGAATAATCCAAACTGCCATCAGACAGTATATCGCTTTCAATTCCTTTAAATATTTTGAAAGGCGCAAGCTCCGCATTGAGTTGATCAATTTCTTTGATTTGCTGTAACAACCTTTCTTCACTCAGTCCCCCAGCGTAACCAGCCGACTTTGAGTGATCGCAAATTCCCAAATAATCATATTTCTGATCCCGGGCAAATTCGGCCATTTCTCGCAACGAATTCAAGCCATCACTGTAAGTTGTGTGATTGTGAAGCACCCCTTTGAGTTGCCAAAATTCAATGAGTTCTTCTCGGGGGAAGTCTTCTCTCAGTTCATTCAATCCCTCGCGCTGCTCGGGGACGATAACACAATATCCTCTCGATTGATAGACTTTTTCTTCAGATTCAAATTCCGTAGAATTATATCCAAGAAGTTCTAAATGTTCTTGAGAACCGGTGGTTTCAAACCAAACGCGCTCAAAATCTCTTCTATCTGCAAAATGAAACACAACAGGATATTGACCTAGTAACCACGTGGTGAGTTGTTCATCAACCCACTCGGCGTTGTATTGCATTTCATCACAGTATTCAATCACTTCGTCTGGTTCAAGATCAACCAAGACTTCAATCTTATCAATTTCGGGCATAGCCCTGCGAAACGCTCCTGTAAATTCTATTCTGGAACCGTTAAAAAATTTCTTTAAATGGTCTTTGAATTCGGTTGCAGGCTCTAACAATCGAGCGTAATGCCAACGCCCTTTTGAAGAAAGGGCAAATTCAATAGAATGAATTACATCCGCTTGGGTCTTTAATCCAAATCCCTTGACCGATAGCAATCTATTTTCTCTGCAGGCATTGAGTAAATCAGCCGAAGACTCTATTCCCAACTCCCTCCAAATCACCGAAACCTTTTTGGGGCCAAGTCCTTTAATTTTTAAAATTTCAACAATACCGTCAGGCGTAATTTCCACCAACTCCTGAAGATCCGCAAAAGAACCTGAACGTTGAATGTCACGGATGGCTTCCACAACTCCCTTTCCCACTCCAGGCACGCTCAACAAATCAGCGTCACTCATTTCTAAAAATGAATCTTTGATTTTCTTTAGGTTGAAGGATGCATTCGCAAAGGCTTTATATCGAAAAGGATTTTTTTCGTGCAGCTCCGCGAGCTTGGCATACATACTAATTTGTGAAAGAATGGTCGAATTATCCATTATTTAGCTCGTTTTTTAGCAATAAAGCGATCAATTTCCATGTACTTCACCGCATAGTCAAAGTCCACCCAAATTACTGTATTTTCTTGAACACCTTTGAGATACATTACATTTATATCTTCTCCCGTTTCTTTTTTCTTGAGGACTTCCACTCCAATAATTTCGCATTTTCGTCCGTTGAATTCATTGGGTAATTCAGCCACATCAAAGTCCCCTCTGAAGAAATATCGATAAAATCCATTACCAGTAGCAGTATCATAAGCGCCGTATTTCTGGGTGAATGAATCTTGAACTACATCATTGGGATCCCAACGCGTTTTACGATACAAATCTAGATATGCATAAACTTTAGCACCTTTTGACTTGCCTAAAACTGCGGTATCACCAGCTCCAACTTCGTATTCTTCTTCCTTCATAAAAGTGCTCTTTTGTGCCCATGCAGATGTTCCAAAAAACAAGAATACAACAGTAAAAACAGTTGCCTTAATACTCATAACAGAGTGAATATACTATAAATCCGTCAATTTTACCAATTTTTTGGCAACCTGGCTGCTCAATGCTACACCCATTCCTCCCATGCGAACGCCCAAATACAGATGCTCTTCTTTTCGCTCAATGATGGGCGATCTCTTCTGATGCATGCCCATGACCCCAGACCACTCAGTATCAATTTCAACATGAATGCCCGGAACAATGATTTCATTTAACCAGCGCAACAATTCTGATTTAATTTCAGGAGTAACGGCTGATTCAAACGTATTTTCTGCTTTAAACTGAGTATTTCTCGCTCCTCCAATCAATATTCTAGAACCCAAAGATCTGAAATAAATATACCCTTGATCTGCGTGAAAAATACCTCTAAATGCAATGCTTGGAATGGGATTAGTTACCAAAATTTGTCCTCGAGCGGGTTCTAATTCCAAATCAGGAAACCATTTCAAAGCCCACGCATTGGTGCAGATGAACAAATCTTTTGCTAATATTTGAGCATCTGAATGTTCAAATTCTAACATCCATCCACCAGAACCGTGCTTTTCAATAGATTTCACATTCATGGAGGTATATATCTCAACACCCACTGACAATGCATGCTGTCTGACTGTTCTCAACAACAAATGACTTTGAATGGCTCCTTCAGATGGAGAAACGATGGCTGTTTCACCCACGTTCATTTCAAACTTCTTGATGTTGCGCTCCACAAATGAAACCTGCTGATGCACTTCCCTTAATGAATCATTCAACTTGAGCAGGTTCTCACGTATGTGATTTAATTCAGCTTCACTTCCGCTGGGAAAAATCTCATAACCACCCGACTGTTCATAGCCAATCTTCTCAGGAGTATAAGTTCTAATGAGATCTTGAAGTCCTTTATAACGCTCTTCATATAATTGAAAAGCTTGATCTTCTCCCATTCTACTGATATCATCTAGAATCTCACCTGCACTTCCAAAACAAGCGAAACCTGCGTTTCTCAAGCTAGCGGCATCACCAAAAGCGTTCCGTTCAAGAACCCAAACCGCCTTGTGCGGATATTTTAACTTTAGTTCAATAGCTGTTTGTAATCCAACCAGACCGCCACCAATCACCACCTGATCGGCGCGCTCCATCCAACGTTGTTCCCAAAAGCTAAAATTACCTGAACTCATGTTTTAGTTCAAGTGACCTTCTATTGCGGTATGATAAGGATTTGCAAAGTCTTGGATATCACCCCATATCTGGCCATTTACAACAACCGCCCCTGCGGTTACAGTACCCATGTGCAAGACGGGCAATCCCATGTTCTCTGCCATTTTCATAAGATCTGAAACGCGGTCTTGTGAAACTGAAACAACCACTCTGCTTTGACCTTCGCCGAACAAAGATGCATCAATTCTCAAATCTTTATCGGTACAAACATCAAATCCTAGTCCACCAGAAATAGCGCTTTCTGCGCAGCACACAAATAGTCCGCCTTCGCTGATATCGTGCACCGACGCTGAAAATCCTAGGCTTGCAAGTTCCTCTAAGAAAAGGTGTAATTGGAATTCTGTATCTAAATTAAACTCCGGACAAGGTGAGAATTCTACTCGTTTAACCTTAGCCAAATACTGAGAGCTTCCCAAATCGTTGGTACGAGGACCTACAAGAACAATAGCATCACCTTCGTTTTGGAAAGCCAAGCCCATCAATTTTGATGGTTCATCAATGATACCCACCATACCAATGGTAGGAGTTGGATATACTGCTTGTCCGTTGGTACTTTGATTGTAGAAACTCACGTTTCCCCCCGTAACAGGTGTATCAAATTTTCTACAAGCCACCCCCATACCTTCAATGGCACTCTTGAATTGAAAATATACCTCCTCGTTGTAAGGATTTCCGAAATTCAAACAGTTCGTAATGGCGGTTGGTACACCTCCCGAACAACGAATATTACGAGCAGCTTCGCTTACCGCGATCTGCGTCCCCAAAAAGGGATCAGCGTAAATATATCTACTATTACAATCAACGGTCAAGGCCAAGCTTTTGTTGGTTCCTTTTACCTTCACCACAGATGCATCTGACGCACGATTGGTAGATTGATTCACCGTTCCTACCATGCTATCATACTGTTGATAGACCCAACGTTTACTAGCAATGTTCGGTTCTTCCATCAATTTTAGTGCAGATTTTTTTGCTTCTTCGAGGGACGTATCTTCAATCTTATCTATTGAATATTCGTTGATTTTTTCAAAATACTGGGGCTCTTTCCAAGTTCTGTGATAAATGGGTGCACCACCACCTAGAACCAAAGATTCTGCTGGGATATCTGCTTCCAATTCACCGTTCATGTAATATCGAACCCTCTTAGTGTCGGTAACCATACCAATCTGAGCATAGGTCAATTCCCATTTTTCGAAAATGCGCTCAACTTCTTTTTCCATGCCTTTTTTCACCACTACCAACATACGTTCTTGGCTTTCGCTCAAAAGAAGCTCCCACCCTTTCATGTCAGCTTGTCTCATTGGAACCTTGTCAAGGTGAATGTCCATTCCAACATCGGTTTTAGCACTCATTTCGCTGGTACTGCAAGTGATACCTGCGGCACCCATATCTTGCATACCTACCACGGCATTGGTTTCAATAATTTCCATAGTAGCTTCAAGGATTAATTTTTCCCAGAATGGGTCACCCACTTGCACTGACGGAAGATCATTGATAGAATCTTCGCTCATGTCTTTACTTGCAAATGCGGCACCGTGAATACCATCTTTTCCTGTTGCAGAACCGAAAATATAGACTGGATTGCCGGGTTCACCTGCACCTGCAGAAATGGTCTTTCCTTTTTCTACAATACCCACACTCATGGCATTCACCAAGATGTTTTGCTCATAGCAATCATCAAAATACACTTCGCCACCTACGGTAGGAATTCCAAAGGCATTGCCGTAATCGCCAATTCCTTTAACTACTCCTTTTACCAACCATTTGGTTCTGTCGGTATTGATATTTCCAAAACGCAAAGAATTCAATTGAGCAATAGGTCTTGCACCCATAGAGAAAATATCTCTATTGATTCCACCTACACCTGTTGCAGCCCCTTGATAAGGCTCAATGGCACTGGGGTGATTATGACTCTCAATTTTAAAACAACATGCCAGTCCATCTCCAATATCTACCAAACCTGCATTTTCTTCACCGGCCATAGCCAACATTTTACTTCCTTCTTTGGGAAGGGTTTTCAGCCAAACGATGGAATTTTTATAGCTACAGTGCTCACTCCACATAACGGAGAAAATAGACAGTTCGGTAAAGTTAGGTTCGCGTTGTAAAATATCGCAAATTTTCTCGTATTCTTCCTTCAACAATCCAAGTTGAAGTGCTTGTTCTAACAACGATGAATTCATCGCTGCAAAGTTAGGTAAGTAAAGGTAGAATTCTAAATCCTATTTAAGGATCATTACAGAACTTGAAACGGTTTTCCTGATCACCCTATCACCAATGCGCTGTTCGTACCTATATAAAAAAGGATACAAACCAGAAATACATGGCTCACCGTTGGCATCTCCGTACCATCTATATTCTCCTGATTTATTGCTGTCGAAAAGCACCTCACCCCATCTGTTATATATAATGAGCATTGTAGGCGTAATATCTCTACCTACAATTTCAAAATATTCGTTTCTGTCATCACCATTAGGAGTGAATGCCGTAGGCACAAAAATATCACACTCACCATCTGACACTTTTACTTCCATCCAGTCAGAGGCAGTACCGCACGCATTTGTTACAGCCACTGAATAAACACCAGGCGAAGACACATAGATAACAGTATCTCTGCTGCCAGTGCTCCAATTTATGGAAGCGTTGGGCCATACTTGCTTTAACACAATCAATGCCCCTTTACAAATGAGAGTATCACCCGGCAAATTAGCTTGTGGCGTCAATGCGTATCCAACATTGATGGTATCGCTCCAACTACAACCGTTATTGGTTACAGTTGCAGAGTACTTCCCAGGATTAAAAATAGATCTTGGATTTGCCGAGGTTGAATTTTCCCAGGTTACGGTACCCGCGGCATTAACAATCAATAGGTAATCTTGATTATCACAAATCACGGTATCCTTACCTAAAGAAAATTTAGGTCTCAAATTGATTTTGATGTTTTGAGTTACACTGTCTGGACAGAAACTATCCTTTACCACGTATTTAATGGAGTGATTACCGACATTTCCAGGAGTGTAAAGTGTACCTGAAATACTTCCTGAAGACGGATAAAAAATTCCGTTGGGATCACTCGGAAATAAGGTTATTGGAGCATCATTCTCACACGCACTTGAAGGCAATCCAGCAAATGACGCAACCACATTGGGTTTCACCGCAATTAAAATAGTATCTGTACTTTTACAACCTTCAGGACTTTCTGCGCTGTGTATGATGGGATATACCCCCGCAGTAGCATAGGTATGAGTGATCGATTTATTTACAGAAGCTGTTCCGTCACCCAAATCCCAAGAAAACTTCACTAATCCAGGAAAAATATTATCAAAAACAAAGCTATTACCTGATAAACATTGGAGACTATCATTGATGGTAATCCCACTAGAGGGTGATGGCACTACATTAATCCAAAGTGAAGCTGTATCTGTACAACCCGTTCTAATATTATCAAAATAGGTTTCGCTTTTATACCCAATCTTATATTTACCGCCTTTTGTAAAAGATTTGACTGGTTTCGGAATGGTTGATGAATCAGTAGGGGTAAAATACCAAGTACGAGTGTAGGCCATCTTCGGTAGATTCTTTAATGTGGTATTATCTGAAAACCTAAAAATATTCCCTTCCAAACACTGAGACAAATCATTATTTATCTCAATAGGAACGCTCACCGGGCGAGGAATTATTTTAACTGCATTGGAGTTGGTGAAATTGTCGGTGCAACCATACGAAGGGGAAGCAACCAACATTACTTGGTAATTACCACCCTGCATGTAGGTATGCGTAACATTCTTACCGGTATCTTGGTTACCATCTTGGAACAGCCAAGTATATTTGATGCCTGTGAAGTTTGAAGTTGATTTATTATTAAAACTAACTACATTGGTTTGATCGCAACTATCGTTAATCGTGAAATCAAAATCCAATTGGATGTCATAAGTGGTAAATGAAACCGTTGCTGGAGAACTGGTCAAATAATCAATGGGAGAACCTCCATCGTGTTCATAGATAGCTACATAATACTGCGTATTAGCTTTTAAACCAAGCAGAGTAAAACTAGATGTTATGTTGTTGTACACGGCATAATTACCCGTACCCAATTGCTGTCCAGACCCAAATGTATTAAAGACCGTATACGATGACCCATCACTAGGAGTTGCATTGACGGCAGAGCCTTCTTTTACTAAAACCAATCTCCACCCACCGTTACCGTTTGTCCAACTGATTGATGCCTGTTTACATTGTATGTTCGTAACCTTGGCATTGCTTGGTCCTACAGTAGGCTCTGCCGCCATAGCGACACCTAAAAACCCGAAAGTCAGAATCAACAATGCAAGTGCTCGAACTAAACGATACATAGAATTACAAATATAGTTCTAATTTGACAAGTTTAAAGTCCTAAACGCGGCTTACTCTGTTGGAAATATAATATTTTCGTCAGTTATTGCTGAAACATTCATCATTTTCAGAAACAACTGAGCCAAAGTAACCACATCCTTCAAGCAATATTGAACAATTCGCTTAAGGTCTTTTTCGCGATAATACACATCTGCCACCATGCTTCCGTCAATATCGTCCTTGGGCGTAGGTATGCCAAACAAGGAGGCTAAAAGTTCCAATGATGTATAACTTTTATAGTCGCCAAATTTCCACATGTCCATAGTATCTAAATGCTTTATTTCCCAAGGTTTCTTTCCTGCATTATCTAAAAGAACGGGCAATTTTATACCGTGAACCAACATCCTCCGAGATAAATATGGAAAGTCAAATTCTTTTCCGTTGTGTGCGCACAAAAACGACTTATCTGTACTGAAATAAACCCTCAATAAATCGGCAAACTCCGTAAGCAATTGTTTCTCATCATCACTAGCGAAATATTTCAACCTTAACTGAGGCTGATGTGGGTATCCCGTAATGATTCCTGCACATACACACACCACTTTCCCAAACTCAGCATAAATAGCCGATCTATCATACATATCACTAGCGGTTATATTTTCTTTGACCAATGATTTTGATTTCTTCTCCCAAAGTGCTTGCCATTGAGGACTTAAACTCTTGAAGGACGGTTGCGCGGGTACCGTTTCAATATCCAAAAACAACACCTTGTTCAAATCAAGTTGGGAAAACAATTGCATACCAACAAATCTACACAATGCGGAAAACTTCTTTTCATCACACCATTAATTTTATGCATTTTCGCAGGTAAGTTAAATTTTTGCATGGAAGAAAAACCCGTCAAACGCAAAAAACCATCGGCCTTGCCTGGAATCTTAAGCCTAGCCGCAGTCATGTTCATCCTGGGCTTGCTTGGAACCACCTTGTTGGGCTTTAAATCTATGGGTGATCATTGGCTCGAAAACTCCAGCATTGACATCTATTTCCACGATGACATGGAAGAGTCTGAAGTCCTAAAATTCCAAAAAGAAATTGACAAGAAACCATGGGTTAGTAAAACTCGCTACGTTTCTCGCGAACAAGGAATGAAGGAAATGGGCGACAAATATGACCCTGATTTCATGAGTTACGTAGAAACAATTACCCTGCCATTGAGTTTAGAAGTGTATCCAAAGGCTCAGTATGCCAATACCGAGTTTATGGATCAATTGACCAAAATGTTTAAAAGCCAACCAGAAGTTGAAGATGTCCTTTTTCAAAAAAACTGGCTACAGTCAATGACTCGAAATATTGAAAAATTACAATGGATTTTTTCTGGAGTGGCCATTCTATTCATCATACTATCAACCGTTCTGATCAATAACAATGTTAGAATGAGCATTTTCGCCAATCGCTACACTATAAAAAGTATGCAGTTAGTGGGTGCTACCAATTCATTCATTTTGAAACCGTTTATACTAAAGTCAGCTCGTCACTCTATCTTGGCTTTACCTATTGCTGCTGTATCAATTTGGGCTTTGTTTTGGGGACTTCCCTACTCTGGTGAACCTGAATTTGAAATTTTAAAAGAATTTACCAGCCACATTGTTTTCAACGAATTGCTGATGGTTTCAATTGCAATTGCTATTTTTGGAATATTGCTTTCTACACTAACCAGTTTGTTGAGCACGCGCAAATACTTAAAACTAAAAATTGAAAATCTGTACTAATGAAAAATAAGAATCTCAAATCAGTAGCACCCGAAGAGAAAAAAAACACCCCAGCAGACCTCATCTTCAACAAAGAAAATTATGTTCTCATTGCAATAAGCATGGCTATGGTCATTCTTGGGTTTGTACTAATGAGCGGTAAAACGGGTGATATTTACGATTTCCGAAGAGCTACTTTGGCCCCAATTATTGTGATTCTAGGATTTGGTGTTGGTATCGCAGCCATTTTCTACCGTAAAAAATGACCTTTACCGAAAACGCTATTTTCTCAGCGGTGGAAGGTTTAACTGAATACCTTCCAGTATCTAGCACAGGCCATTTGATGATGTTCCAAGAATGGATGAATGTCAATGATTCATCCATTGATACTTACCTCATCTCAATCCAATTCGGAGCCATTATGGCTGTTGTTTTCCTCTATTGGGAAAGATTTATCAAAAATTTCTCCATATCGTTTTATTCCAAACTAATTGTAGGCTTTATTCCAGCCGCTATTCTTGGACTTTTATTCGATGATTTCCTAGAAACCTTACTTCAAACTCCTGCTGTTGTGGGTGTTATGCTCATTTTAGTAGGTTTATTCTTGGTATTTATGGATAGGTGGCTCAAACCCGGTGAGAAAACCGTTGACAGCATGTCTTTTAAAGATGCCTTCGTCATTGGTGTAGTGCAATCTTTTGCCATGATTCCGGGAACGAGCCGCAGTGCAGCCAGTATTGCCGGCGCACTAGGATGTAAATTATCCAAACATTCTGCTACTGAATTCTCCTTCTTCTTGGCAGTTCCAACTCTTTCTGCTGCCGCTGGATATAAAATGCTTAAAAATTGGGATGAACTTACTTCATCTGCCCTTTCCGACATCGCTATTGGAAATGTACTCAGTTTCATTACAGCCGCCATTGCCGTTAAACTCTTTATTGGTGTGGTCCAAAAATACGGTTTCGCAGCATTTGGTATCTACAGAATCATCATTGGTAGCATTTTCCTCATTACATTGTGGTAAATAAAAGGTGCACTTTTTTATCCATTCTTTTTCTTTTCGGGGGACATTTATTCGCCCAAAACATTTCATTGGCTCGACTCAAATACAATGGTGGAGGAGATTGGTATAGCAGCAAAACAGCCCTTAAAAACTTAGCTGTTTTTTGCAATAAACATATCAAAACTACCCTAGTCACTCAGGAAGTCATTGTTGAAGTGAGCAGCGATGATCTCTTTTCCTACCCATTTATCTTTATGACAGGGCATGGAAACGTGGTTTTCTCTGAACAGGAAGCTCAAAACCTAAGAACCTATTTAACCTCCGGCGGCTTCCTTCACATTTGTGATAACTACGGCATGGATCCCTATATCAGACGAGAATTAAAAAAGGTATTCCCCGAACTAGAATTAACTCCTGTACCTCTATCCCACACCATATATAACAATCATTTCAAGTTTCCATCGGGTGTACCCAAAATACACGAACACGACGGGAAACCCGCTAAAGGACTTGGGTTATTCTACAAAGATCGATTGGTTTGTTTCTATGATTATGAATCAGACCTAGGCAATGGTTGGGAAGACCCCGAAGTTTATAAAGACCCAGAAAGTATAAGACTACAAGCCCTCCAAATGGGTTGCAATCTTATACGATTTGCGTTTATGGGTTCAAGTAAACCTTGATTATTGCATTTCTCTCACCCAAATATTGGGAACAGAAACTTCAAAATAGAATGTTCCTTTATTGGCATCCTTTTCTGAATCGTAACGCTTGATGTATACGTAGAAGCTCTTGTTTCTTGGATCATAAAATTTAAATGCCAATACATCTTTCATGTACAAGTCTTTGATCATTTTATTGGCTTTCTCTTCAGAAGCATGTAAACCTGCCACTAAATAATGTCCAGGCTCTGGTTTAACCTTGGGAATAGGAGGCAACGTAATACCGCTGGTATCGTTCCCTTTTCCAAATCTTTCCATATCTTCGAAAGCTTTCACCGTTACATCTCTACGAATTCGCTCACTTGGAGATACCCCTTGTCCATTAAGATCACCACCTCTTCTTCTTTTGCCACCATTCTCATCATCTCCACCGCCTGATCCGCCATTTGAACCATCACCTTCACCATCCCCTCCTAAACCATTGCCATTTCCAGCAATTCCGGCACCCAATGCGCCAAAACCAATGGTAGTGGTGAATTCATGCATGGGGCCCAAAAGTCCTCGCTGAACTCCATCAGGAACGGTATAAGAGTATGCGCAGGTGATGTCTTCTTGAGGTTTCAAACCAACATTAAAGCCCGCTTGCCAAAGATTATTAACCCCAAATCCCAACCAAAATTTCCCTTGAAAATCAGCGGTCAAATTACCCTGATAATAGAGATAATCCCAGTTATACATATTGAAATTAAACGATGGCTTCAAGGTGAAATTATCGTCAATAACTGCATTATACCCCACCATCCAAGAAGCTTGAGTTTGAAGGTCATAACTTGCTGAATAATTGTAGTAAGAATAATCGAAACGTGGCTTAGGCAATCTAGAAACGACCATCCCCGCATAAAACTTCTCTGAACTCACATAAAAAGATGCTCTCAAATCTGCTCTTACAACTGGTGGACTATAGAGCAGGGCAATGATTTTAGGATCATTATCATCATAAAACACCGCTTTTGAAGCATCAAAATTCTGTGCTAGAACACCTGCACTAACTCCTAAACCAACATTAACATCATTTCCCAATGGAATTTTATACGCATAGGTAGCATAAGCATTGTGCATTTCTGAGAATGCTATGTTCTCTTTCATGTAAAACAATCCAAACGCAGTGTTTTGCTTTGGAAGAGGCATCGCGGCATTGAACAATGTATGCTGAGGGGACCCAGGAACATCAATAAATAACTTATTGTAGTACAAGGATACATAACCTTTATCAGTGGCAGTAATTGCCGCAGGTATCACTGATGATCGGTCTAAATAGAATTGGTCTATTCTAGCTCCCATTTGTGCAAAAACCTGCACAGCCGAAAGAGCTATTACCGACAGAATTGATAGTTTCTTCATGCTTATTTAATAACCTGAATGTATCCTCTATACACCTGATTGGTTTGACGATTTTTCATATAATAGAAGTAGACTCCATCAGGCAATGGATTTCCATTTTGATCAGTTGCTGCCCAATTATTGTCATAATTACTTGTCGAATATACTCTTTTTCCTTGTCTATCTGAAATTACAATATCAAATAGAAACAAATCAGGAATGTCAATCAAATTCCAAGTCTGGTTTTTATCGTCTCCACTTGGGGTGATGATATTTGGAATTTTAACCAACGGTGGGTCAATGATTCTGACAATTACAGAGTCCAAATCCGGACATCCATTAGAATCTAAAGCCGTAACATAGAATACGGTACTATCGGTTAGACGTTTAGTTACAACAAAATCACTGATGCTGTCAAGCAGCAAATCTGCCGGTGACCATTTAATGTTACTGTAAGCATTTTTCAATCTAAGTTGAGCTTGACGTCCTCTGAAAATAGTCGTATCAGCGTAAGCTTGAATGTCGGCAGGTGAATACGCGTATACTTGAACTGAATCAGACGCAAAACAGGTCCCCGGTCCGTTATAAACTCTAAATACATAGGTTCCAGATTTGTTAAATGCTTTTGATCGCGCCGTATCAAGATCAACTTTCCAACTCACTGAATCACCACCCAAGACTTGGAAGATAGCTGAATCACCTTTACACAAAGGCATGCTACCCGCAATGAGTTGCCAATTGGCTTTGGGGATATCTATCAATGAATCAAGAACTTTAACTGCTGAATCTACACAACCGTGATCTGAAGTAATGACGTACGTCACCGTAACAGGCGTGGCACTCATGTAAAGATTCCGTGCAATGTTTACATTATTGGTATCAGTTTTACCGTTTCCAAAATCCCAAAATCGCTTAACAATTGGATCCACTGAAGTTGAAATAGTATCTGTGAAAACAACGGTGTCAGGCATACAAATTCCCTCGTGTGTAAATCCAGCCACTGGCGAAGGCCATACATATACTGTTTGATATGCACTATCAGCACAACCGTTTACGTTATCTACAAATAATTTGACGGTAAACGTATCTACTTTCGTATAACCATGATAATTATTGGTCACAGGCGACTCTATCACACTGTCTCCAAAATCCCAATAAGAGTTTCTAATAGTATCGTAAGGATCTAAGCCGAAATTATAATCAAAAGTAAATCGGTTCCAATTCAAACATTGAAATGTATCGTTTCCAGGAACGGTCATATCCAAATTAAATGACACATCGGGAACATAAAATGAACGTAAAACTCCTACAGCGGAATCTCTACAACCAGCCAAAGATGCCGCGCGCATGGTCAATGCATAACTACCAGGCTTTGGCAATTTATATTTAAAATTGGTATCGCTTCCAATGTAGTTGTAATCAAGAAACCACAAGTACAACATACTATCTCTGTGCGGATAGCGATCAATTACACGTCTCAACGAAGTAGAATCACCATAACACACTTCTTTAATCTGATAACTTGGAGTTGGTTTAGGGTGAATTCTAACAAAGAAAGTTGAGTCAGCTCTGCAAATTGGCAAGCCATTATTATAAGAAAACAATGTTATTGAGTTTCTGTAAAGCCCTGGCCCAGGATATTTATAGGCAACTTGATTTCCTGTATCTGCACGTCCAGCTCCAGTAACATCAAATTTCCAAATATAATCATCAATACTACCACCAAATTTGATTAGAGAGCTCGTTGCATCAGCTTCCATAGTTTCGCCGTCACACAATTTATCAAGGTCATAACCAATAATCGGTTTTGGAAAAATATAGACAGATTCGCTTACAGAGTCAATACAACCAAAATTGGTTTCCATGATCAACTTGACCATATTAACACCGGGGTGTCCACCAGAAAACAAATAACTTCTTGTTGATGGATTCTTTACTACGTCTCCAGTAATATTTTGACCTTCATATTCCCAACGCCACTTTTGGATTTTATTGGTAAACGACGGGTCACCCGTCATATTGGTAACCAAGAATTTTGTATCAGGCGGGGTTTCACATTGCTTACTGGCTAAAAATGCCACCCCTGGGGTTGCATAAATAATCAAATCAGTAACATCAAATGCCTTACAACCTTTGTTGGTAGTACGTGTAGCGAAGATCTGATATGCACCTGGTTGTGAAATAGTTGATTTCAAAGTGTCCATCCCAGGAACCGGCAATACTGTTTGCAATTTGGGCTCAGGTGTTGGCCCCACCACTTTCAATTCTAAATTGGTTACGTAATCATTATTCGGATTATACCCGAAAGAAATATCATAGTTATCAATAGCCCAAAAACGTTGCCCTTGACAGATAGTTGCATCATCAAAGGTATCAAGAGCGTTCATTGGGTAACGATAAAATTGAATGGCATTTAACCCTGTCAATTTAGGTCTTACGCCAATGGATAAAATCAAAATTGAAGTATCAATCAAATTACCAGCTATTCTAATTTCCTGTCGCACCCGAAAATTACCCGCCCCATTGTATATGTGTACTGGATTTTTACTCGTGGCTGATGTAGATAACACATTTTTACCCGCCAAAGACCCAGTCAAACTCTCATCTCCAAACTTCCAAGAATATACAGCCCCTGAAGCATTTTTTGATTGGTCTTTGAAATAAAAGGTATCGCCCACACACAATGCTTTAGTTTCAAAAGTGAATTTTGCAAAAGGGTTAGTATTATCACCTAAGGTATTGGATCCACCTTGAAAAGTTGAACCCCCTTTGGCATTTCCCAAGACGTAAAATTTCAAACTGTCAGTAGTGTTAGAAGTAATATAACCTTTGCGATCGAAGGTACCCCCAGTTTTGTTAAGGTTCCAAGGTTTGGTGCCGTTTGAATTAAGCAACTGTAGCTTTGGAGCGTCATACACACCGTCATCAGCCGTTACAGAATCATAATAAAAAGACATTTCATATGCCCTTGCCTCACTAGGACTTGCAGATGATTTTACAAACCAATAACCAGTTTTTGAAATATTTCTAGTTGCTGAAGGCAATGTGGGCAATGACGGAGGAGATGTGTAAATATATTCAGCATGAAACCAATGATCTAGTGGCGACGGTTGATCAAATCCCTCCATTTGAACGGGTCTGTATTGATTTGCAACACCAATGTGCCAAAGAAATTTGCGGCCACCTGAATTTACATTATGAACAGCGTAACCACCTATCACAAAACTATTCTTATTTCCACCTTTTAAACCACAAGTTGCTAATGCATGCAATCTAGAACTAGAGTTAACGGTGATAATTCCATTGGTTAAAACAAATGAATCTTTTACGTTTAATAGTGCGCTATTCGTACCCACCAAACTCAATGAACCTGCATTCATTCGAAGGTGATCCACTCTAACAGTTCCATCTACAGAAACAGTAAGGGTTACACCCACATTCAAACTTCCACTGTAATTACCCGCAGCTATGAATAATTTATCGTTTGCCTTCAGAACACTTACTGCATGGGAAAGTGTTTTCCATGCATTTGATTGACTTAATCCATCTTTAGTATCATCACCTGATGTACTCAAATAATAATCTGTAGCTCGAAGCACTACAGAAGAAATTGAAAATAAGGCAAGAAGGAATATTTTTTTGTATAGGTTTAATTTCATGGCTGTTACATCTCAACTAGTTATAGACACCAAAACAGTCAACAACGTTTACTGCTGACTGCTTGACGACATTAATATGACATTAGAATGGCAAATCATCTGCCTCTTCGGTACTCGAAGAAGATGCAAATGGATCACTTACTTGAGCAGTATCTGCAAATGGGTCATTAGCCTGTTGGTTGCTAGGTGCTGCTCCAGAATTACTATTCATTGGCGCTGCTCCAGGCCTTTCTACTTTCCAAGCTTTTAAATCTGTGTACCATCTACCGTTATATTCACGACTTTCAACATCCACACCCAAGCTTACAAACTCACCCATTTGAATATTGTATTGGGAAATTTTCACACCCCAAACTGAAAAACATACCTTTTTGGGGTACTGTGCTTGGGTTTCTAAAATATAATCTTGCTTCTCCCAAGTTCCGTTTTTGCCTTCTCCTGTCTGCTTGGGAAGTATTTGTACAATTTTACCTTGAATGTCCATAGCACAAAACTACGAAAATCCAACCGAATTTACTCCATTTACATTCCGCCTTGCCCGTCGCCGTTTTTCAAGTCTTCGTTCTTGATTTTAATCTCCCTGATGTTTTCGGGTTGGCTGCTTATTTTACCAAACTTGTAATCAAAATTGATTCTCACGCCCCACATGTTCAACTCTCTATCTTGAAGATACGTGAAACCATTACCATTATTTTCGGTTTTCAAATGCACCACTGGCGAAAACGGATTATCAAATCCAAATCCAATTCCGCCTAGATCATTCTTGAATTGTCGCTTAAATCCAATGGTGTGAAACAACCAGTTCTGTGAATATCCTTGTAAAGAAAAACTAGGAGCATTCACCCTAGAAAACGCCTCTAACATCCAGTTCTTTCCAATTTTAACATTACCCCGAAGTCCCGCGCTGTAGGTAACCCCTCTAACTGATAAGCCAGCAATGGCTCCAGAATCAATCAACGTAGAAATCTGCACCAATCCAGCGCCACCGTTGAAAAACAATGACCAACCTTTACCCCTGAAATTGACGTTAAAATCAAATCCGTTCTGTCTATTTAATCCAAAATTGCCGTAAGTGGTCACGTAAATATCATTCGCATTCACTGTCCTATAGGTCTCTATGGCTTGATCTATCCTTTTGTGAAAAACGTTAAAACCATACCCACCCACTTTTGTATAATTCCCAAAAGAAAACTCAAAATTATCTCCAAATTCAGGCGATAAATAAGGATTACCCTGAGAAATATTCAGGGGATCTGAAGTATTTACATAGGGATTTAAGAAAAATAGCGAAGGTCTTTGAATGCGTCGATTGTAATTAAAACGAGCAAATCCACCCTTCCCAATGGAGCGAGAAATGTTAAATGACGGCACAAAATTAGCGTAAGGATCGCCCTTAAACTCGCTTTTTTGTGACTGAGTCAAGGCACCTCCAAATTCTGTCATCTCATATCTAAGACCAAATCTTACTGAATAAATCTTAGCGAATGAATAGTTCAATTGCCCATATGCAGCATATACATTTTGGTAATAATCCAATCCATTTGTTCTATCCTTAGCTTCAATAAACTTACCCAATGTATCGTTGTAAAAATTGAATAAATAGTCGGAATTGACCGTTCTAAATATGGCTTTTGCACCAAATTCACCCTTCAATGTAGGTGTAAAAGGTTCCGTATAATCCATTTGCAAAGAGGTTTCATTGTTCAAAGTAGAATTCAAACTTTGCTCTTGTTCTTTGGCAACTATAATTCCGTAAAAATCTCTTTTTGCAAGGTAATCATCGTTTCCTGTTCCGAGTGCCATTAAACCCGAAATTGAAAACTCTCTGTCTTTCTTTTCAAATTTCTTTCGATAGTCAAATCCTAAATCGTAACCCATACCGAAGTTAAACCGATTAGCCGATTGGTCAGAGGTTTTTTGTAAAACACTTAACCCTTGTAGGTTGGTCCAATCTTGTTTGTTGCTTCTCATTTGAGAGTTGGTTCCAACGGTCAGCACTAAAGATTGCTTATCGTCAATTTGCCTGTCTAAATTCAGGGTTATTCTTGGGCCACCCCCCCAGTTATTGGCATAACCATTCTGCTTCAACATCCAATTCTCACCCAATGCATTGACATTGGTTCGAGTAGTCACAACATCTCCCCAACTCCTCCAAAAGTGACCGCCTGCCGATGCCGAAAAGTTATTTTTGCCCCTCACAGATGAATATTGTCCCCCAAAATGAGCACTACGCGTACCAATTCCCAACCTCACACTGCCCGTATTACCCACAATTTTCTTCTTCATGATGATATTGATGATTCCTCCAGAACCGTCGGCATCGTATTTAGATGAGGGATTGGTAATGACTTCAATTTTCTCTATGTCGTCTGCTGACAAAGCACGCAAGGCATCTGCTGGGCTTCCAGAAATCAACCCCGATGGTCGACCGTTAACTAAAAATCTGACATTCCTGTTTCCCCTCAACGACACATTCCCATCCATATCTACCTCTACCATGGGTACTTTAGCCAATAAATCGCTGGCTGATTGCCCCTGACTTGTAATATCTTCAGAAGCATTGTAGACTAGTTTGTCTGCTTGATTTTCAATGATGCTTTTTTGGACCTTTATTTCAACTCCTTCAATCTTCGCAGAATCTTTCTGCGCCTGTATTCGTCCCCCCAGAAAAACAAACACTCCTAAAAACAGTATACTTTTATTCATTCTTAATTAGATCTAATGGCCTCTACCGGACTCAATTTTGCGGCGGTTTGTGCCGGAAGAAATCCTGCAACTAGACCAACCACAATGGATGTGATTACCCCAAGCAAAGCGTCTTCCAAATTTAAGGCAAGAACCACATCAGCTCCCATACCAGATTTAGCAAACGCATCTAAAATCTTTAGGAGTCCAGCAACCAACAACAGCCCAACGGCCCCTCCAGCAATGCTTAACCAGACGCTTTCCAATAAAAACTGCGCTCGAATAAAACCGTTGGTTGCTCCAAGAGCTTTTTGAATTCCAATTTCACGGGTTCTTTCTTTTACCGAAACAAACATGATATTGGCAACTCCAAAACTACCCACGATCATGGCGAAAGCCCCGATAATGAGGCCTATTTTCTGAATTTGACCGAACAAACCAGAAATTGCATCGGTGATCATAGACATTTTGTTTACCGCAAAGTCGTCTTCGGCGTGAGGAGGAAGTTTTCGAACTTGCCTCATGAGGCGATTTATCTCAAAACGCAATTCATCTAAATCAACCCCATCGTGGGCCCTCACCAGTATTTGGGCGTCTTCACTGTTTCTGTAGGACGCCAAACTGAGTCCAAGTTTTACAGGCGCAATAACAATATCATCGTTGCTTTGACCCACAATACTACTGCCCTGTTGTTCACAAACACCAATGACCGTTACCATTTGGTTTCCCAAGCGAATAACCCTTCCGGTAGCTTTTCCATTGGGAAACAAATTATTGGCGATAGTATAACCTAACAAACACACGTTTCTGCCTGCACTTGATTCTTGTTCGGTAAAATAACGACCTTCTGCAACACTCACATCTTGAACTTTGTCGAATTCATGAGAAACAAACCTAATGGATATATTGTTCAAGACCTGCTTATTTGCCGCGACATTCAAATTTGACTGGAACACATAAGCCAAGTGAGAAACCCGTTGCTTTGAAAGTTTTCGCTCTAAAAATTCTGCTTCTTGAACGCTAGAGACGGGTCTTTTCAAAAATTTCCACCAAGGATAATCATTTCCCATATCATCCCAAGGCCATTTCTGAACAAACAATACTTGAGTGCCCATTTTTGAAAATCTATTGTTCAAGCTCAACTCCAAAGAATGCACCAAAGCATATACAGAAACGATGCAAAAAATTCCGATGGTAATTCCCAATACTGACAACAAACTCCGGAGTTTATTTCGCTTAACAGCATCAGTGGACATTCTCACTGATTCCAAGAACAATCGCCAACCGGATTTCATCATACGAGTTTAGTTTGATTCATTGGATTTCTTTTTCTTTTTTCGTTGAAAGGTATCAAACTCTCTTCGGTAAAGCACACCTGTTCCCAAAGTATTGCCAGATACTCCGTTGGTGGTAGGTGAGTTATTTTGTTGCAACAGCAAATTATTGGATCTTGAAAATGCTTTCAATCGCCAGTTTTCGTCGCTGGTTTTATACTCCAAATTAAAATTTATGGGCACCGCCACGCTGTTAACCAATACTGCTACGGTAGGGTCGTAATTCAAATCCAAACGAAGTCGGTCAGACAAAAACCATTCACTATTTACAAATAACTGGGTATTGCTGGTTCCCGTTGCATTGCGAACATCGTCAATATTCACTTGAATTCGGGTGGGGATACCGTATTTAGAAAATAAATCGTTCACCACACTGCTGGCAATGGTAGAAATGCTATTTCCGGCAAAACCCGTCCCACTAAATGCATTGGTATTTGGAGCCGAAGCAGACGAGAACGAGGGAGGCAAGAAATTCCCAAACAACAACAATGCAATAGATTGCCTCATGGTTTCATCCTTGTCAGCTTTGATTCTTTGAATGACCGAATTAACCTCATTGGCTGAAGTACCGCCCGATGAAATCAAATCTGGAGCGTCTAAATCAAAAGAAATTTGGGGACTAAACAAATTACCTTTCATGTAAAGAGTGCTTACAAATCGAGAAGCTGGATAAGAATTGCCCGACCCCGCATTGCTAATCATCAAGGTAGAGGGTGACAGTCGTTTCTCGAAATTACCGGCTAAATCAACCCTTGCATTGAACGGGTCACCATCCCAAGCGATGGTACCACCTTTCTGAAGGTTTATTTTTTTCAAAAGATTTACCCCCGGCAAGGAAAATGCATACTCACCTTTACTAATCATATAACTACCGTAAAGGTATAATTCTTCGTCTCTATCATAAATCAGACGCAAGTTCCCACTTCCATTCCCTTTAATTACATCGCCCAAACGTTTATCAATGACAAATCTTGCTTCGGCATCATCGGTTGCTTGAATGTTTAGGGTAATCTTACCAATGGCGTCGCTTTCTATTAAAACAGGTGCAGGAATTGCTGTTTTACTGGATGGTGTTTTGGTGACAAATTTTATGGAATTGGAGACAATATTCTCTGAAACTTCTGGATATTGAATGGATACTGAGGTTTGGGGCCTTGTTTTGAGGTTTATATCCATATCAATTTCTGAAAACAACCCATAAATTCGACAGTTGCCATCGGCCCAGGCATTGCCATAAAAGAGATCATTCATCTTTTCTGTCGTTTTCAATACCCGCATATTACGAATACTGTCTACTTTTAAATCTAGTGCAAAGTTTTTGTAATTCTCGTGAGTTAATGCCAAGGTCATCCAGCCAAAATTCATCTTTGATTCATCGAAAAACTTCATGGGGCGCATGGTGAACAATCCTTGGTCAGTAACTTTAAAGTTCCCGCCCAAATAATAATCTGTTCCCAGATAATCAACTCCCAATTTTACGGTATTCGTGGTCAATAAACCCATGATTTTGGGTCGATTGCTTTTTCCTGAAATTCGAACATTACCCCCAAATTTCCCTTCTTTAATTGTGATTACGCCGTCTAAAAAGGGCTTTAATATTTGCAAACTTGAATTTTGTGGAATGGTACCCAAAATATCCAAATCAGCCGATTCATTTTCTTTTAGACTTACAGTACCATAGAAACGCGTCTTCTCCAACGGACCTGTTCTCATGGAGGCATCCATTTTTAATCTACCCTGAACTTCAGATTCTTCAATAGAAACAGATGCACTTCCATATTCAAAATTTTGGTATTTAATTTTATTGATGTCCAAATTCCCCAAAAACTGTAAATCACCCAAAACCCCACTTAAAGCCACAGACCCATTTGACCTAAAATTCAAACTATCAAACGTCCCCCTAGGAAAAAAAGGCATCAATACACGCGGAGTAATATTTCCAAATTCAACTTTTAGGGTATCTGAGTGAGATTTACTTGCAACCCCATCTACTTGAAAAAAGTGTGTGGCATCTGCAATGTAAAAATCATTTACTTCAATGTTGTTATTATTGAAGTTGATACGAGCCTTGTCGTCTAAGGTCCAAAATTGCTTTTGAATTCGCAGATAGGTTTCTTGGAAATACAAATTGGCAAAATCTTCATGAATGGCACCAGTACCAGCAACTCCTAAAGAGTACCGATCGGCTTTTTCATGCAACAGTGTTTTCACTTGGTATCCACCCTTCATGATATCGAAGGCAAATCCTAAGGTATCATACACCGTATTATCAACCAACATGTAGTTAGTTGACACCCTCAATTTAGTCATACCGTGAGTGGTGGGTTTCAATAAGCTCAATTTCACTCGTTCGCTGTATAGGTTTCCATATTCCAAACTAAAAGGGCCAATTTTCAGATCGCAAATGTTGTTTTGTGCAAAATAATGGCCCTTGATGTTCAAGGGACCCAACTTCAATCCTTTGATCAGGAAAGCATCTATCCATGCAGTTTGGGGTAAAAACAGGTTGAAATAAATTGAATCATTTAAAGCAAATCCAATGTCTTTAAATCTCTCCGGCACCAAATTATTGCTCAAGTGATCAATCCAATTAGGGGTATGCGTAAATTTCAACGGACCCGATATACTTCCCTCAGCCCAATCGCCTTTAAATCCTAAATAATCAGTTGTAGGGCGTTGAATGAGTTGATTTCTGAGTATATATTCATCATTTCCCTTGTGAAATCTTGCGTCTTGAATGGAAACTAAACCCCTTAGATCATCCCAAGAAGAACCCTCAATGGCTATATTGAATTTTCCAGCTATATCTAAATTTGCGGTATCAAATCCGAGTGCCTTAAAATCTATCTTACTCAAATTTAGTTGTGCGTTTAAACTCTTTTTTTCACCAAATATGTTGCCTCCAAGTAAACTTAGCTCCAATTTCGATTTAACATCTGAAGATGAAACATTCAATTCAATCTCACCCTTATTTAGGGTTCCGTTAAAGATAGAATTTTGCAAGATTTGACCATTGTAACTTAGGTCTGCAACGTTTAAATCGAAGTTACCAGATGCATTCTCATCAAATCCGTCACCCATAACAACAACGTTGGCGTTTAAAGCACCAAAATCACCCAGAGTGGTGGCAAATCCATTCAATTGTAGATCTTTGGTTTCGCCAAGCAGGCGGAATGGCATTGATTCATCTTTGGAAAAATCTACAGCGAATTCACCATCATATCCTCCCATATCTGTCTGAGCAGTTCCTTTGAAAACAAAAGAATCCATAGGTATCATTAGATCCGCATTCCAATAAGTGGTACCAAATCGAGCCAAATACCCTCCCCAAGTTTCACCTGCAAACATTTCCATGGCATCGGTCATTTCGATCACGCAATCATTCATTTTTACGGTATTCAAGAGCTTTGAAACGTTCGGCAAACCCGTTAACCTATAATTCAAATTCAACTCAGTACCGGCCGAAGTCAATGCAGTAAAATCTTTACTTTTTAAATCAGATAAAGGTCCCTTCAAAGTAAAATCACACAACAAAGAGGTGCTGTGGGATTTCAACCACGGGGCGAATGGGCCTATATCGCTCAATCTGATGGGCGATGATGCCACTGTCATTTGAAAAATAACTTTGTTATAAAAATCCTTCATGGCATCTTTTGCAGACCAATCCATGCTAAATAAACCCTCAATTCGTGTATCTGAAGAAAACAACCTGAGTCCGTTTAACTCTAATCTCTTGTTATAGTATACCCCTAGGGTTGCAAGTTCATCAATTGCAAACCTGCTTCGTTCTGAACCCTTCAAATTCTTTATGTCAAAAGTGACCTTTCCATTTTTAAAGACCTCTAAATGTGCAATGTCACCGGTTAGATTGTTGACCCTGATGTAACTCGGATTAAATTCTCCCCTGATATTTGATTTTTCGGGATGTATCCCTGTGAAATAAACATAGTCGGTTGCCAACAATTTAACTTGGTCTATTTTTACACCCCAAGGTTTTGAAGATGAACTATCTGAACTCAAACGAGCCAATATCATTTCGTAATTGAAAAGGGTTTCATTGGGGTATTGCCCCATCTTGAAAAAACCGTGATTCAAAACTACATTGGTTACCCTGGCTGTATTTTTGGGGAAATTCACCTCGTCAACTCTAAAGTCTAAGCTTTTAAGCTTTAATAATGTGTCTTTATGCAAATCAAAAACCACCAAATCTTCTACATGGAAATTGCGCAAAAAATCAACTTCCACTGAACCAATGTGGATATCTGCACCCGTCAGTTCAGTGAATTTATGAGTCAAATAACGGGCAATATGGGTTTGAACTTTTCTATTTCGAGTCAAAACGGCAACCACACTGGAAAGAAATACCAATGCCAGTAGAGTTCTAAGCAAGAACTTTCTTAATTTTGAATGCCGTTTTTTCAAATCCCTCAAAGATATTTTTTTATACTATACGCGAATCCACCTATGAGCCACAACTCCACTATATTGGGCATCGAGAGCAGTTGCGACGATACCGCAGCCGCCGTGATTCATAACGGTGTTATATTGTCAAATGTTATGGCCACTCAAGACGTTCATCGAAAATACGGTGGCGTAGTGCCTGAATTGGCTTCCCGAGCGCACCAAAGCAACATCATTCCCGTCATTGGTGAGGCCCTTAAAATAGCTCAAACATCCCTTAAAAACATCGATGCCATCGCCGTAACCCAGGGACCAGGACTTATGGGTTCTTTGATCGTGGGACTGAATACCGCCAAAGGCATATCCATTGCCCTCAATAAACCCTTGATTGGAGTGAATCACCTGCAAGCTCATGTAGCGGCCCTTTTCATAGACCATAAGGTTGAATTCCCTATGTTGTGTTTGTTGGTTTCCGGGGGACACACACAATTGATCATGGTTGAATCATTTGACCAAATGAACATAGTTGGCAACACCATTGATGATGCAGTAGGCGAAGCCTTCGATAAGGGGGCAAAACTCATGAACCTAGGTTATCCTGGTGGGCCTGTAATCTCAAAATTAGCTGAGAATGGCAACCCAACCGCCTACACATTTCCCGATAGTCAGACAACAAACTTAGATTTTAGCTTTTCAGGAATTAAAACTTCACTACTCTATTTTCTCCGCAAACAAATAGAAAGCAATCCCAATTTCTTAAACCAAGAAATCTCTTCGGTCTGTGCCTCTTACCAAAAATGTTTGATTGATATGCTCAAAAAACGTTTGATCAAAGGAATCAAACAATTCAATCCAAAGTCTATTGGACTGGTTGGTGGGGTTTCAGCAAATCAACCTTTGCGAGCAGAATTCACAAAAATTGCCCAAAAATTTAAAATCCAATCTTACATCCCCAAGTTCGAATATTGCACCGACAATGCTGCTATGATAGCCATGGCTGGCAGTTTCTTGCATGAAACACGCAATTATCTAAAAATATCTGACCTGCCTTACACTCGGAGTTGAAACGTATATTTGAAACATGCTGATTCCAGAACTACCAAAAATCAAAGATGGTGACGAGCTGCATATAGCTCGTGCATTATCATGGGTAGAAAACCAGCACCCCAAGGCACTAGATCTTCTGAAACTCATGAATGGCGTAACACCCGTCATTGGTATCACAGGACCGCCAGGTGCCGGGAAATCCACTTTAGTTAATTCTTTGGTAAATTATTGGGCGGAGCAAAATCTCAAAATTGCCATTCTGGCCGTCGACCCAAGCAGCGCTTTCAATTTTGGATCCCTCTTGGGCGATCGCTTGAGAATGCAATCGCTGTTCTTGAATCCCAATGTTTACATCCGAAGTGTGTCCTCTCGAGGCTCTTTGGGTGGACTATCTGCCAGTATCATTGAGATGGTAGAAGTTCTTAAATTCGCCCCCTTTGATCGCATCATCATAGAAACGGTGGGCGTAGGCCAAAGTGAAGTAGAAATCGCTGGATTGGCTGATACCACTATTGTTGTTTCTGTGCCTGAAAGTGGCGATGAAATTCAAACCCTCAAAAGCGGGATCATGGAAATTGCCGATGTTTTCGTAGTCAACAAATCAGATAGAGACGGTGCCGCCGCATTTGCCTCTTACTTGATGAAATTAGCGCATGTTCGTGCCACTGAATCATGGGAATGTCCTGTGATATTAACTCAAGCCATGCAAAGTGAAGGAATCCCAGCCTTGGCAGAATCCATTTCCAAGCATCAAGTGGTCAACCAACATAATTCCCGCAAAAAACACCTATTTGCTGAAAAAGCCTATAAAATCATTCAGCGAAATAGAATGAAAGATGTATCCATCCAAACCCTTCAAAGGGAGATTGAGACGGAACTTAATAAAGGAGATTTTAATCTATTTCAGTACTTGGAATCTCGTACTGCTTGAAAGAGTATTGAGTAAATAAATACCTGAATTCAATCCCGATACATTCACACTTCCTTCACCAATAATACCCACTGTCACTACTCTACCAGTCATGTCTAATATTTGGTATTCTTGACCCAGTTCTCTTTGCAACCATTCAACCGTTAGCCCTGACTTTACTGGATTAGGATATACCTTTAAACCATTCTTATTTAAGCTTTTGTCGATTGACATTGCACCATCAATCACCATCACCTGGCAATTTTCAGATGCACCAACCCATTTGGAGTCAAAATTCACATATGCAACGTTATCAATTTGAGTTTTTACACTCATTTGCTCGTAAAAATCCAACTGATATTGTACCCAACCTGAAGATTGTGTTGGAGTGCTTTCGTAAGTTTTTAAATCAGCAGGATCAAAAGTTACCACTAAAATATGTCCTTTCTGAATGCTGTAATGAGCTTTCACTGGATAGAACGACTTCAACAAAACTCTTTGCAATGGAAGTTGAGTTGACAAGGTATCTATCATTACCGCTTTTTTCACAAATGAACTTCCAGTATTTCTGAAATTAACGTTGTACAACCAAGTCTTGGTTCTGTAATCTACGGTGGGACCAAAATCAGCTGTTTTTTCAACCGAATTAGCCCCATTTCCACGCTTACCAATACTCAGTTTGGTAGTATCGAAATTGTCATTCTGGTAAGCATCGTTTTGGGCCGAAAGTGAACCCGTTTTCACATACAAACCAAATCTATTCTCTGCAGTAGCGGTATGAGGAATTTTATACTTAAGAATGATAGAACGAGTTTCAAAAGGTTCTAGGTTTGAAAGCGAAAAGGTCGCTTCGATACCGTCATAGTTATCAGCCTCTGGAAATGATTCGAAGTCGGCCAAAGGCAAATCATGAGCCACATGAATGGTGGTATTCACCTTTTGTGCACCGTGGTTTTTAACCACTAACAAGGCTCTAACAGTGTCACCAGCCTTTAATTCTGCTGGATAAATGGGATTCAAAGCCACTTCCAAATCTTTGGTTGTGGGACTCATATACTCTCCCAAGCTTACTGACGAATATTTGCCATTTCTCACTTGAGTTGCATAGTTGCCAGTACAGATACTGTACATGTGTCTGCGAGACATATGTTCTAAAATGTAATCACCTTCTGGCAATGACAAAGTAAAGTGACCATTTTTATCAGTTACCGTAAAAAACTGTTGCTTGTCTGATTTCCGAATGACTCTGATGATGCTTTCAGGAATACCCATTTCATTAGCATCTTTGATACAATCACCATCAAGGTCAAAATATAAATCACCGAATAAATTACCCGTAGCAAATACAATGGTAGAAAAATACTTCAGGTCTGTATTTAACTCCTTAAAATCTCCCCAAACAAAAGCTTCACTACCCCTTTGACCCAAGCTAAATTGACCCGTTAAACGATTACCCGTAAAAGAGAGCTGAGAACCATCGTAGACAAGCAATGAAGATCCATTGCCATCTTTGATGAAATCACCTGCCAAAACGAGCTTATCACCGGCCCCAGCAATACTTTTGATATTTGCAGTAGAGAATCCCGTAAAATCAATTGCAGATGACCAAGTTCCTTTGAAGATTCTAACTTCGCGTGAACCATTAGTTTGTGTACCCAAAACCGCTAAACTACCGTTATACGTGGCCATGTCAAGGATTTCACCAGAGAAAGGACTTCCTATTCCTCCCCAACCACCATTGGCAGCTGTGTAATATGCAATGTTTCCAGTTGAACCTCCCGCAAAAGTGGAGAAGTTTCCTGCCATGTAAAGTCTATTTCCCAAGGGCTGCAAAGCACGAATCAATCCGTTTGCACCTTGAACCATATCACTGGTACCCATGTAGTCCCACTGACTGCCATTGAATACGGCAATATTCTGAATGCTCTTGCCTGCAACGGTTGATTCAAACTGTCCAGCAATCATCAATTTATCATCAAACACCGACATAGATACTATACCGTTGTTTCGAGTATCAACAACACCAATTTCAGGAACCCAACTTTGTTTAGTCTCGCTCCACTTATACAAGTGTGATACAGGTACTTCAGCATCTTTCGAAGCGTTTGCGATGTATGCACCTACATAAATGGTGTTTTTGTAAAGTACAATGGAATGAAAATTGTAAACTCCCTCGGTAACTTCAACCGGTTCTGGTGTTTCCAAACCTGGATATAACTGCCAAAAAACCCCGTTCCAACGAGCCAACGTATAATCATTAGATTGCGCAGTTTCTACATCTTCGTAGAGGGCAAAAAATTCATTATCGGTGGCATATGAAGCAACCACTTTACCCGGCAAACCCGTTCCTAGCGGCTGCAATACCTGTGCACCTGCGATATTCGCAAGCAAAACAGCCATCAAACCGAGGAATAGTTTCTTCATTCCCTGCAAGTTAAGCGATATGTTTGAAAATGTAGCCACCGTTTTACTTTAAAATAATTTCCAATAATAGTAAGCTGATAACCCTACAGACCAACCGCGGTTCTGAACTGCAGCATCTTGCTTAAACAATGGAGTTACACTGCCTTGGGTATTCAATCTAACACCCATCCACTTTTTCAAACCAAGTCTTCGTTCTACACCAGCAGATAATCTCGCTGTTACCAAACTATTTCTGTAAACCTGTTGATCAGCGTTCATCAACTCCAAAGTATGGTAATTCAACGTCTTACCCGCAGTACCCGAAATTAAATTATATCTTGCAGAACCTTCTGCAGTTATTGACCACAACCTATTTAGACTGTGATTGTATCCAATGTTAATAGGAATGGAAACCATGTGTATGGTTTGTACGCCTTCGTAATTGATTTGCTGGCCCAAACCTACATATCCAAAGATGGGGTAATTTCCGAAGGCGTCTGCTTCTTGTCCTTGAGCTACGCTAACAGGAACACTGTCTCTAAAATTAAAATTCTGTGAGGTTCTAGACTGAGCAAAACCCAAGCCTAAAGACGCATGCCAACGGCTGTTAAAATCGTATCTTAGTGCTGTATGAAATTGAGGCGCAGATAGGGAAAACTCGCCTTCACGCATTCTGCTCAAATAATTCTTGTGTACGTATTTTTCTTGAGAGGTAGACACTTGATAATTGAATTGGGTCTGATTTTGATCATACCCCACTTCAAATGCCCATGGAGAAACCTTCTGATTAGGTGCAAGATGGTGAACGTTTTTAACTCCAGACAAACTCAATATCCATTCATCTAATTCTCGTGAATTAAGCTTCTTACTGTTCAAATCAAAATCTTTAATAAAAGAATTCTCTTGCGTCAAAACCTTTTCCAAAACAACTCCTGAAGTCAATGCAATGGATGGTTGCTTAACTTCAGGAGTTTTTGAAATTTTTCCTTCTAAGGAGTTTGTGCGTGACAACTGCAAAACTTCTTGGCTATGACGATCTGTTCGAACAGCGGTGCTGCTCTCTGCTTGTTCTTCTTGGATTTTCTGGGGACTATCACTCTGATTAGTTAGTGAAGTTGATGAATCATCTTTCATATCGGCAACAGGAGCATTGAAAAACAACACCCCTGATACCGCCATGAGAACAACTGTAGCCACCGATGACCAAACTATCCCTCTACGTCTGGAATCTTTGCGATCTAAATTCGACTTTACCGCATCCCAAGTGAATGCAGGAACATCTGCTGAAAAGTGGTTAAACTTGTCAGCGAGTTGTTGGTCGATATTTTTATTCTTGTTTTCCAGAATCTTGTGCTTTATGATTGGGACTTTTTTGAAATCAGTTCTCTCAACATTTTCCGTGATCTGCTTAAAATGCTTTTTGAATTTGTTTCAGTGATGTCTAACATTTGAGATATCTCTCTGTGTGAATGACCATCAATGGCATACAAATTCAAAACCGTTCTGTACAACTCTGGGAGTTCTTGCATTTTCAGCAAAACCTCTGAAGGTGTAAGCTCGTTCATTTCTTCGATGGGGGCTTCATCTGCCACGTCAATATCATCGGTACTGAGCATGTTCGGTGCGATTTTGTTCTTTCGGAACCGACTGATTGCTAAGTTGATGAAAATTCTTGACATCCACCCTTCGAGTTGATCGGGATTTTTTAGAGTGCTAATTTTTTCAAAGACCTTGATGAAACCCTCTTGTAAAACATCTTGAGCATCTGCCGAATTTACCGAGTATCGGAGGCAATAACCATACATTTTAGGACTGAAACGCTCAAAAAGTTCTTTTTGTACTTTTCGATCATTCTTGATACAGCCCTTTATGATTTGCTCATGTGTTAACAAGTAGTTTCAGATTTATGACGCACAATAGGAAAAAGGTTGCAGAAATTTTGTAAAATTTGTTGCAATGAGCAATAACACTATATCTATTTCATTGAAATTCTGCATTTTGACTTTTTTAGGATGTTTTTACTTCTATCCAAAATCACACGCCCAATATTACAATAACAACCGTTACGCGGCCACCAAAGAAATCAAACTGTATTGTATAAAATACAATCAATCCCTTCAGAAAGCCAATGAACTAGTTAAGCGTCCACAATTTAAACTCTTAAAACAAAATACCAATTTATTTGAAGCAAGCTATGAGCTCGAGTTGCCAATATCACAACTACTGAGCATAGACAATACATCGTTAAATTTCGTGTTTTAGTCGCAATTCTCACCACCCAAAAACACTTCTTCCATGCAATTTAACCGAAAAAACCTCACAGATCAGCAGCTGCTCGACTTATATAAAGCACTATTGACGCCCCGCATCATTGAAGAACGTATGCTCATTTTACTCAGACAGGGTAAAATTGGCAAATGGTTTTCTGGCATCGGACAGGAAGCCATTTCAGTGGGAACCACTTTGGCATTGAATTCAGACGAATACGTGCTTCCGTTACACCGAAACTTGGGTGTATTCACCTCCCGAGACATCCCTGATGAACGACTTTTTGCCCAGTGGCAAGGAAAGGCATCCGGGTTTACCCAAGGTAGAGATAGAAGCTTTCACTTTGGAACCAATGAATACCACATCGTTGGAATGATCAGTCATCTCGGCGCCATGTTAGGTGTAGCCAACGGAATTGCTCTAGCTGATCAACTCAATCAAAAAAATACGGTAACTGTGGTTTTCAGCGGCGATGGTGGTGCCAGCGAAGGCGATTTTCATGAAGCACTCAATGTAGCTGCTGTTTGGGACTTACCCGTAATATTCCTCATTGAAAACAACGGTTACGGACTATCTACCCCAAGCAATGATCAATTTCGTTGCAAACAATTCATTGACAAGGGAATTGGCTACGGCATGGAGGCCATAAAAGTAGATGGCAACAACATTTTGGATGTATACCATACCGTAAAAAATCTCGCCGATAGCGTAAGAATTAGACCCAGACCTGTCATACTTGAAGCCATGACCTTCCGCATGCGCGGACACGAAGAAGCATCGGGTATTAAATATGTGCCCAAAGAACTCATTGAACAGTGGGCTCAAAAAGACCCCATCAAGAACTTTGAAGATTTTCTTTTTGGCGAGGGACTTTTAGACCACGAAGGCATTGAAAAAATCAGAAAAGAACGACTTGACATCCTAAATATTGCCATTGAAAAAGTATTCAATGAACCCGAAATCATTCCCGATTTAGATCATGAACTCTCTGAATTATACGCTCCGTTTGGTTCAGAATTAACTTCCGCCGAAGGCGAGTCCCCCGAAAAAACAACCCTAAGACTCATCGATGCGGTAAAAAACGCTCT
Organism: Bacteroidia bacterium; assembly: GCA_023653095.1. Taxonomy (GTDB): domain Bacteria; phylum Bacteroidota; class Bacteroidia; order NS11-12g; family UBA955; genus VMCP01. The sequence goes on along the minus strand of JAMNXP010000002.1, from coordinate 235,138 downwards.
TGATCAGGCCCTAGAGAAACATCCAGATTTGGTGATTATGGGCCAAGATATTGCAGAATACGGTGGGGCCTTCAAGGCCACCGAAGGACTCAGTGAAAAGTACGGCAGGCACCGCGTTCGGAATACGCCCATCACAGAAAGCAGTATATTAGGTGCGGCTTACGGACTTTCCATCAAGGGAAAAAAGTCTGTAGTGGAAATGCAATTTGCCGACTTTGTAACTTGCGGATTCAATCAGATTGTCAACAATATGGCAAAAAGTCACTACCGTTGGAAGCAACCCGCGTCGGTGGTGGTTCGAATGCCCACGGGTGCGGGCGTGCAGGCAGGTCCGTTTCACAGCCAAAGCACCGAAGCTTGGTTCTATCACGTTCCAGGGCTCAAAATTTATTATCCATCCAATCCTTTTGATGCAAAAGGTCTCCTATTGCGAGCCATCGAAGACCCGAATCCAGTGCTCTTCTTTGAACATAAATTCCTCTATAGAAACACAGAATCTGAAGTCCCTTCGGCCTATTACACACTTCCAGAAGGCCAAGCCGCCGTTCACGACTTCGGAAGTGATTGCTGCATCATCACCTACGGATGGGGAGTTCATCAAAGTCTGGATCTCATCAAGAAGAAAAACCTAAACGTCACCGTCATTGACTTGCGGACACTTCTTCCTTGGGACAAAAACACGGTCATTGAACAAGTGAAGCGCTGCAACAAAGCATTGGTTCTCACGGAAGACACTCTCACCGGAAGCATCGCTTCCGACATTTCGGCGTACATCACTGAAAACGCTTTCCAACACTTGGATGCACCCGTAAGACGACTCGGAAGCCTCGACACACCCATTCCGCTAGCAAAATCACTGGAAGACCAGTTCTTGCCATGGGGCCGACTTGAAAATACTTTAACAGAATTGTTGGGGTGGTGATCAGCCATCAGCTCTCAGCCATCAGCCATCAGCTCTCAGCTCTCAGCCGTCAGCTGTCAGCGGTCAGAAGTTTAGAGTGTAGAGTGTATCGGCAAATAGCCCACAGCCGCAATGTCCCCCGCGAAGCGGTCAGCCAAAGACCAAAGACCAATAGCCAAAGACCAAGGACCAAAGACCTGCCTATACGTTAAACCTAAAATGCATGCAATCGCCGTCGTTGACAACGTACTCTTTTCCTTCAACACGGAGCTTACCTGCATCGCGGGCAGCTGATTCTGTCTTGTAGTGAACGTAGTCGTCGTAGGCAATTACTTCGGCGCGGATGAAGCCTTTTTCAAAATCTGTATGAATAACTCCAGCCGCTTGAGGTGCCTTCATTCCTTTGGTGATGGTCCAAGCTCTAACTTCTTTAACACCAACGGTGAAATAGGTGATATAATTCAATAGTTTGTATGCACCATGAATGAGATTCTCAACACCACTGCGATCAAGTCCCAACTCTTGAAGAAACATTTGGCGATCATCAAAACTTTCCAACTCAGCAATTTCCGCTTCAATGGCAGCGGAAATTACTAAGATTTCAGCTTGTTCATTCTTTACTGATTCACGCACACGATCAACATAAGCATTTCCCGACTTTGCACTGCTAGGGTCAACGTTACAAACGTACATTACCGGCTTATCAGTTAAGAGATTCAGCTCTTTGATAGCCAGGCGTTTCTCTGCATCCATCTCTAAAGTACGGGCGTTCTGTCCTTTTAGAAGGTGATCTCGGAAGGCTTCACAAACTTCTAGTAACCGTGCGGCTTCTTTATCGCCACCGGTTCTTGCTTGTTTGGCAATTTTTGAGATTCTATTTTCAAGAGTTTCTAAATCTTTCAATTGCAACTCAGTGTCAATGATCTCTTTATCTCTGATGGGGTCTACACTTCCATCTACGTGGATGATATTATCATCGTCAAAACAACGGAGTACATGCAAAATGGCATGTGTATTTCTGATATTCCCCAAAAACTGGTTACCTAAACCATCTCCCTTCGATGCGCCTTTTACCAATCCAGCGATATCCACAATCTCAATGGTAGTAGGGACAATATTTTGCGGATTCACCAACGCCGACAAGGTATTGATACGGACATCGGGAACAGTTATGGTTCCAACATTGGGTTCAATGGTGCAAAAAGGAAAGTTCGCAGATTGTGCCTTGGCACTAGAGACTGCATTGAAAAGAGTAGATTTCCCCACGTTGGGTAGACCAACAATTCCGCATTGTAAAGACATAGTTATTCAATTATTTCTCCAATGTCTTGGAGGATTTTTTTAGTAAGATTTTCTGCCGTTGTGATACTTGCGCTTTCCGCGTAAATGCGAATGATGGGTTCGGTATTGCTTTTTCTCAAATGCACCCAATCTCCATCAAACTCAATTTTAACCCCATCAATGGTATTTTGAGGTTGCTTTTTATATTTTTCGGATATTTTCTCCAATATCATATCAACGTCAGTACCTGCAGTTAATTCCGCTTTGTTTTTTGACATTTGATACGTTGGATAAGTAGACCTCAAATTACTGATTTTCACTCCTTTTTCTGCAAGGTGAGTCAAAAACAAGGCAATTCCTACTAAGGCATCTCTTCCGTAATGCAATTCTGGAACAATCACTCCACCATTACCTTCACCACCAATAACTGCATTGTTGGCCTTCATGACCTCTACAACGTTCACCTCTCCCACCGCACTAGCAAAGTAAGATTGGCCCACTTTTTCAGTAATATCTCTCAATGCGCGAGTGCTTGATAAATTACTTACTGTAGCGCCTGGTTTGTGACTCAAAACAAAATCAGCAACCGCCACCAAAGTATATTCTTCACCAAACATTTCCCCATCGTCACAAACAAATGCCAATCGATCTACATCTGGATCAATAACGATGCCTAAATGACATTTTTCACTTTTTACGGTAGAAGAAATTTCACCCAAATGTTCTGCCAATGGTTCTGGATTGTGAGCAAATACACCTGTAGGTTCGCCATTTATAATAACCACGTCATCAACGCCCAAGGCATTCAACAAACGAGGTACAGCAATACCACCTACGCTATTCACGGGGTCAACCGCAATTTTATAATTGGCTTTCTTTATCAACTCTGGTTTCACCAAGTCTAAAGCCAAAATCTGCTCAATATGATAATCTAAATAATCTTTGCTGCTTCGTTTTCCTAGTTGGTCTACAGGGGCAAAATGAAACTCGCCGGCTTCTGCAATTTCTAGGATTTTTTGTCCCTCAGCAGCACTGATAAACTCACCTACTTCGTTCAACAACTTTAGAGCGTTCCACTGCTTTGGATTGTGTGATGCGGTCACGATAATTCCGCCTGCCGCATTCTCTGCAGGAACAGCCATTTCTACAGTTGGTGTTGTAGAAAGCCCCAAATCAACTACATCAAGTCCTAGGCCAATGAGGGTTTGAATGATCAACTCAGAAACCATAGAACCACTGATTCGAGCATCTCTACCAATAACAATGGTTTTATTCTCACCTTTGCTCAATATCCATGAGCCGTATGCCGAAGCAAACTTAACTATATCAACTGGGGTAAGGTTGTCTGTAGGTGCACCTCCGATGGTGCCGCGAATGCCTGAAATGGATTTGATTAACGTCATAAAAACGGGGCGCAAAGATACCCAATTGAACTGAATTATTTACCTTTGTGCCATGCAAAAAATTGTTGAGTGCGTTCCTAATTTTAGTGAAGGCAGAAACCCTCAGATTATCAAGCAAATTACAGATGCTATTGAGTCAGTTGATGGAATAAAATTATTAAACGTAGATCCAGGAAAAGCCACCAATAGAACCGTGGTTACTTTCGTGGGAGAGCCAGAAGCTGTCATTGAGGCCGCATTCCGCGGAATCAAATGCGCATCTGAACTTATTGATATGTCGCAACACAGCGGTGAACACCCCCGCATGGGTGCCACCGATGTTTGTCCTTTGATTCCTATTTCAGGAATTAGCATGGAAGAAACCGCTCAATATGCCCAAAAACTCGCTGAACGCGTGGGTAATGAACTCCAAATTCCCGTATATTTATACGAGGAGGCTCAACCAAATAAATCTCGATCTAACCTCAGTGTGATTCGTTCTGGTGAATACGAAGGATTTTTCGACAAAATACAAGAACCTCAATGGAAACCAGACTTTGGTCCTTCAAAAATGAATTCGAAGGCGGGAGCCACCGTCATTGGAGCTAGAGACTTCCTCATTGCTTACAACGTCAATCTCAATAGCAAGAGCACCCGCATTGCCAACCGAATAGCTTTTGACATCCGCGAAGCGGGAAGAGTCCTCCGAGAAGGAAATCCCTACGTTGGAAAAATTGTCAAAGACGAAAACGGCGAAGATGTTCGCATCCCCGGAAAGCTGAAACACGTGAAAGCCATAGGCTGGTACATAGAAGAATATGGAATTGCTCAAATCAGCATCAATCTCACCAACTTCAGAGAAACCCCGTTGCATTCCGTTTTTGAAGAAACTTGCAAATCGGCTGACGAACGCGGCGTAAGAGTCACTGGCAGCGAATTGGTAGGACTTGTACCCCTCCAACCGATGCTCGATGCTGGTAAGTATTTCCTTGAAAAACAAGGCATGAGCAGTGGTGTTGACGAACAAACGCTGGTTGATATGGCTATCAAAAGCATGGGTTTAAATGAATTGAGCCACTTTGACCCCAAAACCAGAATCATAGAATATCTTCTAAAAGACTTGGCTCAAGAACGCCTCGTTTCCATGAGTGTTAAAGCGTTTACCAACGAAACGGCCAGCGATTCTGTTGCCCCAGGAGGTGGAAGTATAGCCGCTCTATCGGGTGCGCTTGGCGCTGCCCTTGGCACGATGGTGGCCAACGGAAGTGCCATCAAAAGAGGCTGGGAAGATCGCGTAGCCGATTTTTCGCCTTGGGCTGAGAAGGGACAAAAACTCAAAGATCAACTGCTTCATTTAGTAGATGAAGATACTCGCGCTTTCGATGGAATTATGGCTGCTTTCCAACTGCCTAAAGACACCGAAGAACAAAAAATTGCCCGAAAAGAAGCCGTTGAAAAAGCCAGCCAATACGCCACCATGATTCCATTCCGAACCATGGAAGCTGCCTATAATTGTTTGCCTCTACTGAAAGAAATGTCAATCATTGGCAACCCCAACAGCATGAGCGATGTTGCCGTAGGCGTTATTTGCATAAAAACTGCAGTTCGCGGTGCATTTTTCAACGTTCTCACCAATGCAAAAGATTTAACTGACCGAGCATTTGCAACCGAGATAGTAGAAAAGGCTGAGACCCTTCTCGCAAAAAACCACCGTGAATGCGACGAAATTGCTAATAAAATTGAACAGGGGCTAAGACAGTAGGGTTTGGTCTTTGGACGTTAGTCCTTGGTCTTTGGTCTTTGGTCTTTGGTCCTTGGTCTTTGGTCTTTGGCTAGGCGGCTTCGCCGCTGGCTGAGAGCTGAGAGCCGAGAGCCGATTACTGACCGCTGACCACCGATCACCGATCACCGATCACCGATCACCGAAAACCGATAAATGAAACACCTCATCACCATAACAATCCTAACCGCATGTACAAAACTGTGTGCTCAGTTTGCACCAGCTGCAGGTATATTTGGGAGCACTGCCATTCATGGTGACAGTTCCTGTTTTGTGGGCTGGGGAATCTCATCACAGTTAAATGTTGGACTCAGGCAAATAAATGTAGCTGATTCTGGATGGGCTGCTGTTGGAAACGAAAATTCAGCCGTAGGCAAATCGCGAAAAAATGGTGTGGTTAGCTTGGGCGATGGCGGCTCCGCTCTTGTATATTTCAATCCGCCCATATTAGATGGACCAGGGTTTGATTTTGCCGTGTTTGAAAATGCATTCAATGATTCGTTCTTGGAATTGGCCCATGTGGAAATCAGTGAGAACGGAGTTGACTTCTACCGCTTTCCATCGGTGAGTCTGACTCAAATTGATTCGCAAACGGCTAGCTTTGGCTCTACTTTCCCAGAGAACATTCACAATTTGGCGGGTAAATATAGAATGCCCTTTGGAACACCCTTTGATATTTCAGAAATCATCAGTCCTGACTTGCCTCTGAAATTTCATTACGTAAAAATCAATGATGTTGTAGGTTCAATCAATCCACTTTTGGGTACCATAGACTCAAAAGGAAATATCATTAACGATCCGTGGCCTACGAACTTTGCCAGCTCAGGATTTGACCTCGATGCCATTGGAGTGATCAATCAAGGAATCTTCAACGGGTTAACGTCCCCCGAAAAAGAAAAAATGGTCATTTACAATTATCAATACAGGGAACTTACAGCGCTTCAAAACCTTGAAAACATTCAAATTATGGCTTCCAATGGATCAATAGTTGGAGAAAAAAACAACGTGGAACGCGGCGATAAAATAGACCTAAGCCATTTACTTGAAGGGATTTACATAATTCGATCACAAAGCACTTTTCAGCGAATTTCAATCCAATAAATGGACCATCTGTAGGGTGCTGAGAAATCTGCCATCCACGTTATTGGTAAGCACTACGAAGCTCTTATCTTCATCTAGGCAGCGCCAAAAGTAGGTGCGAAAGCCCTTCCACCAGCCGTTGTGAAACACCCATTTCTTTCCGTCAATGTACTTGATTCGCCATCCCAAAGAATAATAACCGTCGGAACTGGTAACCGTCTGGGGAGTCCACATTTCTTGTTTAGTTGCTTCGTGGAGGATGTAGGAGCCTTTCAATGCGCGGTCAAGCATGAACATCTCGAAAACATTGGAATAAACACCCTTGTCGCCCGTAGTTCCATTGAAAATGTTATCATCAAAAACACTCCACTTGTTGTACCCTTGAACAGGATAATTCACCAACGGCAGGGAATCAAAATTGGCAATGTGTGAATATTTCATTTCGGCACTTTTGCAGATATGATCCCTGACAAAAGTTCGGAAATCTTTGTGCGACAACCTCTCAACTATGAGACTCAAAAAAGCGTAATTCGTATTGCAATAATGGTAAAATCCTTGCTTGGTATACTTGCGTTTACCTTGTAAATTGATCACTTCCACCACCTGTTCATTGGTCATGTGGGTTTGTCCCTCGGGGAAAAAGCCCTTCGGATAGTCAGCATAAAAATAATCAGGTAGTCCGCTGGTGTGGCTCAATAATTGTCGAATAGTGACGCCTTTATTTTCGAGTTCGGGAATATACCAATGCACAGAGTCATCGATATTAAGGTAACCGTCTTGATGCAGCATCATGACGCTCATAGCGGTAAAAATTTTTGAAACCGATGCCAATTGAAACAAATCGCCAGGCTCCACAGAATCTAGATTACTGTAAATCGCATATCCCCTCGAACCATAAATGATGCTGTCATTGGAAAACATCAAATAAGTACCATTGAAATTGCCTATTTGCTGGTGATAATCAAAGAAAGCTTCAATTTTGCGTTTCGTAGAATCAGTGAACGAGTGATACCGAGATTGAATGATTTGTTCGGTTGTCAGGCCCTTATTTTGTTGAGCCTTCAAATTGAGCTCACGCCCCAATCCAAAGACCAAAACAATAGCAAGAAGCCCCTTCTTCAACATAATTTCAAAAATAATTCAAGCCATTGTCTAATGACAACCTACTTACTCACAGGCTTTGCAGCGTTTGAAATTATGGAATTCCTAAGTATTTATGAGTTTGTTGTGAAATTTGCCAATGCGGATTAATCTTCACGTAATCAATAATTTGATTCATCACAGCATCTCTTCTGTCCCACTCTGGCTGCAGGTATAATTTACAACTAGACGAACAACATTGTGCCCACTTTTCCGCCCACTCAAAATCAGATTTATTATACACAATGATCTTTAATTCATGTGCTTTTGACATCTCATTGTCTAAGGGAAATTTGAATTTTTTGGGGGAAATAGTCACCCAATCAAACGCTCCTTTTATTTCGTGCGCAGCCGATGTTTCAATGTGCACAACAATCTGGTTCTTTTTAAAGGCATCCACCAACTCGTTCAAATCATACATCGCTGGCTCACCTCCGGTGATTACTACCCTATTTGCACCCGAATTCAAGACCCATTCTAAAATTTCATCAATGGAAAAAACAGGGTGTTTTGAGGCATCCCAACTGTCTTTTACGTCGCACCAGGTGCAACCCACATCACAACCACCCAAACGAACAAAATAAGCCGCAAACCCTGTGAAAGCACCTTCACCTTGAATGGTATAAAAGTGCTCCATTACCGGCAATTTTTTCATCTCAGTTTTCTGGATTTCAAGGTATTGAACATCAATCCTGTTATGGTCATTGGACCCACACCGCCTGGAACAGGGGTAATCATAGACGCATTTTCTGAAGCACTAGCAAAATCAACATCTCCGGCCAACCTCCAACCTGCTTTTTTACTCGCATTATCTAATCTTGTAGTTCCCACATCAATAACTACTGCACCTGGCTTAATCATATCGCCCTTAACAAATCCGGGCCTACCAATAGCGGCAACTACAATATCTGCTTGCAGGCACAATTCTTTTAAATTGGATGTTCTTGAATGGCAAAGTGTTACCGTGCAATTGCCCGTTTCTGATGAATCTGACAACAAAATACTCATGGGCCTGCCAACAATGTTGCTTCGTCCAATAACAACAGCATGCTTTCCCGATGTTTTAATACCGTAATATTTCAACAACATCGTAATGCCCAATGGCGTAGCACTAGTATATCCTGTGGTATCACCCTTAGCAAGTTTACCCATATTGATGTCGTGAAAACCATCTACATCCTTTTCAGGTTTAATGGCCTGTGTCACGGCATTTTCGTCAATGTGCTTGGGCAATGGCAATTGAACAATGAGTCCGTCAATTTCAGAATCTTCATTGATTTCATGCACTTTTTTCAATAATTCTTCCTGTGAAATGGTATCAGGATACCTTAAAACAGTACCCGTAAAACCCACCTCATGACAGGCCTTTTCTTTGGCAGCGACATACGTTTGACTTCCACCATCGTTTCCAACCAAAATAGCCACCAAGTGAGGCGCTCTCTTGCCCAAAGCTATCATTGCCTCAACCTCAGCCTTGATTTGGTCTTTAAAATGTTGTGAAACTGCTTTTCCGTCAAGTATTTCTGCCATAACTGCAAAAATACGATTTTCCCATTAATTCAGCGTTATGAGAGTGGCGCCATCACCGCCCTGCTGCTCGGTTTCGTATTTATACGATTTAACAAAGTTGACCGTTTTTAAATACTCCCTAATCAGTTTTCTTAAAATACCGTCTCCCCTTCCGTGAATCACCTTCAGATCTCTACTTCCCAGAGCATATGCCTCATCCAGCCACTTTTGGATCTTCAAAATTGACTCTTCACCCCTCAACCCTCTGATGTCTAAATTCGCCGAAAAAGTAGACTGTCTCTCAATCCACTGAAATCCCGTGCCTTGTTTTTTCTGCACCGATTCACTTCCTCCTACGGCTTGCAATTCACTCATGGGCACCCACATTTTTATCAGGCCAAACACCACCAAAACCTTGTCTTTTTTGATCTCTATCACTTCGCCTTTTTGTCCGTTTATGGTGTTCTTCACCTTTGAACCGGCCATAATTTTAACCGGTATGGGTTTTTCTTTCCCTGAATTTTCGGGGGATGCTTTTACTTCGGCCGACTTTCCAACCAATGCCTTATCAGAACCTGTGAGCGGTTTCAATTTTTCATCTACCGATTTCTTAAAACCGTCTAACTCTTGCCTTGCTTTTTGCGTCTTATTTTTATCAGCCCTATTCTCTCGAATGATTCTGATGGTTTCCTCTATTTGTTGATTCGCCTTCGACAAAATTTTCTGAGACTCCAATCTTGTTTGATCAATGATTTGCTGCCTTTTCAATTGAATTTTGTCTTTAACAGAGGAATAATCGTCAATCAATTGCTGCAAATGGGCATTCTTGCGCTGATTGTCAACAATTAATTGTTGCAAATGCTCGTTTTTACGATCTAAGTCAAGCATCAAATCTTCGGTTTTGCCCAATTGTTGACCTGCCAATTCTTGAATACTCTCCAACCACTCAGTATCAAATCCGGTTTTACGCATCAATTCCAATGCAAAACTGCTTCCAGGTTTACCCGATACAAATTGATAGCGAGGCTCTAATTTCACGGCATCGTAAGCCATACTCGCTTGCATCACCTTTGGATTTCGAGCGCCCCATTCCCTGATCTGTGAAAAGTGTGTCGTGGCAATTACAAAACTCTTTTTTTCGGCCAATCTTTCTAGAACTGATTGAGCAATTGGGGCTCCGTATCTAGGATCGGTTCCTGTTCCCAACTCATCCAATCCAATCAAACTTCGATCAGAACCGTGATCCATAATGGCCTTTAAATTGGCCAAATGAGCCGAGAAGGTACTCAATCCTGCTTCAATAGATTGTCCATCACCGCAGTCAATCATGAGTTGATTGAAAATGCCCATTTCACTTTCGGGCTTGGCCGAAACAAACAAACCACACTGAAACATGTATTGAGATAACAAAACTGTTTTTAAAACCACACTCTTTCCTCCGGCATTTGGTCCGCTTACAACCACAATTCGTTGATCTTGCAATTCAATATCTAAAGGAATGATCTTCTTGTTTTGCTTGCCCAATTCGCGCTTCAATACGGGATGCACCACCGATTTAAGAAAAATACCACCATCTTTTTTAAAACGGGGTCTTTCGGCTTGTATCAGCTGCAACATCTGCCATTTAGCATAGATAAAATCTGCCGTTGACAAATTGGCTGTCAACTGCAATAATTGCGGCGTATGAGGAGAAATATCTCGAGTCAATTGTTTTAACAATCGCTCGCGTTCTCGTTTTCTATCAGCAAAAAGCTCTCTCAGCCTATTATTTACTTCCAACAAACTGGCAGGTTCAATAAATAAGACCTTACCTGTAGCTGATACGTCTTTGACAAAGCCTTTTACTTTGCGCTTGAATTCAGCCAAAACAGGAATCACCAATCGTTCTTCGCGAATGGTTACATCGGTATCAGCCGTATAACCTAGAGCTTTCCATTCTTTGAAAATAGACTTTGTAGCATTTCGTGCTTCGCGTTCCATTCTGGATATCTCGAGACTGATTTTTTGGTATTCCGAGGATGCATTGTTATGAATATTTCCTTCTTCGTCAATGACTTTAATAATCAGTGCCTGACAACTTTTGGCAACCTCTGATGGACCAAACAAAGATGCCCATCGCGGAAAATCTCCCTGCCTATTGGTTAATGCCAACGCGAAACGTTGATAAGATTTCAACACCGTCAACACCGAAACCCACTCGGCTTCCATCAAAAAATAACCATCAACAGAAACGTGTTTAAGGCTTTCGTCAATGTCAACCACTTTTCCCCATTCAAATAAAGAAGGCAGTTGCTCATTGAGTAAATTGCATTCATCAATTTCATCTAAACGCTGGAAAAGCTCAGATTCATCGGTCACAAAACCAAATCCATTTGCTTTTACTTGTGCAGATTCGAGCCTACAATAGCGTTTAATGTCCTCGCGAAGCGGAGAAAATCCAACAATTTCCTCAAAGTTATTGGGATAAATCACCGGCGATAAGCTTTAAGTTCTTCTTTGTTCAAAACATCAACTACCTTGCCCATCAAATCAGAAAATTCTTGGGCATTTTTCTGATAATAATTCATGGTTTTTTCGAAATCTGCAGCACTAACCTGGTGTTTTTTTAAAATAAAAGAATACCCCTTGTCCCAGGCAGAATCAGGCATCGTTAAATAGTTGTAAGCCACTTGCTGAGAAGCTTCAAGTCGCATGGCGTCAGCCAGAATCTCTACCAATTTATCGTCATTTACAGGAAGGTTCTTTGAACACGACGAAAACCACAATAAAATACCAACCAACAAGCTTACTTTCGGAAAAACGGCTGTTATTTTGTGGGCGCAAAATTGCATAAACACAAAGGTACTACAAAATGAGTCGCATAGCAGAAAACATCGATCAAATCAAGAAACAATTGCCTGAAAGCACCCAGCTCATTGTTGTTTCAAAGTACCGTGAAATCAGAGAAATCCAAGAAGCCTATCACGCCGGACAAAGAACTTTCGCTGAAAACAGAGTTCAGGCCCTCTTGGAACGCAAAGAGCAACTTCCTGATGATATTGAATGGCATTTAATAGGACACCTTCAAACCAACAAGGTCAAGTATATTGCATCCTTTATTGAAATGATTCATTCGGTTGATTCAATGAAACTACTGAAAGAAATCAACCGTCAAGCGGCAGCCTGTTCAAAAACGATTAAAGTTCTAATTCAAGTTCATGTGGCACAAGAAGAGAGTAAATTTGGTATTCCACCGCAGTCGTTGAATGACTTTTGGAATGAATTTCAAAAGGAGAAAGACACCCTTGAAAATGTAATTATTTGCGGAATGATGGGTATGGCATCGCTTACTGAAAACACGGATCAAATCAACCAGGAATTCGCACAGATTAATTCACTATTTCAAGAGGCTAAAAGGCAACATTTCAGCCATTCCAATGAATTCAAAGAACTATCCATTGGAATGAGCAGTGACTATGAGATTGCCACTGCTCATGGATCTACCCTAATTAGAGTGGGTAGTAAAGTATTTTCTTAGTAGTTATTCAACATCATGGGCATGATCAACATGGTGATCTCTTCTATCCCATCTTTACCTGTTGGAACCAAAAGTCCGGCCCTGTTTGGCTGCGACAATTGAAGTTGGATGCTTTCACCGTCAAGGGTAGACAACATTTCCTTCAAGAAACGAGCGTTGAAACCAATTTCCATGTCATCGCCGTTGTATTCGCAGGCAATCTTCTCAGTAGCTTCATTAGCCATTTCAATATCTTCAGCTGAAATGGTTAATTCGCTACCAACCACTTTCAAACGAACTTGATGAGTAGTTTTGGATGCAAAAATAGATATACGGTTGATGGAGCTTAAAAAGTCCATACGATTGATGATCAAAATATTTGGATTGTTCTTTGGAATAACCGCTGAATAGTCAGGATATTTCTCATCCAACAATCTACAAATCAATTGAGTATCTCCAAAACTGAAAAACACATTCGCCTTATTGTAATCAACAACAACGGGAGTTTCATCATTTGGCAAAGCCGTTTTCAAAAGGTTCAAAGGCTTCTTAGGAATGATGAAGGAATGATCCACATTTGGAGAAATGTCTTTTCTGGTGAAACAAACCAATTTATTGGCATCGGTAGCAACGAAATTCACGTGATTGTTTTTCATCTCTACAAACAAACCCGTCAAATTCAAACGCAACTCGTCAGTTCCAGCTGCAAAAAGCGTTTTACTTACGGCTCTCAACAAAATACTTGAAGCTACGCTGAAACTACCTTCGCCGCTTTTCTCAGGCAAAGATGGAAACTCAGTTCCATCTTGACCCGCCATTTTGTATCGGCCATTGCTAGAAATTACCTCAATGGAGAACGTGGTAGTATCAATATTGAAAGTCACCGGACTATCGGGCAAAGAGCGTAATATGTCTATGACCATTTTGCTTGGAACGGCAATACGAATATCATCATTGGCTTCTACTTTTAGCGCCGTTGTCATACTCGTTTCCAAATCGGTACTGAATATGGTCAACTCACCTCCATGAATATCGAACAAAAAGTTCTCCAAAATAGGAATGATGGGTTTAGACATGATGGCACCATTAACTGTGAGAAGGTGCTGAAGCAAGTCGCTTGAAGAAGCTATAAATTTCATAATCGTTATTTCGGTTTTGTTGGTTTTCCTACTACTGCAAACCTATTTATTCAGAATCAATAGAAATGCACAATAAATCTATTTTTATAAACATGTCGGCTTATTTTTGCTAATCATCTGTTTCTTCAACATCCACAATTAAAAATAAGTCCTCGTTTTCCTTTTTCATTAAATACCTCTCGCGAGCAAATTTTTCCAAATTTTTCTGACTTCCAAACAATTCCTTTTTTTGTCTTCGAAGTTCCTGAATCTTTTTCTCGTGGATTTTTATTCCCTCTTCCAATCGAGATATATCAGAAGACAATCTCCACCTGTACGCGAAACTATTGTTGTCAAAAAAGATCATCCACAAAAGGAAGAGACCTATTCCTATCCAAAATTTATATTTCAACAGCGGAAAATTCACATCACAAATATGCTGTCTAACTTTGGTGTTTGATTAACAACTTTATCGGCTGTCAATTTTTTTAATCTAATTTTGCCTAAACATGAGTTTCGCTCGTTTATCTGCTGGCATTTTGGGGTTCATTTCGCTGTTTTTCAGCGGATGTTCAGGCGGTCAAAGTCCCCAAAAAACAGAAAACACTAAAATCGAGGTAACCTGGCAAATCAATTCACACGCAAAGTTCTTTAGGATTGGCACCACCCCCACAGATACCCTTCTAGAAATTTATTTCGACACTTCACGGATCTTGCAAAAATTCCACAAAGGCAAAAACCCTCAAAACTTCCCTGAATACACCAGCATTCCCCGACTAAAAAACAAACCTCAAATGGCTGTAATGACTTCAGCCTATTCTGAATTCTTGAACCAACTTCAAGCCTTGAAAAATGTAATTGCCGTTGATCACTTGACGCATTGGACACAAAATACCGTTGTCCAGTTGCCCTTAAAAAATCAAACCCATGAAATTCAAAAAGGCGGAAACCTACACACAGAAAAACTCATTCAATTAAAACCTGATCTCACTTTCACTTATACCTTAGAACCTAAGATTGACGCTAGAATCAGTAAATTCACTACCCTAGTTTACATTCAAAACCACTTCGAAGTTCACCCATTAGCGAAAGCCGAATGGATCAAAGTTTTTGGGTACTTTCTTCAAAATCCTCAAACAGCTATCTCCCTTTTCCAAAAAGAAAAATCACAATACGAATCAATTGCATCTAAAATCAACCCAAACCCATCATCAATTAAAGGTAAAAAGCCCAAAATCATGGTCAACCTACCCTATTCCGGAATTTGGTGGGTACCACAAAAAAACAACTACCTCACTCAACTCATTTACGATGCCGGCGGAGACCCCATCTGGATCTCCCCCAACTTGTCAGGCAACAATTCAGTGCAAATCTCTACAGAACAAGCACTCTCTCATATTCATCATTGCGATATTTTACTGCACCCCGGATCCATAAAATACATTCAAGAAATCGCTGATACAAGAATCATCAAAGCACTACATACAAACCAGCCACAAGTTTGGCAAAACGACCTAAAAATGGAATCTACAGGGGCTAATCCTTTCTGGGATCTTGGAAGTGCCCAACCCCATCTTTTACTGCAAGACCTCCAAAACATCTTTTACCAAAACGGTGAAAATACCTATTTTTATACCCAAATTAAACTACATCCATGATCAAAAATAGCGCGCTACTGACTCTGCTTTTTCTATTGCTATTTTTTGACTTTCATTGGGACTTAACCCCAGATAATTTTCAGATTGTTTTTTGGGACTTTAGATTTCCGCGTGTGTTGGGAAGCGCACTAGCCGGCATGGGACTGGCCATTTCGGGATTGTTGATGCAAACATTGTTTAGAAACCCACTCGCAGGCCCTTATTTGGTAGGAGTAACTCCCGGCGCTAACCTAGGAATGGCGTTGATGATCTTTGCCCCTGCAACACTCCCCTTAGGTATCACCCCGTTAACCGGAAGCGTATTGGGAGCACTCACGGCATTGTTACTGCAAATATTCTTGAATCAAGGATTTGGGAACCACCTTCGGCTCTTATTAACGGGAATGGTTTTAGGCTTTGTTTTCAGCGCAATCATTGAAATCATTCAACAATTCGGAAACGCTGAGCAGTTGCAAAAATTCTCTTTTTGGGGCATGGGGAGCTTTGAAAGAATTTTAACCTTTGATCTTTATTCCTTACTCATACCAGTTTTGCTCTTAACTGCATTCACAGCCATTCACTCACACCAGCTGAACAATTATTTGCTTGGCGACATTTACGCTGAATCAGCCGGCATACCCGTCAATAAATTACGCAAAATGCTCATTCTTTTTGGGGCACTTGGTGCTGGATGGATAACGGCTTATTGCGGCCCTATTGGATTTGTTGGATTGGTATCTCCGCATATTGTAAAGCGCTGGTTTAACACCGAAAACCACCGTAAACTTATCTTTCCAACCTTAATGACGGGTGCAATCATGTGTGTAAGCGCTGATTCTGTGGCTCATTACCTCATACCTGATAGAATACTTCAAGTCAATGCCATTTGTGCTCTGATTGGTGCACCGATATTAATTGCTAGCTTCTTTAGGAGAACTATTACTCCAGATGCTCACGCTTGATGATGTTTTCAATTTGATAGTCAACAACCGGGTCGTATTCCATTTTCAAATTGTGCCCCCACATACTTCCAAAAACTTGCCAAAATAAAGCTTCGGTGGTTCCACGGTAGTTCTTCATGATTTCCCAAGTGGTTTTTCCCGTTTCTCGATGCAATAATTTCATCAATACTTGACCCTCGCCAATGGTCAAATTTTTCAGCTGTTGGGTATACATGGCCTTAATGGCCTTTTCCGATTGTTTGATGTACTTTTTCCGGTCCTTTTTATTCTTGATGGTGGCCAATTTGTCTTCCATCGCCTGAATCTTATAAGCCGCCATCTTGGCATAAGGCATCGTTTTGATGACCCTGCGCCTCAATATTTGATACTGCTTCTGATGTTCTGCATCCAAAGATCCAGATACCAATACAGGATCAATTTTATCGTAATCAATGAATATAGTATCGCGGTTTTGTTCTACTTTTTGCCTGATTTCACCCACCTTCGGCGGATTGGGCGAAGGCTGCGTGGGAGTTTGAGCGTCAGCCCGTCCCCCGAAAAATAAAAAAATTAGCGAGAGGCCGGCTTGAGCAATCCTTTTTGAGTCAATAATAAGACGCATACTCCTACAACGAATAATACCAACGAAATCATTTGTGCTTGTGAGAAAACCATCTCACCTATTTGATAAAGGCTATCTCCGTGCTCACGAATACTTTCAATCAAAAATCTCTCAACTCCGGCGAAGATCAAATAAATACCAAATACTTGACCTGGCTTCAGGGCCAATTTTCTTATATAAAACCACAAAACTCCAAAAAGCAACAACGCCATCAACGCTTCGTAAAGTGGCGTAGGATACACGGGATCAATCAATTGAAAACAATAATTCCCCTCGCAACCGGGTATGGGTTCCATACCAGCTGCGCCATAATCTTTCCCTAAAACATTGTGCGGATATTTATACGCCCACGCCCAATCTGGCAACCAAGAAGATGGTTTCAAATTGGCTATTCCCCAGTCGCCGTCTCCCGAAAAATGACAGCCAAATCTCCCTACTCCATAAGACAACATCATGGCGGGAACACCGGCATCTAATACATTCAAATAGTGATAACCGCGGCGCTGTGTGTAAATCAATACACCCAAAGCACCCATGATTAATCCACCGAAAAACGTCCAACCTCCCGTTGTGAATAACTGACTAACTATGGCCGTTAATGAAAAATTCTCAGGGGTTTCTAAAATATGAAACACTTTCGCTCCTAAAAATCCGCTGATCAAAGCAACCCCAGTAATGGTAGACATTTCATCAGCTATGGATGTTTCAATCTGTTTTTTTACAGGTGGATTCAAGCGCTGCTTGAGATCTTCTCTGTATCGATAATAGGTTCCACCGCCAGCCAATAATATCCCCAACAACCAGTTTCCTTCTGAGGTAAAGATATGTTCTTGTGGCGAAAAATCAGTTCCGGTATTTATGGCCAAGAATAAGATTTTATATCCAAAGACAAAAAGAAGCAGTCCATTCATGATGTAATCACTCATTGGGAACTTTTCTCCAACGGTAATTTGTTGAGTGCGCTTGGAAAAAATACCCAACTGCGTTTTACGGGCAAACTCAGTTTGCATGGCCCAATATGCAGCACCAATAGCACAAGCCACAAACAACCCAAAGGTGTTTACGATTTCTAAAAAACGAAATTCAAGACCCAGCGTGTCTTTGATGAAATGATATAGGGTAGGAAACATGGTTCAAATTAAAGGGTTATGTGCGCAGATTCAAAGCTACCTTGCATTAAGAAATCAGCATCAATGTGTTGCATGTAAAAGGGCACAATAGCATCAACCAATAACGGATCGTAGTCAGTCACTACTCTAATATAATTGTCAGTGTAACCTTCCATTTTGCCGTTCTTAACATCATGCTCAAACAAAACAGGCCTGGTTTTTCCAATTTGCGACTGATAAAATGCCCGTTTCTTCTTTTCTGACAACCCTCTTAACATAGTGGTTCTTTGGCCTCTAACCTTAACAGGGACAACGTCTTTCATTTTTCGAGCAGTGGTATTGGGTCTTTCGCTGTATGGAAACACATGCAAATAGGAAACAGGAAGTTCGTTGATGAATTCGTAGGTACTTAAAAAATGCTCTTCAGACTCACCTGGAAATCCCACAATTACGTCTACACCAATACAACAATCAGGCATGAGTTCTTTGATTAAATGCACCCTGCTGTTATACAAATCACTGAGGTATTTCCTTCTCATTCGCTGAAGAAGTTCATCATTTCCGCTTTGAAGCGGAATGTGAAAATGCGGAACAAATTTCTCGCTTTGAGCAACAAATCGGATGATATCATCAGTCAGCAAATTGGGTTCAATGCTGCTGATTCGGTATCTTTTTACCTGTTCAATTTTATCTAATTTCTGAATGAGACCGTGAAAATCTTCTTCGTGATTGACTCCAAAATCGCCCAAATTAACCCCCGTAAGAACCACTTCTTTTACGCCTTTAGCCGTAGCTTCATGCACTTGCTTTAATGTGGTTTCAATATTGGCACTCCGGCTTTTACCGCGGGCTAATGGGATGGTGCAAAAACTGCAAAAATAATCACAACCGTCTTGCACCTTCAAAAACATCCGAGTTCTATCACCCTCACTAAACCCAGGAACAAACTCATTGACATCTTTAATGGGTTGATTGTGAAGCCTCGCTTTGGGCTCTTTCTGCAAACTGTGCAAATAATCCATCAATTGGAATTTCTCAGCAGCTCCCAAAACCATATCTACACCCGGAATATTGGCAATTTCTTCTGGCTTCAATTGAGCATAACAACCTACAATCACAACATAAGCATTGGGGTTGTACTTCAAAGCCTCACTGACCACTTTCTTGCATTTTCGATCTGCATGATCAGTGACCGAGCAAGTATTTATAACATATAAATCTGCCCCTTCGTGAAACTCTTTGCGCTCAAAACCGTTTTTCATCAATTGCTGCGCTATGGTTGAACTTTCAGCGAAATTCAGCTTACAACCCAGGGTATATAATGCGACAGATTGAGACACGGCAGATTTAAATATACTGCAAATATCGGGCTATTGCCTTAAAAAATCATGACCGCTTCGATAGACCACGTAGAAATACGTTTACCGTTGCCTGTTGCAGGATAGATTCCTTCAATTTTAAAATCTCCCGCATTCAAATTATTCACCCCAAAATTCAAACCCACATAATACCCAACCTCTGCCACCTTTTTTTGATAACCCACATGGGCCAAAAATTCTACTTGCTTAAGAGGAAGATTTTCCCAAGTTTGCTGATAAATCTGACTGTTTAACGGAATTCTATCGGGTCCCACATAAACAACAGATCTAAGCAAAATACTTGGAGTTACGCCCATTTTAATCATGGGCGACTCTGCTTTTTTTAAGGGCCTTATTGGGACTAAAACGCTGAATGGAAAATCAACGGTAACCAGAGTGATCTTTCCGTAAGCACTATTTACTGCGCTCTCAATTTTTTCGGGATTTGCAAAATTTCCACCCCTCAAAGTAAAATCAAGTCCTGCTTGGTAGAACAATCTCTTCTTTTTGGTAAAATCACTGTGTACATTAAAACCCGCGGTATAACCCAGCATTGGGCGAGGATTAACCAATTCGCCCGATCTAAAAGAATAAAATCCAAATCCCATCTTAAACCCTAAGTTCGAAACTTCTTGAGGTGCCAATTGCGCTTTAGCCACTAAAGACAAGATGAAAGAGAGAAGAAATATACCTGCGTTTTTATACATATTTAGTCTAATGTTTTACCCTTTAAAGCTTGACCTATTGCTATATCCATTACCCGCTCCGCGAAAGGACGAGTGTAGTCATTCAATAACTCAATTTGTTTGTTTATTGAGTTTCGATCAGCTTTATCGTTCAATAGACAACGCAAATCTTCAATTCGTTGTTTGCTGCCTGCAATTTCCTCTGCCGAAAGATGTTGACCGTTTTTCTCAATAAAGCGTTCAGCCGTGTATACCATTTGATTTCCTTCGTTGATGGTTTCTTGATTCAATCGCAACTCAATATCTGATTGAGCATTTTGAAATCCAGCAAGCAACATTTCCTCCACCTGACTGTCTGTAAGGCCATAAGTAGGTTGAATTTCGACCTCCTGCTCTACCCCACTTCTCAATTCTTTTGCTGCAACTTTTAAAATTCCATCCGGATTCAAGGCAAATTGAATTTGAATTTTGGGCAACCAAGCGGGCATTGCAGGAATGCCTTTTAAAATAAATTCGCCCAACTTGCGATTTTCGCCGACCAACTCTCGCTCTCCCTGGAACACAGAAACCTTCAAATTAACCTGTCCATCTACTGATGTGGTATATTCCCTTGCCAGTCTTGTAGGGATTTTACTGTTTCGGGGGATGAGAACATCCATCAATCCGCCGGCAGTTTCAATACCCAAAGACAAAGGGGTGACATCTAACAATAGCACATCGCTTCTATTTCCAGCCAATACATCCGCCTCAATAGCGGCACCCAAAGCCACTACTTCGTCAGGATTTATGCGATTATTGATGAATACATGCGGAAAAATAGGCATTAACGCCTGCATCACACCTGGGTAACGAGTACTGCCACCTACCAATACCACTTCATCAATTTGATCAGGCTTTAATTCAGCGTCAGATAAGGCTTTATGCACAGACTTTAGCGTTTCTCCGATCAGAGGCGCAACAGTATTTTGCAACTCTGAGACACTCAATGTCAAAGTTAAGTTGATGTTTACGCATTGAAATACTTGCTCAAATTGAGCCTCCGCATGACCCCAAATTTCATCTTGAGAGAGGTATATTTTAGCCTCTTCAGCAATCATTCTGAGCATCTGCAATTCGGTTTTTGAAAGTTGATTTGACGTTAACTGATGCTTTTTCAACCAAAATTCAGCTATACTCCTGTCTAAATCATCTCCACCCAAATAGGTATTTCCATGTGTGGCAAGAACTTCAAATACTCCTTCTTCTAACGTCAAAATAGACACATCAAAAGTCCCTCCTCCCAAATCATAAACCAAAACATTTCCTGATTTTTTCTCGGCAATGCCATAAGCAATGCTTGCAGCAGTGGGCTCATTGATGATTCTTAAAACATCTAAACCGGCCAATTTACCTGCATCTCGTGTAGCCTGTCTTTGTGAATCATTGAAATAAGCAGGCACCGTAATAACAGCCTGTTCAATGTGTACCGAAAGCTCCTTTTCTGCCTGAGTTTTTATTTCCTTAAGAATCAAGAAAGACAGTTCTATGGGATTATAAAACTTGCCGTCAATTTCTATCTTTACCATGGCTTCGGACGTTGAATCTGAATCGATGATTTTATAACCTACATAATCAGCTTTATCTGCTAGGTCTTTGTAACTTTTTCCCAATAATCTTTTTACACTAAAAATGGTTCTCTCTGGCTCTTGAGCAATCTTACTTTTTGCATAATGTCCAACACTAGGAGATCCATGCTCATCAAAATATACCACCGATGGCACCAAGCCTTGTCCTCTTACCGGAATTATTCTAGGCTCTCTCTTGATTGATTCAACTCCACAAACATCTGATTTCTCGGAGTTTGGCACATAAGCAATCAAAGAATTTGTGGTTCCCAAATCTATTCCCACTATCACCTTGGGCAATTCAATTTTACCCTGTTTGATATTAATTCCGATCTTTGCCATGGCCGCGAAATTACAACGCATTCAGCAAAACTCTATTGCAGTAATCCATGACATTAATTTGACGGTAGATGACATTAAGATGACGAATGTCATAAATTGGTGTGTATAGGTTGCTGTTACCTTTGCGACAGATTAAAAACTCTATGATTAAACATACTTTTTCAGCATTGTTAGTAAGCGCATTTTTTGGTTCCTTGGGAGCTCAAACAGTCATTACTGACACCGTGTCAATGGGGGCAGGCTATGCGAATAGCAATTACTTTAACGTGGTTACAGGAAGTAAGCATTCTTCACCCATCAACAAATGGCACATGGCGCACACTTCCGCCACTCGTGACAATTGTATCCGTTTGAATCACACCGCTGGGGTAAACGTGTATTTATATCCCAAAGGAGACAATTCTGCCTTTGACCAAATGGATACTGCCGGTTGGAAATCTTGGGTGAAACCCATGAACGATTTACACATTCACGAAAAAGGCGCCTTCAATCAAAATTTTGACCCAAACAACCAGTGGGATTTTTCTTGGGGTGTGTATGATGCAGGTTCTCACAAAGTAAAAGGTGATTCCCTCTATCTTTTAACTTTTGCTGTAGGTGCAAATACATATTTTGTGAAGTTTATGCCCATTTCTCAAGAAACTAATGGCGACTTCATTTTCAAATATGCACCATTGGGTAGCCCTATGTCAGTTACAGACACTATGAAACAATCTGAAGCCAATGGAGCTACTTACAAATACTATGACCTTCAAAAAATGACTCAAGTAAACGTTGAACCCAACGGAGGCGATTGGCATTTGAATTTCACACGCTACTATGTCCCAACCTTCACTGGCACAGGTTATATTCCTTACTTAACTATGGGAGTTGAATCTAAACGCGGTTTGAAGATTGCCAAGCTTGAAAATGTAAAGTGGGCAGATTTATTGGCAAAGCCTGAACTTTACATCACAGATACTGATACTACTGGCGGAAAAGGGTTTAAAAACGACCTTACCCGTGTGGGTTCAGATTGGAAAGCGTTCAACGGACAAGCTTTCGAAGTTGTCGCAGATCGTGCATACATCGTTGAAGTGCCTAATGCTACTGGCGCTGACTACTGGGGAATTCGTTTCACCGGGTTCGGTGGAACTTCCAACGGAAACAGCATTTTAGATCGCGTGAAATTAGGTTCACAAGCAAGCTTGAAAAAATCTATCAATGCGAACATCGTTGCTTTTCCTGTACCCGCTTCAGAGCAAATTAATGTTATCGTTCCAGAAAATGTAACTCCTCATCAGTATGTTGTTAGAGGTTTCGATGGACGTTTACTGTTGAACTCTACTCAATCTACCATAGATTTGTCTAGTCTTTCTGCTGGACAATATGTTCTGGAAGTAACACATAACTTGGGTAAAAGTGCCATCTCTTTTTCAAAGATCTAATTCTCTTCTGAGCATTAAATCAAACACTTGAAAAAAACGCTAATCATAATTTCAATTTTGGGAGTACTAAATCCATTGTACTCCCAAAATTCTTTGCGTACAAATAGTTCCGTTGACTCATCAGTGGAATTAATCAACCCCGTCAGCATCACTGCCTCTGTAAATCCGCGTTTGGCAACCGATAATCCTTATTCTGTTCAGGTTATTAGCTCTAAAACCATAAAAAACATGGCTGCACAGAATCTCAATGATGTTTTAAACAATCAATCATCCATGATTATCTCAAATGACCCGAGCCTAGGGTCATCGGTAAAGCTTCAAGGTTTAGGAGGGCAAAACGTAAAGATATTAATTAATGGAATTCCTATGGTTGGCAGATTAAACGGCAATATTGATGTGTCCCAAATCCCCACTGAAAGCATTGAAAGAATTGAGGTAGTGGAAGGTCCAATGAGCGTCGTTTATGGTACAGATGCCATTGGTGGAGTGATCAATATCATTACAAAAACACCTTTGACCAATCAAAATTCGTATTTCGCAAAAGCCTATAAGGATGGTGCCAAAAACATCAATCAAGATGCGGGCATGAAGTACTTTTACACCAAAAATCAATGGTTAGATTTCAATATTGGAAGACAATTTTTTGAGGGCTTAGACTTTAACCCGGAAAGCAGAATGGTTGATTGGAAACCAAAAATCAAATGGTTTGGCAACGCCGGATGGGGATACAAAACGAAGAAACTGAACCATAAAATAAACCTAAATTACTTTCATGAGAAATTGACAGATCGCTCCAATGCTGAATTCAATTTGATAGGAGTGACCGGATACAACAATTATTTCTACACACAACGTGCTGATTTAGGATATACCGTAGATTACAAAATGAATGCGAACAACAGTTTTCGCTTTCAAAATGCTTTCAATGTCTATCATCGAGAAAAAATCAATGTCCGTCGCAATTTGGTCAACGGCTCAGAAATAGTTACAAGACCATCTGACCAAGATACAACCCTGAATTCCCTATTAAATCTGCGAGCTCTTTGGGAAAACAATAAATTCAAAAAGTTTGTGTTCATGGCTGGCTATGATATTCAGAGAGAAGATATTACTGGACAGAGAATTCAACAATTTCAACCCATTTGGGACGCTGCATTGTTTGGGTCGCTAGAATATAAACCTACCCAAAAACTCAATTTAAAACCATCTTTAAGAATCGCATACAACAATGCATTCGGAACAGAAATAGCTCCAGCGATTTTCAACAATCACTTAAAATTCGCTCCCATCATACCGTCTTTTCAACTTAAATATCAAATTTCGAAATTCACTCAATTCCGCGGTTCTTATGCTCGCGGATTCAGAGCTCCTACTGCAAAAGAAATGTACTTTTTATTTGTAGATATAAATCATAATGTTCAAGGCAATGAGAACCTTCAAGCTGAGAATTCTCACAATTTTATTGCATCGCTAGATTACCGTCACACCATCAACCAAAATATTGCCGCTCAATTTAAGTTATCCAGTTTTTACAACTCCATCAATAACCAAATTCAATTGAGCTTGGTTGACCCCAATACCGCCCTATACAAATACATTAACATTGGTGAAATGACATCTAGTGGGGCCAATATTTCATCAGAATTTTTCATTTACAACACTACCTTCACATGGAACTCATCATTTATTCAAAATTATGCGAGAGTGAATGTTGATGGCGGACTCAATGAATGGCAAGTATTTCAACATACCCTTAACGTTCAATATCCCCTAAAAAAGTATAACACCAACGTGCTTTGGTTTAGCAGATTCTCAGGAAAAACTCAAGGTTTCACTTCAAATGGTGAAGTGTACACTTTGCCCTCTTACACTCTTGCAGACCTTAGTTTTAGTCATAATTTATTCAATAAAGCTCAATTCCAATGGGGCGCAAAAAACCTCTTTAATGTTAGCCAATTAGCCGCTACCGCTCAAACTGGAGGCGTTCACGGCAACAGCAATGGGGGTGTAAACATTGGTATGGGTAGGATTTTATTTGTTCAGCTTACTGTAAATTTGTAATTCATTTTGTTAGTTTCATCATTCAATCGTTCGTTTTCAAAAGCCAGCTTCGTTCTGCTGGCGATGTTAGCCATAGTTTTCACTTCTTGCGAAAAAGACGAGCCCTTGTACCCCCAACCTAAAGTAGCAGCAGGACTACAAACCCAAACCTTCGAAATGGGTGAAACCTACAGCAATCAATTGTACTTTGACTTTGAAACACAAACCAAAACTACCAACTTATTTGGTCAGTGGGACCTAGGTTTCGCGTGTAATGGCACCCCACACATCATAGTTTGTGCAGGTAAAAGTACCAGTTATGCCCTAGCCAAAGTGACTGACACCCACTTCGATGATATTCATCAACTTCAAATGTCTAAGTTATCTTGGGGATTTGACAATCCTAACGGACATATCGATTCTTTGGTGACTTCTAATTGTTTTAAACCCACTACTTACGGTTATGAGGGTAATCCTGATGAAACCTACGTTTTAGATTTAGGCTCAGACTCAGTTGTAGCAAATCGTTTTATCAAAATTAAATTCTTATCTGTCAGAGGTGGAATGTATGAATTCCAGTGGACATTTGTCTTCAATCCGATTAAAATAAACGTCACCAAAATTTATACAAACCCAGAATATAATTACACCTATTTCAATTTTGGCACCCTAAAAACCGTGGAAAACGAACCCATCAAAAACAAAAAATGGGATATCGTCTTTACCACTTACAAAGAATCCATTCACGACGTCAACGGACAACCATATCCATACATCATTCGCGGTGCATTAATCAATAAACATAAAATCTCAGTTTGTGAAGTCAATTCCAACTCAACAGGCATCTCATTTGATGACATGAGCAAAGAATTGGCTCAAGACTTCTCCATGGGTAAAACCCTGAATGAAATTGGATATGACTGGAAGGTTTATGACCAAAATTCCGCTAAATACACCATCGTCCAAAATAAATATTTCCTTTTAAAAACCGAATCAGGCAACTGGTTCAAGATGCGATTCATTGACTTTTATGACGATCAGGGCCGTAAAGGCTACCCTAAAATGGCATGGGAAGTATTAAAATAATTATGAATATAAAGTTTTTATCCCTCAGCATTGGCCTTGCCCTAGCAAGTTCATTATTGGCTCAACAAGGTCAAGAAACCCATCAGCATGGCAACCTCGATGGTCATGGCCACGGCATATCAAAAGAATACAAGCCAAACGCTTCTTCAGAAATCACCATACAACCAGAACCACACCTTAAGAACCTAAAACAACTCACTTTTGGCGGCGATAATGCCGAAGCATATTTCAGCTTTGACAATTCATCCATTGTTTTTCAAAGCAATAATGCCAAATGGGGACTTCAATGTGATCAGATTTTTTGGACCAAACTATCAGATATGGGTTCTCATGATTACAAACCAGCACAAGTAAGTACAGGCCTTGGTAGAACCACATGCTCATATTTCATGCCTGGCGATTCACAACTGGTTTATGCGAGCACACATTTGGGAGCTAAAGAATGTCCTCCAACACCTGAAACCTCTGGTGCATACCTTTGGCCAATCTACAAGGATTTTGACATTTTCGTATCCAATAAATCAGGAAAAATTGTCAATCAATTGACCAACCAAATGGGGTATGACGCCGAAGCAACAGTATCTCCTGATGGAAAGTCAATTGTTTTCACTAGCACCAGATCAGGCGACCTTGAACTATGGATCATGGATATTGACGGCAAAAATCAACGTCAAATTACCAACGGACTTGGATATGATGGTGGAGCATTTTTCTCACCAGACTCTAAGCAATTGGTTTTCAGAGCTTCACGTCCCCAGACAGAAGAAGAAATAAAAAAATACAAAGATTATTTGTCAAGAAACCTAGTTGCTCCTACCAACATGGAAATTTACACAGTGAATGTAGATGGAAGCAACTTGAAACAAATCACCCACCTGGGCAAAGCGAATTGGGCCCCATTCTTCCATCCTAACGGCAAAAAAATCATTTTCTCAAGCAACCACCATTCTACTAGAGGTTATGACTTCCAATTGTACATGATCAATTTAGACGGAACTGGACTTGAAAGGATCACCAATAACAGCATTTTCAATGCTTTTCCTATGTTTTCACCAGACGGCAAAAAGTTAATTTTTAGCTCAAACCGCAATAACGGTGGTACCCGCGACACCAATCTTTTTATTGCAGACTGGATAGATTGATTTTATTTTTGGTCACAGATGTTGGTCAAGACCAAAGGCATTGTCATTAAACGCATTCCCTACACCGATCATTCGGCGGTGGTGCACATCTACACTGAATTCTCAGGGCTAGCCGCTTTTCTCGTTCAAGGTTTGGGTAAGGCCAAAAGTAAGAACGCCTATTATCAATCGGGTACAGCCGTGGAATTGGTTTATACGGTCAAACAATCACCTGGATTGTTGAGGATCAAGGAAATATCGGCTTTAAAAACATCCATTTTGCCCGATGCTATGGACATTCAGCAAGTGAAATTCTTCTACACGGAGCTCATTTCTCTGTGCGTGCATGAACATTTCCCGGATGCCATTTTTTTTCAGCTGGTTTTGGATGAGTTCAATAGACTGAATTCCGCCAACAAAAGTCAGCTGAAATATCTACCCATCAAATTTGTATTAAATGTCTGTAGAGGACTGGGTTATGAATTAGATTGGCAACAGTTTCACACCCCTAGTTGGATCATCATAGCACTGGATGAATTAGAAAACCAACAAGAAATCAACTTGAACCAAGAACAAAGAAGATTGGTGTTAAGTGAAGTTTTAAATCAACTAAAATTCTTCGCTTTTCCTGATAAAAAATTGAAAAGCATAGAAATATTTGAGAATTTCTGATTTATACAGTAGCGACTTCGGCTTCTTGATACATTTTTACTGCAAGATCAACCATATTCGCTGACCCAATAAAAATAGGCACTCTTTGATGTAAATCTGTAGGCTCAACCTCTAAAATTCGGGCAGTACCGGTAGATGACTTTCCTCCGGCTTGTTCAATTAAGAACGACATCGGATTGCACTCATACATCAATCTTAACTTACCGTTAGGAGTTTTTGGCGTTGGTGGATACATGAATATGCCGCCTTTCAAAAGGTTTCGGTGAAAATCAGCAATCAAACTTCCGATATAACGAGCGCCATAGGGTCTATTGGTTTCTTTATCCTTGCTTTTGCAATACTCAACATAGTTTTTTACCCCTTGAGGAAATTCAGCGTAATTGCCTTCGTTCACGCTGAATATCTTTCCGTCGGTAGGAATCTGAATGTTTGGATGAGACAAGCAAAACTCTTGAATGCTATCATCTAAAGTAAATCCGTTCACTCCCAAGCCGGTAGTATACACCAACATGGTGCTTGAACCATAAATCACATATCCCGCTGCAACTTGGTGTTTCCCTTTTTGATAAAGATCTTTTTCGTTGGCTACTTTTGACGATGAAGGTCTGCGATAAATAGAAAAAATGGTGCCAATACTCGCGTTCACATCAATGTTTGAACTCCCGTCTAAAGGGTCAATAGCAACAATGTATTTCTCTTCCTCTGATCCTTCCACAAAAATAGGCTCGTCATTTTCCTCAGATATCACCACACTTACTTCCCCGCTTTTAGATAAAGCATTGATAAAACGGTCATTTGCAATCACATCCAACTTCTTCTGATCTTCACCATGGGTGTTAGTGCTGCCCTGGTTTCCGAGAATATCTACAAGTCCTGCTTTTCTTACATCTCTATTTACTACCTTAGCAGCTAGTTCGATAGAACGGAATATACGACTCAGAGATCCACCCGCATCTTTATACAATGCTTGTTGATCTACGATAAACTGTTCTAATGTTATGATTTCGTTGCTGTAGGGCATAGGGAATTGTGAATTAAGAATTAATTTTGCAAAACAACTAAAAAAACATCAGTTTTCCTTGACTTTATAATTTCATGAAGATTTACAAATTTGGTGGCGCGTCGGTTAAAGATGCCTCTGGGGTTCAAAATGTGGCCCAAATAATCTCTGCTGGAAACCCGGCCCAACTATTGGTAGTCATTAGCGCAATGGGCAAAACCACCAATGCTCTCGAATCACTAGTAGATGCTTGCTTCCACAAGAAAAACACCCTTCATGAAATACTCTCCAATTTGAGGAATTCTCATCAATCAATCATCAACGAATTGTTTGGTGAAACAGCCCTAATGTGGGTTAACGAAGTAGAAAATTTGTTCCTCGAATTAGAGTGTTTGGTAGACAATGAAAATTTACAAGATGACTATGATTTTTTGTATGATCAAGTGGTTGTATACGGAGAATTGATCTCAACAAGGATTGTAAGTGCCTATTTACTCTCTCAGGGAATCAGAAATCAATGGGTAGATTCACGAAATTTCATTCTAACCAATGATCGTTACCGTGACGCAAGAGTAGATTGGACCGATACCGAAAGAGTGGTCACCAACCGCCTACTTCCACTGGCCCAAAAAAACCTGATCATCACCCAAGGATTTATGGGAAAAGGCCCCAAGGGAGAGTCAACCACTTTAGGAAGAGAAGGCAGCGATTACAGCGCCGCCATTTTTGGCAAACTACTTCACGCTGAAAGCGTAACCATTTGGAAAGATGTTGAAGGCGTGATGAATGCTGACCCCAAGAAATTCCCAGATACACAAAAAATAGACCACCTAACCTACAACGATGCCATAGAATTGGCTTATTACGGTGCCTCAGTGATTCACCCAAAAACCATTCAACCCCTGAAAGCTGCAAACATTCCTCTTTTTGTTAAAAGCTTCTTGAATATAGATTTACCCGGAACCATGGTTTCTGACTCAGGAGCACCCGTGAGCGTACCCTGTAAAATTTTAAAAGAAGATCAATTGATGCTCTGCATCTCCACCAAAGACTTCAACTTCATTGCCGAAGACAATCTTCGTGAAATATTTGCCGTGTTTAGCGAGAATAAAATACGAGTGAATATTATGCAAAACTCAGCCATTCAGCTCAGATGCGTGATTGACAACAAAGAAAACAGACATCAACCATTACTTCAAGCCCTTTCCAACTCCAATTTGGAAATTGATGTTATTGAGGGACTTAAACTCTTGACCATTTACAAACCCACCGTAAATGAAAAAGAGGCTGAAAATATTCATGGCTTAGGCAATATTCTAGTTCAACAGAATACCGGTTCTGCCATGCATTATGTGCTCCGATAAATTATCGAATCTTTAGTTTTTGTCCAGCGCGAATAGCGTTGGTGGTCATTCCGTTTAATTTTTTAATCTGATCAACCGAAACCCCGTATTGAGTGCTGATTCTAAACAATGTCTCTCCGGGCTTCACAAAATGTATGCTGGCATTTTTGAGCTCTGAACTCACTTCGCTCATTGAAACCTTGGCATCTGAAACGGATTGGATGTTCGAGCCACCCTTTGCCCCTGGAGCCAAGGCCAGTATCTGTCCTGTACTTACCTCAGCAAATTCCAAATCGTTCCATCTCACAATATTCAATACCGATGTTTTGTATTTGTCAGCAATTTGTTCAATCGTTTCGCCCGCTTGAACTTCATGTGTATTAGGTATGTTCTTCGTTACACTTTGAACCGCTGGACGCATAATGGTACTTGCCGTTGACATAGGAACCGGTCCCTTTACCGTTTTGGGTTTGGTTTCACGCTTTTCACTCAAATAAATTTCTTCCCCAATCACCGGTTCTTCATTGCTGCTCAATTGATTCATTTTTCTCAACGATTTAAGTTTGATGGCATAAAGTTGTGAAACATCGTGTAAAGTTTCTCCTCTTTTCATGATGTGAATTTGTTCAGAGGCTGTTGATCTCTTCGGCTTCAAATACAAAATCTCACCCGGATTGATCATTTGGTTTTTCTCTAAATCATTGTATTTATACAACTTCCATTCTGCCAACTGATTTTCCTTTGCAATATCGGAAGCCGTATTCCCTGGCCTCACCGCTACCGCTGGCAGCCCGTTGTATTCAATAACGGGTGAACTCCCAGATTTGTAAAAATCTTGTCCGAGCACCACCATACTATCATATTGACCCAATCTATTTCGCTCAATAACTCGGATCAATAAATTTCCGTATTCCGGATTTGTGGCGTATCCAGCTTCCCTCAATCCGTGCGACCAGGATTTATAGTCAGTTGGGTCCAACTCAAACAAACTAGCATATCTCTGACTGCCCTTTAAAAAGAGCGAGTGGTCTCTATAGCTTTCTATAGGACTTTCATACCCTCTGAAGCATTCATCTTTGGCGTCATCATCGGCCAAACAAAAATTCCCATTCCAATTTTTTCGACATTTTATGCCAAAATGGTTGTTGCATTCCAAGCAAAGTTTAGAATTTCCTGACGCACTTTCTAAAATCCCTTGTGCCAAAGTGATGCTGGCAGGCACACCGTTCAAACTCATTTCTAACATGGCATACCGCTTGAATGAATCAACGTACTCTTTGGTATTCATTGATTTACGCGTCTGCGCATTCAGCGATAAACATCCCAAAAATAAAAACAATATGATTAATTTAGACTTATGCAACTTATTGATTTCCATGCTCGTCTTCAAACCTAAAACGATTTGTTGGTTCCTTCGACGATGAATTGTTCACATTCAGAGGATATGTGCTAATTTTGTAAATAATGAAAAAACTCTCCAAACTAGGGCTAATCTTAGTTCTATCGCTATTCATTAACCAAGTTTGGGCTGCAGGTTTCCCTAAGCCCAATTTCAAAGCCAAATACAGTAAAACCGAAGTAAAAACGGGTGAAACCATTGAATTGATCATTCAATTTGATGTTGCATCTGGATTCCACGTATACAGTGAAAAAAGCGATTGCCCTGAATACGATGGCCCATTGAGAGCCAGCATTGATTTTACTCCAAGTCCCTCTTTTCAGTTAGTTGGGAAATTCTATGGTGTTGGCGATCATATGGTCAAAGAAACCGAAATCTGGAATTGCTCCACTGGAGAGTTTACTGGAAAAGGCGAATTCAGGCAAAAAATCAAGGTTCTAGGACCCATCCAAGGAATAAAAATGATCTTTAACGGACAGATTTGCAATGAATCTGGCTGCGAAAACCTGAGAGACATGGCCATCAATGCACCTGCATTAAAAGTTGTGGGCGAAACCATTGTTGCTCCCGCTTCAACAAACGCAGGTTCTGAGACTGGAACTCCTGATGCTTCAGAAAACACTGCTACATCCGGAGATTCAAACCAAACCGCCATTTCTCCAAAATCATCTGCCAACACAGATGCCCCTGACTATCTCAATAACGAATTAAAGTCCATCAAAACATTCAATGGACAAGCAGCTACCGAAGAAACAGGAGGAATGTTAGGGCTTTTTATTTTGGCTTTTTTAAGCGGACTTACTGCGCTTTTGACGCCTTGTGTTTTCCCCATGATTCCAATGACCGTTTCATTCTTCATCAGAAATAAAAATCGGTCAATTGCCATCAGAGATTCCTTCATTTTTGCATTCTCTATCATTGCACTTTACACCATCATTGGTACCATCGTGGCTTTTCTATTTCAAGCAAATGCCGCCAACTGGATGAGCACGCACTGGGCTCCCAATATTTTCTTCACGGTCATCTTTTTGGTATTTGCAGCATCTTTCTTTGGTGCTTTCGAAATCACCCTACCCTCATGGGTGGTGAATAAAGCCGACAAGCAAGCCGACAAAGGTGGAATCACCGGTGCCATTTTCATGGCGGTAACCATTGCCTTGGTTTCGTTCTCATGCACTGGCCCCATTGTTGGTACAGTTTTAGTGGAAGCTGCTGCCGGAGGTGCATCTAGACCCATTGTAGGGATGTTTGGATTCTCTCTAGCTTTCGCCCTTCCTTTTGGACTTTTAGCGCTGTTCCCCTCTTGGTTGAACTCGCTTCCTAAAAGCGGCGGTTGGCTAAATAGCGTTAAAGTGGTTTTAGGATTTGTGGAACTGGCGTTTGCTCTTAAATTTTTAAGCATTCCTGACCAAACCTACCACTGGGGTATTTTAGATCGCGAAGTGTATTTGGCTCTTTGGATTGTCATTTTCTCTTTATTGGGACTGTATTTGTTGGGTAAAATCAAATTTGACCATGATTCGCCCATTGAACACTTAGGCATTTTTAGATTGACCACCGTGATTGCGGTTTTTGCCTTTGTGGTATACATGATTCCCGGAATGTTCGGTGCTCCATTGAAGGCCCTTGCAGGATACCTTCCTCCAATGAGCACGCAAGACTTCAGATTAGATCGCGCTAGCGACTCAAAAGAAGGAACGTGCTTCACTCCTAAATATGCAGATTTATTGCACGCTCCACACGGAATAAACAGTTACTTTGATTACGATGAAGGACTGAAATGTGCTCGTGAACAAGGGAAACCATTGTTCATTGATTTCACCGGACATGGCTGTGTGAATTGCCGTAAAATGGAAGAAAAAGTGTGGTCTGACCCAACGGTTTTGAAATTACTCAAAGAAAAATTCGTAGTAGTCTCCTTGTATGTTGACGATAAAAAAATCAAGTTACAGCCCAACGAGTTTTTCAAAAGCCACTCCACAGGCAAACAAATCACCACTTTGGGTGACAAAAACGCAGAATTGCAAGAATACTATTTTGGTAAAACCACACAACCGCTATATTGCTTGCTGGATGCCAACGAAGAATTGGTGCAACCCGCACTGGGTGCTGATTACTTCCAATTTGAAGTTGAACCCTTCAAAAAGTTCCTAGAAGAAGGCATTGCCGAGTACGCTAAAAGAAGCAATTGATATGAGCTCCATTCAACATTTCCAAGAAGCACAAGACGTTCTGAACGCATTTTTGTCTAATTCAGACAACTTTACTAAAATTGATCAGGCCGTCTCCATTTTGGCGAACAGCTTTAAAAACGGAGGCAAAGTAATTTCGTGCGGTAACGGCGGAAGCCATTGCGATTCCATGCACTTTGCAGAAGAATTGACCGGTCGCTATAAAAACAACCGCAAAGCACTTCCCGCCCTAGCCATCAGTGATAGCAGTCACATTACCTGCGTGGGAAATGATTATGGATATGATTACATATTCTCCCGATTTGTTGAAGCACATGGTAAACAAGGCGATGTTCTCTTGGGAATTTCTACCAGCGGGAACAGTCAAAATGTTTTCTTAGCCATGCAGAAAGCCAAAGAATTGGGAATGACCGTAATTGGACTCACTGGCAAAGACGGCGGAAAAATCAAAGATTTATGTGACCTTGAAATTCGCGCCCCCAAAAGCGATTACGCTGATCGCGCCCAAGAAATACACATCAAAGTCATTCATGCATTGATTGACGGTATTGAAAAGACGATGAATCTTTAATTATCTTTGACGAAATGATTAAATTTCGTCTCACACTGCTGAGTTTTCTGCAGTTCTTCATTTGGGGCTCTTGGCTTATCACTATCGGTGCATTTTGGTTTAAAACCAAACAATGGGATTCACAAGACTTCGGTGTGATTTTTTCTACTATGGGTATTGCTGCACTGTTTATGCCCGCAATCACCGGTATTTTAGCCGATAGGCACATTTCCGCTCAAAAACTTTACGGCATTTTGCATCTTTTGGGTGGAATTGGACTGGCTACCGTACCGTCTGCCGTTTCTCCTTCTGACATGTTCTGGCGCATATTGGCCACAATGATTTTCTACATGCCAACCCTTTCCCTTTCTTCAACTGTTGCCTACCATATTCTAACTAACAGAGGCGAAGATGTAATTAAAGCTTTCCCACCCATCAGAGTCTGGGGTACCGTTGGTTTCATTGCCGCCTTATGGACCGTCTCACTCACCCACAACGAAGTCTCCGCAAACCAATTTTATATTGGAGCTGTCGTTTCTGTCATTTTGGGCCTTTATGCTTTCACCTTTCCTGATTGTCCACCACTTGGAAAAAACTCCCGCGGCAAATCGGGCATCATCAACATTCTCGGCTTAGATTCATTTTCCCTGCTCAAAAATCCAACCTACTTTGTATTTTTCATGTTTTCCATGCTTTTGGGCGCTGCTTTACAGCTGACTAACGCCTACGGCGATACCTTCATTCACGAATTTGAATCCATCCCTGAATACACCCACTCATTGGCTGTAAGATATCCTGCCATGATTATGAGCATCTCTCAAATCAGCGAAACACTCTTCATACTTGCCATTCCCTTTTTCATGAAACGCTTCGGCATCAAACAGGTCATGCTCATTAGCATGTTTGCTTGGGTACTGCGCTTTGCTCTATTTGCCTTTGGAAACCCCACAGAAGGCCTCTGGATGATTATCATGTCGTGCATCATATACGGAATGGCTTTCGACTTTTTCAACGTCTCTGGCTCCTTATACATCGAAAAATCAGTATCGCCAAGCATCCGATCCAGTGCACAAGGACTATTCACCATGATGGTAAACGGAATTGGCGCTATTTTAGGCTCTATTGGAAGCGGATTCCTCATCCAAAAATATTTCGTAGATCCAACCTCTGGTGTGAAAAATTGGCAAAGCATTTGGCTCACCTTTTCGGCCTACTCCCTGGTTGTAGCCATTGCCTTTATTTTTCTATTTAAATCGCCCGAAAAAACAGATTCAGCTGTTACCTCCTCTTAAAGATCATCAAAAGGATTTGAGGGCAACTGCTCATCGTCATCACCCGCTGGCCATTCGCTGGAGTTTTTTTCTTTTCGGGGGACGTTCATTGCGTTTACCCAAAAGTCCAGTTTGAACAAGGCAATAAGCATTCCAGCCAAAGTGCCGCTGAGGTGTCCTTGCCAGGAGATGCCTGGAATTAATGGCAATAAACCCCACCACATGGTTCCATAAAATAAAACCACCAAGAAAAGAATAGACTTAGCCTTATGATTGGGGTGAACCATTGAAATTACGCCTAAAAAAGAGGCAAAGGAGTATGCCCATGTCGAAGCACCCAAATGCGATTGCCCCGACCGCCCTAAGAAAAATAAAATCACGCCTGAGAGAACCCATTGCAAGACAAAGAACCAGAATAATTTCCTGGGCAATAATAAAATAAATATGGTGCCCAATCCAGCCAACGCAGAAATATTTCCCCATAAATGTTCCCAACTTCCATGCAACCAAGAACCCGTAAATGCCGTATGAAAATCTTTAAAGTCTCTCGGATGAGTTGAGTAAAAAGCGTTTATCAAAGGGGTTTGATTTTGAAAAACGACAAAAAGCAAAATAAAAACGACGAAAAGCAAAATAAAATCCGACCAAACAGGTCTTATTTTCTCAGATTTCGATGTGAACATTGATCCATTCTCCATCAAAATGAGCATTAAATTGTCTATAAAATTCTATGGCACTTTGATTCCAATCCAACACTTGCCACTGCAATCTGGAATTGCCTTTCTCTTGAGCAAATTCAATGATGGCATTCAACAATTTCCGTCCCCACCCATTTCTTCGATGATTTTCAGAAACTATTAGATCTTCCAAATAGAAAACGGGGCCTTTCCAAGTAGAATATCGAACATAACAAACCGCCGCGCCCACTATGGTTCCGTCTGCATCTTCTGCAACCCAACACCACGCTAATGGAGATTTACCGTTACAAGCATTCTCTAATGTTTCAGGCGAGGTTATGACTTCTTTGGGAGCCTTTTCAAATAAGGCTAATTCAGCAATTAGTGCATGAACATGAATAAAATCGGATGATTGTGCTTGCCGTACAGGCATTGTTAAATATTAGCGGATCGCTAACTTGAGTGTGCGAGTAATATCACCACTCTTCATTTGTACAAAATAAACGCCCTTATCTAAGCCAGCGTCCATGACGTTAATTCTTACTTTTCCTTCCAAAAAATCTGTTTTCTTCAATGAGTGAATGAAAACTTGCTTTCCAAGTACATCAGAAATCACCACTGTTGCGTCTGGGTAATCCGCTTCAGTGAAAGTAATATTCACCGAAAAATAAGAACCATTTACCGGGTTTGGGGTAATTGTGAACTGAGGACCCCCGATTTCACTGGGGTTCTCAATTATTGGATTAGGGGTTGCATTAGAGCGACCCACAAAAACAATAGCTAATATGAAAGAAAACAGGTGTATTTTTCTAATCATTGGTACAAAGAAATAAAAAAAAAGGCACTTTTGCAAGCGCCTTTCCTTTTTTCAAAATTTTTTGAATTACTTAGCAGCAGCTTCAGTTGCAGGAGCTTCAGTAGCTGCAGCAGCGTTAGTGTCAGTTGCAGTAGTGTCTGTAACTTCAGGAGCTACAGTTTCTTCAACTGCTGGAGAATCAACAGCTGGAGTCTCTTCAGTGTTGTTGTTACCACAAGCAGCGAAAGCGAAAGCTGCACATGCTGCTAAAGCGAAAGTGAATTTTTTCATTTTTCCTTTTATTTTTTATTGAGTGTGTGGCAAAAATAAAATGAATTTCAGAATCTGCAAAGCATTCTCAATATTTTTTTTATTTTTTTTTATTGATTGTAAAAACTTGAATAACAATTAGTTAAGCCTTAAAGACTAGGCTAATTTCGACAAAACATTGATTTCTTTACATTCTAACCAACAATTTAACATCGAAAATTGTACTAAATCTATGCATTTCTCCATCGTTGGTAGTGGCATTTCGGGTATCGCAACAGCCATTCGACTTGCACGTTTAGGACATCAAGTTGACGTATTTGAACAACATTCCACCTATGGTGGCAAATTGGGAGTTCTCGAAATGGGAGAATTCAGGTTTGATACCGGCCCTTCCCTTTTCACCATGCCGCAATTTGTTCGTGAACTTTTAGATGAAGATTTAAACCAAAAATTTCAAGTTGAAACACTTCCAGTTCTCTGCAATTATTTTTTTAGCGACCACAGCAGGTTCCAAGTTTCTTCCAACCAAGATACTTTTGTCAAAGAAGCTGCGCAGTTCTTCAGCGAAAATCCAAAAGCAATTTCAGGTTTTTTGGAAAAATCAAAAATAGTCTATGACATAACCGCTCCCGTTTTCCTCGAAAACAGCCTTCACAAACTCAGCACCTATACCAAACCAACCGGCCTTAAGGGAATTGCCAACCTGTGGAGGTTGGAAATGTTCAAAACCATGAATCAGTCCCTCGAAAAAAGATTCACTAACCCTAAATTGGTCCAATTCTTTTCCAGATATGCTACCTACAACGGCTCAGATCCCTATCAAGCCCCTGCAACTCTTAACGTAATTCCTCACCTCGAATTTGAATACGGCGCACATCTCCCCAAACTAGGAATGAGACAAATTGCCGACATCATGGTTGAACAAGCGTTGAGATTGGGTGTCTCGTTTCACTATAATCAAAAAGTTAAAAGCATCAATTACCATAACAAAATGATAACATCCTTGAGTCTTGAAAACAACCAAGAATTCAGCACTGATGGGGTAATTGCCAATGTCGATGCCAAAATTGTGTATAACAAACTACTTAACATTGAGATTCCCAAAAAAATTGCACAAGCCGAAAACTCAAGCTCTGCCCTCATATTCTATTGGGGAATAAACCGCTCTTTCCCCGAACTAGATGTACACAATATCTTTTTCGCAGAAAACTACAAAGAAGAATTTAAAACCATCTTTAAAACGCTCTCACTCCATCACGACCCTACCATATATATTAACATCACGTCTAAGGTAGTTAAGCAAGATGCCCCATCAGACGGAGAAAATTGGTTTGTCATGATTAATGTACCCTATAACAATGGGCAAGACTGGAATCAAATTACTCATCAAGCAAAATCCTTGATTCTTGATAAACTATCCAAGCATTTAAAAGTAGACATCCAAAATCATATAGTATGTGAGTCAGTGTTAGACCCAGTTACCATTGAATCAAAAACAGGCTCAAAC
The DNA here is from genome assembly GCA_023653095.1 of Bacteroidia bacterium. Lineage (GTDB taxonomy): Bacteria > Bacteroidota > Bacteroidia > NS11-12g > UBA955 > VMCP01. The sequence continues at coordinate 195,801 of JAMNXP010000002.1, read as the reverse complement.
AAGGGTAGTCTTTATGGTTCAAGTTCTAATGATAGAATGTCGGCCTTTTTTAGACAATCAAACTTTTCAAATCAGTTTGACAATCTGTACTTCTGCGGAGGCAGTGTGCATCCCGGTGGAGGAATTCCTCTCTGCCTTTTGAGTGCTAAAATAGTAAGTAAAGTTATCTTTGAAAAAAATTAATCCATGCAAACTGTTGAGAATCGTTTTATCTGGGTGGTATCTATTATATATGTAGTGGGAATTGCAGGATTCCTGATTCCTGAATTAAATCCGCTATTCCTAAAACTAACCCCATGGAACCTTATTGCTGCCTTTGTCATTGCTTGGATCTTCCATAAAAAATGGGAACTATCTCACGTAGTAACCATTCTTGGGTTAGGCGTAGCTGGGTTTTTCGTTGAATTTATTGGAGTTAAAACTGGAGTAATTTTTGGAAGTTATGCCTATGGAAACACCTTAGGTGCCAAATGGCAAGGCACCCCTTATTTAATAGGATTAAATTGGGCGGCACTCATATTATATACATCAAGCATTTTTGCCGGTGCCGTTAAAAGTAATTTTGGACGATCAATCTTAGGGGCCGCCATAATGACGCTATATGATTTCTTCATGGAGCCAGTAGCCATGAAATACGATTTTTGGACATGGAAAAACGGAATCATTCCCATCCAAAACTATGTGGCTTGGTTTTTAATTGCTCTAATATTTCACTTAATACTCAATGCGGTTGCAAAACCCATTCGCAACCGCATGGCAGCATCTTTGTTTTATATCCAATTTGGATTCTTCCTTATTCTCTTCTTAGCGAATAAATTCTTATAATTCGCTTTTATAGTGGACAATCGGTTTGAGCATACACAGCTTCAATCTCGGCTGCGTATTTCTCCATAACCACTTTGCGCTTTACCTTGAGCGTGATGGTCATATCGCCGTTTTCAATACTGAATGGTTCTCTCTTTACCAGGAAGTTTTTAATTCTTTCAAACTTTGCTAAGTTGTTTGACAACTTCTTAATGTCTTGAGCCAACCACTTAGTCAATTCTTCATCTTCAATAAACTCACCACCTGATTGCATCAAAGCAACTTTAGACGGCAACTGTTCTTGCAGCGTTTCTAAACTTGGCACAATCAATGCCGTCAAATACTCACGCTTATCTCCAATGATAAATACTTGATCCAATCTATCGCTTTTCAACAACACGTTTTCAATTTGCGTTGGATAAATATTTTTACCCAATGAAGTCTTCAACATGTTCTTTAAACGATCGGTAATTTTCAAATAACCTTGCTCAAAACGGCCGATATCACCGGTGTGGAACCATCCGTCCGCATCAAAAACCTTATCAGTTTCTTCTTTGTTTTGCCAGTATCCCTTCATTACGTTCGGTCCTTTGGTCAAAATCTCTCCTTCCTCACTTCTGAAAGTGGGGTCAAAGCTATCGTAATTTTGTACGGTGATAATTTCCAGCGTTTCAACATTTTGAATAGCGACAAACTGACGTGGAGCAACCCTACCTACAGTTCCGTATAATTGACGGTGAAACTCATTCACCGTAACAAACGGTGAGGTCTCGGTAAGTCCAAATCCTTCTTGCACTTTCAATCCTAAGTTTCCAAAGAAAATACCCACGTGCGGTGGCAAAGCTCCCCCACCCGAAATCAACATTTTCATTCTACCACCCATCTTAGCTTTGATCTTGCTAAATACCAATTTCTCAGCCAAACCACTCTTAAGAGCCAAAAAGCCTGAAGGCTCTTTCCCTGTTTCGCGAATCAATCTACACTGTTCTCCTACACCCAAAGCCCATGTGAAAATTTTGGCTTTAACTCCGCCACCAGCAGTTCCGTTTTTCATGACTTTTTCATGAATACGCTCCAACAATCGAGGCACTGAAGCCATTACCGTTGGACGAACCTCTTGTATGTTGCTCGCCACTTTCTCTATTCCTTCTGAAAAAGCCACCGCAGCACCTACATATGTACTTAGGTACATAGTAGCCATCCTCTCGAAGACGTGACTTAAAGGAAGAAAAGATAAATACAAATCAGATTCTTCGATTGCAGGACACAACTCTTTGGCGTCATAACAATTACTCATAAAGTTGTAATGCGTAAGCATGGCGCCTTTAGGAACACCGGTGGTACCGGATGTATATATTAATGTAGCCAAATCGGACTTCTCAACTGCTTCGAAACGGCTTTCAATTTCTTGTGCATTCTTTTCCAAAGCAGATTCTCCTGTGGTTAAAACCGTTGAGTAATTTATTACTGTTCCTTCTTCTGGCTTATCAGAGGGCACAAAAATCAACTTAGTCAAGGTTGGACACTCCGCTTCAATTTTTTGAACTTTTTTCAATAAAAAAGAATTCCCCGCAAAACACATCTTTGAACCAGAATCATTGATAATGAATCTAGTCTCCTCGGGAGTTAGTGTGGGATAAATGGAAACATTCACCATCCCCAATTTTTGCAAGGCCTGGTCAATAATATAATATTGCGGGCAGTTTTCGAGCATGATGGCTACTCGATCTCCCTTTACAAGTCCCTCTTCAACAAAAAAAGATGCGACTTTATTGATATCAACCAACAATTCACGGTAGGAAAATTCTTTCCATTCCCCAGCAATCTTCTGCATTAAGAAGGTTTTGTCTGGATGGTGAATTTGATTTGCGGAGTTAAGAAAAAATTGATGTAGCGATTTAAACTGTGGATCGTTTTGCATCCGCTTTTCGGCTAAAGATTCCATATATGCGAAAATAGTATTTCGACAAATATGTGTCTTTTTCCTCTAAAAAGAAAAGAGTTGTGTGCTTTTTAAATGATGTGTAATAGTTTTACACAACTATACACCGTATGCTTCAACAGATTCCACTTCTGGAACCATGCGCTTTAACAAATTCTCAATTCCAGACTTTAACGTCATGGTTGATGACGGACAACCGCTGCAGCTTCCCTTAAGTTCCACCGTTACAACACCGTCTTTGAACGATTTAAAATCAATGGCACCACCGTCCATTTCAACCGCCGGACGAACGTGATCTTCAAGCAACTGTTTGATCTTTCGCTCAATCTCGGTTTCATCTTCTTCTGAAAGTTCTTTTTTAGGACTTACAATTTCTTTTCCTTGCTCAAGCCATTCTGTAAAAAAGTTTCTCAAATCAGGAATCAGATCAAACCATTCATATTCTCCGTTTTTGGTGATACTCACAAAGTTATTCATGATAAACACCCCTTGCACGAAATTCATTTCAAACAAAGCTTTAGCCAATGGCGAACTCTCTGCTTTTTCCTTGTTTCTAAAATCTGCACTATCATTGGGCAACAACATTCTGTTAGCCACAAATTTCATGCTCTCAGGGTTGGGTGTAGCCTCTGCGTATACGGTGACAATGTCGTTGATGTTTTTTTCCATGATTTTATTGATTTTAGAAGGAATTTTCTGCGTTTTTTACAAATACAAAATTACGAATTATTTGGAATAACTCTAAATTACCTATCGAATACTTTCATTCTTTATCGATACTCTCATTAACTTTACCAACCCTTATTTTTGCTTTTAAGATGGCCAAACAAAAAACTGCATTTTATTGCCGCTCCTGCGGATTTGAAAGTCCCAAGTGGATAGGAAAATGTCCTGGTTGCAACCAATGGAATACCCTGTCAGAAGAAATGAAGCCATCAAACAACGTGCAGGCTTGGAAAAAAAGCAGTCGTAAAATAGTATCACCCACTCCCATCAATGAAATTCAAACCCTGGAACAAGAGCGTTGGATTTTGAGCGACAGCGAGTTGAATTTAGTGCTAGGAGGCGGAGTAGTTGCCGGTTCAATCATTCTATTGGGAGGTGAACCCGGCATTGGTAAAAGTACTTTACTCCTTCAAATGGCTCTCCAAACCCAGGCCAACGTGCTTTATGTAAGCGGTGAAGAGAGCGAAACTCAAATAAAAATGCGTGCAGAACGCATTGGAATTACCAACGAAGGTTGCCAAGTTCTCACAGAAACGCTTTTAGAGAATATTTTAGAACATTTAGATCAATCAAAACCCGATTTACTGGTAGTTGACTCCATTCAAACCTTGTATTCTGACCAGCTCGAAGCCACACCGGGCAGCATTTCCCAAATCAGAGAATGCACCGGTAAACTCCTACAGTTCGCCAAAGAAACTCAAACTCCCGTTTTCTTGATTGGACACATCACCAAAGACGGCGCCATTGCAGGCCCCAAACTGCTTGAACATATGGTTGATACTGTACTTCAGTTTGAAGGCGATCGTCACCACATATACAGGATACTCAGAACTTTAAAAAATAGATTCGGGAGCACCCATGAATTGGGCATCTACGAAATGCAAGGCTCAGGTCTCATCCCTGTGAAAAACCCGTCCGAAATTTGGCTCGCACAACGCGATGAAGCTCTCAGCGGTATTTCTGTGGGATGCGTTCTCGAAGGCATTCGCCCTCTTCTGCTCGAAGTTCAATCATTGGTCAGCACCGCCGTTTACGGAACTCCACAACGTTCGGCAACAGGATTTGATCTCAGAAGACTAAATATGCTGCTCGCCGTTTTAGAAAAACGCTGCGGATTCAGACTTGGTCAACAAGATGTATTTGTCAATTTAGCAGGCGGCATGCGCCTCGAAGACCCCGCATTAGACCTGCCGCTCATTTCCGCCATCATGAGCAGCTACCAAGGAATTTCTCTTCCTCAAGGCTACGTTTTCTCGGCCGAAGTTGGACTTTCGGGGGAAGTCAGGGCGGTTCAACGCGCAGAACAACGCATCACCGAAGCAGAAAAGCTCGGTTTCACAGATATCATAATTTCAAAGTACAACAAAGTCAGTGCAGACCCCAACCGAAAAATTCGCGTTCACGAATTCGGTAAAGTAGACGAAGTATTTTCTTGGTTGTTTGGGTAACAAAATACAGCTGTCAGCGGTCAGCGGTCAACTTTCAGCCATCAGCCGATTGCTATGAACTAGCTAAAGACCAATAGCAAAAGACCAAAAACTAACCTATCAAGCTGACATCAATTTCTCACGCACATAGCTGCGCGCAAGCAAAACTAATTTTTGAGAGTTTGGAATGCGGATACGGCTATTTAAAATGTCTGTAGCCGTAGTGCGTTCAATCTTTTCCAATAATTTTAGGTAATAGATATAGGCAGTGTGCACTCCCAATCTACATCCAATGGGCAATTTTTTTATACCAATAAATGCGTGGTCAAAATCTTTTCTAACTTCTTCTATGATGTGGAGTTTATCTGAATCGGAAAAATACTGAAAATCAACATTCGGAAAATAGACACGTCCGCGCTCTTCAATATCACTTTTAATATCTCGAAGGAAATTAACCTTTTGAAAAGCGGCACCCAAACTTCTAGCATAGGGAAGCAATTGGCTGTAATGCTCCTGATTTCCTTGACAGAAAATTCTAAGACACATCAATCCTACTACTTCCGCACTACCATAAATATATTGGTCATAAGAACCGTGATCGTGAGTGTTTTTGGTAAGATCCTCTTCCATACTGAGAAAGAAAGGCTCAATGAGCTCCTGGGTAATACCAAATTGATTGGCGGCCATTTGAAATGAATGCAAAATAGGATTAGTGGAAATTCCGTCTTCGATGGCTTGATATGTTTCCTTTTTAAAGTTTCGCAACAAACGCTCTTTATCGAAACCGTGAAACGTATCAACTATTTCATCTGCCAAACGTACAAATCCGTAAACCGCAAAAACGGCCCATCGATAATCTTTTGCCAACAATCTAATTCCCAACGAAAAACTCGTGGAATAGTTCAGCGACACTTGTCTGCTGATTTGTTTCGAGGTTTTATCAAATAGTTGGATACTCATTTTCTATTCTTTCTAAGATTAATTTTGAACCGATCACTACAATTGGAAGTCCTGTACCTGGGGTGGTACTTGCTCCAACATAATAAAGATTATCTAATTCTTCGTCTTTATTTGATGGTCTAAATGCCCCAATCTGATTCAAACCGTGCGCAAGACCAAGGCCGCTTCCACGATATAAATTGAACATTGATTCCCACTCAATTGGTGTGTAAACAACTTTGGTTAAAATATTGTTTTTAATGTCAAACTTGACACGATTACCAAGGTCTTCAATGATCTCATCTACCAAGGTGTCAGCATCATCCCAATTGGGCTTAACGCGTCGGTCTGGAACCGGGCAAAGTATAAACAAATTCTCACATCCCTCGGGAGCACATTCTGGATTGCTTTTGCTCGCAACATTCACATAATAATAGGGCTTCTTGGGTGCCACGCTGCTACGGAAGATAGTATCTGCATATCCTTTGAAATTATCGCCCAAGAAATAATTGTGGTGATGAATGCCCGGTATCTGCCCTTTGATACCCAAATAAATGGTGAAAGGCGCCAACGTCCATTCTAGCTTATCCAATTTTTCTACCGAGTACTTTTTCCTTCCTAAGAAATGCCCACGGAACCATGCCGCATCAGCATTAATCACAAATACATCTGAAGTATACTCCTTGCCATTTTGATCTGTTACCGAGCTAAGTTTGCCGCCGCTATGTTTTACGGACTTAATTTCGGTGTTGTACTGAATGGTAACTCCTTTTTTGTCCAACAATCCTAGAATTCCCTCAACAATTTTATACATTCCGCCTTTAACATTCCAATAACCGTCATGTTCAAGCTCAGTGTAATTCAATAAATTATAAACTGATGGGGTATTGAATGGTGTCGCGCCCAAAAAGAATGCTACCAATGAAAAGATTATTTTTACTTCTTCTGAGTCAAAATGTCGTTCTAATTCTTCCCAGAAAGTTCTAAACATCTTTGGCAAATGCTTCATTGGCACCGTTGCCATTGACATCAAGAAACCAAGAATGCTGTCAAAATTCTTTTTTATTACCTTGTACTCTGTGTCGTGAAATATTTCGCGAGCACCTTTCAAATATTTACGAGCTTTAACTTCAAAATCATCTTCAATGCCTTTGAACTCTTCGGCTAGCTTTCCTAGGTCTTTGTAAATTTGAAAAACCCGGTCTTGGCCTGCCATATTCACCGTGTAAAGCGGATTTAACTCTACCAATTCAAAGGGTATTGGTTCTCCGATACTGTCAAATAACTCTCTAAATTCATAACTCATTGAAAAGAAAGAGGGTCCAATATCAAAGGTAAATCCATCTTTCTCAAGCAAATTCAAGCGGCCACCAGCCCTTTCCTGCTTTTCCAAAACTTGCACTTGGTAACCTTTGTAAGAAAGTCGAAGCGCGGTTGCTAAGGAACCAAGTCCCGCCCCTACTATTGTAATTGTTTTATTTGCCATTGAAGCGTTTATAGAATTTAGGTAGTACGAATAAAAAACCGAATGCCTCTGCACCCTGCTTGGAGTGCACCGCATGATGCAAGTGGTGGGTTAGGCGCATAGCGCGGAAATAAGGTAAATTGGTTTTCTTCAACCATTTTACCCTTTGATGAACAAAAACATCGTGAACCAAGAAATAAGCCAACCCGTATCCGGCAATTCCCAGTCCCGCAAAAAATCTCCAATCAAACTCGTCTGAACCCAACACAATCAAAATCACTGAAGGTATTGCGAACATGAATCCAAACAAATCATTTAATTCAAAGGCTCCATGTCTCGGCTCGTGATGGCTTCTATGCCAAATCCACATAAATCCGTGCATCACGTATTTGTGTGTAAACCAAGCAAACGCCTCCATGAAAATAAAAAACCCTAAAAACACCAAAGTATTTGTCAAAGCATTCATACTAATGATTAAACAAAACACCCATCAATATGTTTGAAACAATCAACAAAAAAAATTAAATATTTGGCGAGCCTAGCCTCTCAGACGTAAATTGCAGCGTGCTTTCAGAAGTAAATACCTCATTGTTACCCTACAATACTTTTGGGTTTGATGTTCAAGCAACTGAACTAATCAAAATTGAGAACAAAGAACAACTCGTAAACCTCTATGAAAATGGCTTTTTCAAGTCTCCCTTTAGAGTTATTAGTGGCGGCTCAAATTTGCTCCTAACTCAAAATATTCAAGAGCCTATTTTACTCATTAGAATACCCGGAATTACCCAAAAAGAAGAAACCGACGGTTATGTATTAATAGAATTTGGAGCGGGTGAGAATTGGCATGCTACCGTATTGCATTGCGTTAAAAATCAATTTTTTGGAATTGAAAATATGAGTCTAATTCCAGGCTGTATTGGCGCTGCACCCATCCAAAACATTGGTGCATACGGCACCGAATTAAAAGATGTATTCCACTCACTATCTGCTTACAACATTCAAACCGGAAAATTTGAAAATTTTGACCTCCAACAATGCCAATTTGGATACAGAGATAGTTTTTTCAAACAACAAGGAAAGGGTAAATACATCATCACATCGGTTACTTTAAAACTGAGTAAAATTGCAAAAATCAATACCCAATACGGCGATATTCAAAATGCATTGATTCAAAAAAACATCACAAATCCCACCATCAAAGATGTAAGTGATGCTGTAATTGAAATTAGAAAATCTAAACTACCTGACCCAGCTATTCTGGGAAACTCTGGCTCGTTTTTCAAAAACCCGGTAATTGAAAAATCTCTTGCAGAAAAAATCCAAGCAAATCACCCAGATTTAAAAATATTTCCCGTTTCAGACGAATGGGTAAAAATCCCTGCAGCATGGCTCATCGAAAAATCAGGTTGGAAAGGCCACAAAAGGTCGCATGTGGGTGTACATGAAAAACAAGCCCTAGTGCTCGTTCATTACGGGGGCGGAAAAGGATCAGAAATTCAACAACTTGCTACCGAAATCCAAACCGATGTTGCAAATAAATTCAACGTACACTTAGAATTCGAGGTGAATATTTGGTAAATTCGTATGAATCATAAGCCTATGAAATCAAATTACTTTGCAATTATCAGTCTTTGTCTAAGCTTAAGTACTTCACCATTGAACGCTCAATCCTCAGAAACGAAGATTTTCCGTGACATAATTACACCTAGGCACAATATTTTTTATCCTGACTCTGTCCCCAATTTGTGGATAGAACCCTTGACCGAAAATTCAAGAGAAATGCCTCTTCCAGGAGGAATAAAAGCATCCACCGCAAAAAAAGTAAACGATGAAAGAACGGCGTTTTTGAAGTCAAACAACTTCAAAAAACGCGGTGTATATGGCTCCTCCCCTGCCAATCCTGTTTCATTGAATCCTGAAATCCAAAAAAACATCAACGGATTCCTAGGCACGGGCACGCCGAACGACAATCACATTGCAGTGGCCAATAACGGACAAATTATTTCGGTAATGAATACCACCATTCGGGTTCACAATGACACCGGAAAGGTCATCAAATCATGGTCGCTTCAGTTCTATCCAAACACCAATAATAAAGTAGATAATTTACCTAATCTTGACCGAATTTACGACCCAAGAGTGGTTTACGACCCCTACGAAGACCGCTTCATTGTGCTTTATATGCACGGCACCACCGATAAAACCAGCTTTATTGTTGTTGGCTTTTCAAGCGCCGGTGACCCATTAAAACCATGGAACGTGTATTTGGTTACGGGCAACCCAGTGGGCGATAGTGTTTGGAGTGATTACCCCATTGTTTCTCAGACCAAAGAAGACTTCTTTTTTACCGTCAACCTCCTAGGGAACGGTGCCAGTTGGGAAGAAGGATTCAGGGAATCTCTCATTTGGCAACTTCGAAAATCAGATGGTTACGAAGGATTGCCGCTCAGAAAAAACGTATACACCAACATCAAACACAACGGCATCATTGTTCGAAACATATGTCCAGCACAAAACGGACCAATGCCTGACGGTACAGACAATTATTTTGTTAGTGTAAAGTCTGTTTCCGAGAAAAACGACACCGTTTACATCCACAAAATCACCAACACTCAAGCCAGTGGAATGGCTTCTCATGAGTTGTTAGCGCTAAAAACCACCCAATTTTATGGCTTTCCACCAAACGCGCTGCAACCAGATACGGGCTTCAGATACAGACTTCGCACCAACGATACTCGCGTATTGACCGCAATCAGAGATGGTGATCATATACAGTTTATGCAAAATTCCATGAATTTTGACACCAAACAAGCCCATTTGATGCATTCGCATGTGTATCTCAAAAAACCCAATTTTGTGAGTAGCTTTTCTTGGGACGCAGACATCCGTTCACACCTGATCACCCACGATTCATTGGAATTTGGTTACCCTGCAATGGCTTTTGTAAGCGACCGAAACGGCGATCCAAGTACCATCACCACAGCAGTTTACACTTCGCAATACCACATGCCTGGCATGGGTGTAATTTATCAAAATAGATACGGTGAATATTCTGAATTCCTTAAAATCAAACAAGGACAAACCCGCATTGCGTATTTCGGAATTGAACCTGATATGCAAAGATGGGGCGACTATGAGGGCATTCAATGGAAATTCAATGAACCTGGAGTTTTTTACACCGTTGGAAGTTATGGTAGAAACAATGCCATGAGCTCATTCATTTCGAGAATTAAAATTGCCGATAGCGTTTGGAAACAACCCATCGCCCAAGTGAGAATATTTCCTGTGCCCTCAAATAACGGCATTGTGAACATTGAATGGAAAGGACAGCTCAATGAAACCATGCAAGGAGTATTGACCAAAATTTCAGGGGCGTCTTCGACCAATGATCACGGTCAGCATTCCTTTATCTTCACTCCTGTGACCGGTACAAACATTTATAGATTGCATACCCACAATTTAAGTCCAGGTGTTTATGTTTTGAATTTATATTCTAATACGCCCATAGACAATTTAGAACGCATCAAACATCCCAAGAAAGAAGCACTTCACACTCAGAAAATCATCATAGAATAAGCGTGTCGAATATCACACCAGAACCTGCCCGTGTTATTTTGATTGACAAACCCTTCGGTTGGTCATCCTTCCAAGCGGTAAAAAAGGTAAAATACGAACTAAAGTCCAAGAAAATTGGACATGCTGGCACATTAGACCCCTTGGCAACGGGCTTACTCATCATGTGTACGGGCAAAATGACCAAATCCATTGAGGAAATCCAAGCCCAACCCAAAGAATATACGGGCACTTTTGTTTTAGGAGAAACTACACCGAGTTTTGACCTTGAAACCGAAACCGATGCTCATTATCCTACAGAACACATTACCCATGACTTATTGCAAGAAACTCTAAAACAGTTTATTGGAGAGATTGAGCAAACGCCACCGTTGTTTTCGGCTGTGAAGATTGACGGACAAAGGGCCTACGAAATTGCTAGAAAAGGCGGCAGCGCTGAGATCAAGAGTAAGATTATTACCATCTACGAATTTGAACTGACCCGAATTGAATTGCCACAAGTAGACTTTCGCGTAAAATGCGGCAAAGGGACCTACATCAGATCTTTGGCTCGTGACTTTGGAATAGCCCTAAATTCAGGAGCGTACTTAACCAATCTAAGGCGCACCAAAATTGGTGATTACTGCGTTGAAGATGCCACCCATCCGAAGTCTGTTCAAGATCAAATCGTCTTGTAAAAACATCCTTTTACCTATTTCAAAGCAACTTTTTAGGTCTTTGTTGTATCTTTGATTTTTATGCTGAAATCTATGTTCCGCTTAACGGTAATTGTGGCCTTCTCTTTTGCAATCAGCAGCTGCAACAAGCTAGAAGCCAATGAGATAAAATCTGACATCAACCAATGGATGTTAGATCTTGTAACCCCTAATAAAACTACCTTAGAAAAAGTAGATAATGGATTTTCAATTTCAGGATCCATTAAAAATTCTTCCGAACATTTGCTCATTTTATGGGAGCTTACTCCATCAAAATTGGTTTTTATAGATAGTTGCCGAACAGATAAAGCCGGTAGATTTAAACTTACAGGCAACACAAAAGAACAAATTTTCTGTCAGCTTCAAATGGGGCCTCAAAGCAGTGTCTATTTGGCTCTAGATAATAAATCTAAGCTAAGTATCAACCTAGCTTTAGTTGGTTCATTTGTGGATTATACCATTGAAGGAAATGAATTAGAAGACAGTAAAATTTTAAAAACATTGATCAATATGAATCAATCGTTTGCTAAAGAAGTTGCTGCTCTAGAAAGAACGGCTCAAGGGCTCACCCAAAATGAAGAAGGCGCTAAAAAAGCAGAAGAATTGCGTTACCAGTATGCCAAATTGATGCAAGAAAGAGATGATTTCGTTAAGAATACGGCTCTCAACCAAACCAAGGGGTTCATTCCCTACTTCGCTATCAGTTATGGTGCCATTCAAGCTCCAGATTACAAACTAATGCAGCATGCAGTAAATTGTGCTAAAGCTGCTGATCCCAATTCTAAATACACCCAAGAAATCGAAAATAAATTCACCAAAGAAGCATCCTTGATGGATGGCGCTATTGCCCCTGATATCCAACTAAAATCCCCAGAAGGGAACATCATTAAATTAAGCAGTCTTAGAGGGAAAGTGGTACTTATTGACTTTTGGGCAAGTTGGTGCGGTCCCTGTAGAAGAGAAAACCCCAATGTGCGCAGAGTGTATCAACGATTCAAAGAAAAAGGGTTTGAAATTTATGGGGTATCTCTTGACAATGATGCGAGTCGCTGGAAAGGGGCTATTGCTGCTGATCAATTAGATTGGTTGCACGTAAGTGATTTAATGGGCTGGCAAAGCAGTGCGGCGCAATTGTATCAAGTTCATTCTATTCCACAAACCGTTTTATTGGATCGCGAAGGTAGAATTATTGCTAAAGGACTGAGAGGCGAACAATTAGAAGATAAGCTCACTGAATTACTCGAAAAAACAACAACCAATTAACACTATCGTAATACTTTCGTTAATTTTAAAAGATTAATTTGTAACGTCATGATTAAGAAGTCTTCTAAAATTTTAATTGTTGACGACGAACAGGACATTCTCGAGTTGATTAGACACGCCCTCAATAAAGAAGGCTATGAGGTTCACATCGCCGTTAACGGACAACAAGCCATTGAAAAAACGGCTAAAGTCCATCCTGACCTCATTCTCATGGATGTCATGATGCCTGTAATGGACGGCATGGAGGCTTGCAGACAACTTAAAGAAGATCCTGCGACCCAACAGATTCCCATTATCTTTTTAACTGCACGAAGTGAAGAATTTGCTGAACTTGCTGGCTTCGAAGCTGGGGCTGATGATTACATCGCTAAACCCATCCGCACTAGAGTGCTCACCAGCAGAATCAAAGCCATACTACGAAGAAATACGGGTACTGTTGAAACACCCCAAATCAAATTGGAATTTGGTGATTTGATCATTGACCGCGAGCGTTTTATGGTAGTGTATCAAGGGAATTCACTTCAATTCCCAAGAAAAGAATTTGAACTACTTTCATTTTTAGCTTCAAAACCTGGAAGAGTATTTTCCAGAGATGAGATTCTTGAAAACGTTTGGGGAAATGAAGTTCTAGTTGTAGATAGAACCATAGATGTGCACGTGCGTAAAATTCGCGAAAAACTAGACGACCGTTTTATCTTCACTGTAAAAGGTGTAGGCTACAAATTCGAAGCATAAACGCTTCTCACTGTACTAGCCTTCGTTTGGCACTCATCCCACTCTTGTTGGGCGATACTGTCAAATGTAATGGCTCCTCCTACTGAATAACTGAGATTGTTATTTGAATATTCATAACCGCGAATAACCACGTTGAGGTCAAAATTTCCGTTGACCCAATATCCTAAACTTCCGCTGTAGCCCGTGCGGGTAAAATCTTCAAGGGCATCAATGTGTTTCATCACCTCAATTTTAGGGGCCCCAGTCATGCTTCCCATTGGGAAAGTCGCTTCTAAGATATCTCCAAAACCTATTCCCACCTCTACCTCAGATATCACGGTTGAAATCATCTGATGCACATGGCTGAAAGTGTAAATCTCACACAACTCAAGAACATCAACCGTTCCCACCTTCGAAACCATCGATAAATCATTTCTCACTAAGTCAACTATCATCACGTTCTCGGCCCTATCTTTACTGTGATTCCTCAGTTCCTCTCTGTCTTCTTGGTCTCTCTGGGGATTTCTTTTGCGCGTACCTTTGATGGGTTGACTCAATAATTGGTCTCCTGTTTTCTGCAAAAAACGCTCTGGACTTGCACAAAAAATATACAATCCGTTACTCTTATAAAATGCAGCAAAGGGACTTGGTGCCGCTTCATTCAGCCTGAAAAACCAATCGTAAGGATCAATATTCAATTTTGTAAAATACTGTATGCAGTAATTCATCTCATAAAATACCCCGTTTTTTATGCACTCTTTAATTTGTTCTACGGTTTCAAGATACTTGGCTTGGGTTGTGGCACAAAGAAATTCAATGGGTATTTGGCTTTCAATGCTAGACTCTCTTGAATAATTAACCTGATTTCTTTTCAAACTTGGCACAACCACCAATTCTTCGGGTTCAAAAAACTCAAAATGTCCTTGGTTCGATTCAGATGACTTTTGCTGGGTTACTCTGAAATACTTTTGGCTCTTAAACGCATAGTTAATTTTGCCTAAAGCCCACCCTCCGAAACCTTCTAACTCACTGGGTTCCGAAAATATCTGCTTGGTTCCCGCACCCCATATTAACTCGTACTTGCTGTGTTTATCCAGCCTATTGTTGCTAATCAATAAAGCGGCATGGTCAAAATTCCGAGATCTTTGAAGCAAGTCCCAAACCGATACTTTATTCTCCATCTGTTAACCCTTTTAAATAGTATTCAACAATTATTTCAGCAGCCGCTTTTCCTACTACCGGCGAAAGCGTATCTACCGAAGCCTCCTTGATTCTAGTAATGCTTTTGAACTCCTTAAGCAACAACTTCGCCTTGGCCGGACCTATTCCTGGTATTTCCGTCAGCGATGTCTTTAAGGTTCCCTTATCTCGTCGCTGCCTGTGATGGGTTATTCCAAATCGGTGTGCTTCGTCGCGCATATGTTGTATGACCTTCAAAGTTTCCGATTTCTTATCAATATATAAAGGCAGTGGATCATTGGGATAATAGATCTCTTCCAACCTCTTTGCAATGCCTACAATCGCTAATTTAGTATAAATCTTCAACTCTTTAAGAGCCTCTACAGCCGCAGACAATTGTCCTTTTCCACCGTCTACCACAATGAGTTGCGGCAAAGGCTTCCCTTCCTCAAGCAATCGGGAATATCTGCGTGTAAGAGCTTCCTTCATGGTTGCAAAGTCATTTGGGCCTTCAACTGTTTTTACGTTGAAATGCCTATAGTCGTTCTTTGCTGGCTTTCCATCCCTAAAAACGACACAAGCACTCACTGGGTAAGCTCCTTGAAAGTTTGAGTTATCGAAACACTCAATGTGTCGGGGTTGTTCTCTAAGTCGCAAGTCTTGTTGCATTTGTTCCATCAAGCGATCTACTCTAATGGCAGGATTCAACTTCTCGTATTGATTGAGTTTTTCTTGCCTGTAAAGCATGGCATTCTTGTGCGACAATTCTAGCAACTTTCTCTTATCTCCTGCCTTGGGTTGAGTAACCACCACATCGTGTTCAGGCCACTCAATGGGTTGAAGGCATATTATTTCACGACAACCATCACCGTAATGACTGCGCATTTCACCTATGACGTGTAAAAGAATCACTTGGTCGGATTCTTCCAATTTTTTACGTATTTCTACGTTCCTCGAGATCACAATGATTCCCTGATGTACCCGCAAAAAATTTACAAATGCTAACTTTTCAGTACTGGATATGGAATACACTTCTACATCACCTACTGTAGGAGAAACTATGGTTGATCTACTTTGGTACTTATCCAATAAATCGAGCCTATCCTTATACTTTTGAGCTTCTTCAAACGCCAATCGAGAAGCTGACTCCATCATCAAATTTTTTAGATGATTTTTAACTTCTGTTAAATTTCCCTTTAAAATATGCCTAATGTGTCTGATGCTCTCATTGTAGTCAGACTCGGTTTGATTTCCAACACAAGGGGCCTTACAATTTCCAATATGATATTCCAGGCACAGCTGATATTTCCCTGCCTCCACTCCTTGCGGAGTCATCTTTAAATTACAGTTTCGGGTTGGATACAACTTTTGACATAGATCTAAAACGGTATTCATTACTCGAATACTCGCATATGGACCAAAATACTCAGAACCATCCTTCACTGGGTTTCTCATGGGAAAAACCTTGGGATAGCGTTCTTTGGTAACTTTAATGAACGGATAACTTTTATCGTCTTTAAGATTGATGTTATACTTGGGCTGAAATTCTTTGATGAGACTGTTCTCTAATAAGAGCGCATCCATTTCGCTATCCACCACGGTATATTCCAAATATTGAATTTTGGAAACCAGTATATGTGTTTTGAAATCTTCGTGATTCTTGGTGAAATAACTATTTACCCGTCTCTTGAGATTTTTGGCTTTCCCTACATAAATGATCACTCCCTCTTTGTCAAAATACTTATAAACCCCCGGGCTTTCGGGCAGCATTTTAATTTGAGATTTGATCTGATCTCTGGTCATTTATGCAATATCGGCATGTTTTGACACAACCGTTGAGCCGTAAAAAACGGTTGCCAAAGCATTGAAGTTTTTGTACACCTCCGAAGTGTAAAACTGAACCGTTGAATTTTGACTTAAATTGCCTGTGAAATCTGGATGTCGTTCTAAATAATTTGCAAGACTTAAAGCAATAATTTCTCCTTGTGCCATCACTTTAACTTGACTTGGAACTACCTTTTCAATGGAATCAAGAAGTAACGGATAATGAGTGCAAGCGAGTATCAAAGTATCAATTTCTGAATCTTGAGCAAACAATCTATCCAGATGGTATTTTACAAAAAAATCCGTTCCATCTAGTCCCAAAAGTTCATTTTCAATGAGATGCACCCAAATAGGACATGCCTCTTGATAAACCTTAACCTGAGGGAAAAACTTTTCAATCTCAATAACGTACGATTCAGATTTAACCGTACCAAGAGTACCTACAATTCCAATCTTGTTTGTTTTGGTGATATTTCCTACTATTTCGGTGGTGGGACGAATGACACCCAATACGCGTTTTGGTTTTGAAGCATTCAAATTATAAGCAGGTAAATCCGTTTGCTGGATGGCCCTTAAAGCTTTGGCTGACGCGGTGTTGCAAGCCAATATCACCAAATCACAGTCTTTTTCAAACAACCATTTCACGCACTGCCAAGTGTATTCATGAACAACATCAAACGACCTATCGCCGTAGGGAGCACGAGCATTATCTCCCAAATACACAAAATCAAATTGAGGCAGAGCTAATTTTAGCTCCTTGAGAATGGTAAGTCCACCATATCCGCTATCAAAGACACCTATTTTAGACATGGAAATAACGGAATTGAATAAAACAAACTAGTTCCCAAGACAGGATTCGAACCTGCAAGACTTTCGTCTTTTCCATCAACAGACGGGGTGTTTACCAATTTCACCACCTGGGCAACCATGCAACCAAAGGTCGCACGAAAAAATTACTTTTTCAATAAGCTATCAATGACCGCTCCCGTGATATCGTCTTTGTCATTTGCTGACCACAATACCAATTCTCCAGCGTTATTGATGACGTGTGAATAGCCCTTTGCTTTTGCAACATTACCAGCAGCTACTTTGATTTTTTCAATCAAAGGCTTGTATAAATTTGCTTGTTGAGCCTGTAAATCACGTTGCGCTGTTTGTTGAGTTTCTTGATAATCTTGCATCAAACGCTCATAACTTTTTTGAATCAACTCCAAGGTAGCTTTTGAAGCACCAGAAGCTGCTTTTGCTTGATATTCTTGCTCTTTTGCTTGAATTTCAGCTTGTAAATTCTTGATTGCACCTTCATATTCTTGTGCCATCATAGCCAATTTCATATCAACTGAATCCCTAGCAGGTAAAGTATCAACAATCGCTTGAATGTTAACAAAGGCAATTTTCTGAGTTTGAGCAAAAGCCGCATTTCCTACAAAAAATAGAGCGACTAAGAATAGAACTTTTTTCATGTATACTTAATTTTATGGTTTATTCGTTTTTTGGGTTTCATTTTCAGTTAAGGGAATTCCTAATTCTTCCATTACTTCAAATGTTTTATCGTATTTGGGATTAGCATAGAGCATTTGAACACCTGATGCCTTGTCAAAAACATAGTCTAATCCTTCTTGTTTTGCCACCTTTTGTACTGCGTCAAATAATTTATCTTGTATGGGTTTAACCAATTGAACTCTCTTCTTGAATAGCTCACCATCGGTTCCGAATTTTTCCTGTCTAAAGTCCATCAACTCCTTTTCTAAGTCTGCAATGGCTTGTTTTTTCTGTTTACGTTGTTCAGAGGTCAATAAAATTTCTTCGGCAGCAAAATCTTTTTGCAACTGTGTCAGTGCACTTTCTTTTTTTACGGCTTCAAGTTCCCACTCAGCAGCCTTATCATTCAACTCTTGTTGAGCAGATTGATATTCTGGCATTCTTCCCAAAATATAGTCAGAATCTATATACGCCAATGAAGTACGTTGCGCCCAAGAGATGGATGAAATGGCCATTGCGGCTACGACTAAACTTACTTTCTTGAAATTCATCTATGGATAACTCTGGGCGGTTGATTTATATTGTGCGAAATTATTGATTTTATCCCAATTCAAGGGTGTTTAATATAGAATTCTTTGGTTTCTATTGTGTTACTTTTATTTAAAGACCTATCTAACATCCAAACTTGCATCTTGACTGTGTCATATTTCAACCCTAATGGCCTCGCAGGAATGCGAAGTGTAATTTCCCCTTCTAGCCTTTTATTCCTGCCTTCGGGGGTTAAATAGGGCAATCGTTCATTGAAGTTCAACGAGTCTATTGGATTCGAAAATGGGTTCAGGGGCCTCACCCAATTACCCGCTTTCTTAACATACCAATAACACAACAAGTTGTTGAAATGCGGTTCCCCATATTTAAAAGAACCAAATGTATCAGACTCCTTCAGTCCAAGATCTCCATTTTCATCAACATACCGTACCTTCAGTAATAGTAAACTATCGTAATTCTTTAACTCATTTCTTACCACTTCAAAATCAAGCAGAGACAATTTGGGTGCCTGATTCGTTGTACCTTTGTCATCGGAACATGCAAAAATTTGCAGCGCCAATACAACCATGCACAATTTTGAAAGTGATATAGCCGATAGAATTCTCAAAGTAGAAGAAGACAAATTTAAGGGTTTGGCTTTGGAAATTTTTGAATTTCAGTTAGCCAACAATCCTGTCTACGCTCAATGGAGTAAAATATTTTACGGCATCGACGAACGCACGGTGAAAAACGTTAAACTCTTGGATCAACTTCCCTTTCTCCCTATCGCACAATTCAAAACCCACACCATCAGTTGCTTTTCCAATCACGAACTTATTTTTAGTTCAAGTGGTACCACACAGCAAGGATTTTCTTCCAAACACCACATTCATAAAGCCTCCGACTATCAAAATTCTTATCTAAATGGATTTAAACTCGCCATGCAAGATCGCACCTTTGATGTACTCATGGCGCTTTTGCCCTCCTATTTAGATCGTTCTGATTCTGGATTGATTAACATGGTAAAAGGATTTTTGGATGAGCAAATTTGTGGCATATCTGAAGGTGCGTTTTATAATCAAAACATAGATCAATTCTTGATTGACCTATACAATCACACTGCAACAGGAAAGCAGGTATTGATTGTAGGTGTGACCTTTGCCCTGCTCCAACTCACTGAAATGTTGAAAAAACCGTTGACTAATGTAAATATTCTAGAAACGGGTGGCATGAAAGGCAGAGGGAAAGAGTTGACCCGCGACGAACTCCACCAAATTCTCAGCACACGCTTAGGTGTTGACCCAATTTGGAGTGAATACGGCATGACAGAGTTGACGTCTCAAGCTTACAGTCTTTCTGGGGGAAGATTTCTCACTCCGCCTTGGATGAAAATCCTGATTCAAGATCCATCAGACCCTAAAAACTTCATGCCAATAGGTAAAACAGGCCGAATCTGTGTGATTGACTTATTCAATTATCACAGTTGCAGTTTCATTTCCACCGATGACTTAGGAAAACTTCACCCTGACGGAAGCTTTGAAGTGTTAGGTAGGCTAGATTACTCCGATATCAGAGGTTGCAATTTAATGATTCAATAATTTCAATCTTCTTCTTCGGGGAGGTCAAGTAGGGTTTCTTTTAGTTCTACTTTAGGATTGATGAACTTTTCGAAGGCTAATATAAGGGCTGGCAATAACAACAAATTCGTTGCTAAGCCACCTAAAATTGTCAATCCTGTCAACCAGCCCAAAGATTGTGTTCCTTGGAATTCCGAGAACATGAAAATACCGAATCCAGAACAAACTGCAATTCCCGAATAAATCATACTTACACCTACTTCACTTATGGTTTCATGTAAGGCCTCTCTCACTCTTTTACCATGAGTGATGATTTCGCGCCTAAAAGTAGTCACAAAGTGAATGGTAGAATCGACGGTTATTCCAAAAGAAATACTGAAGATCAAAATGGTACTTGGCTTTAGTGGCACACCTAAATATCCCATTGTACCTGCTGTTATTAACAAGGGAACAAAATTGGGTATTATGGCAATGATGACCATTCGCCAACTCGGGAACAAGAAACTCATCGTCAAGGATATGATTAATAGTCCCCAAAAAGTAGATTTCAATAAAGAAGAAAACAAGTATTGGTTACCCTTAAGGAAAACCGGTGTAGTACCTGTAATTTTCACACTGTATTCTTCGGATGGGAAAATATCGTTGGCAATTTTAGTAATAGCTGTATTCAATGAATCCATTCGAACAGAACCCAAGTCTTTCATCTGATAACTTATACGCATCTGGGTAAAAGTGCTATCAACAAGACCTTTCAACAACCCTGAATTTTTGGATTTACCTTCTTGCTGAGGAAATTTTAAGATCAAATCTGCAAAGTCCATACTAGAGGGAATTCGGTAATATCGAGGGTCATTCTCATTGGCCGCTTGGTTGGCAGCAGAAATCAACTCCACCACCGACATAGGTTTAGATAATTCGGGATAATCTTTCAATGCGCGCTGAAGTTTACGACCTTTACTCAACATGGGAACAGATGCAACTGCGCCCTCTTCATAGGAAGTCACAATAATCTCATAGGGCATGGCGCCATGGAAATTATTCTGAATAAATTCCAAATCTTGGTACATCTTAGAATCATGAGGAATATCATCTACCATAAAAGCAAGTGGTCTCAAACGCACTAAAAAAACTGTACCGAGGATTGATAAAACAGAGAACCAATAGAATATTCTTCTCTTGCGATTGAATACCAACTTCTGAACCCAATTCAAGAAATTAGAAATCTTCTTATTCTCAAGATGCTGAGTTTGTTTTACGCTAGGTGTTGGCAAATAAGAAAGCAGAATGGGTAGTCCAACAATATTTAAAATAAAAACTATGTTGATGGTAATGAACGCAATAGTTCCAAATTGTTCTAAAATAACGGTATTGGTAAAATAGAACGTTCCAAATCCAACAGCAGTAGTAAAATTAATCAGGAAATTTGCCACTGCCGTGTGTGAAACAATTCTCATTAAGGCCTTGGCTTGATTTTTATGCCTTCGATATTGTTCGTGATATTGGTTGATGATATAAATGGTATTCTGAACTCCCACAACTACTAAAAGTGGTGGCAATGTGCCAGTTAATACGTTAATCTTATATCCAAAAACACCCATCAACCCCAACATGACAACCACTCCAAAAAGAATGAATAGCAATGAAATCAATAAAGTTGAAAGGCTTCTAAATAAGATAAAAATCAGAATTGCAGTGACCAAAAAAGCAACAAACGTAAACAGTAGAATTTCATCTTTAACCGTAGTGGCATTCTTAAATCTTACAAATGGAAGTCCACTGATATGCACTTCTCTGTCTATGGAAGATTCTAAATTATTGAGGTGTTTTTGTGCTTTTTTAATCAGTTCAATTCTCCTGGGGGTATTCATGATAGAATCCACAATAGATATAGCAACCAAAGAAACCTTTGTTTCAGGATTATAAAGTAGGCCTTCATAAAACTTCAATGACTGAAAAACCTCTCCAATTGAATCCAATTCTTCTTGGTCAACTGGAGCGCGATCAAGAAGTCTATGCATCTTTAAAGACTCTGCTGAATCAATACCTGTTTCTAAGGCCAAGTGAAACACATGAGTAGGAGAAATGATATTACTAACACCAGGTAATTTAGAGATGGTATCGCAGGTTAATCTGAGTTTATTATAAAAATCAAGTTTAAAAAGGTCTGGTGTTTCAAGTGCAATAATTACTTTGTTGCCATCTTCACCATATTGTTTTTTAAACGCTTCATAAACTGCGACATCTGGATCATCAGCGGGCACCAAGCGATTCATGGTGTATTCCAAGTCAACTTTAGTGGCAAAATATCCCATCACGCTCATGAAAGCGAGTATACCAATAACAAATGAGGTTCTATTTTTTAATATGGTGGTGGCAATACGAGTCCAGATCATTGATCGACAAAGTTAAACAAAAAAAAATGGCTGAGGATATTCCTCAGCCATTTCACAACAACAATAACCAAACAATTATTCAGTCACTACATCAACTGTGATGGTAGCACTGATGTCTTTGAATAGGTTCACAACCGCAGAGTAGGTTCCAATTGCCTTGATATCATCAAGAACAATCTTACGACGATCAACGTCAAAACCTTTCTCTTTCAATACATTAGCAACTTGAAGGCTGGTAACAGAACCAAAGATTTTACCGCTAGCTCCAGCTTTGGTAGAAACGGTAACGGTTGCACCGTTCAATTTCTCTGCCATTGCATCAGCATCTTTTTTGATTTTGTCAAGCTTGAATTCACGTTGGCGAAGATCTTCTGCCAACATTTTCAAAGCGCTTTCACTTGCTAACTTAGCCTTACCTTGTGGAATCAAGAAATTTCTACCGTAACCGTCTTTAACCGTCACAACATCATCCTTGTACCCTAAGTTTTTAATGTCTTCTTTCAATATTACTTTCATGGTAGGCCTCCTTTTTATTTCAATCCATCAGCTACGAAAGGCAATAACGACAAGTGTCTTGCTCTTTTCACGGCAACAGAAATTTTACGTTGGAATTTCAAAGATGTTCCTGTGATACGACGAGGTAAAATTTTACCTTGCTCGTTGATGAATTTCAACAAGAAATCTTTGTCTTTGTAATCAATATGCTTAATACCGTGCTTCTTGAAGCGGCAGTACTTCTTCTTTTGAACCACCTGAGGGGTTTGGTTGAAGATGAAATTGGTTTCTTTACTCATTTTACTGTTCCTCCTAATTAATCTTCTTCATCTAATTCAACAACAGCATTGTTTGCTGCTTTCTTCTCCTTAGCGGTTGATGAACTTTTGATTTCACCGCTGCGTTTTTTCAAGTTGAATTCAATTGCCCATCTGTCTAACGACAAAGTCAAATAACGCATAATGCGCTCGTCACGACGGAAAGTCAACTCCCAGGTTTTGATGAACTCAGGACTTGCTTTGAACTCAAACAAGTGGTAAAAACCCGTACCTTTTTTGTCAATGGGATAAGCTAATTTGGTGAGACCCCAATTTTCTTCATGGACGATCTCCCCACCATTGTCTGTGATCAACCCTCTGTAGCCAGCCACAGCATCTTTCATCTGCTGCTCAGAGAGCACGGGTGTTAAAATGATCACAGTTTCATACTGTTTTAAACTCATAATTCTTTAATTTTGGGGGTGCAAAGATACAAAACTTTAGAAACAAATCAAATACCCAAAACAAGATTCAAATGAATAGACTCGCAATTTGGCTCATAAAATTCTATCAAGCAGCACTTTCGCCCTATTTGCCCAACAGTTGTAGGTATACACCCACCTGCTCTCAATACGGAGTTGAAGCTTTCAAGAAATATCCTTTTTTCAAGGCGCTAAAGTTAACCTTCAAGCGAATTTCCAGTTGCGGCCCTTGGGGCGGCAGCGGCTACGATCCGCTCCCTTAAGTTTCTACGAACTTTATCAAATACTTTCTCTAACTCCCAATAATCCATTTCAGAGGTACCTACATAGATCAACCCTATGGCTGCATACTTCCCTGACGAAGCCAAATCCGTATAAATTTGGTGCTTTTTGTGCCTGTAAATTTCTCTAAGAATTCGCTTCATTCTGTTCCTCATGACTGCGCGTTTTAAGCGCTTCTTAGAGGCATTTATACTTATTTGAGCTCTAAGCTCAATCACTCCTTTGTACTTTGTTCCCGTTGGAGAACCTAAAGTCAATAATTCAGTGAACTCTTCTTCAGTTAACAACAATACGTTTAGTCGGAGAGGATATTTTGAAATAACAAAGCCCGACTCATAGAGCCGGGCTAATATTTTTTCGCTGCACAATCGCTCATCTTTGGAAAAAGTATATTGCATTAACTTTTCCATGAGCAACCAGCAACTATTCTGCTACCGAAGTCTTACTTATGAGACTTCTCGTCAGATACTGTCAATTTCTTGCGACCACGTGCACGGCGCGCTGCCAAAACACGGCGACCGTTTGATGTAGCCATACGCTCACGGAATCCGTGACGGTTTTTTCTCTTTCTGTTCGAAGGTTGGTATGTGCGCTTAGTCATGGCGATTTCTTTTTAAGGGCTGCAAAGTTAACAATCATTCTCGCAAAAACAAAATTATCTGTACATTTGATCATGAAAATTTCTCAAACCCACAGAATGAAGTCCTACTTTTGGTTTGCGCTTCCAATAGTATTGGTCATATGGGGAATCCTATTTTACAACAACAAGGAAAACCCAAGCACTTTTTTGACTGTTGAATTGATACCTCCAGTTATAAGTATTGTTTTGATTTTGGGGCTACTTTGGAGCGTTAAACTCCAATGGGAACTCGACCCAGACCATTTCACATTCTCTTTCAAACCCTTCATTTGGAAAAGAAAATCTTACCCCACCAACGAAATTGAAACCATTGAAATCTGTAAAATTAAACCCTTGCTAGATTTCGGGGGATGGGGACTCAGATACTCTACCAAATTCGGTAACGCCTACACTACCCACGGAAATACCGTGTTAAGAATACACTTAAAGAATTATAAAATCCTCAATTTTACCACTGAAAATACCCCTGAATTAACAGAACTCATAGATTCTCTTTCAAAGAAAACTCAAGATTAAGTACCTTTGCGGCATGTCTAAGACCACCATCACTGCCGCCCTTCCTTACGCCAACGGCCCCGTTCACATTGGGCACCTAGCTGGAGTATATATCCCCGCTGATATCTACGCCCGCTTTTGTCGTTTGCAAGGCAAGGAAACTCTGTTTGTTTGTGGAAGTGATGAACACGGTGTACCCATTACCTTGAGGGCTCGGAAAGAAGGAATCACCCCGCAAGATGTGGTTGACAGATATCACGGTATTATAAAAGATTCTTTTGAACGCTTGGGAATTCAATTCGATATTTATTCAAGAACCAGTTCACAAACACATAAAGAAACAGCACAAGAATTCTTTAAAGACCTGCTCGATAAAGGTGCCTTTCGAGAAATCATATCAGAACAGTTTTTTGACCCTGAAGCCAACCAATTTTTGGCCGACAGATACATAACAGGCGATTGTCCGAAATGCAACAACCCAGGTGCTTACGGCGATCAGTGCGAAAAATGTGGCTCGACTTTAAGTCCCGCGGAACTAAAAAATCCCAAATCAGCCCTATCAGGTGCGGTACCGGTTTTGAAAGAAACCAAAAACTGGTATTTACCGTTAGATGAACTCCAAGAATCGTTTTTAAACGAGTATATTCATTCTAAAACGTCATGGAAATCAAACGTATTGGGGCAATGCAAGAGTTGGTTGAATGACGGATTGAAAGAGCGAGCCATGACCCGCGATTTGAACTGGGGAATTCCCGTTCCAGTTGAAAATGCCGAAGGCAAAGTGCTTTACGTCTGGTTTGAAGCCCCTATTGGGTACATTTCTGCAACCAAAGAAGCGCGTCATAATGATTGGCAAGATTGGTGGACAGGCGATTCGCAGTTGATCCATTTCATTGGTAAAGACAACATTGTTTTTCATTGCATCATCTTTCCAGCTATGCTGCATTTGAGAGGCAATGGTTATGTGGTTCCCTCTCAGGTGCCTGCCAATGAATTTTTGAATTTGGAGGGACAAAAAATCTCTACCTCCAGAAATTGGGCGGTATGGCTCAATGAATACCTCGACGAATTACCTGGTCGTGAAGACGAATTAAGGTATGTACTTAATTCCATCGCACCTGAAACGAAAGATTCTGAATTCACTTGGAAGGACTACCAAACCCGAATCAACAGTGAATTGGTGGGAATTTATGGCAATTTCGCCAACAGAGTTCTGGTGCTCATGAACAAATACTATGAGGGTGTAATTCCTTCAAAAGCACACAGCTTTGAACACAGCCAGCTTGCAAAAGAGTACATTCAACCCATTTTAGATAAGGTTCAGCAATACAAATTCCGTGATGCACAAGTGGCATTGATGGATTTGGCCCGTTTCGGTAATAAATACTTGGCTGACCACGAACCATGGAAACTCATCAAAACCGACGCTGAAAAAACCGCAGAAATCATGCAGTTTGCCTATGAGGTATTGTGTAATTTGTGTCTAGCGTCTGAAATTTTCTTACCAAACACATTTAAGAAGTTGCAAATTCAACTGGGAATGGAATTCAATGATGTTCAAAAAGCAGAGTTTTGGCAGAAAGGCGAATGGTTTTCGCCTGAACATGGCTCCAAAATTGGTGAATTGAGTTTATTGTTTGCAAAAATGGAAGATGATATCATTGAAAATCAAATCAATAAACTTCAAGCCTCCATCCCTGCACCTACCGCTGAAACTGTTGCCATTGAAGAAGAGTTGACCATTGAAAAGCCATTGATCCAATACGATGACTTTGCCAAATTAGATTTGAGAATTGCAACCGTGGTAAACTGCGAAAAAGTAGAAAAAGCCGATAAACTACTCAAATTGACCTTGAGCTTGGACACCGAAGAACGCACCGTTTTATCAGGAATTGCCATGCATTTTACCCCTGAAGAATGTATGGGCCAGCAAGTACTCTATTTAGCTAATTTGTCTCCTCGTAAGATGAGAGGCATTGAAAGTCATGGTATGATCTTAATGGCCGAAGACAGCAACGGAAAGTTGCATTTTGTCAGACCGTCGGCAAACATCAACGCTGGCGCGGGAGTTGCTTGATTTTTTCTTCGTAGTACGGATTTAACGCAGGCGGAATTCTCTGTAATTGTTCCTTTTGTTTGATGCGTTTTTGTGTCTCTAAACGAATTTCGTCGGGAACAAGGATTTCCTTGGGTTTACCTTGTTGACTCTCTCTATTGTCTTCTTCGCCTTGCTTTCGTTCGGCTTTCTCGTGCTCCAACAACCGGGTCATGATTTCTTTTTGTCGTTGTACACTTCTTTCATCTAAGGTTTTATTCACCAGATTTTTTTCTTGTTCCTCCATCAATTGCTCCAATTTGTGAAGATTGGCTGCATCACTGGTATTGCCGTTTTTTAAGGCTTCTTTGCGCAATTCTTGAATTTGTCTGCGCAGTTGCTCTTGCAATAAAGCCATTTCTACCAAATCTTGATCCAAGGTGCGACCCTGCTCCTTCCCCCCTGATTTGCCACCTTGTTGACCTTGTTTTGATTCCTTGCCGTTGCCTGATTTAGGTTCACCATTGGACCCTGATTTTTCGCCTTGTTGGCCTTGCTTTCCTTGCTGTTGGCCTTGCTGCATTTTTTGGAGTTGCTCACCCAACTGTTTCTGTGCCTCAGACAATTTTGACCCCTTACCCATTTTGGTTTTTCCGGAGTTTCCAGATTTGTTGGGATTGCTGCAAGATTGGCCACTTTTGGATTGAGATTTTTGATTTTGCTGCGACATCTTTTGCTGCACATTTTTTAAGCTCTCCATCAGCATCACGGCCAAGTCGTTAAAACCGGTCATTACAAATTGCTGATTGGCTGCCGCCCTTCGAACATCTCTGTTTTTCAAATCGCTCAACGAAGATTCCAGATAATCATTGATCTTGTTCAATTCCTTGGTAACTCTTTCCGATACCATGGGTTGTCGTTTAGCCAAAGCTCTGAGACTGTCTTCCAAATTCAAAGCCATTTCCTTAACCAAAACCTGATTTCTATTTAACACCAAAACCCTTGGGTTATCGCTTTTCAAACCTTTCAGTTCAGTAAAAATAGATTCTTGTCTGTGTGAAACTTCAATCAAACCCTCCAGCAATGATCTTAAGGTGGCCATATCTTCAGAAAGTCGCTCTTTCTGAGATTGTTCCATGCTTTCTTCCATTTCTTTTTGGGCCTTATCCATTTCTTCTGCTGATTTTTTCTGGTCTTCAGCGCTTTTTTCGTCTTGTTTTTTCTGAAGCTCTTGTTGGGCTTTATCTAACGATTCCTGGGCTTTATCCATGGACTTCTCGCCCGTTTTCAGGTTCATGGGCGATTCTAATTCTTTGTTTTGTTTTTGGATATCGGCTGCCTTTTCTTTGAGACCTTGCAATTCCTTTTTTTGCTCATTGATCTGTTTTTCTAGGTCGGCACGTTGGGCGTCGTCTTTTTTATTGAGGGTTTCGGTTTTCTTAGCAATTTCCTTCATTTTTTCAGACCAGTTCTTCATTTGATCTATCTGATTTTTAACAGACTCTTCCAAACGAAGTTCTTTGAGCTGTTCCATGATGTTTTCCAATTGCTGTTCCTGATTTTTAACTTGCTGATTGATCTCTCGCATCTTCTTTTCCACCTGCTCTTGAGGGGCATTTTTTTGGAGCAATTCATTCAATTCTTGAAGCAACTTTTCAAGTTCCGGATTTTTCATCTCCTTGATTTTCTCACTGATTTCTTCCCTTCTATCTTTCAATTCCGGATCTTGAGACTTTAAATTCTGTTCTTGTTGTTTCAGTTTTTCTTGAATCTTCTCGGCCTGTTTTAGTCGTTCTTCCTGTTTCTTTGCCCAGTCTTCTATCTTCTCCTTGGTGTCGAATGACATTGATTGTGAAGACTTTAAGCTCTCTTGGAGTTTTTCAGACTCCTTCCGAAGGTTTTGCGCTTGTTTTTGTACAGAACCCAAAGATTTCTCTAATTCAATTTTTTGCTGTTGAGTAATTTTCTCTAATTCTGTTTTGGTTGGGGCTTTGATTTTTTGGAGGACGCTGTAACGCACTTTACCTCTGCGTAAAGCATCATTATCACGAACCGCAAACCGAATTTCTAATTGCTGCTCTTGATTGAGTTGATATGCCCAATCAGCACCAAAAACCTTACTGATTCCAGGATTTGAGAAGGTATTGACTTTTTGAAACTCTTCTTTTTCAGAATTTCGAATTTCAACCCAAGCATCAATAATACCGTAATCATCATTGGCTAATATTGAAAAGAAGTGTTGAAATGGATTCAACTCAGAAGTTTTTGACTCTACGAAAAGTTCTGGGAACTCATCTTTAATGCATGAAACAAAAAAGCCTATGGAGTCAGACGAATTTTGCTTCTCCAAAGTCCCTTTAAAATGGGCGTCTTCAAGAATCATCGTTCTTATGTCAGTTTGTTTTTTAGGGTCTCTGATAGAAAAAAACTGTTTCAGGTTGTTCTGACGCCAGTGGATGGTTTTGGTATTTTCAGTTTGTAAACTGATCTGCAATTGGGTTCCTTCGGGGACATGAAATTGTTCAAAATTGTCAATTTCAGCATCTTTCCATCCGGTATACGCTGGGTAATGTGCCTTTATTGAGATGCCTTTCCACTTGGGTAGCTTTATTACGTGTAAGTTAAATTCCTTGCTCGAAAACTTCCCTGATAGGAACTTGAATTTGGTAGATTGATTTAAGGATTTCAGGTTGAAAGTAAATACCTGATTATTCCCTTTATTCATTGGAATGACAACCCCATCATTGATTTGAATTTCAGCACCCGTGGGAAGGGCTTTTCCTTCAAACTTCAATTTAATTTCTGCCGAACCTCCTTCTGCCACAAATTGATGAGTGTCTAATCGAACAAAGTTAAAAGGCGCTTTTTGAACAAACTCTTTATCGAAATTAAACCAGCGCTGGGAAGCGGCAGATATATTCTGTGCATCATATACACCCCATAGGGTCATCACCAATATAATGGAGCCAAATCGAATGGCTTGCTTTCTAAATTGTTGCCATTCGAGTGCTTGTAAAAAGGAAAATTTATTGAGATCTTGGGTTTTCTGTTGGATGCTTTTTTCAAGTAGAGGCCAATCTTGCTGCCTGCTCATATCTTCTAACTGCAATAGATTGAGCAACCGATCTTGAACTTCGGGAAAGTATTTGCCAATGATCAAGGCCGCATCGGTTTGCGACAATCCATTTCTAAGTCCCAACCATTGGAGCAAGGGTTTTCCCAGTTGCCAAATAAAAAGCGTCAGCAACAATATCCACCAGAAGAAAAAGAGACCCTTTCTACCCGAAGCACTTAGCCATAAAAAGTGTTCAGTGTAATTTACCCCGTAAAACAGAATGATTGATTCCAGCAAAACCAACAAAAGTGCGCCCAAAAATTGCTTTTTGTGATAGGATCGAATGAACGATAGTAGTTGCGCACGAATGGGACTCACAGCAAATTTTGGATAAATATCAAATATAAGAAAACGGGAGGTTATTTGCCCAAAAATCGGTCAAGCAATATTCCAGTGGCGACAGACGCATTCAATGATTCAGCTCCACCAATCCGAGGGATGGTGACGGGGTGATTGATTCGAGCCAATAAATTTTCTCTGATACCGTGTGATTCAGAACCAATAATCAGCGCTTGAGGTTGGGGTGTTTCGCCCATCTTTTCAGATGCCTCGTAAATGGATTGACCGTTTAACAGAGCACCATAAACGGTTGTCACCCCCGAAAGAAAGTGTTCTAAATCCAATCTGATGCATTTCACACGGGTAAATGAGCCCATACTAGCTGTAACGCACTTCAAGTTGTACTCATCGGTACAATCTGACGATAGAATGACTTGGTTTAGCCCATACCAATCAGCGATTCTGAGAATCGCACCCAAATTGCTGGGGTCAGAAATTCCGTCTAAAATCAAATAAAATGGGGCATGTTCCGGTTTTTGAACAGCAACTGGAATCTCCATCCATGCAAGAATACCTGGTGGGGTATCCATTTGGCTCATTCTCTCCATGTCTTTTTCTGAAACTTGTTCCATGAGATTTTCAGCACAGTTGGGCTTGCCAAATTTTGACAAGTAGGTTGCCGTGAGTAGTATTTTGACTACTTTTAGGTTACTGTGGAATACTTCATCTACTCCTTTTCGACCTTCTACCACAAATTGACCATATTTTTGTCTGAATTTGGGGTACCTCAAAGAAGCAATTTGTTTAATTTCAGCCAATGACGCCATTTTTCCGCAGCAAATATGCATTTTTTTCAGCGATTCTTTTTGGGATCGCCGTTACAATTATGCAAACCAGTTGTGGAGTACGAAAGATCATTCCCCAAAACGAACATCTGCTAAAGAAAAACACGGTGTCTGTCATCACCACCGACAAAGACATAGGGGAAGTCGATGCTCAAATACTGCATCGAACCAATAAACGCGTCTTGTTCAACCGATTGCCCATTTTTCTGTGGATCTACGCACTAGGTACGGACAATAAAAATCCTGAACGTTCCGATTCAGTGGCTTGGCGAAGAAAATTTCGACGTGAATTGGGTGAAGAGCCTGTTTTTTTCAATCCTCAACTAGCAAAAATTTCTACCGACAACATAAAATACTACTTATTCAATCAAGGTTATTTTGATGCCACTTGCAGCTATGGTGTTACCTTCAGCAAGCGAAAAGCAAAAGTCAAATATTTCGCCAATGCTGAAACACGTTACAAGATATCGGAAATTACATATGATGCTCCCGATTCCACTTTGCAAGATCTTTTGAAGAAATCTGTAAAAGGCATGCCCCAATTTAGGATGTGGTGGCCATGTAATTTAAATCGTTTTCAAGACGCACAAGAAAAATTGAGCTCTGTTTTCAGAGATTCTGGTTACTACAGCGTTTCGGCGCAGTCCTTTCATTATGAAATTGACACCAGTCAAAAACGCAAAGAGGCGAAAGTGAAAATTGTTTTAGATCCACCAGGCAGTCAAAAGACTCACAAGAAATTCATCATAGACAAGGTGCAAGTAACCATAAATACTTCCCCTCCATATTTGCAAAACAAGAAACCTGAGTTTACCACATTCTCAGGAATTGACATCACGTTAAATCAATATCCGTTTAATCCTTCCATTATTGACCAAGTGATCACGATTGATTCCGGAGATCACTTTTCACAAACTCGTTGGACAGAGTCTTACAGGCGATTGATTGATTTGGGTATTTTTAGCCAGGTTGATATCCAACAAAACATTGATACTCAAACCTTTCGAATCAGCCCACGAATCACCCTTAAAACGGCGCCAAGAATGCGTTTAGAAGCAGAGCCACAGTTCTTGTATTCTCCACAAGGAAGTTCTGGTTTAAACTTCCAAACCTCTACTCAACGAAGCTTTGGCTTGGCAGGAATTCTATCCTTTTCTAACCGAAATACCTTCGGAAATGGTGAGTATTTTAAGTTATCTTCTATCACCTCGTATGAAGCCATTTTTAAACGAAACGACATCACTGACCTGTTTACAGGTTTACAACAGGCCGTGGTTGCATCATTACGGTTGCCCCGTTTTGGATTCATTTCAAAAGTGAAAGGCCTGAACGAATACGAACAGCAAAACACTCTATTAAATATCAGCTATCAATACGAGCAGAACCCCAATTTTACCCGTAGTTCATTGCCGGCATCTCTTTCTCTTCAATTTTTGAAAAACAAATTGAGCTGGTACTACACCCCCTTCGAAATCAGTTTCAACCGAAATCAAATCAGTGAAGAGTTTCTGCCCCAACTTCCTAAGTTGGATCAAGAATTTGTGAGACGCGTTTTTACAGACCAAATCATTACACCCACAAAATTGGGTATGGTTTATTCAAACAACACCAAAAAACCTGGGCAAGTTTCCACCTTCCTTAGATTGGGGGTAGAGACATCCGGAAATTGGCACAGACTTTATCGTTACTTATTTGAAGAAAATCATCGCCCTGATTCAAGTTATAAATTGCTGGGAGTCAACTACTTTCAATACACTAAATTAGAAGCCGAACTCCGACTTAAACAGAACATTGATGAACTCAACTCTGTTGCTTTCAAAGTAAACTGGGGGATGGCCATTCCATACTGGAACAGCAATTTAGTACCATACGATAAACGTTATTTCATTGGCGGAAGCAACTCCTTAAGGGCTTGGAAACCCCGCGGACTAGGCCCTGGGAACACACCAAGAAGCACATCAACCCTTATTGACCGTTCTGGTGAATTCCTATTGGAAGCGAGCCTTGAATATCGTTTTACTTTAATCCGGAAACTTTTGGAAACCGCTTTGTTTATGGATGCAGGAAATATTTGGAATTTATCTAAGCAGTCTTCGTCCAATCCAACCTACGGCGTGCTCAATAGACAAACATTCTTGAGTGAGATTGCTCTCAACACGGGAATCGGACTGCGTTGGGATTTGAGCGTGTTTATGTTTAGAATGGACTGGGGAATCCCTTTGAGAGATCCTTCATTGGCATTGAATCAACGTTGGATTCTATCTGAAAGCATCAACAATAGAAGCTTCGGCAGTTTCTTGTTGAACGAAACTGCCGTTGCTATTGGTATTGGTTATCCGTTTTGATCTGATTTCTTTGGTCTGCCTTTGGCCTTAGGTGCCGCCTCTTCCGGTTGATTTTTCGTCTCAAGCATTTTGCTACTTGCTTCCAAAGCTGGTTGATTTGCAACTGTGATACTCAAATCTTCAGCGCCTTCAGTAAAATCTACTACCATGGTATCGCCCTCTTTAAGTACTCCCTGCAAAACCTTTTCGGCCATGGTTTCTTCTAAATGCTTCTGCAAAGCTCTTTGCAACGGACGTGCACCAAAGTCTGCATCGAACCCTTTGTCTGCTAAAAAGCTCTTTGCCGAATCTGTGATGGTAATTTTATAACCTAAGTCTTCAATTCTCTTAAGCATTCTCGCCATTCTGATGTCTAAAATCTTGATGATATCTTGCTTTTCTAAAGAGTTAAACACAATGATATCGTCAATTCTATTCAAGAACTCCGGTGAGAAAAACTTCTTCAACTGGGTTTCAACAACCCCTTTAGAATCGCGTTCTTTATTCGCTTCACGGGCATGGGTTCCAAATCCTACACCGGTTCCGAACTCTTTTAACTGTCTAGACCCAATGTTGGAGGTCATGATGATCACTGAGTTTCTGAAATCAATTTTACGTCCTCCAGAATCCGTCATGTAACCCTCATCAAGGGCCTGCAAAAGCAAATTGAATACATCAGGATGTGCTTTTTCAACCTCATCAAACAAAATGACGCTGTAGGGTTTACGACGAACTTTTTCTGTGAGCAATCCGCCCTCTTCGTAACCCACATAACCTGGAGGCGCCCCCACCAATCGGCTTACAGCAAACTTCTCCATGTACTCACTCATATCCATCCGTATCAAAGCATCATCTGCATCAAACAAGAACTCAGACAACGCCTTGGCTAATTCTGTCTTACCAACGCCTGTAGGTCCCAAGAAAATAAAAGAACCAATAGGGCGATTGGGCTCTTTGAAGCCAGCACGGGTTCTTTGAATGGTTTTTGACAATTTCTCAATGGCTTTATCTTGACCCACCACTCTTTTCTTGATGGTTTCTGCCATATTGAGCAACCTTCTGCTCTCATCTTCGGCCATTCTTTTCACCGGGATACCGGTAATCATGCTGATAACAGCAGCAATATCATCTTCGGTGACTGCGTATCTCTCGTCTTTGGCTTGACTCTCCCACTGTGCTTTGGCAGCATCTAAATTCTCCAATAAACGTTTTTCGCTATCTCTTAAACGAGCTGCTTCTTCAAAATTCTGGCTTTTAACCACTCTATTCTTCTCTACCTTAATTTCTTCAATTTTTGATTCTAAATCTAAAATCTCGGTAGGCACATGTATGTTTGATATGTGAACGCGGGCACCTGCCTCATCTAAAATATCAATGGCTTTGTCAGGCAAATGTCTATCGCTCATGTAACGCTCACTCAAATCCACACAGGCTTTGATGGACTCGGGCGTGTAGGTAACACTGTGGTGATCTTCATATTTCCCTTTGATATTTTTCAAAATTTCGATGGTTTCTTCGGGGGATGCTGGTTGAATCAACACCATCTGAAAACGACGTTCCAATGCACCATCTTTCTCAATATACTGACGATATTCATCTAGAGTTGTAGCTCCAATGCATTGAATTTCACCCCTAGCCAAGGCAGGTTTGAACATATTGCTGGCATCTAACGAACCCGATGCTCCACCAGCCCCTACAATAGTATGAATTTCATCAATAAACAAAATGACATCTTCGGCCTTTTCCAATTCCATCATCAGAGCCTTCATGCGCTCTTCAAATTGGCCGCGGTATTTGGTACCTGCCACCATGCTTGCAATGTCTAGGCTCACTACTCGCTTGTTGAACAGCACGCGCGATACTTTTCGCTGTACAATTCTGAGTGCAAGTCCTTCAGCAATAGCCGTTTTACCAACGCCAGGCTCACCTATTAAGACAGGATTGTTCTTTTTTCTGCGCGATAAAATCTGGCTAACGCGCTCAATCTCTTTCTCTCTACCTACAATGGGATCTAACTTTCCTTCTTCGGCCGCTTTGGTTAAATCTCTTCCAAAGTTGTCAAGTACAGGGGTCTTTGTTTTTGCTTTGGACTTAGAAGCCGCTTGAGCCTTTTGTTCTTCTCTGTAAAACTCTTCCGGCGAATCACCGTCATCGTTGGGCAATTCACTTTTTATAATGTCAATTCCCTCTTCTAATGACGATTTAAACACATCGTAGGTAATGCCAAAATTCAACAGCACCTTCGAAGCCACATTGTCTTCGTCTCTTAAAATAGACAACAATAAATGCTCTGTACCAATTAAATCAGTCTTAAATATTTTAGCTTCGAGATAGGTGATTTTCAAAGCCTTTTCGGCTTGTTTTGTCAATGGGATATTTCCCAAATTAGACGTCTTACTGGCCGTACCACGAATCGTGTCTTCTATGTTTTTTTTCAGTCGAAGTGCATCAACATCCAAAATAACCAGCGTCTGAAATGCTTTGCCTTCGCCTTCGCGAATGATTCCTAGCAACAAATGTTCACAACCAATGTAGTCATGCCCCAAACGAATGGCTTCTTCCCTGCTGTATTGTATAACTTCTTTAACCCGTGGCGAAAATTTGGCTTCCATAAATCGATAATTTCAAAGATAACATTCAAATCAGAGTTTTGCTTGCAGAATCGACAGTTGACCACAAAATCAGACGGATTTCATCAACAATAGTTTTCAACCTCTTGTTCACGAAAGTCTGTGAAAAACTATTTATTCATAAAATACACGATAAAAAGGTTGCTTTGGTTTTACTTTGAAAGACTATGGATAAATCAATTCGTTCAACAAAAAGACGAGATGTAACTACACCGGCCAGTTTTTTCAAAGACCGCGAAGGGCGCATGCCTCCCAACGCGGTAGATTTGGAGGAAGCGGTGCTCGGAGCTATGATGTTGGAACGCGATAAAATCCACCAAGTTATTGATATCCTATCTCCTGAACATTTTTACAATCCGCAAAATAGATATGTCTTCATGGCGGTTCAGGAATTGTACCAAAGTGCAAACATGGCCATTGACCTACTAACGGTTTCATCTTATTTAAGAGATCACGATAAATTAGAACTGGCCGGAGGAAATGCCTATTTGGCTCAACTCACCAATAAAGTATCTTCTGCTGCGAATATTGAATTTCACTCCCGAATTTTAACCCAAAAATTCATCCAAAGAAAACTGATTGAAGTTACCGGTGACATCCAATTCAATGCCTATGATGATTCACAAGATTCATTCAAACTTCTAGATGATTCTGAAGCAAAATTGTATGAAATTAAAAATGCCGGACTGAAAAGAAACTTTCAAGAGATTTCCATGTTGATCAACAGTTCTCTGAAAGAAATTGAAGGCAGAATGTCGAGCGAAAACAACGGAATCACCGGTGTGGCATCAGGATTTACAGACATTGACAGAATCAACGGCGGTTGGCAACCTTCTGACTTAGTGATTTTGGCTGCTCGACCTGCAATGGGTAAAACGGCTTTTGCCTTAAGCTTAGTTAGAAATGCTGCCGTAGATCACAATAAAAGCGTCATGATCTTCTCTCTAGAAATGGCCGATGTTCAGCTGGTAAATCGTTTGATTTCCGCCGAAGCCATGGTTCAAGGTGAAAAAATTAAAAAGAGTAACCTCTCAAAAGAGGAATGGGCAAGACTTCAAACAGAGACTGCCCGTTTGGGATCTGCAAAGATTTTCATTGATGATACCCCACAGTTGAGCATTTTTGATCTTAATGCAAAATGCCGAAGAGTACACTCGCAACACGGTTTGGATTTGGTTGTGGTGGATTATCTTCAGTTGTTGAGATACGAACTTAAAGGACAAGGAAACAGGGAACAAGAAATTGCGGCCATTTCCAGATCGCTCAAGGCATTGGCAAAAGAATTGAGTATTCCCGTGATTGCACTTGCCCAGTTGAGTCGTGAAGTAGAAAAACGAAATAACAAAAGACCTCAACTTTCTGACTTGCGTGAATCTGGGTCTATTGAACAAGATGCTGACATGGTAATGTTCCTTTACCGCAATGATTATTACGAACGAATGGGAATGGATGTTCAAGATAGTGGAGGCAATGAAGATGATTTAAGTTTCGGAATCAAAGACCTCACCGAAGTAATCATTGCTAAGAACAGACACGGTTCTGTGGGATCAGCCTATTGCAAATTTGTGGGTGAATATTCAAAATTCGCGGACTTAGAAGGATTTGAAAGAGAGATGATACGTCAAAAGAAACCCGATTACAACAGCACCCCCATGAGTTCATTTAGCACACAGGTTTACAGCTCGAAACTCAATGTTGATGAAGATATTTACAACCAGACAGATAACCGCCCGTCTCCGTTTGGTGAAACGTCAGACGGGGGTAATTCTTGGAGTGCAGGATTTTCAAGACCCGCAGCTGATCCGAACATCTTTGAGGAGGATTGATTATTCTCCTCTTTCGCTGCTCTTTACAGGCAATTTCACGGCGTAAATCTTTTCTTCGCCAGATGGCATCAAGCCCTCTACAACGATGCTTCCTGAAAGTGCTTCAAGGACAGAAATAGCCCCTCTTACAGAATACACTCTTTCGTTGTTGATGTAAGTGATGATGAATCCTTTGGGAATGCCTGCCTTCTTGAAGGCTCCATCTTGCATGGCTTCCACTTTGATGCCCGATTTCAAGCCCAATTTTTCGCGATCTTCTTTAGATGTGTTACCTAAGCTCATTCCTAAGTATTCTGAAGTGTTGTTCGCCTTAGCGGTAGTCAATTTGGCATCACCCTCTTTGCTCAATAATACAGCTTCAATCTCTCTAATTTTTCCATCTCTGTTCACCGTTAGGGTTACTTTATCACCAGGTCTGTATTCTCCAATTTTTTCCTGTAGTCGGCTAGAACTGTTTACTTCTTCACCTTCAATTTTTAAAACTACATCGCCTTTTTTAACTCCGGCTTTCTGAGCGGCTCCGCCCTCCACAACATCTGCGATATAAACGCCTTTGAGGCTTCCAAGATTTTTCTCATCGGCGAGTTCTTGGGTGATTTCTTGGATGGA
This sequence comes from Bacteroidia bacterium, assembly GCA_023653095.1. Lineage (GTDB taxonomy): Bacteria > Bacteroidota > Bacteroidia > NS11-12g > UBA955 > VMCP01. The sequence goes on along the minus strand of JAMNXP010000002.1, from coordinate 156,956 downwards.
TACTCCCAAAATTGCTCGTTGAACTTGGCCGTACTTCATAAAATCATTCACCACTTTTTTCATCAAATTCACGGGAATTGCAAATCCATATCCAGCATAAGAACCTGTTTGCGAAGCAATAGCAGTATTGATTCCTACCAATTCTCCTTGAGTGTTCACCAAGGCTCCACCTGAATTTCCTGGATTGATAGCGGCATCGGTTTGAATAAAGTTCTCAATGGCGTATTGGTTTCCTTTAGAACGAATCAAATCAATATTTCTACCCATTGCCGAAACTATTCCCAAAGTCACGGTGCTGTTCAAATTAAATGGATTACCAACGGCAACCACCCATTGGCCTACCTTTACTTGATCTGAATTTCCTAGCTTCAAGAAAGGCAAATTGCTTTCGCCAATGCGCAACAACGCTAAATCGGTATTCTTATCTGCTCCAACCAATTCTGCAATGTAAGTGCGCTTGTCATTGAGCACGACCTCAATTTTATTGGCATTGTCTATGACGTGATTGTTGGTGACAATGTACCCGTCATCAGAGATGATGACACCTGAACCTGTGGCCATTTGTGGACCTGGTTGTTCAAATCGGAATTCGGGTCCCCCGGGTCCCCCGAAAAAATCAAAGGGATTGAAAGGCATATCTTGAGGCATGCTCTTAGACGCTGACCCTCCACTCATGGTGGTTTTGATGTGCACCACCGCAGGGTTAGCGATCTCTGAAACTCCGGTAAAATCAAATCCAATTTGAGTATTCAAACTCGCATAACGTGCCAATTGCTTAGAAGACGACTGAAGATCTTCTATATTGTTGGCTCTGAATACATTGGGTGCAAATGAATACATCCCAACCAAAGTAACAACTCCACCCAATACACCGGCAAAGACAGCGGTAGCAATTTTGTGATTTTCAAAAATCTTTCTCATATTCATCAATGTTTGTAAAATTCAAGTGTAACCTAACGCAAAAATGCAATACTTGATTTATTTTGCACAAGAATTCGTTTACCTTTTTCGATAAAATCGTATTCATGGTCCGTGAAATGCAATTAAACAACCACTTGAATGATGAAATCATTGAACGTCTCCACAAAGGAGATCGTGAAGTGTTGATTGATTTGTACAAAGAACATGAAGAAATGGTAAAGAGATACGCAAGAGAAAACAATGGTAAAGACGAGGACGCCGAAGATCTTCTGCAAGATGCCTTGGTAGTACTTTGGCAAAATTCCCGTAAGCCAGATTTTAAGTTAGAGTCAAAACCGTCAACATACATTTATGCGGTAGTGAAAAACCTTTGGCTCAAACAACTTGATAAAAGAAAGCGATTGGTTTCTGAAGAACACATCAAGCCACATCAGCATTCTGAAACGCCCATCAATAATGACATGGACTTGGCCTTGGTTAGAAACATGCTCGGGGAAATGGGTGAAGTTTGTCAGCAAATTTTACTGATGTTTTATTTCGATGGATTTGACATGAAAACCATCGCCAAAGCCAATAATTTGGCCAATTCTGATGTTGCTAAATCAAAGAAACATCAATGTTTAAAAGAATTAGCATCTAAAGTAAAATCAAAATTCACCTCTACAGATTTTTATGGAGTTTGACCCACGGATAGAGCGGTATTTTGACTTTGAACTCTCAGATTCTGAGAGGGAGGAATTTTTGCGTGAACTCGAGCTAAACTCTGAACTTAAAACTCAGTTTGACCTTTACAGTTTAATCATTGAAGGCATTCGTTCTGAAGGACGAGAAGAGCTCAAAGAATACATCAAATCAAGAGTTGACGAGCAAAGTACCACTACTCAAACCAATTTGTGGTTTTATGCGGCGGCATCGGTTACTGTTTTATTGCTGGGTTATTTTGCCATCTACAAATATGTTGAAACAGGCAGTTTAAAAGAGTCTGCTGATTACATCACCTTAAAAGACGAAAAATCTGACCGCGTAAAATTTTGGAAAAATAAAAAACTTGGAAAAGGCATTCTTCCCGAAATTCTTTTTGGCGATAACAACGATTCTACAAAAACTGAAAATAACTGGACCGACAGTCTCCTTGCTGTCTACCAAGAACCAACATCAACCGATGAAGCTCAAGTTGAAGACGATGTTTATACAGCGACATCAGAAACAGTAGATAAAGACGATAAAACAACCATTGAAAAATCTGAGGAAGGGACTTACGAGAAAAATTCTCGAATGTCTATTTCAGAAGGTGAATCAGCCGCTCCTGTCATGGCTAAAACCAGCACTGCGCGAGACAAATCAAAAAAGATTTCAACCGATACCATTGAACTCTACAGGCGCACAATCAGTACATCAAGGGTAGTTGCTATTCATTTACTCGGGATGCAAGAATCAAAGGTCCGTTCTGAAGAATCTATTTCAACTTCAGCGCCAACATTGGCTTCAAAGCCCAATTCCGCAAAATCCAGTCCCGCGCGTTTCACTATTATACAACAAGAAGCTCGCAACGAAAAGCCAGCCATCGAGTGCCAAGGAAACAATATTTTCTTGATTAATATGGGAAGTGAAAGTCCGCTAATGTATGAAATTGACGGCAATTATTATCTAGAACTAGGTCCTAAAAATATCATTTCCATTAAGTTAAACGTGGCTCGTTTAGAAAAACCTAAACCCATAACTGATAAAAAAATCATTGATAAGATTCAACCGAAATGATCTTGAATTCGGATAACATCCCCTTCGTCAAGTACCAAGGTACGGGGAATGACTTCATCTTAATTGACGGCAGATTTACCGAATACTCATTGGATGTATCAAAAATGTGTGATCGACGGTTTGGCATTGGTGCCGACGGTTTGATGATTCTCAAACTCACCGAAGGCTATGACTTTGAGATGATTTACTACAACTCCGACGGCAATTTAAGCAGCATGTGCGGCAACGGAGGAAGATGCATTGCCCACTGGGCAAACGCTCTTGGCCTTAGCAATGATGGAAGATTGTTGTTTTACGCACCTGACGGCCCTCATGAAGCGGTAGTTGAAGACAACTGGGTCAAATTAAAGATGATAGATGTACAGGATTGGGAAGTAAAATCTAAGGACGTTATCTGCATGAATACGGGTTCTCCTCATTTCGTACATTTCAATGCTTCAAATTCACAGGAGGATATCAATACGTTTGATTTAGTTTCTTGGGCAAAAGGAATTCGATATTCTGATGAATACCAAAAAGAGGGAATTAACGTAAATAGAGCAGTAATCACCGCTGAAAACGCATTAAGTATGAGAACTTATGAGCGAGGTGTTGAAGATGAAACATACAGCTGCGGAACCGGTGTTACAGCTGCTGCGCTTTCTTATGCCATCAAGAAAAATCTGGAGCGTGGAGAAATCCATGTTTCCACTCGAGGAGGAAATCTTTCGGTAACTTTTGAGCATAAAAAAAGCGGGTTCGTCAACATTTGGTTGAACGGACCCGCTGAATTTGTTTTTAACGGTCTTTATTGATTTATTGAACCATTAATTTTTGGGTCGTACTTGTACCGTTTGCCAAAGTAACCTGAACAAAGTAGTAACCTGATTTCAAGGTAGACACATCTAAGCGAACTTGATTATCACCCACTTGAGCATTTAAACTTTGGTTCATCACTGATTTACCTTCCATACTAACCACTCTTATAATTGCTTTTCCACCATTTGAGCGGAAATTCACATGAGCAATGTCTTTTGATGGATTTGGTGACAAAGTCATTTCGAAAGAACTCTTAGCCATCTTCTTGGTTGAAGTTAACAAGTTTGTGCTCTGGTAATATCCACGACCGTGAGTACCGATATACAAACGCATACCTTCCCAAGGCTTCCACTCGTATCCACGAATTTCAAATACTGGCACACGAGCCATTCCGTCGTTTGCTTCTTCCCATTTGGTTCCACCGTTTTCGGTAACCCAAACACCCAAATCCGTTCCTAAAATAATTCTATCTGGATCATCAACGTCAATCACTGCATCATAAACAGGCATACTTGGCAAGTTGCCAGTGATGTTTTTCCATGTTGGAGCGTCATCTAGAGCATTTTCAGTTTCATAAACATAACTTGAGTTTCCGTAACCACCCAGAGTGATTACAACATGGTTAGAGTTCTCAGGATTCACATTTACCGAAGTAACTGTTCTGCCAGCTGCGCCACCCAATCCCAATTGCTTTTGTACAATTCCATCAGGAACTTTGGTAGCTGTTGGATTTGCATCTAAAGTGAACGTAGCGTCATTTAATCCATCTAAACGGAACAATGCGCTTGCTTTTGCGATGAACAAGTGGTTACCGTCAGTGGTGTAATCCATTTCAATGATTCGGCTTCCACCCAACGCATCTCCTACTAAGAACCAATTTACAGGATTTGCAAAATCTGTTGGATTGGTTGCCATCCATACTTGATTGTTTTTAGCTAAGAATAATCTTGACTCTTTTTCATTCTTTTCCCAAAGATTGTAAGTGGTATTGAAGTCTGTTTGTACCGTTCCTGCTTGGCGATCATCCCAGAAAGTGGATGATGATTGACCAGAGTTATTTGATCTAACTACAGTACCGTAGTAAATAGACATAAACACAACACGTGGGTCATATTTACTGAATTCAACATCAAATCCGTCACCACCGTAAATTGAAATGGCCGTTTTTGACGGAATACCGTTGAATGAGTTTCCTGAGAAGTTTATCAATTGAGTACCGTTATCTTGTGAACCACCAACAATATGTCCAAGTGAATTTGCAGCTACATTGTACAATTGAAGGGTGGTAAATCCACGATTGATGGACGTCCAAGTTTGATAATCTTGAGAAGCGAACAATCCACCGTCGCAACCTACTATACAAGTTGCTGGCTTGGTGTTCATATTCCATGTAATCATGTGCTTGTCGGCATGCACATATTCTGAGTTCCAAGGAGCACCAAAGGTTGATGCAAATTCACGGTATCCGTTGACTTTATCCCAACGGGCCAAATTAACACCACCTAAAATCACCTCATCTTTCTTGCCTGGAACCACACCAATTACGTTATCGTACCAACCTTGGTTGTTTGAAGAGAAGATGTTATTGTTTGAGTTACCTACAATGATTTGCTCCCAAGTTGCACCACCATCGGTAGTGCGATACACACCCACTAAACGACCGTAATTTGCACCGGCTCCGCCAGCACCCATGGTGTAAACGTAGTTGTCATCGTCAGGAGAGATTGCGATTGCGGTTCTTCCACCAGAGCTGAAGCCTTGATTTACTATTTTGATGGCTTGACCATCTTCCTTTTTGTAAACAGAACCGTTGGAAGTGGTAGCCCAGATTACCCCTTTGCTATCTAATTTAACTTCTTTCACTGAACCCGCAGTTAAACGTGTAATTTTAGCTGTTGCTCCAGTCATGTCAAATTCATACAAACCAGCTTCAGAAGCCACATAGAATTTATTTTCTTTTGGATGTGAAGCCATGCCATTGCATTCGTAAAAGCGATTGTCTTTAGCTTCGTTCATCAATGAGAAAGCAGTCCCTTTTTCATCTGAACTCACATAAATTCCGTTTCCGTAGAACGCAGGAGAACCATTTCTAGTACCACCAAGGTTGGTAAATCCACCCTCTCCAGTTCCATAATAAACCTTTCCATCAGGGGTTTGAGCAATGCAAGTAACATTTAAATTTTCTTGCCTGTCGTTGACGGGGGCCCAACTTTGTCCTGAAGTACTTGAACGGAACAAACCACCGCTAACACCGCCAGCAAACCACACTTTTTGATCTTTGTTTGAAATCAAAAATGCACGAATTCTACCTCCCACGTTGTCAGGACCCATATTGGTCCATTCAATCTTTTTGTTCAATCTTTTTGCAATTGATTTAAGATTATCTGCTTGTTGAACTGCATCTGCCATCCATTGAGGATTTAAGTCGCCGGTTTTTTCATTGAAACGAAGACTGTAGATCGATTCAATAGCTCCACGAATGTGTTGCTCGGCGCCGGTAGCTTCATTTTTCAACTCAGCATTTTTGAAACCGGGCAGTCCTTGTTTTAACCCACCCACAGCAACTACGGCTAGTAGTCCTGCAGATAAGGTAAATGGTATAATTCTATTCATTCTCATTTTTCTGAATGTGGTTTAAACTCTATATTATGCAAATAAAACGAAATGTGTGCGGTTTTGCAAAGAACCCGACGTATTCTATATCATTTTTGTGTCAAGCGTGACTTTAACACATAGGTGATTTAGTGAATGTGTTTTTCGGCGTGATACGAACTCCTCACCAATGGTCCACTTTCCACAAATCTAAAGCCCAAAGACAAGCCGTATTCTTCCCAGAATTTAAATTTATCAGGGTGAATATAATCTGACACCGGTAAATGCATTTTAGTGGGTTGAAGGTATTGACCAAGGGTTAAAACATCGCATCCGTGTTCTCTTAGGTCATTGATCAATTTCTTCACTTGATCATCGGTTTCTCCGCAACCCAACATAGCTCCGCTCTTGGTGCGCATTCCGTATTCTTTGGTGCGTTTAATTTGCTCCAAACTTCGTTGATATTTTGCTTGTGGACGAACCAATCTATACAATTCTTCAACCGTTTCCATGTTGTGGCTCACCACATCAGGGCGAGCGTCTAACACCATGTATAAAAGATCCCACTCCGACTTAAAATCAGGAATGAGGGTTTCTATGGTTGTTTCGGGGGACTCTTTTTTGACTTCGCGGATGGTTTCGGCCCATACAGTTGCACCTTTATCTCTCAATTCGTCTCTATTTACAGACGTAATTACACAATGCTGAACACCCATTAATTTTACCGCTTCAGCAACCCTACGGGGCTCGTCGGTATCATAACTACCTGGTCTCCCAGTGGCTACGGCACAAAACGAGCAACTACGAGTACATACATTTCCCAAAATCATGAATGTGGCGGTACCTGCACCCCAGCATTCGCCCATGTTTGGACATTTACCGTCTTCGCAAATAGTGTGAAGTTTATGCTCTTTTACGATGCGCTTAACACGGGTATAGTTCTCTCCAATGGGAATGTCAATTTTTAGCCACTTCGGTTTTTGTGCCGAGAGACGTTCTTTCTTTACTATAGGTAATTCAATCACGTTTTATAAAGTTAAGGGATATATCCAACGGCAAATTTAATGAATACTGCGGGATAGAACTGCAGGTTGACATTATTGGAGTGCATTATGGGTATTTCTTTAACAAAATACTCCGTGGTTAGCCCCAGGCTAAGCTCATTGCTTACGTTTCTGTAGTTGCCCCATTCAAGAGACAGCCCTGCATGAAGTCCAATTCCTGGAGTCAAACTACCTTCTTTTATTCCGCGAGAGACGGATGCATTCCCCCCAATAAATTGTGGTTCGTGTATGTTAGGGTCATATCGAACGTCTTCGTATCCATCAAAAGGCACATTCCCTTGGTAAAGCCAAACATAAACAGGCCAAGTATAAACGATGGGCAATTGAAATCCCCCGAAAACACGCAACCCCATCTCAAATCGAGAAGCGCGCTTTGCTAGCGGATAACTATATGTCACCTTGGGTCGAAAAACCCAGGCATAATTCACTTTATCAATTTTAAAAATTCTGCTACCCGGCAATCCTGAATTCAACACAAAAACTTCTTTAGGATGAACCAAAGCCCCAATCTGAAATCCAATTTCTCGCTGAATGGGCTGGTTGAATTTCGCGGTTCTCCTGTAAAATCCGATATCATACCCGTAGTTTCTCAGTTGAACTTCGCCATAATAAGAATGTTGAATTTGCGCAAGCAAGGACCTCTGAGCATGGCTCGAGAACATGAATATGACCAACAATAAATGTGGAAACCTTGATTGCATTCAATCAAATTTAGGTTTTCCCACCGAGAAACTAAAATGGAAAAATCACTGAAAAAAATACCCACTTTCTCCCACAAGCTTTAAAACCCTTGTTTTTCAAGGAAATTATTCTATTTTTGCCTCCCCCTCCTAACGACTCAATTGTCCAAAAACAGCGAAAAACCTCAATTTGTGGAGATATGTGGAAAAGTGGTGGCTAAAATTGGTAAATTGTGGGAAAAAGTGGGAAGATCTGTAGTTATTTAGCAGTCAGAAACCAGCAAGAAAAATGTCCGGATTAATCGGTGAGTACTATTGCAAGCTTGACACCAAGGGGCGCTTATCGCTTCCTTCGCGTCTTCGTTCTCAGTTTCCTGAGGCGGCTGGCAGTACATTGGTTATAAACCGGGGATTTGAAAAGTGCCTCGTTCTGTACACCAAAGAAGATTGGTTAAAGGAAACCGAAAAACTCAACGCCGTTGACGACTTTATGAGTCCAGAAATTCGCCGTTTTAAGCGTATTTTCACCAACGGTGCGAACATTCTTCCTATTGACACTGCGCAACGCATTCTGCTTCCCAAGAAGTTGCTAGAATACGCCGCACTAGAAGATGAAGTTGTTTTGAGTGCCTTCGGCAACAAGGTGGAAATTTGGAGCAAAGAGCTTTACGAGTCTGAACTAGATGTTCAGTCTGATGAATTGAGCGAATTGGCCAAAAACTTCCATCAACACCGATCCAACCCTGGAGCATAGAAAGTGGTTCTTCTCGCTGGCAAAATGATTGCCAATGAACACCGCATACCACATACCTGTACTACTAAAACCAAGCGTTGACGCCTTGGTCACAAACCCGAACGGGGTTTATGTGGATGTTACCTTTGGCGGTGGCGGACACTCACGCGAAATACTATCTAGACTCGGCCCACAAGGCAAATTGTACTCGTTTGACAAAGATCAACACGCAGTACAAAACGCAACAGCCATCAATGATGACCGATTCACCCTCATCAACCACAATTTCAGGTACATTAAATCCTTCATCAGCCAATTAGAGCCTGAAGGGGTTGATGGTGTTTTAGGCGATTTAGGCATTTCCTCCTTCCAGATTGATCATAATGACCGTGGATTTGCACACCGTGCAGATGGTCCACTCGACATGAGAATGGATCAACAGTCGGGCAAAACAGCTGCAGAAATCCTCAAGAAATACAGCGAAAAAGAATTGCTACACGTATTCAACAACTACGGAGAAATTAAAAACGCCTATAAATTGGTGAAAACCATCAAGGCCTATAATGGTCCATTAAACACAGTTGATGAGTTTAAACAATGCATAGACATCTGTATTCCAAAAGGCGAACCTGCTAAATACCTGTCGCAAGTTTTTCAAGCTTTAAGAATAGAAGTAAACCAAGAAATGAAAGACCTTCAAACACTACTTCTCGATTCTGAGCACCTCATCAAGGCAGAAGGAAAATTAGTACTCATTTCCTATCATTCGCTGGAAGATAGATTGGTAAAAAACTACTTAAACAGCGGAAATTTAGACGGAAAAAAACAAACCGACATGTATGGATGGAGTAGCCAACCTTTTGATTGTAAACCATCTAAAGCAATTACGCCAAATGATGAGGAATTACAACTAAACAAACGTTCAAGAAGTGCTAAAATGAGAATAGGAGTAAGAAAATCATGACAGAAGAAACTCAAAACATCCCTCAGTCAGAGAATCAAGACAACCCCATTACCACATGGAAATTGGTAAAATGGTTGATCTATCTATTTCCCTTTTTGGTGTTTTATATCTACAATTCTCTTCACACCACAAAAGCCATAAAAAAGAAAGACGAATTGAGCAAACAACTTAAGGAACTTCATAGTGAGCGAATCAGTTTGGAAAGTGAAATAACTCAATCAAGCAAACAGTCTGAAATAGCTGAAAAATTGAAAGAGACTGGCCTAAAAGAATTATCAGACCCTCCAATTAAAATCGTTCGCGAGAAAAAGGATTAATATGGCAGAGACTCAAAAAGTAAATACCAGAAAACAGATACTTAACCGGTCAAGGGTGGTATTTGCCTGCATTGCTGCTTTTGCACTGTTTCTGATAATCTCTATTGTAAGACTTCAAAATGGATTTGAAGAGGAATTCTCACTTGAGCAACAAAAGAAAAATACCCGAATAAAAACGGCCTACGGGATGCGTGGAAATATTTATGCATACAACGGCAGTTTATTAGCCACCTCCATTCCAACTTATGACCTTATATGGGATGCTAATGTGGCTGGATTAACAAAGTCCGACTATGAACTGAAGATTGACAGCTTGTCTCTCATGTTCTCAAAGCACTTTGCACCTTACAGTTTCGTAGCTTGGAAAAACAAATTATCAAAACTCCGTAAATCAGGAAATCGCTACGCAAAACTGGGTTCAGACCTAAATTTTGATCAAGTAAAAATGATCAAAAAATGGCCTCTCATTAGAAAAGGCCGTTTCAAAGCAGGGTTCTGGTTTGAGGAAAAGGGCAAACGAATGTACTTCATGGGAGAATTGGCGAAACGCGCCATTGGAAATACCCGAAACGGAAAAAGCATTGGTTTAGAAGGTGCATTTGATTCATTGTTACGCGGTAAATCCGTACAAATCATGGAACAGCGCATGCCAGGCAATATTTGGAGACCTGTGAGCATTGGCAACGGTGAAACCGCCGAAAACGGAAAAGACCTAGTCACCACTTTAGATATAGATATTCAAGACATTGCACAATATGCTTTAAACAAAGCGTTGGTCAAACACTCAGCCCACCACGGTTGTGTGATGGTAATGGAAGTCAATACGGGTGCCATTGTTGCCATGGCTAATTTGACCAAAGGCGGTAACGGAAAGTACTTTGAAACCATGAACTACGCTGTAGATGAATACAGCGAACCAGGATCAACGTTCAAAATCATGTCGGCGTTGGCTCTTTTGGAGGACAAAAAGGCGCTACCAACAGATTCCATTCCAACAAAAAAAGGCAAGGTAAGATACTTTGACAAGGACTTTACAGATGATCTACATGGAGGAGCACTTCCACCATATATCACCCTAAGCGAGTGTATAGCTCGTTCATCGAACGTAGGTATTTCTCAGTTTATTTTTAACAACTACTCCAAAAATCCCGAGAAATACTTAGAACACATACAAGAATTAGGATTGCATTTAAAGCCCAATTTTGACATTCCTAGTTCCAATCACCCCACCATACTTGAACCTGGAAGTTCTTCTTGGTCAGGTGTGACGTTGCCATCCATGAGTATTGGGTATTCCACACAAATCTCCCCTTTGCAAACACTCATGCTGTACAACGCAATAGCCAATAAGGGCAAGATGATGAATCCTTATTTGGTTAAAGAAATTAGACAAGATGGAAAGACTTTGGAAACCATCGAACCTAAAATCATCAATAAAAAAATATGCAGTGAAAAAACGGCAATCGAGCTCCAAAAAATGCTTAGAAGCGTAGTATCAGAGGGAACAGCTGAAAATACATTTGAAGATTGTCAATTTGCTGTTTCCGGAAAAACGGGTACTGCCAGAATATCCTCTGGAAACAAATACACCAATAAGCATAGAGCTTCTTTTGTAGGTTATTTCCCCGCGAATCAACCCCAATTTAGCATCATCGTAGTCATCAGCGAGCCTAATTCAGGTGACATTTATGGATCAAGTGTAGCAGCACCCGTATTCAAAGAAATTGCCAATAAAATTTACAGTACCCGACTAAAAACTCAACCTGAATTCAAAGGCTTTTCAAAAGACGTAGTTCCATTTGTTCTCAACGGAGACCTTGAACAATCTAAATTGGTATTGAACGAACTAGGTATTTCTTCTCACAGCGATATTAGTGGGGGCCCTCAAATGGCAAAAGCCACTAAAAAAGAAAAATCCATTGAGTTCAAAGTTATTAATGGCGATAAAAACCAAATTCCAGATTTCCGTGGAATGGGCATCAAAGACGCCATAGCATTGGCTAATGCATTCAATTTGAAAGTACATTTCGACGGTCACGGAAAAGTATCCCAACAAAGCATTTCCCCAAAAACACGTTTCACTCAACCTCTCACCATTTATCTAAAACTAAATCCATGATGAGTAAATCAGTCAATGAACTTTTAGTAAATGTAAAGAGCCTTGAAATCTTCGGGTCATTACAAGTGCAAGTAACAGGCTTGAGCATTGATAGCCGGACCATTGAAAAGAATACGCTGTACGCTGCCCAAAAAGGAACTCAAGTAGATGGACATCAATTTATTGACTCTGCCATTGAGAAGGGAGCTTCAGTGATTCTTTGTCAGGATTTACCTTCAACACTGAATGACAAGATCACCTATATCAAAGTTGAAAATACGGCTGTTGCTTTGGGACAGATAGCGGTGAATTTCTTTGACCGAGTAATTGATGACCTAATCATTGTAGGATGTACGGGGACTAACGGCAAAACCACTGTTACCACCCTTCTATTTGATTTATTTACCCACCTTGGATATAAATGCGGTCTAATATCCACCGTAGAATATAGAATTGGCGCTGAGGTTTATCCAAGTACGCATACCACACCTGATGTAGTTAGCCTCCACAGATTGTTTGCTAAAATGTCGGCGGAGGGTTGTACACATGTATTCATGGAAGTAAGTTCTCATGCCCTTGACCAAGATAGAATTGCTGGAATCCCTTTTGCAGGTGCCATTTTCACCAACATTACTCATGATCATTTAGATTATCATATCACATTTGATAATTACATCAAAGCCAAAAAGAAATTCTTTGATTTATTGAATGATGAAGCATTCAGTGTGACCAACAAAGACGATAAAAACGGATTGGTGATGCTGCAGAATACTAAGAGTATTAGATACACTTATAGTTTAAAGGGAACTGCCGATTTCAACGTAAAGATCATTGAAAGCGACTTTGGAGGGATGTTGTTGCGCATTGGGACAGCAGATATATGGACTCCGCTTGTTGGAACTTTCAATGCTTCCAATTTATTGGCTGTATATGCTACTGCGAAGTTACTCACTCAAGGAGATGAAGACATTGAGGTAGCAATGAGTGCTTTAGGCAGAGTAAATGGGCGTTTCGAAGCCATTGCTGGCCCCAATTCACGCACCGCCATTGTTGATTATGCGCATACACCAGATGCTTTGGAAAATGTAATTAAAACCATCCAAAACATCAGACAAGGACAAAGCAATATCATCACTGTGGTAGGATGCGGTGGAAACAGAGACGCGAATAAGAGACCAGAAATGGGCAAAATTGCTTCTCGAATGAGCGAAAGATGCCTTTTTACCTCAGACAATCCGCGAAACGAAGAGCCAACGCAAATCATAGAGGAAATGATGGCAGGGGTTTCTCCAGAGAACTTAAGAAAGGTTTTAAAAATCACTGACAGATCTGAGGCCATTAGAACTGCCGTCTTATTGTCACAACCTGGCGATGTGATACTCATTGCTGGAAAAGGGCACGAAACCTACCAAGAAATCAAAGGTGTTAAATACCCTTTTGATGACAGGATCATTGTAACCGAAGAATTTAAACACATCAAATAATGCTGTACCACCTATTCAAATACCTTGATAAATTGGGTTATTCCGGAGCCGGGGTATTCAATTTCATTTCCTTTAGAGCATCATTAGCAGGTATTGTTGCCTTGTTGATTGCATTGATAGCAGGAAAACAAATCATTTATTGGTTGCAACGCCAGCAAATTGGTGAAAGCATCAGAGACTTAGGCTTGGAGGGACAGATGCAAAAGAAAGGCACCCCTACCATGGGTGGAATCATCATCATCATTGCCTTGATCATCCCTACCCTCTTGTTTGCCCGACTTGACAACATGTATGTAATCATTATGATCATCGCAACCCTTTGGATGGGCGTGATTGGTGGAATTGATGATTACATCAAAGTGTTCAAAAAAGATAAGGAGGGCATGAAAGCCACCACCAAATTAATTGGCCAATTGATGTTAGGCATCATCATTGCCATTGCAGTTGATTATACCCATTCTGTCAATCATTTTGCTCTAGAAACCAACCTCCCAATCACTAAAGCTAGATTGAATTATAGCGATATTATTCCTGGGGACGGAAATGCGTGGTTGATCTTCATTCCTGTTATCATTTTCATATCCATGGCAGTTACCAATGCCGTGAATTTGACCGATGGCATTGATGGACTTGCCGCTGGCACCACTGCCATTGTTGGAATTGGATTGGGATTTTTGGCCTATGCCACGGGGAACATCAAAATTGCGAAATACCTTAATATTATCTATGTACCGAACAGCGGTGAAGTAGTAATTTTCTTGGCCGCGTTGATTGGTGCTTGCCTAGGATTTCTATGGTACAACGGTTTTCCTGCACAGGTATTCATGGGTGATACGGGAAGCATGGCACTTGGAGGTGCTATTGCAGCAGTTGCCATCATTATAAAGATGGAACTTTTATTGCCCATTTTATGCGGAATCTTCTTTGCAGAGAGCTTAAGTGTCATACTGCAAGTCTCCTATTTTAAGTATACCAAGAAAAAATTTGGCGAAGGAAAACGCATCTTCTTGATGTCGCCCTTACACCATCACTACCAAAAAAAGGGAATACCCGAAAGTAAAATTACGCTCAGATTTTGGTTGATCACCATCATTCTGGTTTTAGCAACTATTGCCTTAATCAAATTGAGATAACCGCTTGAAAAAGAATTTAGTCATATTGGGAGCCGGCGAAAGCGGAACAGGTGCAGCCATTCTTGGAGTAGTTCAAGGATGGAATGTATTTGTGTCTGATTACGGCACCATTGACCAAGATTCTAAAAACGAACTCAACGCAAGAGGTATAGCTTGGGAAGAGGGCAAGCATTCTGAAGAAACCATCTTAAAAGCAGACTTAATTGTAAAAAGTCCAGGTATCTCGCCTAAGGTGACCATTGTTCAAAAATGCTTGACTTTAAATATTCCTATAATTTCTGAGATTGAATTTGGCAGCTGGTACACACAAGCTAAAATCATTGGAATAACCGGCACCAACGGAAAATCAACCACAACCATGTTAACCTACCATCTTTTAAAAGAAGCAGGATTCAATGTGGGACTGGGAGGCAATATCGGCCAATCATTTGCTAGACAAGTGGCTGAAAATAATTTTGACGTCTATGTATTGGAATTGAGCAGCTTCCAATTAGATGATTGCCATAAACTCACATTAAACATAGGTTGTGTCACCAACATTACAGAAGACCATTTAGATAGATACGAATACCAACTAACGAATTACATCAACAGTAAAATGCGCATTGGGCAAAATCAAACACAAGAGGAGTATTTAGTTTACTGCATAGATGACCATTTGATTGAAGAAGGATTCCAAAACATCCCCCAAAAAGCAACACTCATTCCATTTTCCATAAATCAAGAACTCCAAGAAGGAGCCTGGTTCAAAGATGGAAACATATACATAAAATTAAAAAACACCCAATACACAATAGATATGACTAACGTAAATTTAAGAGGCAAACACAACACCTACAACACAATGGCAGCGGCCGTTATGGCAAGTTTGATTGATGTTCGTAAAGATAGTATCCGCGAGAGTTTAAGCAACTTCAACAACTTAGAGCACCGCTTGGAATTCGTGGCCAGAGTGAATGGCGTTGAATACATTAATGATAGTAAAGCTACCAACGTGAATTCGGCGTGGTATGCTCTAGAAAGCATGGATAAACCTGTAATTTGGATTGCTGGAGGTGTTGACAAAGGAAATGACTATACCGATTTAATTCCCTTGGTGAAAAACAAAGTCAAGATGATTATTTGTCTTGGTCTAGATAACATCAAAATTCATAAGGCCTTCCAAAACAGTGTAGATATGATCATCAACACTCAAAGCGCAAAAGAAGCAGTTTATGTTGCATCCAAAATGTCAGAATCAGGTGATGCTGTGCTGTTGTCGCCAGCTTGTGCAAGTTTTGATTTATTCGAAAACTACGAAGAACGCGGAAGATTATTCAAGCAAGCCGTTAAAAACTTGTAAACTCATATACGGATATGTCGTTGATTGAGAAATTAAAGAAATCGAACCACCTAAAAGGCGACCCTTATATCTGGGGAATTGTCTTTGTATTGGGCTTTATTGGTGTACTTGCTGTGTATAGTTCTACTGGGACTTTGGCTTTTGCCAAGCAGCAAGGAAATACAGAATTTTATCTGTTTAGACATTTAGGCTTTTTAGTGGTTGGTTTTTTTACCATGTACACAATCCACAACATCCCCTTTAAATTCTACGCTAAAACATCTATTTTCTTGATGTGGATTTCAGTGGTATTGCTGATTGTAGCATTGACCTTTGGACTGAACATCAACAATGCAAATCGAGTGATCCCCATTTTTGGTTTCACGCTGCAACCTTCAGACATGACGAAGGTTTTTATTATGGTTTGGATTGCCAAGTTCTTAAGTAAAAACCAAGAAGAAGTAGACAATAGGAAGGTCTTTTATAAAGCCATGGGCCCCGTGCTCCTGGCTGCCGCACTGATCATTCCTGAGAACTTGAGTACTGCGTTGGTTCTTATAACATCATGTACATTATTGCTATATATAGGTAGAATAAAAACTCGTTTCATTTTCAGCTTTGCAGGTGGAGGCATTTTACTGATTAGCTTATTTGTTGTTTTTCTATTAAACGTAGACGTAGATAAATGGTCAAACACGCGTTTGCCTACGTGGAAAGCAAGAATTGAATCCTATGCAGGTGTTGGTGAATCAGGCAGCGACTACCAAAAAACACAAGCCAAGATTGCCATTGCTACGGGTGGTTTAACCGGTAAAGGCCCAGGGCATTCCACTCAGCGTAATTTTCTGCCACACCCCTACTCTGACTTCATCTTTGCCATTATTGTAGAAGAATACGGTCTTTTCGGAGGACTCATTCTCATTGCTGCATTCATTGTGTTGCTATTGCGAAGCTTCAAAATGGTTGTAGAAGCTCAGAAGTCGTTTGCTGCCCTTGTAGTACTGGGCATCTCATTCTCTATGAGTTTACAAGCCTTTATTCATATGGGTGTAAATGTAGGAAGATTACCGGTTACGGGACTCACTCTTCCCTTGGTCAGCATGGGTGGAACAAGCATCATATTTAATAGCATTGCTTTCGGAATTATACTGGGCACTAGCAGACATATACGTGAAGAAAAACTAAAAGCAAGCACCCAAGGAGCAGGCGCCGTGCCTGAAACAGCATGAGTAAACCTTTGAAGGTCATATTTAGCGGAGGCGGAACGGGTGGACATATTTTCCCCGCAGTAGCTATTGCCCGAGAATTTCAAAATCGGTTCAGCGATGTCGAAATTTTATTTGTAGGTGCTTTAGGCAAGATGGAAATGGAAAAAGTACCGTCGGAAGGATTCAACATCGTTGGACTTCCAGTTGAGGGTCTATTACGTAGCGCTTCACTTAAAAACATCAAGATCATTTTCAAAGCCATAAATAGCTATCTGAAGGCTAAAAAAATCATCGAAGATTTTCGGCCGGATGCCGTTGTTGGAACCGGCGGATTTGCCAGCTTACCCATTACCGTTGCGGCCACTCGTTTGGGTGTCCCCGTTTTTGCATGGGAAGGAAACGGCTTCGCGGGTCTTACCAATAAATTATTGAAAAAGACGGCTAAGCGAATCTTTTGTGGATTTGATGGGATGGACGCTCAATTTCCTTACCATAATTGGATCCACTCAGGCAATCCCATTAGACAAGAAATTCTAAAGAAAACCGATAGAAATACGGCCGTTGCCTTTTTTGATTTGGACCCATCCAAGCCCATAGTCTTTGTTACCGGGGGAAGTTTGGGCGCTCGAAGCATCAATGAAGCCGTAGAATCATCCATTAACACCTGGAAGGAACATGGAATTCAAGTCATTTGGCAAACGGGCAAAAACTATACCGCCGTGAATACGCCTGAAGGTATTTGGGTATCCGCGTTTTTGAAAGAAATGCATCTTGCATACAGTTGTGCTGACTTGGTAATATCGAGGTCTGGGGCTACCAGTGTATCAGAAATCATGGCCGTAGGTGTACCTGCTATACTTGTTCCATCTCCAAATGTGACCGATGACCATCAAACAAAGAATGCTGAGAAAGCCACTCAATACGGAGGAGGCCTATTAATAAAGGATAGTGAAATAAAATCGAAATTAACAAATCAAGTCGTTGATATGCTTGAAAATAACGACGAACTATCCCGCATGAGAACACAATTATTGAATCATGCAAAACCAAGAGCCACCCAAGAAATTGTAGACCAAATTTTAAAAGATCTAAATCGTGAATAAGTCGTTTCAGAAAGCATATTTCATAGGTGTTGGCGGCATTGGAATGAGTGCCATTTGCAGGTATTTGTTGGAGCAAAACATATCGGTTTGGGGCTATGACAAAACCCGTACTGACTTAACTATTGAATTAGAGGGTCTTGGCGTAAGCATTACCTATAACGACGCCATTGACGCCTTGCCAATGGAAGTAAAATCAGACCTGAATAACACCCTTTTTGTCTATACCCCCGCCATTCCAAAAGATCACCCTCAATGGATTTGGTTGCAAGAGCAAGGAATTACGCTTCACAAAAGATCACAGATTTTAGGACTTCTCACTCAAGATAAAATATGTCTAGCGGTGGCCGGCACCCACGGAAAAACCACCACCTCAACCCTATTGGCTCACCTTTTGAAAACCTGCAATGTGAATTTCAGTGCTTTCCTTGGTGGGATATCCAGCAATTACCAATCCAACTACATCAGTCACACCAACGGCATTCAGCTGTTCGAAAAAGACATTGTGGTTGTTGAGGCTGATGAATTTGACCGCAGTTTTCATCAACTGCGTCCTGATGCGGCCATCATTACCGCCATTGATGCTGATCATTTAGATATTTACGGGGATTCAAAGTCATTTTTTGAAGCTTTCAAAGTGTTCGCCGAGTTAATATCCCCAGAAAAAATGGGCGACCTATATCTCGAAGAACGCGTTCAAATGAGTATTCCAGCTCATGTAAAACTGCATAGATACGGAACGGAAGCCGATTGTGCATTTACCTATGAAAACGTGCGAATTGAAAATCATCAATACGTATTTGACCTTCAAGGACAAAAATTTGTTTGCGGACTTCCTGGTCATCACAACGTGTCAAATGCTACGGCAGCAGCGGCACTTTGCTTAAACTCGTTGAAGATACCTCCAAATCAAATTGCAAATGGAGTTGCAAGTTTTAAAGGAGTAAAACGCCGATTTGAATTCCTAAAAAACAGTCCCGAACAAGTGATTATTGATGACTATGCTCATCACCCTGAAGAAATAAAAGCCATCATCAAATCGGTAAGAACGTTGTACCCTGAAAAGAAAATCACAGGAGTGTTCCAACCGCATTTATTCAGCAGAACCAGAGACTTTGCTCAAGAATTTGCGGAGAGTTTATCATTGGTAGATGAGTTGATTTTGATGGATATTTATCCGGCTAGAGAAAAGCCCATAGAAGGCATCACTTCTGAGTGGCTCTTGAGCCTAGTAACCCATCAAAATAAGTCGTTATTAGACCAAGAACAGATTCTTGAAAAAATCAAGTCTGAATCGCCTGAGTTGATTTTGATCATGGGTGCAGGCGACATTGATAGATTAAGCGCAAAACTAAGACACCATGAGAGATAAGATTAGATTGGCATTCAGCAGAAGACAATGGATGATTACCATTGCCGCAATAGTGATCATGATCTTAATTTTCGCATGGTCTAAATTAAGTTTTGCTGGTAAAAACCGAATCATTGGAAACTTGGAAGTTGAAATTGATGCCTCAGAATCGGGCTACAACTTTTTAACCAAACAAGCAGTGGTTAATTGGGTACAACAACACTTTGATAATCCTGTTGGGAGACCTGCATCTGAAGTGGAGCTCACCAAAATGGAAATTGAACTTCAGAAGGTTCCTTACGTATTCAAGGGAATTATTTATGTCGCATTTGATGGAACTTTGAAGATCAGGGTAAAAGAGCGAGAGCCAATTGCCTTAATCAAGAACAACCAAGATTCATTGTTTTTTATTGATACCGGAGGATATATGATTCCTAAGAGAGGAATTCAAACACCCGTTGTTTGGGTAATCAATGGAAATGTGAAGCAAAAATTTGAGTCGGGTAAGCGCGCTGGCTCACCACAAATGTTAGAATTATTAAACTTAAGCAAGTTTATAAGGTCTAACGAGCTGTGGAACGCGCAATTTGAACAGTGCTATGTAGATAAGTTTGGGCGGTATTTGTTGATTCCCCGAGTAGGAAAGCATAGCATTGTTTTGGATAACACTACGAACATGGAAAAAAAGTTCGAAAACCTCCGTCTTTTCTACGAAAAAGGCCTTCCGCAGGTGGGTTGGAACACCTACCGGGAAATAGATATTTCGTATGAAGATCAGATTGTGGGAAGAAGAACTGAACAATAAATTATACAAAAAACCAAAATCACTGTCTAATAAGCCAAACATAAATAGTATGACGCCAACGAATAATAACATCATTGCAGGACTTGACATCGGAACCACAAAAATTTGTGTGATTGTATCACAACTTTCCGAAAACGGAAAGATCAACATCTTGGGTGTTGGTAAAGCATCATCGCAAGGTGGAGTTTCTCGAGGCATGGTTGCTAACGTAAGCAGAGTAGTAACTGCCATTGAAGAAGCTGTCAAACAAGCAGAAAAACTGAGCAGAGTAAAAATCAATACCGTTTATGTGGGTATTGCTGGTCACCACATTAAAAGTTTGCAGCACAGAGGAACTTTGACTCGTAGAAATGGAGAAGAAGAAATCACAAAGGAGGAATTGAATAGTCTTACCACAGAAATGGAGAACTTGGCGTTATCTCCAGGCTTGGAAATACTACATGTTTTACCCCAAGAATACAGAATTGACGGCGAAGACGGAATCAGAGACCCCGAAGGTCGCATTGGTACGCGTGTAGAATGCAATTTCCACATCATCACCGGCGAAACCAGTCGTGCGCGCACCATTGGCAAAGCCGTAATGAAAGCGGGTTTACACTTGGCTGACCTCGTGGTTGAACCTGTAGCATCGGCTCAAGCAATTTTGTCTGAACAAGAAATGGAAGCCGGCGTTGCACTCGTAGATATTGGCGGTGGAACCACAGATATATGCATTTTCGATTCAGGTAAAATTGTTCATACTGCCATTATTCCAATTGGAGGAGATCGCATTACCCAAGATTTACAAGAAGCTTTTGGTATACTAAAGGAACAAGCCGAAGAAGTGAAAGTAAAATACGGAAGCTGCTTTAGCCTAGAAAACATGAAAAACGAAGTGGTAGTCATACCAGGATTACCGGGCAGGTCTCCTAGAGAAATTTCCGTTTATGCTATTTCACAGGTTATTAAAGCACGTATGGAAGACATCGTTCAAAAAGTAGATTTCGAAATTCAACTTTCAGGAATTCAACACCGTTTGAACGGAGGCATAGTTTTAACCGGTGGCGGATCAAGTTTAAAAGACATCAATCAATTCTTCAGTTACAATACCGGCCTGGATGTACATTTGAATAGCCCTGGCCAACATTTAGGCAAAGGAATGATTGAAGAAGTTCGCAACCCCATGTATTCTACTGCCATTGGTTTGGTTATGAAGGGAATTGAGACAGAACAACTGAAACCAACCAATTATCCAAACCTACATGTAGAAGAAATTGCTCAACCCAAAACTACTCCTCAACCTCAACCTGAACCTGAAATGGTAGGCGAAACCACTCAAGAAATCCCCCAAAATAAAAAGAAAGGTATTTCATGGAAGAGCTTGTACCCAGGCAACGGAATTTTCAAAAATTTCATCAGCGAATGGATCTCTGATGATGCTGATGATTTCACCCACAACTAAAATCTAAAACCATGTTTCAACCTGATTTTCATTCAGAACCTAATCAACCGAATAAATTGAATAACATCATTAAAGTCATTGGAGTAGGTGGCGGCGGAGGAAACGCTGTCAATCATATGTACCGTGAAGGTATTGAGGGCGTAGATTTCTTCATCTGCAATACAGATAACCAAGCACTCAGACATAGTCCTGTTCCCAATAAAATACAATTGGGTAATGAACTTACTGCAGGACTTGGCGCTGGATCTGATCCCAATATGGGAGCAAAAGCTGCAGAAGAAAGCAAAGCCGATATTCAACGAATGCTAGGTGATGGTACCCGAATGATTTTCTTGACTGCCGGCATGGGCGGTGGAACAGGTACTGGGGCAGTTCCCATCATTGCAAAATTCGCCAAAGAAATGGGCATTTTGACGGTTGGAATTGTGACCATTCCTTTCTCAGATGAAGGTCCAGTAAGGATAAAACAAGCCCAACAGGGTATTGCTGATTTAAAACCTCATGTAGATGCTCTTATATCCATTTCCAATGACCGTATCGTAGATATGTTCGGCGATTTGTCGTTCTTAGAAGCCTTTTCGAAAGCCGATGATGTACTTTGCACTGCCGCGAGGGGAATTGCAGAGATCATTTTCAAAACCGGACACTTAAACGTAGACTTCAACGACGTTAAAACCGCCATGCAAGGATCAGGTCAAGCCTTAATGGGCACTGGAACTGCTGCCGGTGAAAATCGTGCGGAATTAGCCGTTAGAGCTGCATTAAATAGTCCATTGCTTGATAGTACTAGAATTTTTGGTGCAAAACACCTTTTGATTAACCTAACCTACGGCACCAAAGCACCCACCATGTCTGAAACTCGAATCATTACATCTTACCTACAAGAAGAAGCGGGTAACAATGCATTGCTAAAAATGGGTATTACCCTCGAACCAACATTGGAAGACAAAATCAGTGTGACCGTTATTGCAACTGGATTTGAAGAAGTAACAGCCATTCAAAAAGAAGTTTTTACTGACCAACTTATAGAAGAAGTTGCACAAACTCAAACCTTTGTACCAACCGATCTTCCTTTAGAAATTGAAGATGCTAGTTTCGAAACTCCATCTAGAGAGCCTGCGAGAGATCCTGCAAGAGAGCCTATCAGAGAGCCGATGGCTGCCAAAACAGAACCTGTTATAGAATCTAAGCCATTAACCGTGAAAGAGAACATCAACACTCCAAGCGTTGAAGATCTTTTTAAAACACAAAGTAACCGTAATTCACAGCTGCACTTAAATTATCAACAGCCTGCCGTACAATCGTTGAGTCGAGAAAACAAAGCGAGTATACATGACAACGACATGGATATTCCTGCTTATTTGAGACGTAACGTAGAATTGGTTTCGGCACCTCCTAGTAGCGCTGTAGAAGTAAGTAGATTAACCATTCAGGGCACTGAAACACATTCTAAAGACAACAATTTCACTGTGCAACCCAACAGGATGTTGCATGACAACGTAGATTAAAGAGATTTATAGACCGTGGTAATTTGATTTACTATCACCTTTGTATCGTATGTATTTAATGTTTTCAGTCGGGCTTGATTTCTAAAATCGGCCCGATTGTTTTTTAGGAAGTCTCCCACCTTTTTTGAAAGGCTTAAAACATCACCCGATTCAACCAGGAAACCATTAACGCCATCGTCTATCATTTCTGGTATACCTCCTACCCTAAACCCTGCAGCCGGCGTGCCCATAGACAAGCTTTCTATGATGGTTGTTGGTAGGTTGTCTTGCACCGAAGTAATGACATATAAATCGCTCAATTGGAAGGCTAATTTCACCCTGTCCATGTCAGTAACGTATCCCCAATGCGTAAACTTAAAGGAAAATGGCCCCAATTCCTCGTTTTTATTGTCTCCTAAAATCAAAACCTCAAAATCAATATTCTGTTGGCGCAGACAATTACACAACTCAATGAAAAATAAAAAACCCTTTGCTGGATTTTGTAAGTACGCTGCCGAAAACATCAACAACGGTTTATCAAATCCATGGCTCTGCTTCAATTCCTGCCTCACTCCTTCTTCCAAGGGTTGAAACTTCTCAGAGTCTATAGGATTGGGAATCACAGACATTTCAACATTGTTTTTCATAACAACGCTAGAATTGGCTTGATGGGCAAGCCAACTACTGGGTGTCACAAATTTGATTTGGTTGTTACCCCAAAGTTTAATTTTTCGCTCAAGTAAAGAACTAGAAATATCATTCAGGGCAGGATGTTTTAAATACTTACAGTTACCGCAAGCCACTTGATGATTTTCGCATCCCCAGGTATAATAACAACCTCCGGTTACAGGCCATAAATCATGACAGGTCCAAACAAATTTTTTGTGGGGTACTGACAATAACTTTTCCAAAGTTTCAAAAGATTGGAATCCTTTATGTACCCAATGTAAATGTATAATATCTGCCCATTGTACCAATTCATGGTTGGAAATGTCAAATCCTTGACTGGCATGACTGAATTGAAATCTGACCTTCTTTGATGCCTCAAATCGCAAGAAACTGAGCTTATCTAATGCATGTTTTAGGAAAGTAAACCACCTCTTTGGCAGATTATCGGCCCATAATATGTAGGGTGAAGCACTTTGTGCATGGCTCAATTGACCAGAAAATACCAAATGTTTGGATTCAACCTCTTGACCAAAACGATTCAATCCTTCATTGAGTCGTTGAGCAACCACAGATGCTCCACCCTCTGAGGAGGCATTGATATGTAGTACTTTAATCTTTGACAACTTGCTGCGATGATTGGTTTAATTGTTTGGCTAATATAAGTGCTAAACCAAAATTGACCATCATTAAAATACCGCCTGCCAAATAGGGAAGCATATAAAACTGAGCGTATAGAAGCCCGCTTAACAAAGGACCCACAGCTCTAGCCAATGATCCCAAAGACTGCATGATGCCCAACATTTGTCCTTGAGCATTTGCCGGAGCATTCAATGAAACCAAGCTATTGATGGCAGGCATCAACAAACCATTGGCCAATGCCAAGCAAAAAATGGCAAAGAATTGAACGGCGTAAAACCATTCCTTCGAAGGCAACGGAATCAATGAAAGTCCGATTCCTGCTATGGGTGCTCCCCATATGAGCATTCTTCTGAGTCCTAATTTCTTTTGAAAGACGCCAATGAGCCCACCTTGAACTACCGCGCTAAAAATGCCTATAACACCAAAAATATTTCCAATGGCAACGGGGTTCAAATCGTATTTTTCTTTCCAAAGCACGCTCGCATTGATTTGCATCATAGAAAACGCAGCGATGTAAATGAAGTTGATCAACATGAGCTCGCTGATAATCGGAATCTTTCGGGCTTCAAGCATACCGGTGAAGGTTTCTGTTGGACTTCTTTTCACGGTGGATTTTTGGGTGTTGCTTTCAGGGAGAAACTTCCAAGCTAATACAAAATTCAGCAAACAAAGCAACGCGGTGAATAATCCTACAATGAAAAGGGAATGATTGGCAGATTCATGAATATGAAACAACTGTTTGACGTCAACACCGAATAATGTCTCAGAACCGTATAACCATCCTCCGAGAGGAGGACCAAAAACAAATCCCAATCCAAAAGCAGCACCAATGATACCCATTTTCTTGGCTCTATCTTCGTAATTGGTGATGTCTGCGATGTACGCTTGCGCCGCCGATATATTGGCACTTCCAAACCCAGAAATAATTCTAGCGAGAATCAAAACCCAAAACGACTGTGAAAGTCCAAATAACACATATCCAAAGGCATTGACCAAAATCGAGCCTAAGATGATGGGTCGTCGGCCAATTCTATCCGATAAACTTCCAAATAAAGGGGCAAAAATGAACTGAATGATAGAAAAAACCGCAGCGATAAGTCCAACTGCAACGTCGGGATTGATAGAAGTACCCGACTCCATTGACAATTCTTTGGCCAAGTTGGGGAGAATGGGAATGACAATTCCAAATCCCAAAAGATCAATGAAAATGGTTAAAAACAGTATGGCTATTCGGCGATCTTTCATGGTATTTATTGAATTCCAAGTTTAGGAGCGGCCCAAGATTCATCAAGAGGAACGTACATGGATTCTCTGGCTTGGCTCAAATGGGTAATTAACGGATTCAAAATCAGAGTATTGTTCTTGAGTCGACCTTCTTGAAGTGCTTGTTTGGCAGAATCAAGGGAATAAATTTCAGTGGTATTGCAAAATGCTTCCCAAATTAAGGTTCTTTGGAAGAAATCTACACCCGTTTGGCTCTGAAAATCTTTGAGTACTTGAAAGACCTTATCGATGCTGCAACCTGTAGGCGGGGCAACCGATTCATCTACTCCAACAATCAGGATGGCTTCATGTTGAATGGAAAAATCAGCAGAGAGCTGCGCTCCATGTGCTGTCCAAGTAGCCACAAAAGATGACATTGCGTCTTGTAAAAGTGCTATTTCGGTCTCATTTAAAATTCGATGAGCACCAAAAAACCAAATTCGAGAGTGGGCGGGTAAATTAGCTAAAAGCACTGTCTTAATTTAAATGTTTCTGAACCAATTCAGCAATATCAAGAACTTCAACTTGATCTTCCTTTTCGAAGTGTTTGGTTCCGTCTTTCATCATGGTCATGCAGAACGGACAATTAACAGCAATGATTTCAGCTTGAGTGTTCAAGGCTTCTTCGGCACGTTCAACATTGATCTCTTTATTTCCATTTTCAGCTTCTTTGAACATTTGAGCCCCTCCAGCACCGCAGCACAAACCATTGGTTTTGCAACGTTTCATTTCGGTCAAATCGGCATCCAATCGTTCAATAACCATTCTTGGAGCTTCGTAGATACCGTTTGAACGTCCCAAATAACAACTATCGTGATAGGTGATTTTCTTCCCTTTATAAGGTCCGCCTTCAATGGATAACTTACCAGACTCGAGCAACTCATTGATTAGTTGGGTGTGATGAACTACTTGGTAATTTCCCCCTAGGGATGGATATTCATTCTTGAGGGTATTGAAGCAATGCGGACAAGCAGTAACAATTCGTTGAATTCCATAGCCATTGAGAACTTCTATATTTTGCATAGCTTGCATTTGGAAGAGAAACTCATTTCCCGCACGTTTTGCAGGATCTCCGGTACAACCTTCCTCAACACCTAGAATGGCAAATTTTACCTCGGCTTTTTGCAGAATCTCTGAAAATGCACGACTTACTCTTTGGGCGCGTTCATCAAAGCTTCCAGCACAACCCACCCAAAATAAGATTTCAGGGGTTTCACCGGCCGATAAATAATCTTGAACAGTACGAATTGGCTGCATAACGCTGCAATTTCGCTAACTATCGTCAATACTGCAACAGTAGAATTAAAAAAGGGCCGCTTTTGGCGACCCCAAGGTGTTTTTCGACAATATTCTCACTCAATTTTTGCAGAATCAGTAAGAATCAAATAAGAATCAGTACCCCACGGAGCCAGTACCCACCACTTCTTGATACGGAGATATTAAGATAGGCACTTTCGCTTGTTCACACACAGTTTGAAACGCACTCGTTTTAAAAGTTCCCTCAGAATTACTCACTGCTGCTATCCAGCAATTGGGTAATTCATTGGATGTTGCAAGCACTGCTTCTGCACAGCTTTTGTTTTGAACTTCCTCCAATTTCACATTGATCTTGCGCTCTTCCATGTAAATCTTCGCTTGAAGGGCATAAATGTGTGAATACTTTTGATCTTCTTTGTCTTTTGGATTGGAAACTCCCAAAACAGTGACCAAACTGTAATAAATCTTGGCCCAATCAGAAGTTGCGAACAACTTTTGACGGGTTTCAGAATTTCCATCAATGGGCATCAACATGTTTCGCGGCTCTACCCAATTTTGATTTTGATTGAGGTAAATAATTCGGCATTTGTCAAAACTTTTGATCAATGCTGTCATACCTCCACCCAAAAGACCACCTTTTTGAGGGGGGGCTGAAATCAAAATCATTTTCACTCCTTGTTCTTGTGAAATCTTGGACATACTCTTCCACAGAGTACCTGAGGCACGAATAACTTCAAACGCTCCAAATTGTGGTTCAACAGCAAGAGATTCATCGGTTTGCACATAAGTTAACTTACCTTGAGTTTTTCTTGCCAAGGATTTTGCCGCTGTTAAGGCCGGTTCTAATTGGTGATTTTTGTCGATTGTAAATAAAACGCTTGTATTTTTTTCATCCATAGGCAGATATGATTTAAAACAAAATAACTAAATTCCAACCAACATCACAATGAATATTTTCAATATTTTCAAAAACTTAACATTGAGCCAAATAACACGTAATCAATCAGTTTGTATAAATAAGTGTTTTATTGACACCCTTCTAAATAAAGCCGCATTTTTTCTCGTATTTAGCCTTTCCATTTTCAGTTTTATTGAAGCTCAATCTTTTCGAGGACTACATGTTATATCCGACACGGTTGTTTGGGTCTCTGGCTCAAAGGGGCAAATTTGGAAAATTGGAGATTCGATGTCGTGGTTTAACTGCTGCCCAAAAGGGTATGATAGAAAAGATTTTCGAGACATCCATGCATGGGGGCCTCATGAAGCTATTGCCATGAGCGCTGGTGATTCGGGAGTTTTGATTCGCACCAGCAATGGCGGTTCTCATTGGTTGCTCGTTCACAGTGATTTTCGCAATGGTGTTTTCTTTGATGCCATTGATTTTGAAGGATCGAATGGGGTTTTATTGGGAGACCCCATTGAGACTGACTCCCAGCACCTATATGCCTACATGAGTTTAAATAAGGGCCTAAGTTGGATCAAGATACCCAACGGAAGATGGAATACTGTTTCCCCAAAATTAAGTTCTATGTATGCTGCTAGCGGCAGTTCTGTGAACATTGATTATTTTACTTCGAAGAATGGAAATATTGAAGTTGGATTACTCATTGGTGGCGGGGGACCTAAGGGAGCATCGGCAAGGAGAGTTTTTCTGAAATTAAAATTGAATAACTCCAAGGAAGTCGTATTGTTATCTGAACACCTGATAAACATTAACATCCCTTTACCCGAGGGCAGTGGTTGGGGTATTTATGCCATGTCAGAAATCAGTGAGAAAGCAGAGGCGAAAGACTTCCGAAAAGAGTATTTCTTGGGCGGCGGACATTGGCAATTCCCTAATTCAGATACCATAACCGTTTGGAAATTAACTCAAAATAATAAATTGGTTCCCATTAATTACAAAGGCTATGTGAGTGGTATTCTAGCTACTGGACCTGAGACTTTTGCAGCCGTTGGAACGTCAAAAATACAATCGGGACTACCTACACAAATGCCTGTTAGCAATGCCATTCAAAAATCAGATAACTACATTTGGGCCGTAGGAAAACAAAAGCTATTTTACCCAACTAAGCGAAAAGATTGTACTTCAGAATACAATAAATAGCCCTAATTCCGTCTTTCCAACCAATTTTCTTTCCTTCATCGAAGGTTCTTCCGTAGTAAGAAATTCCTACTTCGTATATTCTGATTTTCGGAACACGCGCCATCTTTGCCGTTACCTCAGGTTCAAACCCAAATCTCTTTTCTTTCAGCTTTAAACCCTGCAATACATCGGTTCTGAACATTTTGTAGCAGGTTTCCATATCCGTTAAATTTAGATTGGTAAACATATTGCTCAAAAAAGTCAAGAACTTGTTTCCAATACTATGCCAGAAAAATAAGATCCTATGCGGATTCCCGCCCATAAATCGAGAACCATATACCACGTCAGCAACATCTCTGTAAATGGGATCTAACAACAAATTGAATTCATGCGGATCATATTCTAAATCTGCATCTTGAATAACGGTAACCTCGCCCGTTGCCTTTTGAATTCCGGTATGCAATGCCGCTCCCTTGCCTTGATTTACCGGATGTTGAAACAGTTGTAAGTTTTGTTCTGGGTGTTGAGATTTATATTCGTTCAGCACCTTCCATGTACCGTCTTTTGAAGCATCATCAACAACAATTACCTCTTTTGACATTCCGCCCAACAACTCTACTTCTGCTACCTTATTCAAAATCAGATGAATGGTTGCCGCTTCGTTATATGCTGGAATTACGATAGATAAGGTTTTCATGTCGTGCGAGTACGATGGCAAAGATAATTAAACCAACTCTACTTCCATCAAACCCGGAACCAAGTATGTTTTCTTAGTGTTCAACTCAATACAGCGATATCTGCTTCTGAGTTTTTCTACTTTTCTGAAAACACGTCCATCTTTGGTTTTAAAATTACCCTCCATTGGAACTTCTTCCACCATCAATTTATTATCTTGCTGAAGGTCGTATTTCTTTAGAGTTCTGAATAATTTGGGGTCAGTGCAACTACTGGCCGCCGGATTTTTCAAATATCCATCTAAGGCAAACAACACCGGTTCTGGTAAAAATTCTTTATTTAAAAGGGGAGTTGCGATCTCTCTGAATTCCAATTTCCACTCTTTCCCATGCGGCCTGATATTATGTCTTCCGCGCTTTTCGAAATTCACTAAATGCGCCGCTTCGTGCAAAAACGTCACTAAAAATGCATATGGATTCAAATTATTGTTGACGCTGATTCGGTGCGGCTCTCCTGGTTTAGGATATCTATAATCTCCAAACTTTGTGGTACGAGGTTTCTTAATATGCAATTGGATACCGTACTTCCACAGTAAATCATGAGCATAATCAACACTGCCCGCTGGTAAATACTTTCCTAAAACCTCTTTTAGATTCCCCATTTCTCACGGGCTCTGTCCGAAATATACATGCCAATTGACAACGACGATGTTGCCGCTGGACTAGGCGCATTCAGCACATGAATAAACTGATCAGACTCCTGAATGTAAAAATCATCAATCAAATTACCCTCTTTGTCACATGCTTGAGCTCTAACCCCAGCTCCTGCTGGTTCTAGATCGTCCATAGTCACTGCAGGAACCAACTTTTGAAGTGCCTTGTTAAAGGCCCTTTTCGAAAACGACCGGTAATATTCACCAATTCCGGTTTGCCAATACTTAAAGGCTACCTTTTGAAATCCACGCCAAAATACACTCTCCAGAAATTCACTCGCGCTAAAGTCAGTCTTCTTATACCCTTCTCTCTTGAATGCAAAAACCGCATTGGGTCCAGCCTCAATTTCACCCGTAATTCTGCGCGTAAAATGCACCCCTAAAAACGGAAAATTAGAATCTGGCACTGGATAAATCAAATTCTTAATAATATGCGCTCTCTCTGGTTTCACGGTGTAATATTCACCCCTGAATGGTATGATCTTTACATTCAACTTCTCGCCCGAAAGCTCCGCAATTTTATCGCAGTAAAGTCCTGCACAATTGATGGCATAATCTACCTGAATATTTTTCTTTCCTTCGGGGGACGTGTACTCAATTTGCACCTTTGAATCTCTATAAACAATAGCATTCACTTTTGATGACAGTTTGATGCTCGCGCGCGCATTAGTACCAACTTCTTCAGCCAATTTCTCTGTCACCCTTTTGTAATCTACAATTCCGGTTTGTGGTACGAAAACACCTTTAATCCCGGTACATTCAGGTTCAATTTCTTTGATTTCTTGGGAGGTTAAATACTTCAAACCTTGCAAACCATGCTCGTTTCCTCTATCGTACAATTTCTCCAATGCGGGTATTTCATGTTCGTTGATTGCAACAATCACTTTACCACACAATTCATAATCTATGTTGTATTTTTTGCAAAAATCAATGAGAAAATCGTACCCTCTTAGGCAATTTTTAGCTTTCAAACTCCCGGGCTTGTAATAAATACCCGAGTGGATCACTCCGCTATTATTTCCCGTTTGATGCGCTGCAACTCGATTCTCTTTCTCTAACAATACAATCTCACAATCTGAAGTTTCCTTCAACAATTGAAACGCTGTTGCAACCCCTACAATTCCTCCCCCAATGATGGCGATTTTTTTCATGATTTCTACAAATTTAAGGGCAAAATATCAGTTTATACGTTCCAAAGTGATTTGCCAATTTCACAATTACTGCATTTTTTGACACTACACCAATTCTGCCACATCGATATTCGTGAAAAACTATCAAACGCATCCAATGGAACTCTATCTATGTTATTAAATTTCTTAACTATACCATTCATCTCTGGCTTCCAAATTCGCATCAAATCAAAGATCTGACACTCCCCAATTGATTCACCTTTATGATCTCTATATACCAACAATAAGGGCAGCCACGCATTAACCGCAATTCTAGACACTTGATCTGACGCCAACTTCGAAAACCCGAATTTATAATCTATCACCTGATAACTCTTTCCCAATTTGCTCCATGAATCCAAATTCCGAAACAACTCCGTCAAATCACCATCCAAATGCGCCACAAAAGATAAATATTGTATGAACTTCACCAACGGATAATTATGATACCGCACCTTTCCATGATACCAAGGAAGTAACTCACGTTCATCTCTCAGGTGCTCCTCCAAATACTTCAATCTGCTTTGAACCATAGGAATTATCTGTCTGAAAATGGGCAAATCTGGCGTTGCTTCAAACAGCCCAAACCGATACAAAATCTCTACCAACACATCTTCCCATTTCCCTCGTTTCATCTTATTTAAAGACATAGTCCTGAATACCCGCTCAGCCGATAATCTATTCTGCGGATCCACCCAATATGAACCTAGCCAGATCCAAGCTGTTTGCTCCCAATCGTATTGGGTATATTCCAATATATCATGAATTTTCTTTTTCTGTATTTCTAACTTCGTTAATACGGCTCGCTTTTTTTGAATCTCGATAATTTCATTGATTTCATTTAAATTTCTTTCGGCAATAATTCGGTACTCACACAGCAAATGACCGACCTTTTCCATTTGCACATTTTGCAAATCTTTTTTCGAAAAATACCTTGACAATTCCAACGTGGGCAGAATTTGCCCCTCTTTATTGCGAATGGGATTCAATTTCAAATCATCTTCCCATACCACATGCAACACTACATTATCATACTTAGGATCTACATAATGCTGATGTTTTAACCAATCGCTCGACAACAAATGCATCTCCATAAATCCAGCAAATAACTGCCCGTCAATTTTTGCCCTAAAGTCCTTAAAATCAGGGCCTTGAAGCAGATTCAAGTCCCCAAAAAACTGAACTTCTAAAAGTTGATTCCCAACCAATTTAAAGGTATTTTGCCCCAAAAACTTCGGGTTCCAAAACCGATGCAACACTTCCTCTTTCATCACTTTCCATTTTCACGAAAGAGAAGTTAAAAAAATAAACTTATACCAACAAGGTCTCTAAAGTAGTGTGTTGAATCCGATGTCCCTTCAATATTTCCCGCGCTTGATCTTTTATACTTTCAATTTCTTGAGACCTGTCAGTCCTTATTTCAAGCGTAGCCGTAAACGCGCTTCGGGTGGTGCTGATGGCCCAAATGTGCATATTTTCAATTCTCTCCAAACCTGGAATCGACAACAGCTCATTTGAAACTTGATGGATATCAAGTCCCTCAGGAACCCCATCCAAACTCAATCTTAAACTACTACTGAATAATTTTAATGTCCCCCATAAAATCACCAAACAAATGATCAAACCCAAAGCAGGATCAATCCACTCCGGAGCACCCATTGACATAAACCACCCCCCGGCAACAACAGCAACCGATACCAAAGCATCAGCAGCCATGTGCAAGAATGCCGCCCTATTGTTCAATTCATTGCTGCTCATAAACAGCAATGCCGTAACCGTATTCACAACAACCCCCATACCTGCTACCCACATAATGGTACCTGTTTCCACTGGCTGAGGATTCCCGAGCCGGTGTATAGCATCAGCACCCATTACGTAAACTGCAATGAACAGCAACATGCAATTGGCCAAAGACGCCAAAATGGTTCCTTTAGAATAGCCATACGTATAATTCTCTGTGGGTTTCTTGGTAGCCATGCTGAATGCCACCCAACTAATAATCAGACCAGCAACATCAGATAAATTATGCCAAGCATCCGCAAATAGAGAAATAGATTGAACTTTCCATCCATAGAAAAACTCAACAAAAACAAAAGAAAGATTCAGCACTACCCCCACAAGAAACTTCTTGCCCATCTCGATGTGATGGTCGTGGTGGTCGTGATTGTGCATTATAATCCTAGTACGCGTTCTTCGGGACGTTTACCGTCGAAAAGCATTTCAGGGTTCTCTAGTAAGTTTTTCACTCTTACTAAGAAGCTCACGCTTTCACGTCCGTCAATAATTCTGTGATCGTAACTCAAAGCCAAGTACATCATAGGTCTGATGACTATTTCACCTTTTTCTACAACCGGTCTCTCCACAATGTTGTGCATTCCTAAAATACCACTCTGAGGAGGGTTAATGATTGGAGTACTCATCATTGATCCAAAAACACCACCATTCGTAATAGTGAAAGTACCTCCGGTCATTTCATCAATGCTTAACTTATTATCGCGGGCTCTAGTTGCCAAACGCTTAACTTCTTTCTCAATTTCCTGAAGACTCAACGTTTCAGCGCTGCGAATCACGGGCACAACAAGTCCTTTAGGCGCACTTACCGCAATAGAAACATCGCAATAATCATGATAAACAATTTCTTCACCTTCGATGCTCGCATTTACAGCTGGCCAATCTTTCAGAGCAATACAAACGGCTCTTGTGAAGAAACTCATAAAGCCCAAGTTCACCCCAAATTCTTCTTTGAATTTATCTTTATACTGAGTTCTCAAATCCATCACCGGCTTCATGTTCACCTCATTAAAGGTAGTCAACATAGCGGTTTCATTTTTTGCTGCAACCAAACGTCTAGCTACCGTTTTACGGAGATTTGACATTTTCTCGCGGCGCGGCTCGCGATTGGTTTGAGAATAATTATTAGCTTCTACTTTCTTGGTTCCACCCAACTTTACAATGGCCTCAAGCGCATCCACTTTCGTAATTTTACCATTCGACCCAGACCCTTGAACCAGACTCGCACTAATGCCATATTCATTCAGCAACTGCAATGCCACAGGCGATGCATTTGCATCTGCGTTGTTTTCGGGGGACGTTTTAACGGCCGAAGAAGATTCAGATTTCGCGCTCTCCACTTTTGCACTTGGAGCGGGAGATGCAACCGGTGCTACTTCAGTCTTTGACACAACAGGAGCTTCTGGAGCTGCATTTTCAGGTCTAGCTGCTTCGGTATTTATCAAAGCAATTACGTTATTCACCGCGATGGTATCGCCAATATTGCCAATCAGCTTTTCCACTACACCGGCTTTTTCTGCATTCACCTCAAAGGTTGCTTTGTCGCTTTCGAATTCTGCGAGTGGTGCATCCATTTCAACCCAATCGCCTTCTTTAACCAACCAATTGGCGATGGTAACTTCACTAACAGATTCTCCGGGAGCTGGAACAATGATTTCTATGGCCATGATATTGCACTAAAATTTCAGCAAATTTAGGTGATTTATTGGTGATTTCATCAATAAAAAAGGCCCCATTTGGGGCCTTCCGTATTTAGTTCTTCTTTGATTCTTTCTCTTTTAGAGTCTCAATCTTGGGTTTCTCATCCTTCTTCTGTAGTCTGTATGAAAGTCCCATATGAGCTTGATAGTACCAGTCGTTGACACCATTGGTAGAACGAGCGGCGTTAGGGGAAATCACAGTGTGAGTGGTTGAACCGCCTGAGGTTTTGTATAATTTTGCCAATGGCTGATTCAGATCTCCATTTGCGAAGAATGTAGGATCTTGGGCATAGGTTGGATTGTCTTTTACGCTTTGCAACCAAGCATCATAATCACCGCCATACCATAAACCAGGACCATAATCATCTAAATAATCGGTAAAGGTGTAAACCGCTTTTGCTTCACCTTTGAAGGCCCAACGTTTTCTGATGTATGCCAATTGCCAAGAAAGTCCAACATTCATAGAGAATTTACCATATGGTTTACTGTTCTCGAGGAAGTTTTGTCCTTC
Organism: Bacteroidia bacterium; assembly: GCA_023653095.1. Taxonomy (GTDB): domain Bacteria; phylum Bacteroidota; class Bacteroidia; order NS11-12g; family UBA955; genus VMCP01. The sequence goes on along the minus strand of JAMNXP010000002.1, from coordinate 121,232 downwards.
CAAACCCAGCTCCCTCAAATTCACTCTCTCCTCACTCCACAAACGCGCTTTATAGGCGGCGTCAGACTCATCATTTTTTTGATTACGGTATGCTATTCTGTATGGCGTGTATGTGAATACTCCCAAGCTAATTCCCATTGAATTCACAAACTTTCCTTTTTGACCGGGCTTAAAACTGTACTTACCTATATGCCATAGTCCTTCTACGTCCAGAACCGTCATTGGAGTGACAAACATCATTGGCCAAGAATTAGGATATGGTTGAATTTTATTACCAGCCGTATCGGTAACCAATGGGACCTTTCCACCAGATAGGAGACCTTGTGCCCAAAGATTGTGCACCGAAACCGTTGATCGGTAAATATTTGACTTTAATGAAAACGCATTGGTTAGATTATACTGTGCATAACCACCACCGCTAATTTCTATTGTGGAAGGTATTGGCCAGCCCTTGTACGCAATATCACCGCCCCCATAAATAGATCCACCGCCCCAAAAACCGAATTCCCAAGTTTTCAATTTCTCGATTTCTTTGGGATTATGGAACATCGGAATAATAATCATAAATCCCACTTTTGCTTTCAAAGTGGTATCAGGCCACTCGGGACTAATTAACGTAGTATCTACCCTTCTATATAAAGGTGGAGGTAGTTGCGCCGCAGTTAACTGAGGCACATTGTATTTCAATCCGTTTTGTAAGGTTAAAGTAACCGGATTACCTTCTAAATAAGTGGCAATTAAGCTATCACCTACAAGGTTTTGATTGATGAAAACCGCTCTACCAAAAGAATCTTTAATTTCAACAATCTTAGGTTGACCAACAACTTCTAGGGCTAAACGGCCAAATTTGTGAGTTGCTCCAGTGATGAAGATTTCATCGCCTCCTTTTTCCTTCAGGCTGGATGTCTCATTTGCACCAATTTTAGGCAAACGTGGATCGCGACGGTTATCAAAAATGACTTGAGTACCAGAGGCATTTGAAAATACTTTTCCTGTTGGAATATTAACAGGAACACCAGATCCGCCGCTAACCGAAAGACCTATGTTCTTATCTCCTGCCTTGTTGTTCACAAAAGTCAAATCACCCAATAAAACTTCATCAGCAATTACCGTGCGAGCAAAATCTAAATGAAGAATTCCCATAGATGCATTATCTCCTTTCAAGGTATTGTCGTTGAAAGTCAATTTATCAAGAGTATATTTGATTCCCAATGAACCCACTTTTTCAAGAATTACATTACCCGTATTATTAAAGAATCGTGAATTGGTGATTTGAAAATCAATACTCTTATTATCTCTCAAATCTAACAGAGGCGAAGATGCATAAATCAAAGGCTCCCTAGAATCAATACCTGAGAACTTCACGTTATTAATACGCACCGACTTCCTGTACCAAAAAGGATCAAATCGGAGGGCCTGAACCAATCCTGATACTTCGGCATTCTCAACAATGACATCCTGATTTCTAGATTTATTATCTGCAATGACAATACCCAGACCAGGGGTTTCAGCGTTGCGTGAGATGATTTTTGTTGGATTATCTTGTGTACCCTTGATATTTAGGCCACCAAATACCAACAAACGCGCGCCTTCCTCAAAAATCAATGTTTGACCGGGCTTTACGCTAAAAGTTTCCGAAGAATCTACCACCCGTGTGCCAGATATCACCACTTCGCTAGACTGCGCTTGGAGCATCGAAAATGATGCCAAGGCTAAAATAGTTGAAAAGGTATGAAATATATTTCTCATTGTTGATTACTTAATTTGAATTACTAATGGCTTCTCAAAAACCATTCCCTTAGAACCTGTATTGATATCGGCACCTTGAACCACAATATACTTTACTTTGTCAACTTGATCTGCTGTCAAAGAAAGTTTACTACCCGAAGAACTCATTACCTCATTCGTAGCACCTACCAAACGATACTTAATGTTTGATAACGAATATTTAAACTTTTGTAAATCAGGATGTGTTCCATAAATATACACAAAGCCATCAGCTTTTAGACGCGTTCTTGACATTACACTTCCGCTACTTCCCTCGGCATAAAGAAAGGGCTCAGGTATCTTTTGAACATAAATTGAGTCCCTCAAAAGCGCTCTACCGTCTTTATTGTTGATCACAAAACTGCACCAACCAGACTTTTGCGGCGTAAATGTTACCTTGTTACTGCTTCTATTCATGGCAATATTTGGATCACAATCACAGCTAATACCTGCTGGATTTAACAAATTCACATAATGCAGTTCCGCTGGTTTTCCTTCGTAAAAAATGTTGTATTTGTTATCTTTCTCGCGTTCAAAAGTCTTGGCAATCGAAGTCACTTTTAAGTTCTCCTCAACCCCATTCTTTTTGAAACTCAAATTGTAGATACCCACATATTTTGGTACAAAAAACAAGGTATCTCCATGCCAATCTTTTAAATCAAACACTTTGTCGTTTTCAGTGGCACTTACCTGCATTTCCTCATGATTGAAAACCACAATTCTAACCGTGTCTCCTGGACGAACCGCTTCCATGTTGTAAGCCATAAGCACCAAATAATCAGCATTTTGCTCTTCCTTAAGAATTATTCCACCGTTTAACAGTTTCATTCTCAATTTCAAATCTGCCAACCAAGTAACCACTACACCAGCAGGTACGTGCTTAAACTTCCACTCTACCCAAAGCGTTGCCTTTTCTGCTTCTAACCCATTTTTCAAATCGTCAGCAAATAACTTTTTGAACTCAGCCTTTTTGGGATTGTTATCTGGAAGGGATAAATGATACTTTTTCAGTTCTACAATTTTGTTAAACAACTTATAACCTTTCTTCCAACGGATAAAATACATATCTGTTCCGCTATAACTGTCTGGATCTTTGTAGATTTTCCTATCTAAATCGTAACCCACTTCTTTGTAAAACTCCTTCTCAATAGTCTCTATCTCGTCATAAACAGCGATAATCTGCTTATTATCCATCTCAACAGACGTGGAATTATTTATATACTGAGCCATATTGATGTTTGTTCTCAACCAATCAATGGGGATTTGCAATATGGATAGCGAGATAAATAACAAGTACATAACGCTTATCAATTGAAAACGCAGAACCTTGGCTTTTTTTACTCTAACAAAATTTCCCATGTTACTTAATAATTATTACCGGCCTACCTTTTGTTACCACACCATCCGTCTGACCTACCAAGCGGATATTGTCGAAAATCAAAACACTGCCCGCTGGAGCTGATGATTCTAGTTCTCTCAAGTCATTCCGTAAGAAACGCGTAGAGCTGTGTGTTCTTTTTGAAAATCCATTAGGATGTGTTACACTCATATCGAAATCTACCACTTGCCAAAACGTATTTTTCGCTTCTAATTTATTGGCTTGACTCAAGTCAACGGAATTACCACTGATATCCATCAAAACAACTTCTTCCTCAGGTTTAACAGTTGCAACAAATTCTGATTGATCCATAAACTTGCCATTATCAAACATTTGCACAACAAAAATCCCTTCTCTCTCAGGTGTAATGGTCAATTTCCAACCTTTACGCTCAACCTTTGCCACTTTTGAAGAAAAAGTGATGTATTTTCCTTTGGGGACGTATCCGCTATCTAATGTAACATATAGTGGGTCTCCCACGAAACCAGAAACCGAACTTGCAGAGTTGATGAATCTAAACGAAGGTGGCACCACCTTGAACGATGCAAACAATCTTTTGTCGTTCGACATTACTTCCAATGCGTAATCACCTACCGCAGGCGGTAAAAAGTACATCTTAAAATCAGAAGAACTTAATGAATCTACTTTAATTGGAGAACCATTGATCTTTACTATTGGTCTTTTTCCAATTTCTTTGGGACGAATAATCAAATCGAGGGGTTCGCCTAAAATCAAATTCTTCTTGAACTTTTGGATGAAATCAGTCTCGTCTAGGGTTAAAATCTCAAACTTAGGAAGTTCAGATTCTTTCTTTTTCATTGCCAAAATGGAATGATAAAGCATTACGGTTTTAAAATGTTCAATCACCGAAGGTATAACACCGTTGGGTGTACCCTTAAAGAAGTAGTACAATCCATCAAATTCGATGCCTTTACTGTCTTCCAATGAAATAAACTCTTCCTTTAGATTCTTATTACCAACCTTATTATAATTCTTGATAAAGTCATTTAGAGTTCTTTCAATGATTGGACCCCATTTACCGTTGCGTATTTGCTGTTCAGCAAACTTACTTTCTCTGAGTCGGTCACCAGAAATACTTGCTTCTTTTTCATATGCGTAATAAGCTTTCTTCACATCTTCCAAAGAAGTAAGACACTGCAATGTCGCTTTTTTGAGTTCTACATGCTCAGGTACTTTTGGTTTGAATACATTCAACTCCGATAGTAAACGTTCGTTCACCATTTTCTGCGACTCCTGAACATCTGGATACTGCAAAACATACATTCCAGGAGAGGTAAAGAAGATTTGTACAATGAAAATCAAGTAAAATAAAGACAATCTCATGAATGAGATGTTCTTTGCTTTCGAGATTCTGACGGTCAGTTTTCCCATGAAGGATATTACTTATTCAAAAGCTGATTGTACTGATCGTTGATTTTCTTAAGATTATCATTGTAGTTGGTCATCAAACTGTTGAATTCAGTCATTGACTGTTTCATTTGGTTTGATTGGTCAGCATTTGTGCGCATTTCAGTTTTGATATCGTTAACAGCAGCTGTCATCTCCTTTAAACCTTCGTTCAATTGAGCCAATGTTTGGCTGAATTGTTGCATAGCTGATTGATAACCCGTTGTATCTACACCAGTGCTATTACCTTCATTATCCAACTGTGGAAATACTTGTTCCCATTGATATTCTTTTTCTGTAACTTTTCTTTCGAACGCAGATATCAAAAATACGATTGCTTCAACGGTCAAACCAATGATGAACATTTCATTGGCAAAATTCCAACCCAAGAATTTGAACATCGCTCCGACCAATACGATGGCTGCACCGACTCCATAGACAAAGGTTACTGCATCAAGTTTACCCTTTTGCGCTTTTTGTGTATTACTCATATTGTTTTATTTTTTTAATAGGTGTTCTTGGAAATTATTCCAATTGGCTACATTTTGTTTCAACGCTTTCTTTGTTGCAGCGTTATTGAGTACCAAGAAAATGATAACAACAACAAGTATGCCAACGATCATGATAATTAATTGTTGATCAATCTTGCGACCCAACTCATCTTGAACTCCTTGAACTACTTTATTTTGATCTTCGAATTTTTTGGTAAATCCATCTAATGCTAAATTCATAGCTCTTTCGTTCTGAGCTTGAAGCTCTTGAGATCTGCGAATTTCAGCTTGAACATCCGCTTTGGTCGACTCAATCTCTGACTTCAATTTGTAGTTAGCATCTTCAAGTTCACTAATTCTTTTATTCAATACATTATTTCTTGCTTCTAATTGACGAACAGCCGTTTGCAAATCTCCAGATTTATCTGACTGCCCATGAGAAACAAAAGGCATGGTTATTAAAACGATTAGAGCAAATATTCTCATAGATTTTTTGTTAAAATTTAAAGCAAATATACAAGTATTTATCAAATTTGTAACTTTCATTCACTAACTAAAATGCTATTTCCATAATCTTAATTATTTGATAATTTAATAAAATAGAAAAAAATAAAAACACACTCCGTACTGATTTCTATCGATTCATCTTCCAGATTCTGAATCCTAAGCAACAATAACCCACAATCATGAATACTCCACCTATGGGAGTAATCATACCTAACTTTCTCAAGTTTGGCCACGTTAAATTCGAGGTAGCAACGAACCATAAGGTTCCTGAAAAAATAATTGCCCCCATTAGAAGCCATATCAAAGATCCACTAAAAATACGGCCATTCACCCCAAGTATCTTTTGTGCATTTTTTTTATCATCTTCCTTGTTCTGCACAAATCCAACAATACCCAAAATAGATAATGCCACATATACCCAATAGGTGGTCGCTTTTTCCCATGTATGCATATCATGGTCATTCAATTTACCCTCCAATCCGTGAGCACCAAATGCGCCCAAAGCTACTGCAATCGCCATCATCAATAATGCAATGGCCACATAATTTCGTCTCATTTATAATTTAAATATTAAACTTAAAACCTAAATAAACCCAACGGGGCATCAATGGTACCGACTGTATTTCTCGGTATTGAGTATTACCTAAGTTTGTGGCATTCACATTAAAATTCATTTTCTTCAACTGATAGTTAAATCTAAAATCCAACAGTTGATAAGATGTATTGTTCATTCTATCTATATGCCTGAAAACCAAACTTGTATTGATCTTTTTTGTCCACTGAACATTCAGATTTGAAACTACTTGCAAACGAACAAAATTCAGTGCTAGTTTAGAATACTGATTTATTCCTGAATTCATGCTTCCATCCATGTAAGTGGCGTTGGTGTTTACATTGATTTTTTGATTGACACTCCAATTTACATTCGCCTCTACCCCATTGACCATTTGATTCCCTAAATTTTCCGGAAACCATGGTTGGCTGATGCTATCTCTAAACCAATCAATCATTCTGTAAATATCCTTCCTAAAAATACTCGCTTGATAACGAACTCCAGACACAGCATTACCCTTGATACCCAATTCAATGGATTCTGCACTTTCTGATTTTAATAAGGGATTGCCTCTATTGCCTCTGTCAGTATAATACAAGTCTGTAAACGAAGGCAGTCGCTGACCCACGCCCCAACATCCCCAGAAATCAAAGTTTTTATTAACCGAATAACGAACATCCAACCCTGGAAACAGGTCAAATTTATTGGTGGTTACACCGCTGCCCCACATTGCATATATCCCAGCAGTCGCGTGCAATTTAGATCCTAATCTAGGTGAAAACTCCGCGAAACTACCGGTAAACTCGCGTGTATGATTCCCTAAATTATTGCTTTCAATTTGCTCTTGACGATTTTCCAGGCCAAAACTGTAATCCAACCATTGAGATTTACCCACCAAATTCAACTCCATCATGTTCACCACATTGGTATGCTTATTCTGGTAAAGTTCTGGCTTGGGCTTGAAATAAATGTAGTGATCAAAGTTATTTCTATTGCTCAAAACCGCATTAATGCTGAGCTTCTGTGATATTTTATACCCGTATTTTGCAGAGAGCAATCGGGTACTCACAAATTCCTTGGCAGAATGATCATTGGGAGCCGCATAAAAATAACTGGCCCCAAAATCATTGTTCACCAATGAGGCCATGGCATTGAAATAGTACTTTTTTGAGACCCACGAATAACCCAAGAAATTTCGAAAATTTTCAAACTCCGTGTTGGGTCTATACCCATTGCCAAGCATCCCTTCAGTAGAATACCAAAGGTGGTGTTGCTTCTTTTGGATACTTATTCCGGCTCTATATCCCCACGCCGAATAACGCACTGAATCACTTTTAGCAGGAGCTCCTGCCCAAGTTTCAACGCTCGCATGGATTCCATCTTGATTCTGCGAAGCGCCTTCACTTTTTAATACCACATTGATCACCCCACTCAAAGCATTCAATCCATATCTACGGGCCATAGGGCCTTTAATGACTTCAATTCTCTCAATTAAATCTAAAGGAATGGGGAGATTCAATTGATGATGTCCTGTTTGAGGATCACTCATTCTGATTCCATTCACCAGAACCAACATCTGATCTGAACCCGATCCGCGAATGCCTAAATCAGCCTGAACCCCTATTGGACCCCTTTGCCTCAAATCAACACCGCTGACATAAGTCAAAACCTCATTCAAACTTTGAACCGGATATTTCTTCCGGAAAGAGGCCATCTCAATCACCTCCACATTCAATCCAGTTTGAGTCAAATTCTGACTCAATCTATTGGAATGTAAACTTACTTCCCCTAATTGAACATAGATCAAAGTATCTGAATGGGCTTGCGCTTGTACCTTGAAGCAGGTACTGTATAAGAGTACCAGCAAGAATAAGTTCCGCATGATTCTCAATCGTCTAATCCGCGCTCAATCAGAAACATGATGTAATTTCTGTGGTTATTCACCTCTTGGTTTTCCCAGGGATTTGAAAGTGGGCCACCAGATTTCATCATCGATTCAATGCGCTTAAGTTCTCTATAAATAGATGCACTAGCAACTGCATCCAATCCGTTACTGGGCTTATCCATGTACTGTACCAGGGCCTTCACATAATTGGTTTGAAGTTGACGTCTATGCGTATTAGGTAATGATTTGATATCTGCCTCAAAAACTGCATTGGTCAAATCTTTGAGCATATCGGAAACCGTATAGGCATTTCCTAAATATTTGGCGTCGGTCATTCTATTCAAAACCGACGGACTCAACAAATGGGCCATTACCGAGTTTTGAATGCCTTCAATTTGTTTGTGAATTTTTGGCTCCTCTGTAGATGCAAAGAAGTTGAAACCTCGTCTTTGCTGCTGCAAATGCTGAGCAATTTCGCCCGATATTTCAAAAGCATTGGGAGCAAAAATGTACTTATTCAATGCCTCCATCGCCGCTTTTTGTTCAGCCAACGAATATGCCGTGTATGGGGATTTCCCTTGAGCTTGTCCAGGAGTATAGCGCTCCACCTTAACACCTCCAATGTATCTCGATATGATTCCCGCATGAGTACCATAACCAGACATCAGAGAATTCATCACCGATACCATGGGTTGATAGCTATGCTGTCCGTTTCCGTACTTCACCAATAATTTAGGCATCAAAGAACGAATCAAATCCATTTTCTCCGCACTAAAATTCACAGATTCACCACTCAAGTCATTGATCATCACACGAGGATCAAGACCTTTTCCAGGGGCACGCATATCATCGGCATCATTACCAAAAGTAAGGTCTGGCTGAATGCTTTTAGACAAGATATTTCTTAAACGAGCCTGCTCATCTTCCTCATTTTCTAACGGAAGACTATATCCATAATCAATGGCCCACAAATCATAAGGCCCTGGCTCTACTTGACAATATTGCACCTTATTCTTCACCCCGTAAGACGGCATATTGATTGCTGGATAATCCATCACCGAACCAATCAATCCTTGTTTGTAAGTGATCTCAGGATTGTTCAATTCTTCCACCGTTCTCACTTGCGATGCTTTCATGTTGTGCATCAATCCCATGGTATGCCCCATTTCGTGCAAAATCAAATAGTGAATTGACTCTTCCAACAGTCGGGTCATCTCAATGGTGTCAGCCTCTTGAAGATTCATGATTCCTTGGGATGCTTGAAGTTGATAATGCAAATAAAGTCCTGCATCACATCCAGTATGGGTTGAATGATTTTCATTCTCCATCTCTGCACCTTCAATGCCATAAATCTGTTGAGTACGAACTCTATTGGTCAAAAAGATGTATTCCAACATGATGTCAGCACCCAAAATTTCTCCTGTTCGAGGGTTAACGAATGATGGACCATAACCACCAAAGGGAGGATTGGGTGAAGACGTCCAACGCAAAACATTGTATCTCACATCGCCGGCATCCCAATCTGCATCGTCAGGTTGTTCAAAAACTTGAACGGCATTGATGAATCCAAGGGGTTCAAAAGCTTTATTCCATTGCAAAGCTGCATGCTTAATGATGGGACGAAGTTCTTTGGGGGTGGTATTTTCAATCCACCAAACTATGGGTTTTACAGGTTCACTTTTTATAGCATTTGGATCTTTCTTTTTCAAGTCCCAACGGTGAATCAAATCTCTGTAATTGGTAAATCCTTGAGAAGTCATATCATTAACGTTCTCGGAGAAATAGCCAATTCTGTAATCATCAAATCGAGGCTTAAAATCATTGTTCGGAACCTCCATGAAGCTATGTTGAAGTAAAATGGACACGCTTCTTGGGTCAGTAACAGCTTCGGTGGCACCACCTTTGGGAGATGCGTTATCGTAAACATACTTAACCACAATATCTAAATTAGCGGGGTAGTTTTTGATTTTCTCGTATTGTGTTTTCCCTTTTGCCAATCTACCCAATTCAAATCCTCTTCCAGGTCTGCCGCCTTCAACCACTTGATGCAGTTGTTCAGATAAAAACAATTCATCTGCCGCAATCAATAAATTCCCACTTTTGTCTTTAGCCACAATCTTTTCATGAGCCAAAATTGCCTCCGAAATATTGGCATTGGCACTTTTTGACACGTTGTTCTTAGGGTCAAAATAGAAGGATGTATTCTGTTGAATAAACTCTATTGACTCATACTTTCTGACTATTTTAAAAATACGGCTTCCACGATAGGCGCCGCGGTGATGTCCCGCTTCAAGCACTCCGTTTTCAGTGTATGTAAAATGGATAAATTCCTTATTCAATTGCTCAGGAGAAATTTGCATAAATAACTCTCCTGAAGTAGTATCACGATATAAGGTAAATAAGCCTGCTATGGTGTCACAACCCTTGACTTTATTATCTATAGTCTCGGTTTTTTTCCCTTTTGCAGGTTGATCTTGTGCTTGGGGAGTGGCTGTTTTTTCTTCTTTCTTGCTCTTGAATTGAGCCCATGTAGATGGAATCATGGCTGCAGTGGCAACCATTAAGAATACTACTTTTCTCATGCAAGTGCAATGATAGTAATTTTAGACCGAAAGGCCTTATTTTGACTATCGAGCAACAGAAATAGTGGTAGAAAACTGACCTTCGTTGGTGTTTGCTCTTAGCAAATACGCACCGTTAGGCAATTGTTCGTGAAGTTCAAACTCATTTTCGCTCAGGGCAGGTTTCAAATTTCCCATGTATCTGCCTGAAATGTCATAGATTTCAACGCTTTGAATTTGGGCCGCAAATACATCTAAGGTAATCTTCGATGCACTTAACGGATTTGGATAGGCTTTAAATGACTGTTGAATGCTCTTTACTCTACTGTTGTTTCCAGCATCAAAGATTAATGCAAAACGCTGATTGGCTTTACTCTCGGTTGTTGCATCAACATCAAATTCGACAATAGTTTCGCCTACTTTGTTTAAAAGATGCGTTTTGCCAGTGAATCTATCCAACAAATAAGCATCCATTCCCAAATCCCCGGTAAATTCAGCCTTCAAGGTATAGTTCAAATGCCTCAATTGAGAAATTCTTAGGTCAATGATTTCTTCATTCTGAGGAATGTTTCTTGATTCGATGGAACAAAATTTTTCGCCAACAAAAACCGACAAATTTTCATCTTGGTTGATGGGTTTGATCGCATCCTGAACTTCTAAGGTATTTGACATTGAAGGATCAAACTTCAAAATCAACGCGTCGCACATATTTGCACCCACTTTAAAACTATCACGCTGCGATAATTCTATTTTCAAAACCGATTGAGGAGGAATGGTTAAGAACACACCTTGATTTATACTAGCAGTTGATTTATAACTTTCAGCAAAAGTCAAAGATGCTGAACCATTAGAAGACGTTTTTACAAAAGCGGATTGTCCAGGCTGAAGAAATACCGTTTGATTAGAAGTCCCCACATTGCTTGTACTGGTGCTCAAATCAAAAGTAACATAACCACCGCGAGTATTCACTTGAGGATCCCAAACATAAAAATAAGCATTAGAAACATTGGTAGCGTTATCCAAAACAGACTTCATGTTTACAGGGGTCGGAAATGGATTTCCAACCAGACTGAATCCGTTTGAAATTTGGCTCAGACTACTTACTGTGACATTTCCTTGTCCGAGAGTACCGGTTGCTCTTAAGGTAGTTATTGTAGGCGTAGGGGCCGCTGTAGATAGATCGATGGTACGATCACCTCTTATTAAAACTCTTAAAGGCGAACCCGCAGTCAACGTATTGGTGTTGGTATTTGTAACTGCCGACCAACTTCCATCGGTATTTGAACCAGAAGCGTTGTTAAAACTAAAAAGAGAGGCATTGTTGGTCGCGGTATTGTCAAATCCGTTAGATGAACCGCTGTTTCCGGTGATATGAGTACCTAAAGAAGGGCTGCTAGAACCACCTTCTTGCCAGTTTGCATAAATAGAAGTTGAAGTTGTAACGCTTGGGGATAGAATTCTGAACGCTCTGCGGGCCGGGATGTATCTCTCCACGATCACGGCGTTTGAGATGTATGAACCAGAAGAGGACCCAGCTGCAACAACTGCATTTCCATTTGCGTCTGACTTCAAAGTCAAATATCCGGCCGAATTGAGCGTACCGCCATTGGCAACAGTCAAAGTACCATAATTAGTACCCCCTTGAATATTAAGTGCGCTGCTAAGTGTAACAGCTGCCGATGAACCAATATTCACATTTTTCACTGTTGCATTGTTGGCCGAAACAGTTTGTCCGGAGCCAGTAAAAGTCAATGTCCCAGACGTAGCTGTAAGCGTTCCAGAATTGATAAAGTTACCTGCGCTTTGATATTCACCCGCCACATTTAACGTACCCCCTGATACAATGGTTGTCACTCCACTTGTTGATGTTACTGTGGTTCCGGAGGATATAAATACGGTTTCGCCCGATGATACATAGAGAGCCTGTGCAAACATGGTCTGACAAAAAACCGCAATTGAAGTGGTCAATAAAAGTCTCAAAGCATTCATTTTCTTGTTGTAAGATAGAATTAAAGGAACAAAAATAAGTAATTTCAGTGGTCAAATCAAACAGAACCAACGAGTTTTGCGAAAATTGCAAAAAACTCCGTCACGGGTTGTACATATTCATAATTTTACTATCTTTGCACTCCCGTTTGAGGTTGTTTCCAACCCTTGCAATCTCAGACAAATGCATGCGTAGCTCAATTGGATAGAGCATCTGACTACGGATCAGAAGGTTTGGGGTTCGAATCCCTACGCGTGCACCACTCAAAGCCATCTTTTTAGGTGGCTTTTTTTATTTCTGTTCAACTTTCATCATCGTGTGTATTCGCACATTTGCTTTTTTCATAAACTATGAACTATCTTGCCCCTCATGAAATTAAAGTTTTTAAGCATAGCCCTTGCCGCTATCACCTTTTTTGGAGCTTGTAACAACTCTGATCAAGCTACTGAGATTACCGTAACAGATACCTTTACCCTTGAAGGACCTTTATACGAAGGGTCAAATCCCGCTCAATTGGTTTATGCCGTTGACCTTAAAACCCTCCTCGGAGATAAATACCATGAAGGCGTTAAAATTACTGATGCAACCTTAGCATCAGCAACCATCTCTCCCATTGATTCAGGAAGTTTATCAGGAATCAACTCTATGGTCTTGAGCGTAGCTTCAGATAATCCTGAACTAAAAATGCTTGAATTAGGAGTTATTAATCCCATCAAAGAAGGAAGCCAAACTGCTGCTTTGAACCCATCTGGAGAAGCTAACGCAGGTAAATACTTCCAAGAAAAACAATACTATATCATTCTAGACGTAGGATTAAACGCCGACATCGAAGACAATCTTTCTTTCAAAGGAGAAATTAAATTCAACCTAAAACACAACTAATTAAACCCATGAAAAAAATATTATTCATCGCATTTGCCGCTTTCTTCGGCACCATCCTTAGCTCTTTTGTTAACCAAGATGCCGCTGGCGACAGACTTATTGGCGTTTGGGAACCTTCCAACGGACGTGCACGCGTTAAAGTGGAGAAAATTGGCGCTAAGTATTACGGTAAAATTGTTTGGCTTAAAGAAGCTGTTGATCCAGTAACTAAGCAACCTAAAACCGACAAAAATAACCCCGATCCAAACCTTCAAAACGTTCCTCTTAAAGGATATAGAATGTTGAAAGACTTCGTGTATGCAGGTAAAGACGAATGGACCGAGGGCACCATTTATGACCCATTGAACGGAAGTACATACAGCTGTACTATTAAAATGACCGACAAAAACTCTTTGGAAATCCGCGGATACATTGGAGTTTCTGCATTGGGTCGTACCGATATTTGGAAACGTTTGGAAGTCAAGAAAAAGTAATTCCATGAAATTATTGAAACTTCACAAGCAAGCCGCACTAGCGGCTTGCTTTGCCTTTGCACTAACCACATCAGTAAAGGCACAAACAGACACCGCAACATCCCCCGAAACCACCACCGAAGACGAAGACTTTTCGATGTATGATGAAGTTGGATTTGCCGATAAAGGAGCTAAAAGATACTGCTCCCCGAAAATTGAAGGTTTGAGCCCGGCTAAATTGATCAGCATCGGCTTTGATTTCCAGGGACCTTATCAATTGAACCTAGATACCTTCAATAACAACATGAATGAAGGTTTCCCCGAAAATGGAAAGACCGCTACCACTAGTGGTGCCCGTTTTGCTTGCAACATTCCCGTAATTTCAAAAACATCGTTGGTTTGGCAAATGGGAGCCAATTATTGGGAAAGCGGCTACAATGGCATGGATAAAGGCCCATTGGCTGTGGGTTACGTAGAAAATCCCATGCTAAAATCATTGTATGCAAACGGATTGAGAACCATGGGTATAAATACCACGGTTTTCAAACCACTGAACGATAAGAAATTCTTGCTTTTCCAAGGATCTGCAGATATGAGCGGTGACTATAATTGGAATTTGATGCCCGCAAAGTATATGAAGTACTCTGCTGCGTTGATTTACGGTAAACGTCCCTCAGAAAGAAAACAATGGGGAGTTGGACTAGCACGCACCTACCGTGCCGGCGAATTGAACTACATTCCCATCATCTTCTTCAATCATACCGATGCAGCCAACAAATGGGGATCGGAAGTACTTTTCCCAGCGAGAGCGCACGTGAGAAGAACCATAAACTCTCGCAATATGCTTTTTGCAGGTTATGAATTAGAAGGGCAATCTTATCGTTTATATCGTGATGTCGACCATCGGGATAAAGACTTGGAAATCAGACGCGCCGAGATTCGTTTGAGAGCCGTTTATGAATTTTCTTTGAAAGATTTCATCTGGATGTCTGTTCAGGCAGGGTACAGAATCAACTACCGTTACGATGTTGATAGATTGACCAACGGAAAAGAAATATACCGTGCATTCGGATTGTTGTCTGATGAGCCCTATGTGATGACCAACACATTGACCAACCCATTTTACTTCAATGTGAGTTTGAATTTAGTAAGTCCATAGTTAAACTTTAATTTCCATAAAGAAAGGCGACCCCATAAAAGGTCGCCTTTTTTTATTAGGCAAATTATCAGGCCAAATCTGGCCAATCCCAATCTTCACCTAGTTCTTCTGAAAGTTCTTTTTTCAATTTTGAACGAACATTTCTAACATACTGCGTATTCAGGTTCAATAGGTTAGCAATGTCTTTGGGCGCATTATCTAAAATTGACAGAACCAAAATTTTGTAAGTGGTTGAATTGATATCGGCCAAGGAAGGGAATTTCTCAGTAAGGTATTGGTATTTTTCAAAGATATCAGATTGCTCAATATTCTCAGTTTCGAATGGCAATTCTACATCTTTAAGTCGTTCCAATTCAACTTTAATATCAACCATGGTTGGATTACTTGAAAGATTGGAATTCCTAATTTTTACAATAAGTTCATCTATTTTACTGAGAATTATTTTAGAAGTAAAAACCGTATTTTGCTGTTTTTCTTGATTCTGTTTGAGCAATTCAAGTTCTTTTTCTTTCAACTCTGATTCAAGTTCTAAAATACTCAACTGTTTCTTTCTATTGATATTAAACTGGTATAGAAACAAGGCCGTAGAGATGAGCAGGGCACCAAAAACTACAGAAAGGGCTAACAACCAATTCCCTTTAATTGCAGCTTTTTCTATTTGATATTTCTGCTCATCCAAAAGCCTACGAATTTTCGCTTTTTCCATTTCCTGTTGGATATTGGAATTCCTAAGTTCATCACTGACCTTACTCATTTTTAGCAAAAATTTATCACTTTCCTGCTCCCAAGATCTAGCTTCTGCCAATTTGCCTTGCTGCTTCTTAATTGCATTGAAAATATCGGCGTAATTTGATAACAGCAAATAATTGGTTTCTGAAGGTGTTATCTGGGCATATTCCTTATAAAACTCATTAAAATCAACCGTAAATAAGTCCCTCGAAAGTCCAAACTGAATACCTTCTGCATGATCTAAGACGCTCTTTGGTTGATTGTTGTATAAAAATGTTAGATTATCCAAGTAGAGCTTTTTAAAGCTTGCTAAGTCATTAATAGTTCTAAAATATCGACCCTTCATAAACAAATAAAAGCTCTTCAATTGATCATCAATGGCATAATTTTCCACAGAATCTATTTGCCTTTTCACTTCAGAAACTTCGTATTTTGAAGATAATAATGCTGAAATGTAATTAAGTCTAAATAACTGTGTCATGTCAGGCCTTCCACTTGACATTGAAAAGAGTGCTGGATTCTGTTTGGCAATCTTAATAACCTCCTTGAATTTCCTTTCTGAGTTTAAGGAAGCCAATAAGTTGGTATAAAGTACTTGTTTGTATTCTAGTGTTGGAAATGAAAATAACGAAGCCTCCGAGAAACAACTAGAAGCTGCGCCATAAAAACCAACATCATAATATGCAGAACCAAGATTAATTAAAATAGTTTGCCGGTAAAAAGTATCTTTTTCCTTAATAGAAAAGTTTAATGTATTATCCAAAACATAAATTGCGCTATCAATTCTTGACTCCATATAAAGCATATTGCCGTATACAATATCATCTGATAACTTATTGTTGACGGGTGCAAACGGCTCAAAAGGAACTCTTTTATGGTGCCAATACCAAGCTTGTTTCATATCTCCTGAATGAAACGCAATATTTTTTTGAAGTGAAAAATAATAACAAAGAAACGTAGGATCTGGATTAGACTTGGCAAATTTGGTCAGTTTTTTCAATAGTTTATCTGCCGAATCATTCAACCCTGGAACTTGTGTTAACTGATTGTATTTATTAATTATAAATTCAGTACGTTTAATAATGTCTGATTGACTTTCAAAATGAACCCATATACTATCTACATTGGTGCATTTTTTTTTCATGTATGACTCAAAAGATACTCCGGTATTCTTCACGCAGTTTACCATCACAAAAGATAACAATATGAGAACAAGGAAATTGTGCCTATAATCTCTCAATCGCTGTGTCGTAATAAGCAAATTCATACGGCTAAGGTAATAGAGAATATTCTACAATCATAACTTTCCATAACTTTTACCATAAATTACAGTCGATTAACCTCCAACGGCATAATCCTACATAAGAATTTTAAAAGGAGAATAATAAGATAATACACAATGACGAAGTTTGTGTAATTAAAAGAATACAAACCTTCTAATATGATCAAAATTTACTTCATTACTCATCACAATAATACCAATAAATGGAAACAATTTTCAATAGAAAGTAGTCATTCGATTTCTATACTAAACGAAAATCATGTTACAGATTGTGAGACAGCAATTTCACAGAATAAAAAAGCCCTGATTTTACTAGATACAGAAAACATGTCTGAAGAATTGATTTTGGTCTATCTCAAAAAATTCAATTCTTCGTACTTGGTGATCATTGACCCATTTTTTAATTGGGCATCATTGATTATTAGAAATCAAAGTGAATTCCAAGTAAATGATTATCTGCAGAAAATAGAAAGTCTTTTAGATTTAGAATCTTGCATTGACAGGTGCAAAAAAGCTCTTGAAATTGACCATACCGACATGGTTGTAGGTGAGTATTTCGTTGTTAAAGACCGTGGGGAGAGCACTTTTATCAATCTCAATAACATTACCGTTCTTGAGGGCTTAGGAGCGTATACCAAAGTTCATTCAATCAATAAACAGTACATAGTTTCAAAAAATCTCAAAAAGTTGTTGGAGCAACTTCCAAAGTGTTTTATTCGAACACACCGGTCGTTTGCTGTACACATAAAACATATTAATAGTCTTTCAGGGAATCAAGTTCTCCTTCATAATGGTGAAAGCGTGAAAGCCTCGAAATCAGGTAAAAAAACTCTTATTTCTAGGTTCTCTATTGCGTAAATATACGTTTTATTCGCAATATGCATGAAATCCTAAATTGTATAAACTTATTTATTTCTACCCTTGGTTTAAGTGCCGCCGTTTATCTTTTCTTCACGGGAAAGGATAACCCATACCTTTCAAAACTGCTCTCAATCATCATTTTTGCACTTAGCATTAGGAATTTTTCTCAGGGACTTATTAACCTAGACGTATTAGACATTACTATTTTCCCTTTTTACTTGTTTTTAGGATTCCAATTTGTGGTTCCAGCAAGTGTTTTTCTATATCACAGAGCCCTAATCACAGATGAACTTCATTGGGAAAAGAAATACATTTGGCACTTCATACCTGGAATAATTGTGTTTTTAATCGCTCTTATTAGTTTCGCTATTTACAAACAACAACCCACAATTGCTAAAACCACGTTTATATACGATCAGTTGGTTCACGAATTAAAGATGCTGCTTCATGCTAAATATTTTTATGTATTATGGGTCATCATTGCTTTTCCTTATCTGTTCATAATTTACCGCAATTTTATAATAGGCATTTCACAGGGGACTTTCTTGGGTATTCATGGAAAAGAGACAGGAATTTGGGTCATGCTTCAAATGGTTCCCTTTACATTGTTTTATTTGTTACTCTGCAAGGAAGTATTCACCGCGTTTTGGCTCAATAGACCAATTATCACCAATACTCAACACCTCATTGTAAAAAACATGTATTTATTAATGATGGTAGTCTACGTATGGTTAAAACCTCAGATCCTTATTGGGTTACCTAATTGGAAATTAACAAAAAAAACTGCTCCAAGTGTTTTCCCATACCAATTAGAAATTGCAGGTTGGATAAATCCAACAAACGAACAAAATCAATTTACTGAGAATACCAATCTCACATTGATCATGGAAACCATCCAAGAATATGCGTGTTCAAAATCAGAATTTAACTATGATGCATTCACCTTAGAACAATTAAGTAAAAATACCAAAATACCAGTCCACCACTTAAAGTTCCTATTCAGGTATTATCAAGAATTTGGATTTCATGGATATAAAAATTTTATCAGAATGGTCAAAATGATAAACCTGCTTTCACAAAAGAAACACCTAAATCATACAATCGAATCACTGGGTGAAACCGCTGGCTTTGGATCAAATAGCACCATGCTCCGTACGTTTAAAAAGCACATGGATCTATCTCCAAATGAAATCATTCAACAACTTCAAAAAGAAGATGTTACCAACCAAACAAATAACAGTAAACTCAGCAAAATATGTAAACTAATACCTATTGCGTAAGCAACAGGGAATGCGTTGATTTGATACATCTTACGAGCTCTAAAAACATAGATGTAATAGATAGAAACTATAGCGACGGGTTGAATAAATAGAGCAACCCATAATGAACTCATGAACCCTACAATCATCGCCAAAAAAGAAAATAAATAGACCCCTTTGGCCGTATTGCGTTTCAGTTTTCGACTGGTATTTTTCGAACCCCTATTTTCTTGTTCTAGATATTTGTTGCTATTCATCATTTGCTTAACTCGTAGTGATACTTTAAAAAAAGAAAGGGGCTGGTTAACCAAATCAAGAACCTTAGCCCCTCCTTTTTTCATTCACCTGAGATCAAAGTTAAATTAATCACCACCATATACACACCGTTCATCAGAAGGTGCTACTAAATCTTATTCTATCTTATGAAATTATGCATTAAATGACGAATGTTATGTTACCATAACTTAACGCATAAGATGAAATACCACTTGTTCTGAACCCCGCAACAACCTGATTCCACTCTTATATCTGTAGCTGTACATTACAATATAACTGCCTGACTGAACAGGCAAGCCACCGAAACTACCGTCCCACCCTTGGTCGTCTTTGGTACCTTCAAATAACTTCTCTCCCCATCTATTATAAATGGTATAAGTCAAGTCCTCAACATTATAAACAATGGGCCTAAAATATTCATTCCTACCATCTGCATTTGGAGTAAATGCCGTTGGGCAATAAACCCTGCAATTGTGGTCTCTAAAAACAATATGAATACTATCTTTTGCCACACCACAAATATTGGTAGCTGTTACCCAATATAGTCCCGGATTAACTATTCTTCGAGAAGGAAGTCTACTGCCGTCATCCCAAGTGTATTGGGTATTCCAATTGTCAATGCTCAACTCCAAGAGTTCATCTTTACACAAAATACTATCCGCCCCCAAATTAACCCTTGGATACGGATAAATCCACGTAGTTTGACTGGAACTATCTGTGCATCCATTAACGGAAACTACATATTTGATTGTATCCTTCCATAAAACCGAAGGAATCAAATTACTTCCAACCATATTCTTTCCGTAAAAATCACCTCCCGCAACATTTGCAAGCATTGGATAATTCCCAGAACCCTCACAATAATATTCCCTTAAAGGTGCAAAAACAGGATCTGGCATGGGTTTCACAAAAACAGCTCGACTTACAGAGTCAAAACATCCAACAGAACTCTCCACATTCAAATAAACTCGCTTATAGCCCGGATAATCAAATTTGTAATTAACCAATGGCAATATCTCTGATTTTTCGCCATTGATATCCCACCATTGCCTGATTAAACTGAATGAATCAGTGCTCAAATTATTAAAAACGTATTGATTTTGAAACAAACATTGTGCGCTGTCATTAATACCAATAATAGCTGTAGGACGAGGATAGACGCGAATCACTTGCTTCGCACTGTCTACACAACCACTATCAGAAATATTCACCAATCGAACGGTTTTAAATCCAGAATTTGCATACATTTTTGATTCAATTGAACCACCGTTCATTCTCACATCTCCCTCATCTAAGTTCCATTGATGAGCAATGATTTTACCTCGACTGATGTTGCTCGAAGCCGCAAAAACAAAATTCTGACTATTGATGCATTGATCGCTGTCATTCACTTGCAATACACTTTTGGGATTGGGATTGACAAATAGAAATTGTGTTACAGAATCAATACAATCCAAGTCAGAAACGGCCACTAACCTAACAAAATGCGCACCTGTATCAGTGAAAGTGTATTTCTGATCCAGATTTGACTTCACAAAAGAAACCCCACCGAAATTCCAAGTTAAATCATAGGTGCCTTCAAGAATACTCGTTTGATTTAAAAAAATAAAATCTTGATCTCTGAAACACTGGCCCTGATCATTTGTATAAAAATCAGCAGAGGGCATAGCACCTACCCTCACCCATTGCGTGGAAGTATCTGCACATCCATGATTGGTGATGGCACTCATGACAATGGGATATCTACCATGCTTGGTGTACTTATGTGACACTTCATAATTCGTATCCAATTTACTGTCCCCAAAATCCCACTGTCCCCAAGAAAGACCGTATTTTACCCGGGTATAATTGGTGATATCAAATTGATTCTGCCTCAAACACTGCAACGTATCGTTAATGGTAAACTCTATGATGGGATGCGGATGTGTAACCACCCACTTCGAAACCGAATCTATACAACCTTGATCCGATGTTTCTATCAATTTCACCCAATAGAATGAATCTTTATTGAATGAATGAGAAAACTGCTTCTGCACCGTTGCAAAACCGTCCATCAAGAGCCACTGAGAAGCCATATTCCCTTCTTCTATCGAACTCAGAGCTCGAAAATCAAATTTATTCCCAAACAAACATTGCTCAGAATCATTCACTGCTATTCGGGGGACGGGCATAGGATTTACCCTCACTACGCGTGAGACCGTATCAATGCACCCGTGATTGGACTTGGCTCTTAAAAAAGCGCGTTTAAATCCGGAATAAGAATAAAAATAACCAGGGGAGGTCAGGTTAAAAGTATCGCCAATGCTGCCCTCGCCCAAATTCCACCAATAAGTCATGGTTCCAAACTTAACCTTTGAAGTATTTGTGAATTTGTAATAATTCTGCTCCAAACACTGTGCTGAATCATTGAAAGTAAAATCAGCCACTGGCATGGGCCAAACATCAAGGCCCTTCGAAACCGTATCCGTGCAGCCGTTATTGCTTGTGGCCAGCATACTCACTCGGTAATGTGCATCGTCAACATAACTATGAGCGGGAGAAACAGAACTAAAAGTGCCATTCCCATCCCCAAATTGCCAATCATAGGTCATGGAGCCGTATTTTATTTTGCTGAGGGACTTAAATTCAAAAAGATTACCGCTTAAGCACTGCGAATCATTGACAATTTCGAAAAGTGGCGTAGGCTTTGGAAAAACCACAATCTTGCGATCAATTGAATCTATACACCCATAATCACTTTCAGAAATCAGCCTCATAGTAAATGTTGTATCTCTAGAAAAATGAACCCCTATTGAATTTCCTTTCAAAAGGGAATCGCCTTTGAATTTCCAACTCACCGAACTTAAACCAACAGGAATAGTAGACTGATTCGTAAATATAAATTGCTGGTTATTAATGCATTGATCACTGTCATTGATGCTAAATGCAGGCAATGGCATGGCCCTAACAAACACATTTTTTCGCAATGAATCTCGACAGCCGTGTATGGTTTGGGCAATCAGTCGAACCGAGCGATTTCCATAATTAGCATAGACATGATTCACGGAAGAACCTGAATCTCCAGTTCCATCGCCAAAACTCCAATACGCTTTGATTCCGCCTCTAGAATCGGTGCTGTTATTGGTGAATTTAAACTGATTCTGTTTCCAACATTGGCTACTGTCGTTGATGCTGAACTTCGGAACGGGCATATCCACCACGTTCACGCGCTTGTGAACGGTATCTTTACATTGAAACGCGGAAGTAGCAATCAACCGAATATTCCAGTATCCCGTATCGGGATAATTGGCCGTTGGCGAAGTCAAAGTAGATTGAACACTGTTACCTAGGCTCCAAAAATACGACAGATTGCCCCAGAAAATCGACGATGTATTTGCAAATTCAAAGTATTGATTTTTAATACATTGAATTGAATCATTAATATTAAAATTCGCTTTAGGCATGGGAAGCAATCGCACCGATTTAAACAGCGTATCAGAGCATCCTTGATCAGTTAGAGTTCGCAGCATAGCCCACTGATAACCTGTATCTTTAAAGGAATACTTAACACTTCCACTTGAATTAATTACATTGCTTCGAGTGCCATCGCTGTAGGTCCATTGCGCGGTGAAACTTCCTTTTTTGAGGGACGATAAATCACTGAATGTAAACTCATTACCTCTAAAACATTGCCAATCTTGGTTAATACTAAAATTGGGCACCACCGACGGTAAAATCTTAAATTTACTAAATACCGTATCTCTACACCCATAATTCGAAACCGAAATTAAGCGCATTGCATAAGTTCCGGTGTCATTAAACCGGTGCGAAATGTTTGTTGTAGTATAGTTGACAAAAGGATTTACATTACCCAATTGCCATCTCGAGGTTGTGGAACCTACTTTTACACTAGATATATCAACAGCTTTCAAAACATGCTGAGTAAAACACTGAACAGAATCTGCCGTGAATTGAATTTTTGCCTGAGGTATATGGTAAACAAAAGCCCATCGTGATACACTGTCTTTACAACCATGAATGGTCCTTAACTTGAGCTTGACTCTGAAGTTGTCTGGGTATTTATACTTGTGTTTTTGCTGCCATCCCCCGAAATAAGAAGAGTCATCATAACTCCATAAAATACTGTCTATGGTCTGTTTGGATGTACTGCTATTTAAAAATCTTGTGGAGTCCCCAAAACACACACTACTAGCGCTAAAATTTGGAACTGGTCTGGAATAAATCAACACATCTCGCGTGGCCGTATCAAAACACCCCGCCGAATTTCGAACCACTAAATTCACCGTATAATTTTGATCATTCGCATAAGTTTTCAATGGATTCAATGCTCCGCTCCTACTTCCATCTCCAAAAGTCCAATTTCTGTAATCTATATAATCATTAAACGCTTCGGTAGAATCGTAAAACTGAGTAGATTCTCCAATGCAACTAGACGTAAAACTAAAATAAGCCACGGGCGGTGGAGACACCTTCACTGTTCGGTCAACCGTGTCTACACAGCCCTTGTTTGAAATAACAATATGTCTCACAGCATACGTACCCGTATCGCCCCAAGATTTAAAGGGATGTAGCTTATCGCTTCCCAGAGAGGTATCACCAAACAACCACATACTCTCAGCCACATAACCCGTATTCAACGAAGTAATATCATAAAATTGAGTGGTGTAATTCTTGCAATTGGTGACCCAAAACATATTGGCTCTTGGTTTTTCCCATACTTCAACGGTACGTCTCAACAACTTTGAAGTATCTGGATAAATGGCTTCACAAACTTTGGTGTTTCCGTTGATTTTGAACGTTCCTCTTGCTACCAACTGCGGATAATAAAACCCATAGCCTTGAAAACTGAGCGTTACATTACTGTCGCTCTGTGTGGTTAATACATTGTTATTCTTGTCATTAAAACGCCAAATATACTCATCTGCATTTCGACTAAGGTTGTCAAATTTGACCTTCAATGGTTCGCAACCTACTGAATCCGAAAGAAAATTAAACTTGGGCTCCGGCCCCACAACCACCATGAGTTTTCTAGCGGTATCTGTACAACCTCTGTTGTTCCTCACTATTTGAACGATGGGATAATCGCCGGTGGCAAAATACCTGTTCGGATTTTCGAACAAACTCTTGGGATAAGTGCCTCCAAACGTGTATTCCCAGCCCGTGATAACATCCCCCGAAAGTGAAGCCCCCGAAGTATCAGCCACTTTGGCTGTAGAGTTTATTTTTAGGGTTTGAGGACATAAAACCGTATCAGACGGCAAATTGAAGCCCGCATAAATACCTGAAACATTAAGAATTAGGTGATTTTTCAGCGTATCCCTGCAACCCATACTGTCTTTTACTGCCATAGAAATGGTATATACGCCGGGTTTGTTATATGAAAATACCGGATTCTTACCCAAATATTGATAGCCAGAACCATCGCCTAGATCGTACTTGATCTGTTCTTTTCCTGCTTGATAACGCTGTGGATTGCTGAAAATGCCTGCAGAATTTTGTTCCAAATGGTAGTATTTGGTGTTCTCTGTCAACCTAAAACTATCTACTTTGGCGCAGATCAAGGTCTTATGAACAAAGAGTTCGGGTTTAAACCCAATAGAAATATACCGTTCCTCGTAGATGGTGCAACCATTAGGGTGAACCGCCGTTAATCGAACCCAATACGAACCTGACTTCTGGTAGGCATGTCTCACTGTATCCACTTTGGTAGTGGTAAGCGTTCTAGAATCCCCAAAATCCCAAGTAAACTTTATACCTGCTGATTGTGCCGTGTCTTTCACCCTGAACCAGATGGAATCACCAGGACAGAAATGCAATGAATCTTCAAATTGAGTATTGAATTTCGCATCCAACTTGGTCACTTTTATGGCCTTGTGATACCAGGCTGTATCTCTACAAACATTACCCGCGGTATCAGAACCATTCTCAATGACCAAACCAATACTCACATAACCGTTTGAGTCTCCTACAGGCACACCCACCTTATAGTTGTAACTGATGCTATTTTGTATCCAATTGCTGTCAAAATTAGAAGTATTCCTGGCCTGCAGTGAATCCCACATCACCCACCAATTGAGCTTCTTGCATACAGGTTCCGATTTATTCAAATCGAAGGTAATCGTTTTATAAAACTCAGGACCTGGACAAGCATTGGTATCGCTAGGTGTAAAGGTACCCGCGGCTTTGGGAGCCATTAACGGCAATGGTTCATAAGCGGTATCGGAGCAACCATGTACGGTATCTTTAACTATCAACCGTGCGTTATAGCAACCTTCTTTTCCGTCTTTATACCTGTGCTTAAAGGAGAGAGAATCTCTTGAAAAATTACAGTTTTTTCCTACGTTTTGACCGGCCTTTCGATTGATCACACAATTGGGTGCCCATTGATCGCCGGCATCCCAATAAGACTGTAAATATCCGTTGTAAAAAGCACTCGATGCATTGGTAAAGTAGACAGTATCTTTTACCTGACACTGAAATTGATTCACCACATTCATGCGTGCCACAGGTCCTCTAATCAATATAGAATCAAGCATCAACGTGCTATCACACCCATTTTTACTGATGGTCACCCGCGGCTTGTAAATACCCGGTGTGCGGTAATTGTAAGAAAATTGGAAGCTGTTAGATTGATAAGGAATTTGCCAAACTATAGATGCCCCTGAAATGGGCGTCTGATAAAAAAAAGTAGCATTATTTCGAGCACATTGACTTGAAATAGAATCCAATTTAGCATCAACAACGTATGAAGTATTTTGAATTTTATTGGGCGAAGTAAACGTATCGGTACACCCAAAGGTATCCGTCAAGGCCAACTTCACATAGAAAATTCCGTCTTTTTTAAATCCGTGGCTCGGTTTATAATGGGGTTTGTTGCTGCTCGAAGAATCTCCCCAAATCCAAGTGGTGGTTTTTACTGCAGCGGAATCTCTGTTGGACGTATTTAGGAATTTCACTCCCAATCCAAAACATCCAACAGAAGATGGATGAGAAAAAGAAGCTTTTAATTGCGGATAGATGACCACCACTGAATCTTTTTTCACCGTCCTAGAACACGAATTAGAATCGGTCAGTTCCACAGTTATGCTATACGTCCCACCATCCTTATCAATGTATTTATGGCAAATGATTGAATCTTTGATGGACGAAAAATCATCGTTAAAACCATCGTCGAAAATGATGTTACGTTTTGTGATGCTCAGGTCGTGTTTGAGTTTCACACAAACTTCATTGCCATTGAAGCATTGGGTATCATTTACGATGTCAAAATTGGCATTGGGCAACGGATTGACCTTAATTGAATCGAGGAGAATTATACATTTCGTGGAAGAGTATGTTACCGTAAGCGACGGTTTCATCCAACCCAATTTCTGATATACGTGATTTACATTTTGCTGGGTATAATTGGAACTATCACCAAAATTCCAAGTATAGGCACTTACTCCCGTTTTAGCATCGGCAGAAAAGGCAAACGTACTGTTTTGACATACTTTCTTACCCGCAAGCGTAGCAGATGGCTTATCAAAAACTTGAATAACCACCGATAAAGAATCTTTGCAGCCCGACTTAGATTCAATCCTCAATTTTACCGTTTTAGACCCTGTAGAACTGAAACTATAGCTCGGCGAAGAATCACCGCTCGTACTGCCTGACTCAAAATTCCAGAAATACGACTTGATTTTATCAATGGAATCGCCCGTACTTTTATTTTCGAAGGATGTTTTTAATCCAGCACATGCATTCGAATAACTGAACTGAGCAACTGGATTTTTATAAACCGTGATTGTTTTTGAAACAGAATCGCGACAACCCGAAGAATTGGTCACAATGAGAGTAACCAGATAGGTTCCTCGTTTACTGAAAGAATGCTTCGTATTTTTTAGAGTATCGGTATTCAGTGCGCCTGATGCTGGGTCGCCAAACTCCCATTGATATTTAAGTCCGCTAGCCGAGGAATTGGCTGAAAATGAGATATTTTTTCCCGTGCAAAGGAGCGTATCATA
This sequence comes from Bacteroidia bacterium, assembly GCA_023653095.1. Taxonomy (GTDB): domain Bacteria; phylum Bacteroidota; class Bacteroidia; order NS11-12g; family UBA955; genus VMCP01. The sequence goes on along the minus strand of JAMNXP010000002.1, from coordinate 93,793 downwards.
AGAAAACCCAGCATTACACTGGGCTTTCGAAGTATTTATAGTTAAAAATAATTGGCAAAAAGTGCAAAAAACTGCAATTGAAGAGGCTATTTTTTGCAATTTTTTCATTGACATTAACAAAGTTAGTGTTAATTAACAAGAAAAAATCGTGCCATTTTCAATGCATTTCAACGCATTGAATTCAATGGCAAATTATTGCGGGCCGTTTGCTTGAGCAGGGCCTTGAGCTGTTGCTCCTGGAGCAGGTGGCAAACCAGCTTTCACACTCAACAACTCCAACTCAAAATCGGTGATGCCATACATGGCATCAAATGAGCGAGAAGAACGAGCCATCACTGGATTCAATTCATTCGACAATTTTACTTGAAATTTACCACCGGCTGCAGTCTTCATCAAAGCTTCTTCCAAAGGAAGCAAATTCAACGAAGTCACTACACCACGGAAAGGAACTGGTTCTTTGGTGTTTTCAAATAAAACTTTACCTTTTCCGTCTCTAGCAATAAATCTGCACTCAATGGTATCGTATGATTGTGGTGATGGGCCATTTCCAGCTTTTATTTGCTTGTAATATCCTTTGCTTGGCAATTGAGATACTCCAGGTTCTTTTCCAAAAGCCGTCAAAATATCTTTGGTCTCCTGTTGAATCTCTTTCATTCTTTTTGCTTGAATGGAAGTCACATAACTGCGTTGTACATCTTGAAGTTTTTCTTCAGAAATAACAAATCCGCTATCTTTTGCTAGTCCGTCTTGAATACCTCTAACCAAAGATCCAAAATCGATTTCAGTGATGGCTTGATTTTTAAAATTCTTCGCCAAATCAACTCCCACTGAGTAACTGAAAGAATCTAATGACGTAGAAGGGTTTTTGCTTGCGTCAATATCACCTCCGCAACTTGCTAATGCCAACACCGCTGACAAAGCAAAAAATGTATAATTAGGTTTCATTTTATTTTCAATTTTAAGCATAAATTTCAAGTCTTCGTGCCTTAACAGATGCATCTTCGGCATACTCTTCGTAATTCATATATTTATCAATCATTCCGTTAGGGCCTATTTCAATGATTCTATTGGCAATAGACGACATTACCTCTTGGTCATGTGAATGGAATAAAATTACCCCAGCAAAGTCTTTCATACCGTTGTTCAACGCTTGAATACTTTCCAAATCCAAGTGGTTGGTAGGCTCATCAAACAGAGCAACATTTGGACACTCAAGCATCATTTTACTGAGCATACAACGCACTTTTTCACCTCCTGATAAAACAGTACACATCTTTTGAGTCTCTTCTCCGCTGAAGAGCATCCTTCCTAAGAAGCCGCGAATGTATGTTTCATCTTTTTCTACAGAATACTGTCTCAACCAATCAACCAAATTAATTTTTTCAGTAAAGTATTCACTGTTTTCATTGGGAAGATAACTCATGGTTACCGTCACACCCCAGTTTAACTCACCGGTTGCATTTTTTGCATCGCCCCACAGAGATTTAAACAGGGTGTTCAAAGCCAGGGTATTACGAGAAATAAAGGCAATTTTATCACCCTTATGTACAGTAAAATTGAGGTCTTTGTATAGGAATTGACCATTCTCTGCTTTGAATGACAGATTTTCAACGGACAAAATCTGATCTCCAACTTCTCTGTTTTGTTTAAAGAAGATACCAGGATACTTTCTGGTAGAAGGTTGAATTTCTTCAATATCTAACTTATCCAACATCTTCTTACGCGCAGTTGCCTGTCTGCTCTTTGCCACGTTGGCACTAAAGCGCGCAATGAAGTCTTGCAATTCTTTCTTCTTCTCTTCGGCCTTCTTGTTTTGGTCAGAGCGCTGACGCAAAGCCAACTGAGAACTTTGATACCAAAACGTGTAACTACCTGAAAAGATTTTGATTCTGCTGTAATCAATATCACAAACGTGTGTACAAACGTTGTCCAGGAAATGTCGGTCGTGACTGACAACCAATACCGTGTTTTCAAATTCAGCAAGGAAGTCTTCTAGCCAACGAATGGTTTCAACGTCAAGGTCGTTGGTAGGCTCGTCCATTAGAAGTACATCAGGATTTCCAAAAAGGGCTTGAGCGATCAACACCCTCACCTTTTGGTTACCGTTGAGCTCTTTTACCAATCTGTAGTGAGTGTCTTCAGTAATTCCTAAGTTACTTAAAAGGGTTGCCGCATCGCTTTCGGCATTCCAACCATCCATTTCTGCAAATTCACCTTCCAATTCAGAGGCTCTAATGCCATCTTCCTCAGAAAAATCTTCTTTTGCATATAGGGCATCTTTTTCTTGCATGATGTTCCAAAGAACTTGGTGACCACGCATAACGGTTTCTAAAACAGGGAATTCATCAAATTCAAAGTGGTTCTGCTTCAACACCGTCATTCTCTTTCCAGGTTCAAGATCAATAGAACCAGTATTTGGCTCAATTTCCCCTGACAAAATCTTTAAAAATGTAGACTTACCGGCCCCGTTGGCACCAATGATACCATAGCAATTTCCACGGGTGAACTTTAAATTAACATCCTCAAAAAGAACGCGTTTCCCAAATCTGAGGGAAATATTGGATACTGTTAGCATGAATAATCAAAAATGAGTTGCAAAGGTACAAAAATCAACCGAAGAGTGAAAAACTACCATCCATTCGAAGATTTAAATATCTACTATCCGAATTTTCAAATAAATCGCGGTTGAATGAATAGAAACGGGCTGGCTTATTACTCACTCCCAATTGTTTCTCTGAAAGTGGTATCAACACACCACTGTTCAACATTTTTCGTCTAAAATTGCGCTTATCAAGATCTCTCTCCAAAATAGTTTCATACAGAGATTGCAATTGACTCATGGTAAACTTTTCTGGCAACAATTCAAATCCAATGGGTTGAATTTGAACCTTTTCCTTTAATGCTTTTAGGGCATTCTCGAAAATTTCATTGTGGTCAAAAGCCAATTCTGGCACTTCCGAAATGGGCAGCCAAACGGCCTCTTTTGAAAATGAACCGGGCTGTAATACTGCCTTATTAGCATCAATTAAGGCCATATAGGCAACGGTGATAACTCGAGCATCCGGATCCTGTCTTACACTTTCCAACCAAGCTCTATCTTTTGGTTTTGTTACACGCAACGGATCACCAAATGAATGAAATTGCTCTAGATAGATACCTTTTAGTCCTGTAAGCTCCGATAAGACTCTATTTGCAGCCTTGTCTAAATCTTCATCGTCACGAACCAAATCTCCCGGCAAGGCATAATGTATGTCGTTGACGTCTGTAAGCCTATTGGGAATGCTTCTTCGTATTAACAACAACCTGAGCGTCTCTTGACTAAAACCAAAGATGACACAGTCAGTAGAAACGTGGGGGTTGATTGACGGGTTCAAGCTCATAAATTCAGAGCAAAGATATTTATTTTTTTACGGATGAATCTTTCCATTCACAAATGTGTTTAACGGATTCGAAAAATACATACCTTATTTTAATAAGTGTTTTTTTGACACTAATCAATAAATTACTAAATTGCGTGACAAAATTTACCTATAATTGTATTTAACACAATAATTATGTTACTCGTAGCAGATAGCGGAAGCACCAAATGTGATTGGGTTTTCACCGATGGTTCGGAGAAAAGATCAACCTACCATACCATGGGTTTTAACCCATTTTTTCACCCCACTGACCTTATTGAAAGTGAGATAAGAAAAAATACCGAACTCTCTGCTTTAGCACCACAAGTGCAGCACGTGTATTTTTATGGTGCCGGCGCTAGCCACCCCTCCAGAAATGCAGTTGTAGAAGAAGCCCTAAAACGCGTATTCACTCAAGCTGAAATTACCGTTGACCATGACCTCACCGGAGCCGTTTTCGCCACTTGTGGAGATGAACCCGGTATTGCCTGCATCATGGGTACGGGTTCCAACTCTTGCTATTTCGATGGACAAGACATCTACGAAGAAGTACCTGCATTAGGTTATGTCTTAGGTGACGAAGCCGGAGGAACTTTCTACGGTAAAGAACTTCTCAGAATGTTCCTGTATCATGAACTTCCTGAAAAAATCCACCAAGGACTTATTGATCGTTACCAATTAAGTAAGGAATCCATTTTCGAAGCAGTCTACAACAAACCCAATCCCAATGTTTATTTGGCGTCTTTTATGCGCTTTTTAAGCGATAATCGCGACAGTAAATGGGTGCGTGATTTCATTTACAACGGCTTCAGCAAATTCATCAACATTCACATTTGGAAATACGAGAACCACAAAGACGTTCCCGTGCATTTTGTAGGATCAGTAGCCTTCCATTTTCAAGATTTACTCCGCGAAGCTTGCAAAATTCACCGCTTAAACATTGGTGTGATTACTAGCGAACCCGTAGTTAATTTGGTAGATTACCATTTGAAAAAGTTGGGTGTTCACGCATGAAACAAGGGATCATCCTTGACCTAGACGGCGTAATTTGCGATACCGCTGAATTCCATTACAAAGCGTGGAAAAGGTTAGCCGCTGAATACGACCTTCTTCTCACTCATGAACATAATGAACAGCTCAAAGGCGTTTCACGCGCTGACTCACTGAAACTGATTTTGGATTGGGCCGGTCGAGTGCTCAATCCAGAGCAATTCAATAGAGACCTTGACCGTAAAAACGGTTGGTACCTCGAACTCGTTGAATCCATGAACTCCAAAGATCTACTCCCTGGAGTGCGAGACTTTTTTGAACGCGCTGTGAGATACAACATTCCCCTTGCTCTTGGTTCTGCCAGTAAGAACGCCCGTTTAGTGCTCTCAAAAGTTGGATTGGTAGATGCTTTTAAAGGCATTGTAGACGCCTCAACCGTCACCAACGGGAAACCTCATCCCGAAACCTTTTTGAAAGCTGCTGAACTGTTGAACGTTGCTTCTGAAAATTGCATCGTTTTCGAAGACAGCCTTTCGGGAATTCAAGCTGCAAAAGCAGCCAACATGTACACTGTTGGGGTTGGTATTCCCCAAGATTTGCCCCTTGCCGATGAATACGTTTCCAATCTCGGCAATTACGATTTTCAAACCTATTTGAATTAAACACACACATTATTTCCATGAAATCCTATTTCAAAGTTCACCCTTGGAAGGTCATTGAAGAAGGTTTTGACCCTCAATACAACGAAGTCGCTGAAAGCGTTTTTGCCATTGGAAATGGCATGATGGGACAGCGAGCCAACTTAGAAGAATCATACAGCGGACATACCCTGCAAGGCACTTATGTAGGTGGAGTTTACTACCCAGATAAAACCCGCGTTGGTTGGTGGAAAAACGGATATCCAGAATACTTCGCTAAGGTCATTAACAGCACTTACTGGAGCGGTATTGTATTGAAAATCAACCATGAATTAGTTGATTTAAACAATGCAACCATCCATCAGTTCTATCGAGAACTAGATATGTTCAACGGCGTATTGAACCGCCGGAGCACCATTACCTTAAACAACGGCATCGAGGTCACCATTGAATCAACCCGTTTTTACAGCCTCATCAACAAAGAATATTCCGCGCTCCGTTACCGCGTTAAGACCAACCAGAATTGCGAGGTTTCCTTAACAAACTATCTTGACGGAGATATATCCAACAAAGACAGCAATTACGACGAACAATTCTGGCTCGAAGAGAGCCAAGAAAGCACCTCCAACGAGCTCCACTTATTGGTGCGCACAAAAAAGCTCGATTGGCTTTTGGCAACTTCTTGTGTGGCTCAGTTTTTCCTTGACGGCGAAGCTTTTTCGCCTGAACCACAGCACTCGGTAAAATCGAAATATGCTGAAAGCACTTATTCTTTTTCTCTTTCCGGGGGACATGAATTCGTGTTCGTAAAACACGTCATCTCAGCCAGCAACTTCAACCATCCGAACGATGCAGTCTTAATTCATGCAAAAAATGCCGTGAAGAAAATGGCTTCCTCCACATTTGAATCTCACCTCGAAATGAGCTCAAAAGCGTGGAACGAAAAGTGGAACAACCACGATGTAGTCGTGGAAGGTGATGATGCTGCACAACAAGCAGTTCGATTCAACATCTATCACCTGAACCAAACGTACTGCGGCGATGACCCAAGATTGAACATTGGCCCAAAAGGCTTCACCGGAGAAAAATACGGCGGAAGCACCTATTGGGACACAGAAGCATACTGCCTGCCCTTCTACCTCGTTTCAAGCCATTCTAGCATATCAAAACAACTTCTGGTTTACCGATATAAACAACTAGATAAGGCCATTGAAAATGCCGCTAAACTCGGCTTTAACAAAGGGGCCGCTTTGTACCCCATGGTTACCATGAACGGTGAAGAGTGTCACAACGAATGGGAAATTACCTTCGAAGAAATTCACCGAAATGGTGCCATTGCATACGCCATTTACAACTACATTGAGCACACTGGAGACCGCACCTATCTTGCCGAAGGCGGACTTGAAGTCCTCTTGGGCATCAGTCGTTTCTGGGCTCAACGCGTTCATTGGAACAACCGTAAACAACGTTACGAAATGCACGGTGTTACCGGTCCCAACGAATACGAAAACAACGTAAACAACAACTGGTATACGAGTTACATAGCCATGTGGTGCCTAAAATACACCAAAGAAGCTACTGAATTCTTGCAATCCAAATTCCCTCAAATATTCGCAGAAATTGGACGAAAGACCTCCTTTGATGCAGCATCCGAACTTCAAAAATGGGAACACATCATGCAATATATGTACCTTCCCTTCGATGAGCAAGAACAAGTTTACGTTCAACACGACGGCTTCTTAGACAAAGAACTCATTCCCGTAAATGACCTTCCCGCTGTTGATAGACCCCTAAACCAAAAATGGAGCTGGGATCGCATTCTCAGAAGCGTCTACATCAAACAAGCAGACGTTCTTCAAGGACTATATTTCTTCGAAGACGACTTTGACATAGAAGCTCACAAACGAAACTTCCTCTTCTACGAACCCTTCACCGTTCATGAAAGTTCGTTAAGTCCCTGTGTTCATAGCATTCTGGCAGCAAAAATTGGCGAGTTTGACAAAGCGTATGAGATGTACCTACGCACCGCTCGTTTAGATCTTGACAACTACAACAACGACACCGAAGACGGTCTACACATCACCTCTATGGCAGGTAGTTATTTGAGCATTGTTCAGGGTTTCGGGGGATTGAGAATCAAGAATCAACACCTTCAACTTTCTCCTAACCTACCCAAGGAATGGAAGAAATACGCTTTCAAAATCCTATACCACAATCAACCTGTGAACATTGAGGTTTCTGAAAAACAAATTTGCATCAGCAATCTTGGTGAATCGCCCATTGAATTCAGTTTGTATGATCAACCACATCATTTAGGAGCTGCTCAGACTCATGTATTCACTCGTTGAGGTGAGATTTTATTGCATTAATTTGTAGAGAAACTCTAGGTTCACTTCGTCAATTCTCGTCAATGCGCTTGACTTGATAACAGTTTGTCCGTTTACTATCTGCACATTAAAATAAGGCAGTAACTGAGATAAATCATTCGCTTGACTCTCATCGAGTTCTACCGCTTTACTAAAATCAAATCCCAAAGGAGTGCAAATAAGCATTGCTGCATATTTTACTTCATCGGAATTCTTAAAAAGTGCTTTATCTGAATCTGTTAATTGACTGTTTCTCAAATCTGGAAACGTCTTCAACATGCGTTGCACATTAACAAACTTTGACTCAAACCCTTGAACCATCCAAGCAGCCGAAATGTACTTACCTGATTTAAAAGATGGTAAGACTATTGTTTGTTGGTCTTTGGCTATTGGATCTTGGTCTTTGGCTATTGGATCTTGGTCTTTGGCTATTGGATCTTGGTCTTTGGCCATTGGCTCTTGGCTGTTAGCTGACGGCTGATCGCTGATAGCCGCATCCTGGCTTACCGCTGACGGCTGATCGCTGATCACTGGTTCATCCTGATTAATTCTGGGATTGCTAGAACCTGGAAACTCATGGTACATGATGCGCTTACCATAGCGATAACGGTCTTTTTCTACCATCGCAATGTAATCGGTCATCTTATCACTGCGGTAATTAATACGGAATTTTATGCGCTTTGAAGTGTTTTGAAGTTCGTGATAAATCAAATCTGGTACTATGACAATAGGGGAAAGGAAAGCACCAAATAGCCCACCAATAATAACCCCGAGTGGTACGTAATCTATTTCCCCTTCTGCAATTCCAGCTCCCATTCCAATAAGAGTTGTAGTACCAATGATTGCGCTTGCATCTCGAACTATTTTATCTGAACTTGTATTTCCTCTTCGGATATACCAAATATCAGTATATGGTACAAATCCCATTTTTTTTGCTGACTTCTGATAGAGGTAGACTCCGTGTGAATCTACTGCAATGAGCTTACCTTTGACTAAATTCCGTTTCATACGAAAGACCTCGTCATTTGCTTTAACTGAACCAAATCTTAAATAAACCTGCTGTCTTAATACCCCTGATTCTGAAAAATTCCCAATTGACATTTTCACCTTATAATAAGGTGTTTTTTGAAGTCTGTATCTGCTTCGCAGAGAGTCCAGCAATTCTTGAGTGATATCGAAATAGGAAATTTCACCTAAGTCTGTTTTATCTAATGGAGGTAAAGGCCGATTGGGAATATTGAGCGCTGACGAAGAGCTACCCTCTCCCATAATTCCTTGCCCGAATAAATGTCCCCCAGAAATAAAAGAAAAAACCAAAGTGAAAATCCGTAATACCAAAGCACTTTTTTGCATAGAACGAAACTAACAAGTCTTAGTCAAACAAATTTTGCATTTTTCGCAAATCTCAAAAAAAGAATTACGGAAAATCCTTAAAACTAATTCTTCAAAAATCGAATAATCGAATCTCCGTTCAAGCTTGAATTTTGGATGATATACATTCCATCGGGCCAATTATGGACATTGATAGATGTTGTGGCGCCATTCACCGAGGTTTCAAAGATCAGTTTTCCTAAAGAATTATAGACGCGAATCTTTGATCCATGAAGTGCATTGATTACGTTGATTTGGCTGTTCGCCGGATTCGGGTAAGCAAGAATATTACTTTGATTTACATGAGACACATCCAACATCTTCAGCGGCGTGGTATCCAATTCCAAATTCTCATCACCCGACTTATAGAGGGTGTACCAGAAATAAATCAAGAACATTTCATCTGCAGTGCCTTCGCCAGCCGAAACATCTCGCGGAGGAACATTCGGGTTGTTTGGATTAGCATAGGTATTGTCATAGGTTGCCTTCCCCCAGAGAACTGACCCTTTATCAGCGACAATAGGCTTCCGAAATTGATAGGCCATTTGCCAATGGAAATCCCATTTTGGAATATCGACTATAGGGGTTGTATCTTTTCCATTTATGAGTGCTGATTTTATGGTATCACCCAGTAAATGCATATGAGGTGCTACGGCCAAAAAGCTGATTTTCGCAGGCATAACAAATCGATTGTAAAATGTTTTTATGGCGTTGGCTTCGATGTATAATGGACCGTTTACGAGAGAAGGACTTTGATAATTCAATGGTGATTGCACAAAAACTTCTCTTTGATTTGAGGGATCTTCGAGCATCAAATTGAGCTTGGTTGAATCCCAAATTTCGTTGATACCCGGGGGATAGTGTATTTGGAGTACAATTACACTGTTCTTTTTAATTCGTGCAGCAAAATTTGATGGATACAAAAACGGTGACTGACCTGGAACGTACATCCCTAACAAAGTAGAACTCGCACTGCCCGTGCTTCCGAAGGCCTTATAGCCGGGTTCTGGATCTGCATTGTCTAATTGTAAGGGCTTTTGTGAGGTATCTTGAAAAACCAAAACATGATGCACTACTTTTCTGTTGCCAGGAATCACTTCCATCCCTTTGATCATTTTATCGGAAAATAAATTGCTAGGAATCGCGAAACATCTGTAAACATCGCTGTTGGTCTTCACCAAGTAGGGTGTCATTTTATAGCTTACATCCACGCGAAGCAGGTCACTGCTTGAATTCAATACGGGTTTTTTTGGTTCTTTTGTGGTGTCTCCCTGGGGATGTTTATTCTCGTTCCACCGCTTGATTACGTCAATTTCATAAGCAGACAGAACATTTTCATGAGCGTATCTATTCTTTTCTAGGCTCGCGGGATAGGGAGGCATTCGCTTAGCCTGTGTTGCTGAAACCACCGCATCTCCCAAATACTTTACCTCTTGATAATTGCTCAAGGCAAATGGAGCAATACCGCCACTAGAATGACAAGGAGTACAACTTTTATAAATGATGGGAGCTACATGTTCGCTCCAATTGGGTGCAGATTGAGCGCCTATCTTTGCTGCTGAAAATACTATAAAGGGCAAAAAAAATATTTTTACTTTCATATAATTCATAGACGCAGCAAACCTACAAAGGTTTACTTACATATAAAATTTATCTTTGCCATGTGCTTTTAACCGTTACTCCAGATACGCTACCCGAATACGAACTCATTGACAGCGGAAATTTCGAAAAATTAGAACGCTTCGGCAAGTGGGTGCTCAGAAGACCTGAACCTCAAGCCGTTTGGAGTAAAAGCCTTCCCGAAGAACAATGGAGGAGCCTTTCTCACGCCGAATTCTTCAGAAAGGCCGGAGAAAAAATAGATGCCGACGCCGGAAACTGGACCATCAAAAAAGGTATGCCCGATCGTTGGATGGTCAACTATAATAAGGGACAACTCAACTTCAACATGCGACTGGCCCTGACCTCATTCAAACACGTGGGAATTTTTCCAGAACAGGCCAGCAATTGGGACTTTATTGCAACTAAATGCAAAAGCTTCAAACATCAACCTAAAGTACTGAATCTTTTTGCTTACACCGGCGGTGCATCGCTCGCCGCATGTCAAGCCGGCGCTGATATTACCCATGTAGACAGCGTAAAGCAAGTAGTCACTTGGAGTCGAGAAAATATGGAATCCTCTAACCTAGACGGCATTCGTTGGGTCATTGAAGATGCTTTTAAATTTGTTCAACGAGAAGTGAAACGAGGCAAAAAATACGACGGCATTATTTTAGATCCTCCCGCCTACGGACGTGGACCTCAAGGAGAAAAATGGGTGCTTGAAAAGCAAATCAACGAACTGCTCCATATGTGCTCAGAAATTCTAGCCCCACAAGGATTCTTCGTTATAAACTTATATTCTCTAGGATTTTCAGCGTTAATCACCGAAAATTTGGTCTACCAACATTTCAAATCCCAACTAAAAAGTTCCAAAATTGAACTCGGAGAACTTTATTTAACTGATAAATTCAAGAAGAAACTTCCGTTAGGAACGTTTTTGAGGTTTTAATCAACCCTAAAACAACCCCAAAAACTACACAATCTACTACACAATATTTTAGTCCTCAAAAAGAAGGACAAGCTTTGATTGACTTTCGTTTTACAGGATTAAAGTCTGCTCTGTGTGTTGATTTACAAGCGCCTACAAACATAAACACACCAACGACTACCAAAATAATACTTAACAACTTTTTCATTTCCGTTATAAATTCAATGCAAAACTAAGACATTCTAGGACTTAACGAATTTTTTGATGAAATATTTCATGTAAAATTGAACAAATTATAACATGGATTATTCAAAGATATCGTTCAATAAAACAGATAACCCAGAATTCTTTACCACGCTTACCCGCAGAGTTAATGAATACTTTACTGAAAATCAAATAAGCAAATTTGCCAATGGAGCAATGTACTCAAAAACAGTCGTCATTGTTTTACTGTATTTAATTCCTTTAACTTGGCTAATTATTGGGCCAATCCACACTCTAACGGAACAATTTATTTTATGGGCATTAATGGGTTTAGGGATGGTAGGGATTGGATTAACCATCATGCATGATGCAAACCACGGAGCATACTCAAGAAATCCCAAAGTCAATGAATTCATGGGAGGCCTCCTTAATTTAGTTGGTGCTTACCACGTAAATTGGAAAATTCAGCACAATGTATTCCACCACACCTATACCAATATAGTAGGACACGATGAAGATATCAGAAAAACCATTATCAGATTTTCACCCAAGCACCCCTATTTTTTCCTTCATAAATTTCAGGCTTTCTATTCTACAGTTTTATATATGATTTATCCGTTTATTTGGATTCTGAGCAAAGATTTTGAGCAATACAATCGGTATAAAGGTCAAAATCTCTATTCCAAATACGGCCGAACCGATCGCCGAGCCCTCACTGAAATTATTGTATTAAAAACTCTTTATTGGCCTGTAACTCTTTTTTTGCCCATCTATTTCTCTCCTTTTTCTGTTGGATATACCATAGCCGGATATTTTATACACCATTTTATTAGCGGAATCATTTTGGCTTATGCCACTCAGCCTGCTCATGTTGGCGATGACATGGAATTCTTTTCATCAGATGACAATAATGGAAGTATGGAAAACAACTGGGCCGTTCATCAAATGAAAACCACGGCCAATTTCGCTGAGAATAGCGCTTTTTTAACTTGGTTTTTCGGGGGACTCAATTATCAAATAGAACATCATTTGTTTCCTACGGTTTGTCATGTGCACTATAAAAAAATCTCTAAAATTGTAAAACAGACTGCCCAAGAATTCAATCTCCCATACAAATCTCACCGCACTTTTTACGATGCTCTAAAATCGCACTTCGGCCATTTGAACAGAATGGCGGCGAATTAGATAATCAGCTTTCGGCTGATCGCTGTCCGCTGACCGCTGATTAAAGTGACCAATGTCACCTTTTCCAAAAATTCATCGTTTTAACTTTGAATCATGGAAAACACTACAATCTACCCCATGCCAAGAATTGGTGACATAGCCCCCAATTTTGACGCAACCACCACTACCGGAAAAATGAACTTCCATGAACACATTGAAGGTAGTTGGACCATCCTATTTTCTCATCCTGCTGATTTTACTCCTGTTTGTACTACAGAAATGTCTGGTTTTGCGGTTGAAACCCCTTTCTTCAATGAGCATAACACCAAATTGGTGGGACTTAGCATCGATTCTATACATGCACACGTTGCATGGGTGAACAATGTATACAAGAACAGCGGAATCTTGTTTGAGTTTCCTATCATTGCTGACATTGACATGAGCGTTTCAAAATTATACGGAATGCTTCAGCCAGGCGAAAGCGAAACAGCGGCGGTTCGCGCGGTATTCTTCATTGACCCAAGCAAGAAAATCCGTTTAATCATGTACTATCCTTTAAACGTTGGACGTAACATGGAAGAAATCAAACGTGCATTGGTAGCTCTTCAAACATCAGATAAGCATAGCGTTGCGATGCCACTAAATTGGCAAATTGGAGACCAAGTGATTGTTCCTCCACCAAGAACTGTAGCTGACATGCTTGAACGCGAAAAGTCAGACTACGAAATGATGGATTTTTACTTGGCAAAAAAGTCAATTTAAAATAACCGGTTTTCGGTGATCAGTTGTCAATTTCCTAGAGACAACCGACCACCGATCACTGATCACTGATCACCGACCAATATCGACCAACAGTTAAATTAAGCCTTACCCGTCAATATCTTACTCCAATACAACCAAGGCAAAACATATCTTTTTAGTATATACATACTCCAACGTTCTTTGCTTTGATCCATAGGAAAGGTTTCTTGAGGGTTACCATCGTAGTCAAATTCAGCTAAAACAAGTTTACCATAACCCGTTACTAAAGGACATGAAGTATATCCGTTGTATGTGGAAGTCATTTTCTCATTCTGTATCAAAGAATATAAATTTTCCACCAATACGGGTGCTTGTTTTCTGATAGCAGCTCCAGTTTTAGATGTTGGTAATCCGGATGAGTCACCTAATGAAAATATATTTTCAAACTTTGAATGTTGTAAAGTATGCTTATCTACATCCACCCAGCCTGCAGCGTTTGACAACGGACTGTTCTTGATAAAATCTGGTGCACTTTGAGGTGGTGTTACATGAATCATATCAAATGGCACGGTGAATTCTTGATCTTTATTATTCTCGCCAAACCCCACAAACTTTGCTATTTTATTTTCACCATCAATTTCTGTCAACTTAACCATAAAATTAAGTTTAGCATGAATACGATCTACCACTTTTAATAATGTCTTTTCGTATTTCGGAACTGCGAACAGTTTTCCTGCCCCACTCCAATATTCGATATTGATATTATTTAGAGTCCCATTTTTTCTAAAATAATCCCCAGCCATATACATAATCTTATGTGGTGCGCCCCCGCATTTAACTGGCGTATGTGGGTTGTGAAAAATAGCTTTACCTGACTTTAGATTTTTAATACATTCAAAAGTGTAATTTGCATGATCAAAACTATAATTGGAGCAGACTCCGTTCTTACCCAAATTCTCTTTAAGTCCTTTTACTTCACCCCAATTTAACTGAATACCCGCAGCAACCACTAAATATTGATAGCCTATTTTAGAACCATCTGACAGTGTAACTGAATTTTCACTGGGATGAAATTCAGAAACCCCTTTTTGAATCCATTGAACCCCTTTGGGAATTACATCTTTTTGATTTCTTTCGGTGTTTTTAATGTTAAATACTCCACTTCCTACAAGAGTCCATGCCGGTTGATAATAATGTTTTGTTGCAGGGTCTATGACTGCAATTTCTAAGTTTTTGTCTTTCATGAGCAACTTTGAAGCTACTGAAAGCCCCGCATTACCCCCTCCAACAATAATAATTTGATACTGATTTTTCATAACTTTTTGATTGGTAGATGTTTAATTATTTCGCGCATATTAGTGAATCAACTTCATGAAAATTGTGATATTTGTCACATAGCAAAAAGAGAATCCCTTAATTTCGCTAAATGAAATTTCTTTATGTAGCATCCTTGGCACTAATGATAGGGGCAAGCTCATGCAGAGCATTGGTTTCCGATTTAAAACCCATTGATGACAAGGCTCAGAACAGACATGCTTACGATACCTTGCAATTGGAATACATCGAAACCCGTACCGCTAGACAGGTGGGTTCTCCAATAGTTATTGCTGATGTGTTGCTAGAAGCCAAAGAGAAATTTGGAAACGTGACTATCACCAATATTCGAGAGCAACAAAAGAAATACAAAGGTAAAACTACTTATTATCTGATTTACGATGTGGTTAAAGTTAAAAACTAACATTGTTCATTTTCTCACTGTGGTGCTGATGAGTTCTTTGGGATATCTTCACGGCCAAACATCCCCCGAAACAAAAATCGGATTGGGAGTGAGCTTAGTGAATAATGTTCACACGATGAAATTTAGGGCCGATGATAATAATACTCTCAGGGCGGAAGACAGTTGGATGGACTTGAATGGAATGATGATTGGGGCGAGTTTCACCAAGAAAGCGTTCACCGCTGACCTCAACTTCAACATAAAAGAAGCCCTCTTACGAGTATCTGGGAATATAAAACTTGCCAAAGACTTGAAATTATCGCTAGGTGCGGGAATCTGGAACTATGGACATGGATGGTTATCTGAAGCCAGCAACATCAATGAAAGAAATGGCAAGCATTATGGGACCACACAGTGGGGGTATTCATATCATGAAACATACTCAACGAGCAGTTTTTTTAGTATCCAATTGAAATATAATCTGATGCCTAATCTTCTGCTTGAGGCATCCTATCAACAGTTTTTATCGTTACCAAAATACGAAAGAATGGGTTACTATTTTGCTGACAATTGGCAAGATCCAGGAAAAAACATATACACCATATCACACCCTATTATGGTTGGGGTAAAATGGGAATTGAATTTAGAACCCGCTGCTGAAAAGGAAAATGTGATTCACATTAACAAGGGCGACGAACGCACCAAGATTATTTATCAATAATGATTATTTGAATTCTGTTGTTTATTGGAAAAAAGTAGTATCTTTCCATAATTAACTGAATATCAATTCAATGAATATCAAACTTAATAAAAGTTCTTGGAAAACATGGGCTTTTGATTATTTGCTTTCCAACCAATCCAAGCATCAAGGTGAGAAAATCATTTTAAGGGTGGCCATCATAAGTTATTTGATTCACTTAGTATTGATTTTTCTTAGTCATCAAGGTTTAATAAACACCGATTTAAAATTTCTAAACAATCCTGTTTCGGCTATTTATACTCCCTTTTCGTTCATTTTGATTTATGAAGTTTATTTGCTCATTTTTTATCTTCCGCAGTCAACTTCATCCTATATTGGAAAACAATATGAAATCATTACGCTTATTGTCATTAGGAGAATTTTTAAGGATATTGGCAACCTAGAATTGGTTCCTAACTGGTTCCAAAATGCCAATGATCTACAATTCACCTTTGATACTTTCACCTCTCTGCTACTTTTTGCAATGATTTATGTTTATTACAACACAACCGAAAAACGAACCTCTACTTCCAATGATCACCCAAGTATAACCGATACAAACACGCTCAATTTTCTGCGTTTGAAGAAATATATTGCGATTATGTTGGTACCTGTATTATTCTTTTTAGCGATAAATTCTTTCTTAACTTGGGCAATGGAAATGAATCAGCACACCAGCAGTTTAAAACTTTTAGCCAATGTCAACAACGTCTTTTTCGATGAATTTTTCACCGTTCTAATTATTGTTGATGTCTTGCTCTTGATTACCTCTTTCTTCTACACAGATAAGTTTCACGTGATCATAAGAAATTCAGGCTTTGTCATTTCAACCATTCTGATAAAAATATCCTTCAGCGTTGAAGGCATCTTGAACAATGTAATGATTTTGAGCTCCGTTTTATTCGGAATTGCGATACTAAAGTTGTATCACATGTACGAAAAAAATGAAAAAATCATCTATCAATAATCGCATCCCAAAGCAACGAGCGCTGCTTCAAAGATTCAACCGAATAACGCGAAGCTTCTTCCCACTTTGATTGGTCATCACCACAAAGTTGAGATACCATTTCAAGAGCCAAGTGAGAGTGGTGATCTCCGTCAACTTCGATGTGTCTTTCGATGTAATATTTAAAAGTTGAAACCTTTTCTGGGTGATCTTTATAAATCTGTTGTAGAATTTCTACGAACATATCTGGAATCAAATCTTCACGCCCAAAAGTAAAAACAGCTGCCTTAACGTGGGTGGGTGCATTTAAGGCAACATCAAAGGTGAAGTGTAAGAATGATTTAATTTTAGGATGCAAATTGGCCTTGTCTATGGCAGAAAAAATATGTTCCGATTTCAACGAATCAATCAATTCAAATATGGGCTGAAAGTTAGCACCCATTTGATTCATGGCTTTGATGTACAATTCAAAATGAGAAATGCGCACCCCATTTTCATCTACATCTGATTCCTCACCCAATACAATTTCGTTGATCAAATAGCGAGTATCTGCCGTTCCTACCGGCACCCAAGGAAGATCCACGCAAGTCAAATCACGCTGCAAGGCCTTCAATAAACTCATAAAATCCCACACGGCAAAAACGTGTTTTTGCGAAAACTCAATCAACCCATTCAGGTCATTGATGCTTTGATAAACAGGATGCTGAAGAAGTTGGGCACGTTGTGCCTGGATATCACCTTGAAGTTTTGAAATAAACGCGTTCATTTATGCTGCAAATTTAACCCCTTGAGGGGGATATTTTTGTCAAGAGTTGGTCTTTTAAAGCATAATATGTTTCCATAACATTCATACAAAAGTTTCGTCAAAAAGGGTTAAAATCATAACTTGAGATAACATAATACACTTTGAAACATTGACTCACAAACAAAATAAGATATACTTGACTGATGAAATTCAACCTCTTAACTAAATTAATGCTTGTGAGTCTTTTTCTATCAAGCAATAATTCCTTATTCGCAACCAGATATTACTGGACCGGACAGGGCAATCCAAACAATTTTGACGATCTATCGAATTGGGAAGATTATGACACATGGAGCAACCCCACTTCATTTTCTAGTTCGGATGAATTTGAATTTAATAATAACTCCGTTGTCACGCTAAATAGCAATATCCAAATCCAAAAGCTCATCATCAAAAATGGGACTCTCAACTTAAATGGAAAAACACTAACTGTGCTTTCTCTTGCAATAGAATCCCCTGCCACAATAAATGCAGGCACCGGTGGAAAGATAGCCTATAGCAATGCCAATGACGGTGAATTATGGATTTATGGATACACTTCATTTAGTCTTTCTGATTTTTACTACCCCATGAGCACTACCAGGCCTAAAACCTTGTCTATAAGAAAATGCACGTTGGTATTGGTACAGGACGTAACCGTAAAGGATTTTTTTATGTATCCTAATTCTACAAATCAGTGTTATTTAAATTTGAATGGCCATAATTTTACTTTGAATAAATTCCGTTACATAAACGCTCCATATTATCACGTCATTGGACATCCAGATTCTGAAATAAACTTTGCCTCATTAACAGCTGATGCTGGATCGTTTAGATTCTCATCAAATGCTTCTGAAAATGTGGTTAAAGCCATCAGAAAAACCGGAAACTCATCTTATTCTGCCCAAATTTCAACCAATGTTCAAGTAACCGACGAAATTCAGGTAGATAAAGGAATATTATATATTAACAATGCCACAATGACTCTTCTCTCTGATTCACTCAAAACATGTAAAATTATTGCTGGTACAAACAACGGCTATCTAACAGCTCAAGGTACTGGTAAAGTCGTTGCTCAACAATTCGTTCCAGGTGGCAGACGAGTTTTTAGATTTATCTCGAATCCTTTTAATACTGCACTACCATTAAGCCAACTAACTGACAACATTGATATCACAGGAAACGGTGGAACAACAAATGGATTTACTACCACCAATACAAACAACGCTTCTTGTTTCTATTTCGACGCTGCTCAAGCTGATAATACTACCAATGGATTGAACCCCGGTTGGCAAGAGTTCACCAGTGCAACTACTTCTAGTTGGGCCTCAAAGCAAGGCATTCTATTATACATTCGCGGATCAAAAGGCCAAGGATTGGACGGTTCTGCATATACGCCAAGTTCCGTCACTTTAGACATTTCTTCTATTACTCCTAACTACGGAGATGTTACAACTACATTTACAAAAGGTGCCAATTCTTCTTTCATTTCGGTGGGGAACCCCTACTTATCTCCCATTGAAATTGGAAATCAACCCTCAACCCAAAGGACCAATGTTGGTAACAACTTTTACGTTTTTGACGCCAATTTGGGAACCAATGGTGGATACATCACTCAATCCTTTGGATCTTCCTATATACTACCTGCATTCAGTGGATTCTTTACTACACTGAGCTCTAGTGGTAGCATTGTATTTAAAGAAACTGACAAATCAACTTCCACTCCAGAAGATGTTTTAGCCGGAGTGGCACAAAACAACCGACTCAAACTCGAAATTTTCAAAGACAATCAACTCTATGACCAAACTGAATTGGTTCTTGACTCAAATCAAACCCTTGATTTTGATGCATTTGATGCAGAAAAAATGGACAATTTTGATCTAAATCTGTTCACCCTATCATCAGATGCTAAAAGACTTGCCATCAACGTGGGTTTATTTGAACCGGGTCAAATCATTCCATTGGGAATTGAATCTGCTGAATCTGGACAATTCTCCTTCCAAATTCCAGCAAACACCTTTCCTGAAAGTCAATACAAACTCACTTTGATTGATGCTGTAAATCAGACTAAAACTCCCATCACCACTGGGAATAAATATGCATTCAATATCGACATCAAAGACGCAAAAACCTTTGAAAACCGCTTCTCTATACAAATTGATGCGACTCAAGACCATAAACAATTGAAAGAGAACTACTTAAGTGTTTATCCCAATCCTACAGAAACATCAAGCCAAATCAACATTTTCTCCAATCAGCCCATCAATCAAATACAATTGTGGAATCTCCAAGGTCAGTTATTACACACTGAATTCGGGAATGGTGAGAAAAACCGTGTTTTGCAACTTCCAGCAGATGTAAAAAGTGGTGTTTATCTAATCAAGGCAATTTCGAACAACGGCACTTCAACTCAAAAAATCAACATCCAATAACTACCTACACATGAGAAAAATAATCACACTATCTATACTTGTTCTAAGTTTTAACATAGCAAAAGCGGCGGGCCCAGGATTGGGCAACCTACTCAATGGTATTGATGACAGCGGCAGCGGAAGCAACAACGCCGATGGCTCAGCCGGCGGTGCAGGTATCCCTGTTGACGGCGGACTGACCTTTTTCATAGGGGGCAGCATTTTGTACGGTGCAAAAAAAATAAGAGAACAACGAAAAAAGTAAGAATTGCTAAAGAAATTCATTTTTAGATTTGGAATAATGTTGGGTATATGGCTGATTATTAGCAACCTATTTCCAACCGGGGTGATGCGCATGGATGATGCCATCACCCATTTCATTACCTATTCCTCAGCCATACTCCAAAACACACTACATGGCACTCATGTAACAGTTGGCAGCCCTAAAATGAATATGCCATGGTGTCTTGTAGAAAACCAACAACAAGTTGTTCGTATTGGTGGCACATGCAATGGCCGCGACCTTCTGATGTTCTTCATTATTTTTTTATGGTCACTTCCATTAGGAGATTTTATGGATAAAATGGTCTTTAGTTTTATTGGAATTATTTCAATTTTCGTATTCAACATTTTAAGAATTTATGGGTTATTTCAGGTTGCATTAGTAGCGCCAGAATTCTTCCAATTTCTCCACAAATACCTCTTTCAAAGTTTTATGTACTTAGACATGTATATATTATGGCGATGGTATATTAAATACAGCAATAGACAGCATGCATTCGGATAAAAAATGGATTGTTGCTTTGTTGATTTTAGCATTTATCATTGATTACATTGATCAACGATATTTCTATTATTTCTATAAGAATACCCCATATACCTTTTTAGGCGTCACTTTTCATTTTAGCGTTTTTCTTAGATATATATTAGCCGCATTTAAATGGATAATCACCTATAAATTATTCCCTAAATGGTTCCATGAAAAGGCTAAAATCATAACTCTGATCTTTATAGGTTTAATATTCATCGATGCCTGCATAGTTCTTCTAATTAAAAAAGGATATTCACAATGGGTATCACCCCATAATCTCATTTATAACTCTATCAGGCTAAAGCCATTGAATAATTATTTTCTCGGATTTTTAGCTGCATTGTCAACGCTACATATACTATCCAAATCCTCTAATCAACATGAAAATTCAAATCAGTAAACCACAGAGATTAACACTTTTCAAAGTAATGTATGTGCTCAATTTTATTGCTTTCTTTCCCATATTGTGGTTTAGTTTCTTATATCTCGCCATTCAACAAGTGTTTATGATGGCATTAACATGGGGAATCTACAGATCCACTCCAAAACGAACCCGAAGAAAGGAAGACCCAGTTGCGAAATTCCCCATAACCACCGTACTTTTATTCTTCTTCCATCTAATTGTCTTTGCCATCAGTCTCATCATTTTCTTCATCGCCAAACAAAATTCAGACGGCAGCTACAGACTGTAAAATTTGCACTAATTTTGAACCATGCGTCCATTATTAGCCGCCTTCATACTCGTGGGTTGTTCCACATTTTCGAAAAGCATAAACGTATTTCCCGTTTCATCTGACCTCAACTTTGGTGCACAAGCAGCTGCCCAAATAGACAAAGACAACCAAAACAACATTCTCGATAGCGCCCGAAATGGCGTCATATACCGCTATTTATATTCTATCAGAGACAGCATTCTTAAGAATAACGAAATTGACCACGAAAACCGTTTCCCGTGGCGCATCAGAATCATCAACGACCCCACCCTCAACGCTTTTTGCACCCCAGGTGGCTACATCTATTTCTACTCTGGAATTCTAAAGTACCTTCAATCCGAAGATGAGCTTGCCGGTGTTATGGGACATGAAATTGCGCACGCTGCAAAGAGACACAGCACTGATGCATTAACCCGTCAATACGGAGTCACCCTCATTACCTACCTTTTTATTGATACCCAATACCACGATCTAACAAACATTGCTGCTGGACTTGCATTCCTAAAATACGGGCGAAAAGACGAGCTCGAATCTGATGAGTATTCTGTTCAATGGCTCTACAATACCTCCTACCAAGCAACCGGTGCAGCCGGATTCTTTGAGCGGATGTCCGCCTCCGGCGGACAGGGAATCCCCGCATTCCTGAGCACCCACCCAGACCCAGGCAAACGCGTTCAACACATCCACGAACTTCACAAAAAACTAGGCGGAAAAACCGGCAACAAATACCAAGAACGGTATAAAAGGATGATTGCTAAATTACCGTAAACGGTGATCGGTTTTCGGTGATCGGTGATCAGCCGTCAGCTATCAGCCGTCAGCCGTCAGCTATCAGCCGTCAGCCGTCAGCTATCAGCCGTCAGCCGTCAGCTGTGCCGCAAAGCAGCGCAAAGCGCCCGTCCTAAGTCAAAAAGTCTCCGGCGAAGCCGTCAACTGAAGTGCCTTCCCCATCACGCGCTTCGAGAACTCATACTTCGTTACAATTCCCGATACTTCGTACAACGCAAATCTAGTTAGAATCAAACTCTTTAGAGCATATTTTGCAGCGCGCTGATATTCTGCCCAATCTGCGTTTATTAGTTTACAGTGATAACGCATGTAGGGCTTGGCCGATTCATCTTCTTTTAAAACAAAACACAACAACTCCATGATATCGCGCTGCGGTATGTCTCTAACGGTTAATTCCCAATCGTAAATTACGGGATTACCATTTTTGAGAACCATGATGTTCCGTGGATTAAAGTCGTTGTGAATAAAACAGGTAGGCATTTTCAGGTTTGAAAATTCTTCTTCCAACGAAGCAATGTTGAGACTTTTCAAGACTTCCAAATGGTCGCCATCCCAAGTTTGAACCAAGATCTCTTGTAAACGCTGGTAGAAAGGACCTGCGAGCCAGGGTTGTTGTAATGGAATCTGAACATCTTCAAAACCATCTAACCCATACGTTTTGATGTGAAACTCGTTTATGGCGTCTATGCACTTTATCACGTCAACTGATTGCCATAAATGGGGCTGATCTTCCGAGTTCAGCAAACGGGTATTCTGAGGGTAAATATATTCTTGTGCGAGCAAAAAAATCTCGCGCTGACTGTCAATTTTATCACCATAATATTTGGGAGCGTAAGCATATCCCCCGGAAAACAAAAAACGATTGATGGCCAATTCCTTCAGATGGCATTGGTGAAAAACCAAGTTCTCCCTATGTTGCAACAATAAATCAGCGAGTTGACCGTCAACCGAAACCGCAATCAAGTGCAGCCCTTTGATGACTTCGTCGCTGGTGGGACGTGACTTCAAAAGCACCAATCCGTTACTAGACTCATTGACCTTCAACAAGTAATAGCCTTGAAGCTTTTTACTCACTTTTTGAGAAAGTTGGGTGATGATGCCATTGTCAAAATACAAATGACTTTGCCATTCAAGAAATTCAACCGAAGGAGCATCTTTGGCAAACAAAATTGAATTTACGAAATCAAGATTAACTTCAGATTTTAGCAACCAACTTTGGGGCTTATTTCTTCCTAATTTCTCGTGTGACTTGGCAAACTCGCCGCTCACTATGGCTCCAAACGTAGATATTTCAAGGGCTAGAGTGAAACCAGCAATGAGTTCAGCGAAGCGTTTGACCTTACCTGAGCCCTTGCAACCCATCAAATTCAAAGCATCCGACTGCTTAGCCAAATGAGTGCCGCCACCCACAGTACCAATGACCAAATTAGGCAAAAGCAAAGAGAATTTAAGCCCATTTTCAAGCCTTTCGATGTCTAAAAATGCCGTCGCCGACTCATGAATGCACGCGAGGTCTTGTCCCGTAGCAGCGAAAATAGCGGCAATGGCATTAGCCGCATTGATGCTATATCCAACCATTCCGTGTTGCACTGCAATACGTTTAGAAGGCTCACAATACCTCATGATTTGATCAGAAGTAGTTCTCAAAACTTCTTCTATCACCGCATCATCAACTACAACTTCAGCTGACACTTTACAGCCTCTTCCCTTTTCTATGTTTCTGGGGGATATTTTTTTATCGGAGGCGCCGTTGCCCTCTATGACGTAATCTAAAATTTCCCCGTCAAAATTTTCAGCAATAAATTGCAGCGCATGCCATGTACAAGTAGTGGTTAAATTCTGTCCTGCAGCATCACCGGTGACAAAATAAAAATAAGCACTTAAATAATTTTCAATGGGTTCACACTGAATTTCAACGAGCTTTCCGTGGTTGGAGTAAGCCTCGGCAACATCTTTTATGGCATCAAAATTCGATGAAATAAATTCAGATAACTTCTGAGCTAGATCTGGGTTTTCCAAGATAAACATAGGTGCCCGCAGCATTTTCTGATGATGAAAATGAGAAGCAAAACCACCGCTTTTTGAGATCAACTTTGCACCTCTGTTCATGCTGTAAACCAAAGCCCCTTCTAATGTGGCTGCGGGGGCATGAACCCATTCATCCTGACCATCTTCACCATGGTATAACAGTGGCCCAACCAAGCCCACAGGAATCTCTACGCTTCCTATGAATGATTCTATATTATTCCTTACTTCGTCTAAGGGCAATTGATGTGTTTCTAGAGACGGAAGAGAAATCTCTCTTTTTCTAAGATAATCCAAGCGCATAAGAACCGCCGAAGATGTATTAAATCCTCGACCAGGAACAAATGGTACATTTACTTGAATTTCTGTCATTAAAAAAGGAGGCAAAGATATCCTCAACCTCCTTTAAATAATTACGGAAAAATGCAAATAATCAAATTTCCATTACGATTTTTTGCAACTTTTACTTTTTGAAAATATACCTATTCTTTTGGAATTCCAATACCATTCTATTGGCTGTCAATTCTTTAATTATAAAAGTACCACTTGCAGATATACCTCCAAAACCCAATATTTTTGTTCTTTTGATCATCAAATTAGACCCACTTAAAACCCAGTCACTCTCAAATCCAAAATCCTCACAGCCCTCAATTGAAACACATTTAAGCATGTATTTTTTAGTTTGTGCATCTTGAGAAAATGACCATTTCAAGGTAGTATCACAAGTTGTTAATGGTTTCTTTTTCTTTGCCTGCGGTCCATATTGGTAGTCTGCCAGTTGCCAATCACCCATTATTTGAGCAGGATTAATTTTCTTTTTTGAAGCTGATGCTTGTGAATAAGCACCAGAATTAATTCCAATCAAAGCAACAATAAATGTTAAAAGTTTCATGCTTTCGAAAATAATATCCGTACCATAATAGACCAAACTGTATTTATTTTGTTAACACTATCATAACTTGAATTAAGGAAAATCCGTAAATTGAGACTTCTCTTTTTGCATTTTTCCTTTTTGAAGCTCCTGAAAATCCGCGTACATTCGAACCTTTCAGAACCCATCCCCATGTCCCAAACCCCACTCTACCAAAGATTCTGGCAATACCTCAATGAAAGATTCCCTCTGCATTCCCACGGAATCCTCATTTCTGCCTTCAGTTTCAGCGCCATAGGCTATTCTAGATTGTCGCAACAACTCCCCGAATTCATTGGCTGGGAAAAGTTCTTAGTCTGCATTTTCAACACGGTAACCCTCTTCTTTTTGCTTCGTGTTTTTGATGAACACAAAGACGCCGAAGACGATGCCCTCTATCGCTCAGAATTGCCCGTTCCTCGAGGACTCATTTCTCTAAAAGAACTACGAAACATTGCTTGGTTTGTCTTTGCCGCTCAACTTATTGTCAGCGCGTTGACCTTCCCTAAAATGCTGCCCCTCTATGCCCTTGCCATTGGTTATTTACTTCTCATGGGCAAAGAATTCTTCATCAAAGATTGGCTCAAAAACCACCAATTTTGGTACGTCACCTCCCACATGTTGATCATTCCTTTGATTGATGTTTATGCATCAGGATATGATTGGAAACTATCAAATAATCCAGCTCCCTTCGGACTGTTATACTTCTTTGGGGTATCATTTATGAACGGCATTGTGTTGGAATTAGGACGAAAAATCCGCGCTCCCCATGATGAAAAACCCGGCGTTCAAACTTACTCAGCCATGTTGGGTCTCCGCAAAGCCCTTTGGCTTTGGATGTTTGTTCTTCTGGGGACATTGATACTGGCCATCCTCGCAGCAGATTACGCAAAACTTACAAGCAGTGTATTAACCGCATTGGTTATTTATTTTGCCTTGACGCTCATAGCGGCGGCGCTGCACTTTAAATTTAAAAGTTCCAAAACCGCCAAAGGCGTTGAAATTGCCAGCGGACTATGGACCATTCTCATGTACCTAACCCTCGGAGGAATACTCACCGCCTGGCAATGGATTTCGTAAAGTTCATATTTTATAGAAGTCCATTTGATATAAAATCCAATCCCATATTCAGCGGAGGGAAGGGATTCAATCTATTGCATCTTTCAGACTATGGATTCAAAGTTCCTGAATTTGTTGTGTACAATGCTCAACAGATTGATATTTCAAAACCACTGTCTGAGGTTGAACTTCAAGAAATCAAAGACTATTTGGGCAGTCCCAAATTCGTTTCGGTAAGATCGTCGGCGTTGGGCGAAGACAGCGGAAGTCAGAGTTTTGCCGGTCAATTTCTGACTCAACTAAATGTTGAATGGGACCAAGTAAATCAGGCCATTACCCATGTATGGAGCTCGCTCAAACGACCCGAAGTGGTTGCTTATTGCCACGAGCATGGCATTGAACCGCCACAAAAAATGGGAATTGTGATTCAACGCATGCTCAACCCTACTGTTTCAGGTGTTGCCTTTGGCATGAATCCCGTCAACGGCAAACGCAAGGAAATCGTGATATCGGCTGTGTGCGGTTTGGGCGAGGGACTCGTGAGCGGAGAGTTGAATTCTGATACCTACATTCTCGATTCAATAACTGGAAATTTGATAGATTCCGACTTCCAAGCGTCCCCCGAAACAAAACTCACACCCAATCAACTTAAACACATTTGCAAGGTTTTAAGCGACCTGAAGGCACTTTATAAAAAACCGCAAGACATCGAATTTTGCTGGGAGAATGATCAATTTTACTTATTGCAAAGCAGACCCATAACCACACTGAATCAGACATCTGATCAATCATCGGAGATGATACTGTGGGACAATTCCAACATCATTGAATCGTACCCCGGAGTCACCACTCCTCTGACTTTTAGTTTTATCATTAAGATGTACGAATCGGTATACATCCAGCTTTGCAGTTTGTTGGGGGTGAGCGAAGCAGATTTGACCAAAAACGCGGGAGTATTTGCCAATATGCTGGGCCTCATCAACGGCCGAGTGTATTACAATCTTCTGTCGTGGTACAAAGCATTGGCCTTATTGCCCGGATATCATCTCAACGCCGAATTCATGGAGAAAATGATGGGCGTGAAAGAGCGATTTGAGCTGAAAGACCTTCCCAAGAGAAGCAAATGGACTGAAAGAGCGCGAGTGTTAATCATGATTAAATCGATGATCAGCAACTTGAGGGCGCTTCCGAAGATGAGAGTAACTTTTCAAGCCGACTTCCAAAAAGTCATGGATGAATTCAACCAAATTCCGCTCCACGAAAAAGATTCTCATGAGCTGATGGAATTGATTTTACGGTTCGAACAAACCCTTTTGAAAAAATGGAAAGCCCCATTGGTGAATGATTTTTATGCCATGATTTACTTTGGGTTTACTCAAAAGTTGGCCGAAAAATATCAACTCCCCGACGGCATTCACAATCAATTATTGAGTAGTGCTGGCGATATTATATCAGTAGAGCCCATCCATCAAATCGAGAAAATTGTAGATAAAATTAGCAAGCACTGGAATTGGGTTGAATTTATAGTTAAAGCCACTCCCGAGGAGATTTTAAAAGCCTTTGAAACTGACAGAAACTTTGAAAACGTCTTAAAAGAATTCAACTACTACATTGATAAATTTGGCGACCGCACCGTGGGTGAACTCAAACTCGAAACCATTACCTACAGACAAGATCCTGCAATGTTCGCAGCTTTGATTCAGTCACACGTGAGATATCAAGCAAATTACATTACTTCCAGAGACCCATCTTACGGCCAACCTTCGCATAAAGAACTCAGAAAACAAGGAGAAGACATTATCAAAGAAACCTTTAAAGATAAACCCATTAAAAGGCGGATTTTCAATTATGTTTTGGGCAAAACCCGTGAAATGGTGAGCGCGCGCGAAAACCTCAGGTTTGAACGCACCCGTGGATTTGGAAAGATCAGAGAACTATTTTTAGCCATTGGAAATCAATTCTACGGCGAAGGCATCATCAAACATTCGCGTGACATTTTTTACCTAACCCAAGAAGAAATTTTTGATTACATCAAAGGAACATCAGTAACGCCAGAAATTGCCGATCTCATTGAATTCAGAAAGGTGAAATACCAAGGTTACGAGTCCCAAAACACCTCCGAAAGAATCAGAACTTTTGGGAACGTCTACCATGCAAACTCTTTTGTTCAAGAAACCAAAAGTTCGTTGGAAGGCGCCGATCTCAAAGGCATTGGGTGTTGCCCGGGCATCGTAAGAGCAAAAGTAAGAATTGTCAAAGACCCCAGAGAAATAAGCGATCTAAATGGAGATATATTGGTGACCTCTTCCACTGACCCAGGTTGGGTGATGTTGTTTCCAACTGCATCTGGAATCTTGGTAGAAAGAGGCTCTCTCCTATCTCACAGTGCCATTGTTTCACGAGAATTAGGAAAACCTTGCATTGTGGGTATTACCAATTTATTGAATCAACTTAATACCGGCGACTTCGTTGAAATGAACGGTGCCACCGGCGAAATCAAAATTGTATTCGAAAATTCATGGTGGGACCAAGAAGATTGAGCATTTCACAATCGGCATCGTTTGACTTCATCCGTTACGCCACGGTTTGGGAAGACCCCAAAGTCTTGCTCAAAGCGCTCAACATACAGAAACACGATCAGGTATTAAGCATTGCCTCCGCAGGTGACAACTGCTTCAGCCTCTTGATGGCCGACCCAAAACGGATTGTCGCCGCCGACATTAACCCTGTTCAACTATATTTGACCGAGCTTAAAATCAGGGCCATTGAGCAACTCACTTACTCTGAGATTCTTGCTTTCTTGGGATATTCACCCGCCTCAAATCGTGCGGAACTATTCTATAAATTGGTTCCCCATCTTTCTAAAGATGCAGCCAATTACTTCTCAAAAACGCAGTCTAAATGGCATTCAACGGGAATTATACATCAAGGAAAATTCGAAAAGTATTTCCAAATTTTTTCCAATAAAGTCCTCCCGCTGATACACGGCAAAAGTACAGTTGAAGCGTTATTAGCTCCTAAATCGGCCCATGAACAGCGCCAATTTTTTCTCAACCAATGGAATACTTGGCGTTGGCGCGGATTGTTCAAATTGTTTTTCAGTCGCACCGTCATGGGAAGAATGGGTCGCGACCCAGAATTCCTAAAACAGGTAGAAATTCCCGTTGCCGATTTCATATTAAAACAGGCTGAATCACACTTAAGTAGTGTTAACGCCCAACAAAATCCCTTTCTTCGCTACAATCTAACCGGCAGTTTCGGCGAGCTATTGCCCCATTACCTTCATCCCCAAAACTACGAATTCATCAAAGCCAGAATACATAGAATTTCATTGTTTCACGGCTTCGCCGAGGACGCTATTTCTCAGTACGGACATTTCCACGCCATGAACTTGAGCAACATCTTCGAGTACATGAATCTATCTGAATTTCAAGATGCCGCCCTCAAACTATCTTCCGGTCTTTTTCCCGATGGACGAATGGCTTATTGGAATTTGATGGTCACCAGAAGATGTTCACAGGTGGTTCCCACACTAACAGAACAGTCAGACCTGATGTCAGAACTTCGCCCTCAAGACAACGGTTACTTTTACAACACCATTGTGATTGACATCAGAAATCAGCTTTCAGCGGGCAGCGGGCAGCCGACAGCCGACAGCCGACCACTGACCACCGATCACCGTTCACCGACCACCATCCATCTCCATCCCCTAAATTCTAAAACACTAGCCATTTCAGTCAAAAGCCGGCAGCCGTCAGCTTTCAGCCCTCAGCCGAACACTGAAAACCGATCACTGACCACCGATCACCGCTCACCGATCACCGATCACCGATCACCAACCACTGACCTCCGAAACCTGATAACCTGGTCCAAACACAACGGCTACAACCGCATCGTTTGCCCCATGAACGGTAGCACTTGGAACGATTATCGTTTAAAAACCGCTTCTCATCGCAATTTTTTGGGGGATCTCCCATATCAACCTGAACTGATTGAATTGTTTGAAATTGCGGGTTTCAAACCCATTGAACGTTATGTAAGTACCCTCATGCACGAAATTCCTGGAAGTATTTCGAGATTGGATGAACGGAAAAGTCAATTGGAAATTCAAGGCATTAGTTTCAGGCATCTAAACCTAAATCTTTGGGAACAAGAACTTCAAAATATCCACGAGCTCAGCCTCGTGGCCTTCCAACACAATCCCTACTACACACCCATACATTGGAAGGACTTTTTACTCAAATACAACGAAATCAAACATTTAATTGATCCCGAATGGGTGCTTTTGGCAGAATTGGAACGGAATTTGCAAGGATTTGTCTTTGCCTACTTAGACATTGAAAATAATTCCATCATCATGAAAACTGTAGCTCGAAAACCCGATTTTAGACTTGGTGGATTGGGCTTGGTGATGACAGATATTTTACAACAAAAAGCCAAAAAACTGGGCATTTTTCAAGTAGTTCACTCATTCATGCACATAGATGCAGCATCGTTGAGGTGCTCTGAATCTTTGGAAGCCGAAATCATTTCAGAATACCAACTGTTCGGAATAGATCTATAAAATGTCCAACATCATTCATATCGCAAAGACCTTAACCAAAGGAAACATCATGGAACATTTCCGTGTTGCCGCGATTATGAATTCCAAACGCCTAGCCATCGCCGATGAACATTCAAAAGTAACCTTCGGTGAACTTCGACATAAAATTGATGCCGCACATTCATTATTTGTAGAACGAGGCCTAAAGTCAGGTGACCGCGTTTTGGTCTTCGTACCCATGAGCATTGATTTATATGTCAGCGTATTGGCCTTGTTTCAAATGGGTTGCACCGCCGTTTTTATCGATGAATGGGCCAAACTTAACCGCTTAAAAACTTCCTGCCAAATAGCTGACTGCAAAGGATTTATTGGCATTTCGTTGGCTGCTTCCTTGGGACATTTAATCAAGGAAATTAGAAAAATACCCATCAGAATTACCACGCGAGAAATAAAGAACGCTAAGAAAAGCCTCTACCACGATGCGGTAGCCATCGATGCCTCGAATGACACTGCACTGATCACGTTCACCACCGGAAGCACTGGCACACCTAAAGCAGTTATACGCACTCACGAAATTCTTCATCAACAATTTTTAGCCCTCCAAAATACCCTCCAAACCCGCGATGATACAATAGACATGCCTGTATTGCCCATTGTATTGATGATCAATCTAGGTCTAGGAATTAGCAGTGTTATTGTAAAATGGAGCAGCAAAAAACCCGATAATTTAAAGGCTCAAAAGATTATTAAAACCATTAAGAAATTTCGCGTTAATCGCATCATCGCTTCACCGTATTTCATTGACCAACTATGTATTAAAAGCCTATCTCAAAACATCTCAACCAACTTAAGTTCGGTGCGTGAAATTTTCAGCGGAGGTGCTCCTGTTTTTCCATCGGCAGCAAAATTGTGGCTCACCGCATTTCCAAACTCCAGGGTAGAAATTGTTTACGGTAGTACCGAGGCAGAACCTATTTCCAGCATCAATGCACGCACACTCATTCAGACCGCCGATTCCACTTTTGAAGATGGACTTTGTGTTGGAAAAATAGAATCTTGTACTGTCGTTAAAATTTTAGATATCCACTCACAACAGGTACTTGAAACGGGTCAGATTGGCGAAATTGCCGTTGCCGGAAATCATGTGGTTAAAGATTATTTTGGTCCCCAAGCAGAACAACAAAAAGCTGATTCCAAGATATGCATTGATGATAAATTATTTCACCGAACCGGCGATTCAGGCTATATTGACCGGCACGGACAACTTCATTTATTGGGTCGTTGCCAACAAATCATTGATTGGAATGGAGTTCCACTCTACCCCTTTATCCTCGAATATCAGCTCCGACACATTCCGGGAGTGATTTTGGGTACCGTATTGAAAGTCAACAACAAACTCGTTTATTTCTTAGAGCTCAATAGATGTAAGTCTTTCAAACATTTGGCCTACCCCAAACTCGGATGCTTCTCTCCTGTTGAAGAAGATTTGCGTTCCTTGGGACTGCCTGACGGCGATATTAAATTGCTCAAAATACCTCGTGACCCAAGACATTTCAGTAAAATTGACTACCAAGTTTTGCAAAAATTGCAAATGTAAAAGTGTGTATTTTTTAGATTAATACACATTGATTATTTTTGATGCATGAATAAAAAACGCATCAACATTACCATTGACGACATCGTCCATCAAAAGTCGAAATTCTGGTCAATGAAGGAAGGCAAAAGCCTCAGCGAAAAAATTGAGGATTTACTCATTAATTACAATAAAACAAAAATTGCTTCAGAGCCTTTACTCGCTTACAACTCTGTCAGTAGCATTGCTACAGATGTCACAACTGGTCTCGAAAAATTATCTCTGCAAAAGCAAATTCAAGTCCTTGAATTCACTCAGTTTCTGATTTATCAAAACTCTAGTCAACCAAGACCAAGTTTGTGGGGATTATTAAAAGGGCAAATATTCATGGCTGAAGATTTTGATGCTCCCTTAGATGAATTCAAAGAATACACCCCATGAATCTAATATTAGATACTCATACATTAATTTGGATACTTGAGGGGAACCACAAAATCACCCATGAGATTAGAACAGCCATCGAAGACACGCAAAATCACATATTTATCAGCCAAGCATCTATTTGGGAATTAACCATCAAAATCAGTATTGGTAAATTAATATTACCCATACCGCTTACAGATTTATTCTTCTATATTGAACGAAGCGGCTGGGCAATTTTACCTATCCAAAATTC
The DNA here is from genome assembly GCA_023653095.1 of Bacteroidia bacterium. Lineage (GTDB taxonomy): Bacteria > Bacteroidota > Bacteroidia > NS11-12g > UBA955 > VMCP01. The sequence continues at coordinate 60,695 of JAMNXP010000002.1, read as the reverse complement.
AGACTTCCTGAAGCTTCAAAACCTCCCATTTCACCACACTGATCCATTTGATAGAATCATAATCAGCCAGTGTTTAAATCATGATTTCAACTTAATAACCCAAGACAAGACTTTTGAAAGTTATGGATTAACAATCCTATAAATTTCTCGATAACAAATACTGTTCCGCAGTCATAACAATAGTATCCGCCCGCTTGTAATCTTTTAAGTTACGAGTAATAATGGCTTCTATTCCAAATTCAAGTGCTGTTTGATGTTGCAAGCCATCCTCAAAATCTTTAAAATCCGATAATAAAGCTAATTCAACCGTCTTCTCAGAAACAGCCAAAACCGTAACCAAAGTCTTAAATTTTAGTAAAATTTTCCGCGATTCTGCTTGAGAATACTGCCTACTCAGAATGTAATTCAGATTAGAAAAAGCCAAGGAGGAAACACATAGCTCTAATTGTTTTAAATCTGCAAGAGAAAAGAGCTGCGCTGCAAAAATATTATGTGGTTGCCGTCCTGTCAAAAGGTCCAAACAAACATCTGTATCAACAAATATTCGCTCCATTACTTGTATTTCTCCTCCAAATATTTCGCGTACTCCTGTTTATGGTCATCCCGAGAGTTTTCCTTGATCACACCCGATAAACTGCGTACCAAGGGCGTTATTTCATAAGGTTGCTCCATTTTTGAGGTAATATTTTCCAAATAATTCTCAATCAACTTTGACAAACTAACTTGATTGAATTTTGCGTATTCTTTGGCCTTCTCAATTACCTCCTGACTTAATTTCAAGGTAAGCTTTGTATCCATAAATCAAATATACGTATTAATTATATAAATCAATACGTAGAATAAACTTTTTTATAGACATACAAATTCGCACTATTCTTGCGTTCTATTTTCACCTTGAATCAAACCAATATCCTCAGCGAAAAACACAATTTCTGGAATGATTCCATCTTCAGACTAAAAATAGCGGGTCTGATTTTGAAGCGGTTCATTCAAAATACACTTTCCCCCTGCCCAAAATTTGCGATTGAACACTACAAATATGGTTCTTCCCCGGTCATCACATCCTCCGAAACCGAACTATGGAATCCCCATGATAACGCCAATAATTGGATTTTGACTGCCGGTAAAATAGAAAATTTGCGCATCGCCGCTCGAAAAATCAACGGCCTTCATGTCCAAGCTAATCAAACCTTCAGTTTTTGGAAACACATAGGGTATCCGAACTTAGGGCAAGGTTTTGTTGTGGGACGTGAAATCAGGGAAGGTTGCATTGTTCCCACCGTTGCCGGCGGACTTTGCCAGTTGTCGAATGCCTTATATGATGCAGCCCTCAAGGCCAACTTCGAAATCATTGAGCGACACAAACACACCAAAATCATCAAAGGCTCCCTCGCCGAAAAAGACCGCGACGCCACCGTTAAGTGGAATTATTTAGACCTGCGTTTTAAAGCTAAACATGATTTCAAAATAGACGTTGAATTGAATTCAACACACATCATGGTGAAATTCAGATCAATTACAAACCAGAAAGTTGCGCATGAATTGCATGTATCAACGCAGCAGGTTTCTTCATTAAACGACTGTTACTCTTGCGGCAACACCTCGTGTTATAAACATCCATCCGAAAAAACCATTGCTCTCACTAGTCCAAAAACCACCCTTATATTAGATGAAAAGTGGCCAGAATTTGATGATTATATTGAGAAAAATCATTCTGAAAACGACTTTTTTATAGTCCCTTTAAAGCGCAATGCATTGATAAAAACCCATAGATATTCATGGGCATCGTTGAAGAAAGGCAATCATAAATCAACTGCTTTTCAAGGGATTTACAGAGCATTAAAATTACGCTTTGCGCCGAAGCAGAACAATATTTTCGGCTTGAGTCTCGAGTTAGACGAAAAAATTGCATTAGCTGCGGCGAAGATGATTCCCATTGAGAGCACCCATTTGGTGATTTCCCAAAATCTGCTTCCTTTTCTAGTCCATTATGGCGCATTGGGCGGAAGAACTTTCGATGTTTTAATGAATAGACTTCCCCTAGAAAAACTGCACGAACGTTTAAATTTCGCCTTAAAAAATCATCAAACCAGTCCAACTCTCAATGATTTTAGGGCACCAAATGAAATCATTGATTGGGAAAAAAAAGGTCTAAATCTGTCACGAAAAATCATCACACCACACACAGAAATCGCGCAAATTTTCAATAGAAAATCGATTAAACTCAATTGGCACATTCCGCCATTTCAAAAGGAAGAAGGAAAGGTTGCAAGTCACATGGATAGCCCTTTGACGGTATTATTCCCGGCCTCTGCTGTGGGACGAAAAGGCGCCTACGAAATCAAAAAATTAGCAAAAGAACTGAACCTAAATCTCATGGTTTTAGGCAAAATGTTCGAAGGCCCCAATTTTTGGGATGGAATAAAAAATGAGAAATTTATAGGAGATTGGTCGAAGATTGGGCTAGTCATTTATCCCACCTATGTGGAACACCAGCCTCGACTCATATTGAAAGCCCTATCTAGGGGCATACAAGTCATCACAACGGAAGCGTGCGGAATTGACGCCTCAGAATTGGTTCAAATTGTGAAAACCGGAGATTTTGAGGAATTGCGGCAAACGGTCAATTCATATTGCAAAAATCGCAAATAATTGAAGGTGAAAATGATGGAGTGGTTCCTCGATAAATACAAATAATAGTTAATTTTACAACATGATTTCTTTGAACAGCGATATTCAAAAGATTATTGAATCCATCGGAACAATCACCAGCAGCAATCATTCTCAAAATGCATGGAATAGCTTCAATGACAATTCAATTCCACGAATAAATGCATCATCATCAAGAATTAAAGATTCCATTTCAAAAGTTAAATACCTCAGCGCTGAAAAAGCAAAAATCCAAGCACAATCAATAAGAGTTTTAATTCCAATCATACAATACCTCAAAAGCAATATAGAACAAATCACTGCGGAAAGTGCAAGACCATTCAAAACTGCTTCTCTTGAATTAATCAACTCCATCATCCAATTAAATAACCAGTTGAATGCAGTGGAAGACTTAAATGAAAACTACCAATTGTCGGAAGCTGTGTTATCTACAGATTGGAATAACCACTTAGATGACCATTGGAATACTTATTGAAATATGTATTACAAGCAAGGAGATATTGTATTAATTCCTTACCCATTTACTGATTTATCTCAGATAAAACAGAGACCTGCCGTCATTATTTCAAGGACCACAGAAAATCAAAGTTCGTATATAGTGGCAAAAGTCACTTCAGTGATTCGCTCTGACCAATTTTCATTTCGCTTATTAACATCAGAAATTGACCGAGAGCTAAAATATGATAGTGAAGTTCGAATCAATGAAATATTTACTGTCAGCAGAAATATTATCATAAAACGATTTGCAACAATTAGCAGACCATCGATGTTAGAATTAACTACTAAAATTAAAGCTAATATTTCTGTGAATTAAGATGATCACAGAAAAACCTGCGGCAACTTGCGCAGATTTTTAAAAATCAACGTGAAAATACCCCATAATTTAAATTGGGATATTACTTGATAGTCTTCACATGATTTTCGTAAGATTGAATTTAGAGACCCATTGCTGGCACCCCCCATTCGCATGTGGGTGATATAAATATTCAGGTATTGAATCTTGAACTTACTTGAAGTAAACAACCGAAGAATAAAGTCGTAATCAGCTGCAATTTCCAACCTTCTATTGAAGGATCCTATTTGCTGATATACCTCTTTTCTAAGAAACAGCGTGGGATGTGGGGGCATCCAACCGTATTTTAAATTATTGTATTGAAAATCTTTAGACTTCCAATTGCGCAGAACTTTCTCTGGATTTTCTTGGGATACGTATTTAAGATTAGAGTAAACGCCATGTACTTTTTCATCATGAAACGCTGCGATCAGATTTTCAAGTACGTTTGGATTTGCAAAAAAGTCATCGGAATGCATAAATCCAATGACATCACCAGTAGCCCTAGTAATTCCTTTATTTAAAGCATCGTAAAGTCCATTATCAGGCTCAGAAACCACCTTGATTCTCGAATCATGAAATTCTTTAATTATTTGTAACGTATGATCTGTAGAAACCCCATCAACCAAAACTATTTCAAAGTTTGAGTAGGTCTGATTCAGAATTGAACTCAAACATTGAAAGATTGAACTTTGGCTATTGTAGGTGGCTGTGATGATGGAGAATTTATACAAAAGCAAACTATTAATTATTGACTACACTTTTTAATTTCTCAATATATACAGATTTTGAATAGTAAGTCTCGACGATATGCTGGTTGTATTCCAAGAATATATCACTTGAATTCAAAATGTTATAAGCAAGCTTCTTCGCAGAGAATGAAAGATCCACAGCATTAGTTTTTAAACCAAATCTTAAATTCAAATTACGATGAACAGTGACATGTAATTTTAAACCTTTAGCCGCTGCCTCTAACAACACCAAAGGCATATTCTCTGTTGGATGTTTCGATATGAAAATTAAATCTGTGGCGATATTCAAGAACTCTGACAATTCCTCACCCAACATTCTTCCATGTAAATTCACCCTATAATTCAAGGCTAATAATCGATTTATATAATGATTAAATTTAGCATAGTCTAATTTATTTAAGTCAAAATCTCCGATTATATCAAATTCGTAATTTGGTCCAATCTCCTCTATAATTTCAAGCCAATCAAAAATACCTTTTTCCAAAGATATAGTCGACAAATAAATAAACCTTTTCGATTTAGAATTCCTTACTTTTTGAATTTCAAATCTTGAAAAATTTTCAATTAAATGTAATTTAAAGTCCTTTGAATATCGTTTAAATTGATCTGGGTTACACGATATAATTAACGACCTTTTATAAACAAATCTCGAAATTCTACTAAAGACCATTAATTTTGAAAAAAGCAAATAATCCAAATCATCCCCGTGAATATGAATAATAATTTTTTTATTAAAAACAATAAATGGAAATAAAAACAAAGAATCCCTCAGAAATCCTAAATAAGAGCGACTACCTGTTATGTAAATACCTGAAAATCTATTTACACGAAATAATATTTTTAGGATGTTAAGATTATCGAGAATATCGAAAAAACAACCATTAAGACTTAGTAAAGCCTCAAAAGCAATTCTTTGTCCTGTAACTTGACCTGAAAGAGGGCCGACAAAAGCAAATTGTTTTTTATTCAAATTTTATTGTTCTATTGAATAAATTTAGAAATTTTAGATATTTGAGAATTTATTGAAAAATTTTCCTCAATATAATTCCAATAAAAATCATTTAAATCACATGATTGACTTTTAATTCTCTCACAGTTTTCTATACATTTCAAGAAACTCTCCCTTTCATTATATTTATACAAATATCCATTTATACCTTCAATAATATAGTTAAATTCCGGAGTTTGTAATTGCCTGTAAGTATGAGTAACAACAGGCAATCCAAGCTGAATAGAATGCAGTCCAGACAATCCACAATTCCCCGGAAGCACCATACAAATAGAATTATTTGTGTGTTCTAACAGAGCTCTATTATTATACAATTCACTAAGAATCACCAAAGAAACTTTATGACGAGCGCTTAATAATTTTAATTCGTTAAAATACACATCAGAACCAGGCCCAATAAATTTTAAAGTATATCTTGTATTTGAAATCGCCTCAATGAGCCATTCAAGGTTTTTCCCCGCAATAATTCTTCCAATGTATAAAATCTCAGAGCTTTTATTATTCCATATTATTTGATTTCTCAATTCCTTCAAATCATCATAAAAGACAGAATTATTTATACTAATACTTTTAATTCCATAATACTTTCTAATATACCTCAACTGAAATGAATCATAGAGCAACATTCCGCTGGATAATTTATAAAAGGAAAATCTTACAAGTCTTAAAAAATGATTTTCCCTAAAAGTGAAACCATGTGAATGTAGAAACACTTTCTTATTGCTGAATTTCGCGAAAAGACAAATCAACCAGTTAGACAAAATCGTGACTTCACCCGTTAAAATGAATTTGGAATTGGGTTTTGATTTTAAAAAGATATTTACAGCTCCTCGCTGCCAAATCAAATGTTCTTTAAAATAAATATTTTTAAGTTGACTAAGCCCGAATTGCCTAATGAAATCTGAAGAATTCAATCCATAAAACAACTGAAAATTTACATTTTCATAACTAACCAATGAATCAAATAAATCCTTTCTATAATGACTATATTGATTATATATAATAATACAATTCAACCTATCGATGAATTAAGGATTGCTTTACAACTGAAAGCATCCCAGTTAATCTGTAAAAATTTTTAAATATGTGGTATTTTCTTGTCGGCTTTAATACCATATTAATATAATTTGAAATCCCAATTGTGGTAAAAAAATCAGTATTATGTGAAATATATTCGAAAATTTTATTGAATAATTTCCCCTTTTCTGAAGGGAAATGCAATAGTAAAAATTTGTACTCTTGACCATCCACGTTATTATAACCAAATGTGGTCCATACCCTCTTAATAACATCATTAAAGACTGTCACATTTAACACTGAATTGGAATATAAAACAGATATTATATGCTCCTCTGTAACTTTTGCTCCTAATTTATCTTTGACACCTACAAACGCATTCCAAATCTCTTCAATTAGACTGTTAACTAAAGTCAATCTATTCCATTCTATCCCTATAAACTCTCCACCAAACCATCTTACGGGCTTATCAAAATTCATTAGATCTGAAACAAATTGTAAATTTTCTATTGATTGACCATTAACAATTCGATCCTCTGGATAATCAATTACTAATCCACCAACACCCATCATTTCAAAATGAAATTCATTCAAAAACAATATATCATTATCCAAAATGTATATATATTTTATATTGGAAAATTGAAGTTTATTTTTGTCAATAAATTGTAAAACATCTAGTTTAAATAAACAACCAGGAAAATCATTATTCAATTCTTTACTGTTTGCGTAATAGATATCCCTCTCTTGAATAATAATTATTTCAACTTTCAAATCCTCTAAAATGCGCCTATACAAAATTGGAAGATCTGAATTGATAAATAGAACTTTTCGATTTGACTCATGAAATAATTTTACGGAAGCGAAAAATACACAAATACACTTAAAGTAAGAATCAAGTTCATATCTAATATCTTGATTTTTATTTATGTAAAAAGTGGTCGTATATATAATACTAGACAATGCTATATAGATTTATTAAAATAACCATTGAAAAAACCCAATGAAATCCACAAACTTCTATTCATCTCAATATTTAAACTCGTCTGTGCCTGAAAAAAAGAAAAAATAAAAAATAATGAAAATAGAAAAATCAAATTAATCCTATTAGTATTGATTTGATTGATTTGATTGATTTGAGGAATAAATTGAGATTTAAATAATCCATAAAAAGATAAAAATAATCCTCGAAACATGAAAAATATCAATGGAAGACCAAACACACCCCACCTCATATAAATTTCTAAAAATAAATTATGTGGATACCCTGAGTAATTCTCTTTCCCAATATAATATGACAACCAATTTTTAAAAAAATCCTCGTAAACAATAGACCTTTCATTAATGGACAAATCACGACTTGCTCCATTGAAAAAATCAACCATTGAAAATAGACGTTCCCCAAAAAACAATAATTTATACTGCAGAATTGGTATCAAGGAAACTATAAATGAAAAAAGAAGAATCGATAACAAAATAACAAATAAACCTTTAAAAAGCGCTGAATAGGTTAACCTATAAATCAGCAACTTACTGAAGAACATGAAGAAAAAAACCAAAAATAATGAAAGCATTGCTCCCCTCGCCCCGGTCATAATAATTATTAATAAGACGCTTACTAAAGTAATCATTCTTAAAACTCTCAAAAAAATAGTTTTTACAGCATTTGAAACCCAGAATAAAAACAAAAATAACAATGCTTGGGTAAACGCAACACCGTTAGGATTTAAACTTTCTTCACCAGTATTTCTCAAATCACTATTCAATGTAGGCTCAAAATTGCTCAATTGTTTAAAGAAAAATGAAGCCGAACCAATCAAAGTAAAAAACAACAATGAACTTATAAGATTATTACCTATTTCAAGAGAATAAAAACTGTTGCGAGACAATAGATAACCAGAAATATACAAGAACAAAATAATGATACTAAAAACAATACCGGTGATGTCAATGTGTTGATGCTTAAAAATTGAAATAACCCAAAGTGTAATAAAATATAAAAAAGAATATAGTATCATTTGATAATATACTCGATTACTTTTAAATTCTCGAAATGATATAAAAACTATTAATAAAAAACCAACAAATAATGAAATTAATTTTAACGTATAACCGCCAAATACGAATGCATTATTAGACCAAATCAATAAAAAAAAACCCAGTATCAGCAGGTTCGATGATTTAATATTTATTAATTTTTTTAACATTAATCTTATAAATCATAAACAAAAAAAGCACACTATTCACTATTAACATTGACCAAGATATTGATAATGAACCAGAAAAATCAATTCCTAAAAAAAAGCACAAAACCAAAATCAACAAAACATCCCTAATTAATTTTACCCAAAAAATAAACCAATTTTTATCATTTGATAAAAACCATTGTGAGAGAATATTAATTGAACTTAAAAAAAAAACCGTTATAACATTAATGATCATAACATTTTTGAGACCAATATAACTATTGCCAAACAATGAAGTAATTGTTGTATTAAAGACAACAATCAAAAAAATAGGCAGTCCTGTTACAATAAAATTAATTAAAAATACATGTTTTAATATATTAAAATCATTTTTTGAATCTTTTAATTTCATCTTAGAAAAATGCGTCAGAAATACGTTTCTCAAAACAACTGGAAAAAAGAGCACAATTGCACTTATTTGATTTGCCGCATTATACAATCCTATTTCTTTATAATTTGAATTATGCACTAATATCAAGTTCGTAACTACACCAAAAATGGAATATGTGATATCTTGTAAAGCAATAGGCAAAGTGAATTTGATAATACTCTTAACTTGAATTTTGTGTTGTCCCTTTTCAAATGCGCGTTCCCGTATGTAATTTTTTATTAATCCTTTATAAATTAACCAACTTGATATTTGGGTTATTAATAATGCTAATAATGCACCGTTCAAATTCCACAGACTTGTAAATAAAAGACTTATTGAAAATGTAAACACACCTATAATCAAACTCCATTTTGCAAGGATCTTATAAACACCTAAACCTGAAAGAATGGCAATTTGAGTTGTAGAAATAGAATTAAAAAAAATCCATAATGATACAATCCTCAAGGGGCCTTTCAAGGATACTGAATTCAAAGCAAATTCAGAAATTGGATCGGCCAGGATATACACCGCAATTGAAATAATGCCACTGATAATTGATGTGATTTTGATTACATCATTAATTAAATAACGGATTTGTTCCTTATCATTAATTGCTAAGTCAGCAATTAACTTAGTTGAGGTGAATCCTAAACCAAAAGTAGAAAATACTGAAATGGAAATCACAACATTTCTGATTAACCCATATTCACCAAAATCCTCTGAACCCAAAATACGCGCAACAAAAATACCAGCAACATATGAAAGTCCTTTTCCAAAAAAATTACCCAACAAAGCCCAAAATGAATCCTTATAAAGTTCATTTTGGATAAGTTTGGTTTTAATTTTTGAGTAAAAGCTCAAAATCCTTTATTAATTATATTATTTTAACTCTATACTATTTTCCGCAAAATAATTCTTGCAGATATCGCCAAAACCCCCAACAATCCACCTAAAATTAAAAACTTCAGCAAACCACCGCCGTCGTCTTCTAAAGGGAAGCGAGGCTTGTCGATGATTTGAATCAAGGGCTGGCTGTGAGCACTCATGGTGCGCGACAATTCTAAATTCTTTACAACCTCAGCATACATGGTCGTTAATAACTGAACTTCCATCTGCTGCTTGACCATTTGAACCGTTCCTTCGGTGTTGGTCAAGAACTGGTTTTGATCTCGTTGAATGGCCGCAGAAACCATCTTTGAACGCAAAACAACCTCTATACTATCGGCTTTTCGCTCTAACAATCTAATGTTCGCAATAGACTGCCTGTTCTTGGTCTCCAAATAAAATGCCGTTACGTTATTGGTTAGGTTCTCAACAAACGACTTCGCAAAAACAGGGTCGATATCTGTAAATGCCACCCTCTTGAAAGCTAATTCCTTATCTTGATTCTCTACCACCAACCCACCTTTGGTAATTCTTTTATAAACCTCCTTCAGCAATGAATCTTGCCTGTAACCACAATCATCTCGCGTAGAAATACTAGATAATTCTACCGGGGGCGTTTCTGATTTTTCTTGTGAATCTCTTTTTAGATAGTATTCTATTAAACGATGCCTCTTTCCATCATGCTCCAAACTATCGAACAAGGTTTGCTCTACCAACAACCTGCTTTTCATGAGCTCCAGTAGATTGTCTCCTCCAAAAGCACCTGAACTTCCACCGCCAAAATCGAAGCCAAATTGAGACCCAATGGCGCTCAATTTACTCAATCCTCCTTCCTCAGCTTCGGCCGTGACAAATACCAATTCAGCCGTGTAATTAACCTTCTTTATTAAACTGTAGGCAACCCCCAAAGAGGCTCCCAAAAGTCCTGCCAACGCCAGTTTCCACCAGTTTTTTAATAGTAGCCGATAAGTATTTTTTATCTTTAAAATTAAATCCCTCAACGATATCTCATCGTCGCGGAACCTCATTTGTGGCCTTAATTCTTGTGACATTTCTTTAAATTCTACTTAACAATACCCACAAAGTAGCGAATCCGGTCAGTTTTACCGTGAAGTTTTCAATCACTCGATTCCAATCTGTTTTGCTATCAACCTTTTCCTTCTGTGCCTTTACAGGTGCTGGCTGGAAATGAATTTCTGATCCTGCGGCAACCTTAGGTGTAACAACAAACAATCCGAAGTTCTTAGACCGGTCAATTTTCCCACCTGGCTCAACCACGTACAATCGCTTTTTCTTGAATTCCTTGTTGAATCCCAAGGAATAATTTTTCATGTAAAAACTGGCACGCTTACCCGAAATATGGGGTGCTAAAATCTTGTCTTGACTCAATAAAGTATCTGTATTGGGCAGCAAAACCAGATCTTGCTTCAAGGGTACAAAAAGTCTATCTCCCTCTTCCAATCGATAGTTAAATTCGCTGTTTTTGGACTTCAATACATCTTTCAAATTGAACACCAACTGCTGTCCGTTTTTACGGTAAATCTGTGCTGCCTCCGGATAAGCAAACTCGGTCAATCCTCCGCCCTTTTCAATTAAATCACGCACCCGATTCTCGTTTTTGGCCATCACAAATACCCCTGGATGCGTTACTTCACCCTCAATTTGTACCCCTATTCGGTCATTCAAGTTCGACACCCTTCTTACAATGACAATGTCTTCAGCCATCAAAGGAATATTCTCAAATCCACTAGCATTCAGGGCTATTTTCAGGGATTCAGTCTTATTTCTATCTCCCAATTTAAAGTCACTTTTGTGAATTGAACTTCGCAATATTTCTACTTCGGCCGCATCTGCACTGTATTTTAGTCCCCCGGCAAAATCCAATAAAACACCCAAGGTTAACCCTTTTTTGTAGTCAATCTTGACGGGATTTCTCACCTCGCCGCGAACTTCCACTTGAAAGGCATCCGTAAACCGTGATTTTGCGAAAATGATTAGTTGATCGTTGTTCTGAAGGAAAAAGTTAGTCAACTCGCTCTCAGTCAATGGAAGTCGCAAATACTCTGAGCTCCCATCAGTCAAAGTGCGAATTACAAAGGCCATCTCTTGGTTGGATTGATTCGTCAAACCACCGGCAAGATCTAACAAATTCTTCACCGTCATCCCTGATTTTAACGCGTAATTTCCAGGGAAATACACTTCACCCGATACCTTTACTTTGCTCTGCAAATCATCGCTTTGCTCAAAAATAAATACCTCATCGCCGTCTTTTAATTCAAGTTTTTCGGGGGACATTTCTTTGGAATAGTTCATCTGAACTAAAGTTCTTTCCTTACCGTCAAGTCGGGAAATGGTCACGCGTGAATCATCGGCTTTAGCCGAAAATCCCCCGGCAAATTTAACCGCATGATTAAACCCTTCATTTTTAAGCAGTTCGAACTTACCAGGACGCTGAACACCCCCTTTAATTATCACCGTCTTCTGGATGGGTTTCACAACAATAAAATCACCGTCTTCGAGGAATAAATTATTCTCGGGATTTAATAAGAATTCATATAAATCAAAGCTATACAATGACTTACCCCCTCTAATCACATCGATATTACGGACACTTCCCAATTTTGTGGGACCACCCGAAAGCACCAAAAGATTAAACACCGTATTGGCCGCCGGAAGTTGGTAAGTGCCCGGTTTTTGAACCTCGCCGGTCACATTCACAGATATTTGTCGGGAAAACGAAAGATCTACTTCTAGTTCATTTCCATTGAGATTTATTTTTTGGCCTACGGCCGACGCTATGACTTTTTCTAACTTCGAAAAGGGCAAACCTTTTACATATACCTTTCCCAGAGCGGTACCCAAATCAATTCGTCCGCGGTCATCCACTCGGCTCACTTTGTTGAAATAACTATTGCCAAATACAGTTACGCTGATTTCGTCACCCACGCCAATGATGTATTGATCTGGCGCCTTAAAGGTTCTGCCGTTAGCGAATGCAGGAAAACGTTTTTCATCAAACAATCTGGCAAAATCCCAAGCAAATTCGCCGTCATTGGGCTGCGGCTCAACAAGCGGAGCCGGAACTTTGGGTTGAGTCTCCTGGCTCTGAGTTCTGATGGAAGGACTGTTTGCGGGCTGAGTTTTTTCAGGGAGGACGTTCACTGATTTTTTGAGGCTCAGAACTCGTTCTCTAAACTTTTCCAATTCAGCATCTTGAACTCCTTGAGCTTTTGCAATGTCAACAATTTGCGCTTCGCCCAATCCAGCATTCTCAGCTTTTTGAATGAGTTGAAAAATTTCTTGATCGGAATAATCGCTCGATTTGGTTTTCCCAAAACTAATTTGGGCATTTAATAAAAGTCCAACAGAAAGAAAAAGAAAAAGGGTAATAAAAGACTTATATTTCAACGTAAACATATTTAATTTCATGGATTTTGCAGAGCTCCGCCTCCTGAGTTACGCACAGACAAACTCAAAAGGGCGGCAAAATTAGGGAGTATAATCACGACTAAAACTATTCCTGGGAAATTGCGGGCTTGCTTAATTTTTGTCGAACAGCCCAAAACACATAGAATATGGTTTTCATCAAAATGATGTATTTGAGTCTAAAACTCTTATTATCAAGATAATACTTCTCTAATTCCAATTTTCGATCGTCCGAAATGATGTCGCGTCCGTTAATTTGTGCCCAACCGGTAACACCCGGTTTTTGTTTATAAATTCCCAATTCGTGGCGTTTTTCATGCATGTACACTTCAGACGCTATCAAGGGACGGGGCCCAATGAAGGACATATCTCCTTTAATGATATTGATGAGGTTCATAGCTTCATCAATGGAGTATTTTCGCAAATAATAACCGGTTATCAGCACCCACTTGCCAATCTCATCCAATTCACTGGTAGATGTTTCTGGGGTATCGCGGCGCATGGTTCTGATTTTATAAAACACAAACACACTACCGTGTTGCCCCACTCTAAACTGCCGAAAAACAAAGGGATATCCGTCTTCAATGTAAATCAGCAAGAAAATCACCGAAAAGAAAGGGAGCAGCAAAATCAGCAACAAAAGGGCAATAAATCTTTCTATCATGTTCAATTCTTGGATTCCAAAATACGATATTGAGGTGCATTTAAAACTTAATGATTTAGATTAAAAAATCTCTGAGTTTTTTTGCATTGCAAAGGTATTGAATAGTACCATTAACATAATGTGAAATCGAGTTCATTTCGATGAATGGAATATTCGGAAAGACCAATAGAATCTGGCTTTTCAATTACAATTTGACCACCAAAAAGCATGTTAAACAGATCATATGCTTAAAGTTACATACCAAGAATTCGGTAGATGTATCCAACTATTTTGTAGAGACTTGACGGTTTTATTTTACAACAACATTACAATAGAGTTGAGGGTTGAGAGTTTAGAGCTTAGGATTGGTGTGTATAGCGGAGAGTTTAGTGTGTAGTTTGTTTCAGCGGGCAGCCGTCAGCCGTCAGCCGTCAGCTCAGCCGTCAGCCAAAGACCATAGACCAAATTCAAAAAAAGCCCCTCATTGCTGAGAGGCTTTTCTGTGGGCCCACTTGGAATCGAACCAAGCACCTACTGATTATGAGTCAGTTGCTCTAACCGAATGAGCTATAGGCCCTTCCTTTAAAAGGACTGCAAATATAAGGGTTTTTCATTATTTTTGAAATCTCTTCCAACGCATTTAAATGAAATTTCATCGCATTTTCTTCATCGCTTTGTGCTTCGGTATACAACTTGCAGCATTTTCGCAAGTAGGAATAAATACCTCCTCCCCCAACGCATCAGCGCAACTTGATGTGACCGCGAGCAATAAAGGATTTCTTCCTCCACGTGTGGCATTGACTTCAATTACTGACAATTCTACCATTTCGTCGCCTGCAAATGGACTGCTCATTTACAATACGGCTTCGGCAGGCTCATCTACCAATGCAGTTACACCGGGTTATTATTACTTCGATGGTTCTAAATGGCAGCGTCTAATCAATCACGATAAACAAACCACCAAACATACCGTACTCATCAATAATATAGCAGCCAGCACAACGAGCATAAATGGGCCAACCAATGTTACCAATTGGACTGGCACCTACTCTGCAAGCGGTGGAGATGTGGTTGTTACTGCCAGTTTATCAGCCTTTACTACAAATACAAATTTTATAACATTCAGGTTAATGAGAGATGGAAACTCTGTTGCTTCTCGAAACTTTTATTTTAACAACACCAGCACTCACTATACATTGCCAACCATTATGGCTGTTTTCGAAAACGAATCGGGCTCCCACACCTATGGAATCAGAGTAGAATCTGGGATTATCGTAGATTCAAATGACTTTTGCACTATACTTGTGACGGAATCAAATATCCCTTAGATAAATGAAAATTGGATTGTTGCTGTGTTTGAGTTGGATCAGTGCCTTTTTCCCATCAAAAACGAATCAGCATCCCCAGAAAGAAAAAGAATGGCACAAAAGTCGCGAAGGCGATGGAATCACCGTTTATACCCGTTCGCAAGAAGGAACACCTTTTAAAGAAATCAAGGCCATTGTTACCATTGAAAGCTCTCTCAATGCCATTGTAGGTGCCCTGATTGATTATGACAACTACAAAAATTGGGTGTATTCAACGTCTAAGTCTAAGCTGGTCAAAAAAATCAATGAGAAGGAATTCCTCGCTTATCACTACGTTGACGCACCCTGGCCCGTGAATGACCGCGATGTAGTCATGCACATAGCATTAAGTCAAGACCCGAAAACCTTCAAAACTACGGTATATTCAAGTTCACAACATAACTATCTTAAAACCGTTGAAAATGTAGTGCGCGTCAAAAACAACATCGCGATTTGGGAGCTTTTACCTGTAGCTAAAAATAAAATTGAGTGTACCTATTATTTGAAGTCTGATCCCGGGGGAAGCGTTCCCGCATGGATTCTCAACATGTTCATATCGGAAGGCCCCTACGAAAGCATCAAAAAACTCAAAAATACCGAGGTGCAGAAACACAGCAGCTTCAAGCACCCCGATATTAAAGAACGGTTTTGATGACGGTGATCGGTGATCGGTGATCAGTGATCGGTGATCGGTGATCGGTGATCGGTTTAGAGTAGAGAGTTTAGAGTTGAGCGACCTCTACACCCTAAACCCTAAACCCTAAACCCTAAACCCTAAACCCTAAACCCTAAACTCTAAACTCTCCACTCTATTCAAAAACTATTCTGCCTTGAGTTTTACCCGAATTTGATTGAATCAAGACCGTGTAAACTCCAGGATTTAATTTCAATGTAAATGATCCTTTTTTGAATTCCTTTAAGTCTTCAATATAAACCACTTGCCCAGATGAACTATAAACCTTCATTTCTGCATGATGCAATAAATCTGGCACCTCCAAGGTGAATTGACCTGTACTAGGATTAGGTAAAATATTCATTGGTTGAATTCCCATGTCACTCAATCCGGTATACGCAAAAACCAAGCATACCGATGTATCCGTACATCCGTTTTGCTTAACTTCAACGGCAAACTTCCCGTTTCCTGTTGGGGAAAACGATGCGTTGGTTTCACCGGTAATGGGTGATTGTGATTGATTGCAATCCAACCATTGGAATGCCGCTCCTGTTGCTGAAGCCGTTAATGTATTCCAATCCCTCGAAACCGATGTATTCACATCAACAATGGTAACATCAATGGTGTAAATGACGCTGTCGCAGCCCTCTCTTGACTTGAGCGTTTCAACTACCTTGCCCGATTTCGTCACCTTCTTACCTTGAGGAGTCACAAACATTCCGCAGCCTTTTTCAGACAAATTCACAGCCGTTGGCTTGATGATGGTCAAATCAATGTTGATGAAACTATCACATGCCTTATAATTTCCTCCTATCAACGTATCGCGGTATTTTCCAGACACGTTCCAAGTGTATTCTCCGCTTGGACTTTTATAACTTCCACAGGTTCTCACGCTGATGTTTCCGGTAGATTTGGTGGACTTTACTTCGTATTCGATGATGCTGTCGCAGCCCAAATAATTGGTAATGGTATCGTAATAAAGTCCCTCGGAACGATAAATAACCTCTTTATCTGTAGGACAAACTACGAATCGACAGAAATCTAGTCGGCGTTTGGCATAGCTTCTATCCTTGATGGTTACCGTATGAATTAGAATGGAGTCACATCCACCCCAACCCTTGAGAGTGTCATAATAAGTACCTGACTTAGTCACGGTTCTGCCCGATGGGCCGTTCAATTTTACCGAATAACACGCAGAATACTTGAAATTAGTTTCTGCTTTGGAAGTGACCGTCAAGAAAATGGTGATGATAGAGTCACATCCCAAGTAGTTGCTGGTTTTTTCTTGATACTTTCCAGATTTATAGTAGTGCGAACCTTTGAAAGTGGGACTCTCAAAAGAATCACACACTACCGTTCTGATGGTATAAGAACTGCTCTTTTTAATGGTCACATCGAAGGTAATTACCGAATCGCAGCCATTCACTGAGACTATCGTATCGCTATATGTCCCTGTTTTGGATGCGAACCTTTTTTTCGAGGGAAAAGTATATTTATCACATGCTGTAACGGTAGCTTTGCCATAAACGGTAGAGTCACAAAACGACCTACCTATGACAAAATTCGATGTAGAATCATCTAGGTAGAAATTGTTCAATTTTCCATTATTTCCGTTGGGCGTATCATCCTTGACAGAAGTTATACTGGTATTCTTTTTATACGGCACGCCATCCTCATAGCTCAATTGCAGTAGCAATCCCTTTTCGGATTTGGGGAATTTTTTATACATCCCATCTTGAATTTGTTTTTTTGTTCTAGCATAATCCCAAATGCGGGTCTCTTCAATGATTCCACCGTAACCCGTAACTGGGTCTCCAATCCAAATCGGAGTTGAACTTGAATTGTATCCTAAGGCACTAAACTTTGCCGAGGAAGAGTCTTTCAAAACACCGTCCAGATAAATCCTCATCCAACTTCCGTCGAAAGTACCTGCAATATGGTGCCATTGATTTTGATTGAGTCCACTAGAAATACTGAAAGACTGAGTATTGGAGCCATCGCTGATATCAAAATGAATTCCCTTAGCATTTCCCGTTCCAAATCTGTAGGCGTCATCTTGATGCCAAACAATAGGTGCGCAGACATTACATGGTGAACTGTTGAAATTATCTACGTAAATCCAAGATTCAATGGTTATGTATTTAGGACCACTTAAGCCCGTGTGGTTTGATAATTCTACATAATCATCTACACCGTCAAAATGCAGCGCGCGATTCTGGGCATAAATATGGCTTACAGCCATATAAAAAATTAAAAACAGTAAAGATTTTTTCATAGAAATTATTGTTGTTATCTCAAATGTTCAAAATATTATTGAACATTCAAAACAATTTCTAGAAAACTTAGTAATATTTTACAAACAAAACCAATGACTTACAAAAAATTTAGTCTGATAAATTACTTCACTAAAAATAACTCTTCTATTGATTTTCTTACCTTTTTTGCTTTCGCCAAGAAATCTTTTTCCGCATCTCTATATCCTACAGCCAACATCACAGTAGAGAACAAACCTTGGCTTTGCAGATTCAATAGTTCATCCATGGCTTTGTTATCAAATCCCTCCATAGGGGTAGAATCTACCTCCAAATGTGCTGCAGCTGCCATTGCAGTTCCAAGTGCAATGTAGGTTTGCTTAGACGTCCACGACATAAATTCGTCTTTACTCATTTTACTGGTGAAACCTTTAATGCCCATTTTGAATTTATCTAATTCCGATACATCTTGATTGCGAGTTTCAGCAATCCTCAACATGTATTGATCTATTTGATCATCGTTCAACTCTGAATAGGCTGCAAAAACCAGCAAATGGCTTGCTTCCACCGTCTGAGGTTGCTTGCAAACCTTGGTCAACATTTCTTGTCTCATGGCTTGATCACTAATCACAAACACCTTAAATGTTTGCAGACCCATTGAGGTTGGAGTCAATCGAATAGATTCTAAAATCTGATCTAGTTTGTCTTGTTCAACAACTTGATTTCTATAATTCTTAACAGCGTATCTCCAGCGAAGCGATTCAATCAATGACATAATACAAAAGTAACAAGTAGCAATTTTAAAGGTTTTGAAATGCTTATATTATATTTGTTCGATGAAAACGTTTCTCTTTTTTCTGGGGATATTTATTCTGTCTTCGACTCATGCTCAAGAATTAGACTCACCCAAGCCACAGGCCGAAGCAGCAGTTTATGATAAAGATGTCATTGATTTAGACGCAATGAATTCTCCCTCTTTTGAGCGAGCAAATTACCCCGGAGGAGAGCAGAAATTCTATCGATTCATCAGCGATCAGGTAAAATACCCCACAAGATGCATGGATGAAGGAATCAGCGGAAAAGTGGTTGTTCGCTTCACGGTGAACAAGAACGGAGAATTGAGCAATTTTAAGCCCATGAAAACAGTTGCTGCATGCCCTGAATTCACGCATGAAACCATCCGAATCCTTAAAAGATCAAAACGCTGGAATCCCGGCAAAAAAGACGGACTTCCCATCAATAGTTATTTCGAGATACCGTTGATGTTTAATATGCAGTGAAAATTGATAGCTGTACGGTTATCGGTTATCGATTATCGGCTGTCGGCTGACTGCTGACCGCTGACCGCTGACTGCTGACCGCTGAATGCTGAGCGCTGTCCGCTATTTAACGAAACCCACCCTTATAAATGGGCGCGGCTTTACCTTCACTCACTGTATAGTAGCTCCTTGAATCATTTGACCAGCAAACGGCTTCGCCTTGGGTTTCTATTTTGTATGGAACCACTTTGGGCTTGCGGCTCAAGGCAACCGTTACCGGTTCGCCGTCGTTGCGGGTCCAATAGAAAATTTGTCCGTAATTTTTGATTAAAATGTGCTTGCCATCAGCACTGATGTCTCCTCCAACCAGTCCACTAAAAGGCAATTGAGCGACCTTCTGTAGGGTGATTTTGGTTTCACCTGCAGCTAATTTAAATGGATATTCAGCTTTATAAACTCGAGCCTTTGACTCTCGCTTAGTGACAATATACAAATGGTGACTCCAAGGATCAACCAACAAGGTTTCCGCGTCGCGGGGTCCATCGGGATAAACAAAAGTGAGCTTTTCGGCAGTTTCAACTGAGGTATCGCCTGCATTGGATGACAAAATAGGTTCAGCAAACCTATAAACGTAAATCTCCGGATAAACAGCATTGTTGTCCCCAAAATCAGCGAGATACAGATATTTCTTTCCATCGATGGGGTTTTGATCAATACCCATGTCCTCGCAATCACGGTTTGAAAATCCCGGAACCGTTATATGACGAACATTCTTTCCGGTAGTATCGAAAACAAAAAAGCGGTTAAAATCTCCACCGTCATTATGTCCGTACAACCAATCACTACGGTAAGAGCAAGGGGCTAGTCCAGAATTTTCTTTGAGGGACGGATTCTCAAGCATACCCATTTGAGTGAATGGCCCAAACGAACTATCCTGCGAAACGTCACTAACGGAATAATCAAACTCGGTATACGATTCAGCCCACGGGTCTCCAATTAATGGAGGACCAAAAACTGCGGGCTTCTCACAATGCGCAATTGCCGCGACCAAGGTCGCGGCAATGCTTATTTTAACAATTTGGTACACAATTTCAAATATAATCTCTAGAGTTGAGAGTTGAGAGTTGAGGGTTTAGAAATCCGCTGTCCGCTGTCCGCTGACCGCTGACCGCTGACCGCTGACGGCTGACCACCGATTACCGATCACCGATCACCGATCACCGATCACCGATCACCGATCACCGATCACCGATCACCGAAAACCGACCACCACCTTAAAAATACTGATTCCCAGAATTATCTGTTGGGAATGCACCCAAATCTTTATTGGGAGAAGCAGTACTTGGGGCCAATGCGCCGGTTGCGTGAACCCACTGTACAGATACTGGTGAAAAATCAGTTTTACCTTTTCCAATGCAAGGTGAACCTGATTTCAAACGGAAATCGTTGGTGCCTTTTTCGTTCATCGCACGAGGCTGTGTACTACCTGCTTCGAAATCAGCCAATGCAAATTGAGTTACATTGACATTCGCAAACATAGGATCGTTTTCACCTGCTTTACCAATGATGTTATTACTTCCCAATACAGCTTTAGTTGGCGTAGTGGCATCGGTTGGGATGAACTCGTCAACCATAGCTTGGTGTGCTGCATAATAAAGGTTGTTATCAAATTTGATGTTTTGCAAATCACCGTCCTCCAAAACACGCATGCCGCGCTTGCAGTTTACAATGATGTTGTTGTAAGCATATCCACGAGCACCCACTTCGTAGTTGATGTTTGCTCCGCGGGTGTTACCTGCACGACGGTATCCGCAGTTAATTGCGATATTGTTGTATACGTTCACGTTGGTTTGAACCGTTGAAGAACCTTCGTTGGAAACTTTGTAAGCGTTTGTGGCACCACCAATGAATAAGTTGTATGCTATATTACCAAGTGTACCACCTTTGATGTTCAAGCCATCTCCACCTGTTTCGCCAGCGAATTCAAATACGTTGCGAACCATATGGATTTTACCACCATTGGGACGGAACATATCATCTACAGAACCGCGGAACCAACAATCTTCTACAACAATTTCAGTATTTGGGTCTAAAGAAGAGAAACCATATCTCGTTTTTCCCGCGCGCGGAGAAGCAGGTCCGCCCTCACCGCCTAAATATTCCACTTGACACCACTTCAATACCAATGCTTTTGCAGTGGTCTTGCATTGAAATCCACCCCAAAGTCCAGCAAAAATGTTGCTGATATCATTTTTATCAGCAGGGACTGTAAACTTGATAGGTTGAGCCTTTGTACCCAACGCAGCAAAAGTACCACCTACAGTAATTTCAGGACCAATAGCTGTACCGTCTCCAACTGCAATAACAGTTACTCCTGGCTCAACGGTAACGGTTTCGTTTTCAGGTACAATCATGTCAGCAATCAAGTAATAGGTTTTACCCGCTTTGAGGGTTCCACGCATGTAACCCTTTAATTCAGTTGTGGCATCTGAGATGGTAACAACGCTATCTTGTTTGCCATCGTCAATTTTTGTGTCTTCTTCTCCGCAAGAAGCCAAAAAGGCTAAGGTTGCGAGCGACAAAGTGTAAATGATTTTTTTCATGTTATAAAAATTTAAATTTGATTCCTGCGAAATAAGTTTGGCCGTAAAAATCTTCCCTCACCAATACGGAACTACTTGCATCCAAATAGGGCGCTTGCTCAGGATTGAAAGTATTCGGAAGAAGGATATCAGCCCTCATGGGTGTATTCAAAAGATTATTCAACTTGGCATAGAAAAACCAATTCTTGGCCACTTTTTGTTCAATTGAAAAATCAACAATGAAATAGGCTCGTTGCCAAACATCGTTATTTAAATAAGGAGAAACGGTCATGATTCTCTGTCCGGTATAAACCCCAGAAAGTTGAATGTCGGTACCAGTCTTAGTGTTTTTATACAACAAAGAGGCATTGAAAATATGCTTCGATTGACCTTGAAGTGGACGTGTCTGATCTTCGTTTCGCTGGGTTAAACTTCCTTGATCGTTTCTAAATTTGACTATTTTAGATGTGGTAATGCTGGAATTGGTGAACGTGTAAAATCCTCTTATCCCAAAGTTTCCAAAATAGCGAGAAGCATCCACTTCTACTCCATAATTGAATGCCGTTCCAAAGTTATTGGGCTGAGCATAAACCGTTTGGCCCGTAATGACCAAAGCGCTTTCGATGGGGTTGATGATCTTCTTATAAAATGCACCCACCATAAATTTGTTCACCTGTTTGGAAAAATGCTCCAATCGCAAATCAAAATTGTGTGCTTGGGTTCTTCGTAGAAAGGGATTTCCTCTCTCTCGGAAATCTTCTTCGTTGATCTCGTAGGGAATTACCTCATAGAAACTTGGTCTAGAAATAGACGCGAAGTAAGAACTTCTCACCTGCATATTATTATTGGCCAGGTATTTAATATGGATGCTGGGCAAAAGGTCGCTGTATCTGATGCTACCGGTTCTTCCGTTAACGGTTTTGGGTGCTTGAGTTTCCCAATCAAACGCGGTGTTCTCGAATCGAACGCCACCCAAGGCTTGCCATTTCAAATATTCCCACTTAGCCATACCATACAGGCCGAGAACATTCTCATTGCAATCGTAATTCAATGGATCTGTTGGCGTACCCAAGGTATTAAAAAGCTCCCAAGTATGATTGTAAGGGGAGCCTGTCCAAACTTGCCCAACCGGAACATTTCTAAATAAATAAGAATTGAATTCATGACTCCTGTTCTTCATCCTATAGAGTCCACCAGCAGAAAAATCAACCACAGACTCTCCCAATTTGGTGAGATAACTGGCATTGTAATAAAGTGCAATGTCTTGGTCGCTGTTGTGTACCCATCTGCGGGTAAAATCACGATCAATCACGTCTGGCTTATCAATAAAATTGCCTGCACTGTCCTTCAAAACTTCGGTTAATAGCGCAAATTGAGCCATATCAGGATCGTCTTGAATGGCTAAGGAATACACGGCCGACCAATCCATTTTCACCCCACCCAATTGATGTTTTCCTTGGAGTGTGGCGTTGTAAATATCTTGAAACTTCTGTCGACTTCTATTTCGAAGTTCTACTCTACCCGTTCCGGGCCCTTGTCCACGGCCAATCTTCAAAATGGTGTCTACCCTATCGCGAACTTCACGATCTAAAAGTCCTATATAAGCCGCGTATAAACTGATTTGGCTGCGGTTGCTAAATTTATAATCCCATTTGGTATGCACCCCAGTTCTGCGCTGCTGAGCCGAAAACTTCCGCAACTGCATGATCTCGTAATAAGGGGTATTGGTTTCGGGTTGAATAAAAGTAGACATGAACATGGAATTAGCTCCGCGGTAGGTGTTTTGATAACTTAGGGCAAGAATTCCTCCCAATCGACCTTTCATAAAACGATTTCCCATAGATAATCCAAAAAGCTGATTCAAAGGTGCTTGCCCATCGGTATACACCAAATTAGACATCAGAAAATCAGCTGTTTTCGCTCTATAATCAGTCCCATTCACTGCATGTGGAGACCTACGAGAAACGTCTTGAGTTTCAAACGAACGGTAATCTCTGTCTAAAAATAGTTGACTGTAACCCGTACCCACATTCACATTAAAAATCTTGCGATTGGGAGCGTCTTTCAGTTTCATATCAACCACACCTCCAATAGCATCTCCTTCCATATTTGGAGTCAGTGCTTTGGTAACTTCCAAGCGATCAAGTAGATCGGAAGGGAAAATATCTAAGGGAACGTATCTATTTTTATTGTCTGGCGACGGAATTTTAATTCCATTCACCAAAGTGTAATTGTAGCGCTTATCCATACCACGTACAATGGCATGCTGCCCGTCTCCGTTGTTATTTCGCTCGATGGAAATGCCCGATACTCGTTGAATCACATTCGCCACCGTAATATCTGGCGATACATCAATCTCTTGAGAGGATATGATATTTTTTACTGTAAGGGACGTTTTCTCGGAAAGCCTCGCACTCAGCTCAGTTCCATCGTCTTTCTTGGTAGAAATATTGACTTCGTCAATTTGAGCGTCCAAAGGCATCAGAGACACCATGTTAAAACCCGAAAATTTTAACTCAATGGATTTCTTGACAAAATCAGGATGCTCAAAATAGGCTTGACTTGTCGCAGTTTTAATTTCAAAGGAGCCATCAAGTTTTGAGAATCCCAACGTAACACCTTCTAGTGATGTTATTTTACAAGAGGCAATGGGTGCCTCCGTGATGGCGTCTGAAACCACCCCACGAATGACACCCGTTGACTGAGCTTCTGCGATTGCAGTTAAGAGAAACGCAGAGAATATGGCAAGAAGTCTATTCACTTCTTATTGCTGTACTATCAGTTGTTGAGTGAAGCCCATTTCATTCTTCACGAAATACACTCCATTGGTTAAATTGCTTACATCTAACTTGTTTTCTGCAACAACAGACTGGTACACCACCTTACCGGCTAAATCCAATACCGTAAATTTCATTTCTTTCGAGCTGTAAACCACTCCATTTGAAGGATTTGGATATAGCTTGAAACTATTTCTTGCGAGTTCAACGTTAGAAGCAGCTTTACCTGTAAAGTTCCATGTTGGCCAAGTTTGAGCCGCTGTTCCTGCTCCAGTGCCGTTCCAATTTTTATAATCTGCGACCAATTTTTTGATTTCATCGAAGGTGCCTTCCATGGTTCCGGTGTAATAAGCATTTACGGTATTGCTTCCGTCGCCACCGTTGGTTTTCTCGTGAGATATTGCATTTACACCGTTGGTCAAATTGGTTGGTAGGATACTTGTGCTTTTGGATGCACAGGTAATTCCAGATGTTGCCCAAGCGTTTGAACTCAAGGCTGTAATATGATTTGCCTGTGCTGCTGGACCTTCCCAAATCATCACTTGGTCTCCCCCGCTGCTCAATCCAAAAGAAGCACCGGTAACAGAACCTTTATCAACCGCAGGATTATCATTCAAAACATCGATCACTTCACCTGCTTTAACGCCGCCCGCAGGGGCTGTCCAAACCAATCCGTCATCGCACTGAGCCGTACCTGTAAATTTCGCATCTGCAAAATGCAATTCAGTTCCCTCGGCGATATCAACGAAAGTCAATAAAGCAAATTCATCGGGTGTTGATGCATTCATTCTATATGCAATTACTGCGAAATCACCTGCTTTGAATTTATTTACATGTGCAGCAGCCTTACGCGTCAATTTAATTCCAAAAGGAGCTTTCGCATTAACGCTATCACCACTTCCCATGAAAGCAGTAACGGTCCACTTCAAGTTGATAGATTGTCCTTGAGTCAATCCCAAGTTAGCCAAAGCAGCATCAATAGCCGAAACAGTCAAAGTCAAAACAGTATCAACCCCTGAATTATTGGAAGGTATTGCTAATGCTGGTTTGCTGAAATCACCAGTCAATACATCGGCTTTCCATACATATTTGGTAGCGCTCTTCAAAGATTCCCATGTAATATTCACAGGAGTATTGTCACCAGACTCTACGGTTAAATCAGTAGCATCAGCTGGAGACAACAAATCAAATTCCAATGCTTGAGCCTTTTCGAAGAACTTCCAATCTGGCCAAGTTTGTGTAGCCTTAACTGAAATTCCGTTCCAATTGGTGGTATCCATGATGGCTGCCAACAAATCAGCTGCAGATGCATCCGTAATTCCGTTGTAGTAAGCATTCATGGTGTTGGTGCCATTTCCACCTTTAGTAGATTGATGTGAAATTGCGTTTGTCGCGTTCGTCAACGACGATGGGATCAATGAACTTCCACCAGAACAACTGGTATTCGCCGTAGCCCATGCATTTGTACTCAATGCAGTGATATGGGTTGGATTATAATAGGTGCCGCAATAGGCAATGATTTGGTCACTGCTTGAGCTCAACCCAAATGTTTTTCCAGAAATAGAACCAGTGTCTACCGTACCTTTATCGTTTCCTACTACAAAAACAGAACCAGCCTTTAATCCACCTTTAGGAGAAATCCACTCCAACCCATTAGCGCATTGAGGCACAGCGTTGGATGTGAATTTCGAATCCGTAAACATGACTTTAATGTCTTCGGCGATATCAGTCAATGCCAAAACCGCAAACTCATCTGAAACATCAGCCGAGGTTCTGTAAGCTACAATGGCAAGATCTCCCGCTTTCAAAGGACTAGCAGGAACTTTTGATCTTTTTAGTGTAATTGTGTAAGGGTTAAAAGCCCAAATTGAATCAGTTTTAGTGTAGCCGGTAACTGTCCATTTTATGGTTACAGAATCGCCTTCTGCTATACCTAACCCAGCTAACTGCTGATCAATAAGTCCACTAGTTATAGTTAAAACGGTATCAGTTCCACTGTTGTTGGATGGAATAGCCAACAAAGGTTTAGAGAAATTACCGATAACCAAATCTGCTTTCCAAGTGTACGCCACGCAAGAATCGTGCTTAGACCATGAAATATTGATTAACGCAGGATTGTTTTTTTCTACAGTAACACTCGCGTTATTTGCTGGACTTAGTAAGAATAAAGTATCTGTAGAGGTTATTACTGGGATATCATCCCCCAAAACAGCAACACCATCAAATCTCAATGTTCCTCCGCCGTAAGTTGAAGTTGATTTTGATGCTATGTAAGAGGTGGTTCCGGGTACAAACGCAGTCACAATTCTGAATCCGAACTTTGGATTATCATTCACTGAGTCAATGCTCGATAAATTTGCCAATCTATTGTTATTCCATACGTCACCAGCAAGGGCTCTGTAGTGTCCCAATGTATCTGTTCCGGTTCCAGTGAAATCAATCCAATTAATTGAATCTACGGTATACTGCAATGCAACCCACTTAGAGGCGGTATTTGAATGACGATTATCCCATTTTACAATGATGTTCTTTTTACCTACGGTACTCACGTAAAATGCTACTCCGTGTTCTTTTGACTTAGTACCTTGGGTTGGATAATTTGTGCTATTCAAACCACTATTATCGTATGAAAACGTATCAGAACTACCAAATCCAGACGCGTAAGTAGTTGTGGTATTTTGCAATACAATTTTTCCAGCTCCTAAAATAGGAGACGTTGTGCCGGTTGATGTTGACCCATCGGGGGTGGAAGAGTTAAAATTCCAATAGGAAATCACTTGGGCATGAACCGTGTTGACTCCCGCGAATAGGAATGCAACAACAGCACCCAAACGAATTGCAGAACGTAAGTTTGTTATCATGATTCAAAGTTTACCCTTTCTTAAAAACAACCCGTTAACCTTGAGTTATCATTAAATTAAAAAGCCCTACACCGAAATAATCATTTATTAATATTCTGCTCCTGTTTTTTTGATTTTGACCCTTATTTACCCTTATTTTTGGAAAATGCATTCACTCAAATCAAAGTGTTTCCTGTTATTTACTTGCTTATTTTTTGTTACTGGAATTAAAGCACAGACCATCGTCACTACCCACGACAAAGTCCTCATACAAACAGATCCTTCACGCGGAAGCACCGATTACAGCAGATGGGGCGTCTTCCCAAAAGACAAAAACTTCCAACGCATGTACTGCGAACTCTCGTTTCAATGTCCAACAGGAATGACCTGCGGAGAATGGGACTATCTCAACTACATATATTTAGATAATCGCCGTGGCACTTTCAATGATTCTTTGGGATGGGAAATCATGCGATTCATTACGCCCTACGGACTTACCTTCAACAGTCAGTGGAAACATACTTGGAAGTTTGACATCACCGATTTCCAATCATTGTTCAGAGATTCGGTTCAAATCAAATACAGACACACTGGCTACGAAACCCGCAATGGCCGCGGCTGGATCATCACTTTAAAATTCATCATGCACGAAGGTCCATCCATCAGAGATGTTGTGGGAATAAAACGCATCATGCAAAAAAGCATTCCCTATGGCAACGATTCTATTTTTGAGGCACGCGCAGAGAATTTTACTTGGACACCCACTCAAGGCACCAAATACTCGCGCTTCAAAATCATACAAACCGGCCATGGCATGGATCAACCCAGCAACTGCGCTGAATTTTGTCCCAAACGTCGTTACCTTTGGCTTGACAGCCAATACGTTGACACCGCTTGGGTTTGGCGCGACAACTGTGGCAGCAATCCGGTTTTCCCTCAAGGCGGAACCTGGGTCTATGACCGCGCTTCTTGGTGTCCAGGACAAAACGTAGAAGAGTACAATTTTGAAGTCCCCGAAAACGGGAAGCCTCACAATTTTGACCTCGACATGGAAACCTATGTGCGTACCGGTGGAAGCTCAAACTATGTCATCACCGCATATTTGGTGGAATTTGGCGAATATAAATATCAGACAGACGCAACCATTGAAGACATATTGAAACCTTCCAATCACCCTCAATATTCGCGCATGAATCCCATTTGCAGCGAACCCGAAGTGAAAATCCGAAACACCGGAAAAGAACCCATTCAAAGTTTAGAATTGGAATACGGAATCACCGGTGGAAAACTGGAAAAATATCTTTGGAAAGGCGTGATTCACTCAAACGAAACATTCAATGTTTATCTTCCCTCCTATTTTGATTGGACGTCAGTGAGTAACCAATTTGAATGCCGCGTTCTAAAAGTAAACGGCAAAACGGATGAAGATGCTTCCAACAACTATCAGCAAGTTACCATGCCCGCTGTTCCTCCTGCGCTACCAAATAAAGTCATTGTGGTTTTTAAAACCAACAACGCGCCGAGCGAGAACAGCTACAGAATCATTGGTCCTCAAGGAAATATTGTTCATGAAAAGAAGAATTTCACCGCCAAAAACACCATCCACAGAGATACCATTATCTTGGGTAATGGGTGTTTCACCTTCGAATTCTCCGATACGGGCATTTCCCCTAAAGACTACAATCTCAATGAAGACGGATTGGGATGGTGGGCAAACACCTATGATGGTAACGGCTCGCTTCAATTAAGAAATGAGGTTAGCGGTGTATTACACAAGAACTTTGGGATTGATTTTGGGACATCCATTCGCTATGATTTTACCGTAGGATTTCCCGTTAGCACGGCAGATTTGGAGAAACCAACTGCTGTTTTGAAGGTTTATCCAAACCCAGCTTCTGATGGATTCGCCGTAGAAATCCCTGAATTATTTGCAAAAAATGCAACTCAAGCAGTCATTGAAATTAGGAATATGCAAGGGCAACTCATTGAATCAAAAATACTTGAGCCTAATTTCAGTGTATATCAATGGATTGACCTCAAAAACAGACAACCAGGGGTCTATATGGTCAATTTCAAACAAAACAACGACCTTTGCACTTCCAAAGTTGTATTATATTAAGTTTTGAATAAGCTCCTCATCTTTTCAGCGCCTTCGGGATCAGGCAAAACCACTGTGGTTAAACACCTGATGGAAAAGCTGCAGCATCAGCTCGGCTTCTCTGTGAGCGCAACTACCAGACAGCCTCGTCCGGGTGAGGTAGACGGCCGTGAATATCACTTCCTTTCCGAAGATGTTTTTCGCCAAAAAATTGAAGAAAATGCCTTCCTGGAATACGAAGAGGTATATGCCGGTATTCTGTACGGAACTCTGTGGAGTGAAGTAGAAAAAATTTGGGCCAACAATAAGATGGTAGTCTTTGATGTTGATGTAAAAGGCGGACTAAACTTAAAGCGTAAATTTGGCGAACAAGCACTAGCCGTTTTTCTGAGACCTCCCAACGTAGATGTATTGTTAGAAAGACTTACCAAACGAAGCACCGAAGTAGAACATCAACTCAAAGAACGCATAGCCAAAGCCAATTATGAATTGAGCTTTGAAAACCAATATGATGTGGTAGTTGTTAATGATGTATTGGAAGAAACATTTGAAACCTGTGAAAAATTGGTTTCAGATTTTTACCACAAAGAATCATGAGAGTAGGCTTGTATTTTGGATCTTTCAATCCCATACACATTGGGCACCTTCAAGTTGCAAAATACATTTTGGAACACGGCAATTTCGATGAAATGTGGTTTGTACCATCGCCCCTAAATCCCCACAAATCAGAAGAAACTTTAATACCAGCAGCGCTCAGATTGCAATGGGTTCAAAACGCATTAATCAATGAGCCACAACTGAGTTGTTCTGATGAAGAGTTTCATTTGAGTTTACCGTCTTACACCTATAAATCAGCCGTTCATTTTTACGAAAAATATCCAGAACACCATTTTTCCTTGATTATGGGCGCCGACAACCTCTACACCTTTCATAAATGGCAATTTGCAGAGCAATTATCGCAAATTTGTCCGTTACACGTCTATGCACGTCCTGGCTACCCAAAACCGGCTGAACCCATGCCATTTGGAGCCACTTGGTATGACGCTCCATTGATAGATATATCTGCTACTGAAATTCGAGATTTGCTGTGGGAAAATGAGCCAATAAACCACCTCGTTCCTACTGAAATAGTATCAGATCTTACTGCGTTTTTTCAGGCGATGCAACCTGAGCCTAATGAGTAACCAACTCACTCCAAAGGTTACTGCAAAAGAATATAAGGCATAGACCAAGGCTGGCTTTTCCATTTCAGTATTGTTCAGCAATTGCCCGGCAATCAATAAACCCAAAGCTGTATTATGCAAACCCACTTCGATGGCCATGGTGATTCTATTTTTAAATGATAACATGAATGGAATTCCGATTAAAAATCCCATCAACATGGAAAGCACATTGAAAGCAATAACGTAGGGAGTAAGCATCATGGTTTCATTGGCCGTCATGCTTGTACCCCCATGATCTTGACCCGCTAAAAACTTGGTTGCAAAAACCAATAAAAGTAAAAGGGGTAAAATTATATTTATCACCTTTTGAATTTGTAAGATTTTCTTGCCTAAGAATGTTCGCACCAACATACCCAATCCCGCAGGCACTAAAGTAACCAAGAAAATAGCTACAAAGGTGTCAAATAAGGGAAGAGCAATAAAATCACTGTTCTTTTCAGGCATCAACCACCAAAGAAAAACATTCACCAACAAGGGAATTGAAATCAACGACAAAACCGCATTGGAGACGGTTAAACTAACTGAAAGAGCGACATTCCCTTTAACAAAGTAACTTACCAAATTAGAAGTAATGCCTCCAGGACAGACACTCAGAATCATGATTCCTACCTTAAATTCCACTGGCAAGGTTGCATTAGACACTAAGATATAAGCCAAAATGGGCAGCAATATCATTTGTGAAAACAAACCCACCGCTAAAGAGCGCGGTTGATCAAAGAGCACTTTAAAATCGTGTTTTTTTAGGCTTAATCCCAAGCCAAACATGATCATACCCAGTACCACATTCAATAAAAGATTGATATTTTGGCCTATAAAACTCATTAAATTTTATTGAAATAATGCAGGCACTTGACTGATCAGTAATTTAACGAAATGATAGGCATAATAAACACCAATCAATACCAGAAGTAGCCCCACATATTTATTGAAATAATAATATATGCGAAGATTCAACTTCTTACCTATATAGTCGCTCAAGTACACTTTTCCAAGGTCTAAAGTAAAGACTGTAAGCAATATACTCATCATTTCCACCAAAATGGTATATTCATGATCAATGGCACTATCATGTCCAACAGAAATGGCTCCCAAAATACCCACCCACAAGAGAATCACGAAGGGATTCATCAAATTGACAATGAATCCTTGAAGTAAATTTGCGTTGGGATTCATCGGTTTTTGCAGGTTTTCAATGAAATTACGGTATTTCACTACAAACCCTCTTACTCCCATAAACAAGATACCAGAAGCAGCAAATCCAGAAAATACCAACTGAAACCAAGGCGTGGAGAACAACCCTGCCAAACCATAAAAACAAGCTAAGGCAACCACCAAATCGGCTAAAAAAATGCCCGTGGCCATTCGCCAACCCGCCTTCTTTCCACCTTGCATTCCTACTTGAATGAGCGCAAAAAATGCAGGTCCGAAACTCATCATTCCTAAGAACAATCCGTAACCTATACCGCGTATTACTGCGAGCGCCCAATCCATGTTTGCAAGTTAACCCCGCAAACTTAGAATGGCAAAGATTAGCCCAATTTTAAGGCAACTTCTTTGGTGAAGGTGTCATAAATCACACTCGAAGCAGCAATGATTTCTTGATCAAATACAATATCTTCCTTCCCGTGAAAATCTGTTACCTGCCCTCCCGCTTCTCTTACCAGAAGTATGCCAGCGGCAATGTCCCAAGGAGATAAATTCATCTCAAAAAAGGCATCAAATCGACCGCAAGCAACATAAGCTAAATCTATTGCGGCAGAGCCCATACGTCGCAAACCCTGAGTAGACCTCATGAAGACCTCTAGCAATTCAAGGTATTCAGACATCTTCCCGAAGGTGTAATATGGAAATCCAGTGGCAATTAAGCTATTTTTCAAATCAGGATTGGTTGCCACCGCAATGGGTTCACCATTTAGCCAAGCTCCCTTTCCCAAAGCCGCTGTAAATGATTCTTTCAACGCTGGACACTCTACTACGGCAAGATGCGGTTGTCCGTCAACAAATAGGGCTACGCTGATGGAAAATACGGGTAATCCGTGTAAGAAGTTTGTGGTTCCGTCTAATGGGTCAATGATCCAGGTTTCGGAGGTCAACGTTCTGTTTTCTGGAGCGCTTTCTTCACCTATAATGGTTGAATTGGGAAGTAAAGTTTTTAAGCCATCAACCAGCATTTGCTCGCTGTTTTTGTCTACAAAACTCACCAACTGATTGGCCGTTTTTTCTTCAATGGCTTCCAATCCTACCTTTTGAAGATGTTGAAGTTGAAACTCTCCAACTTCTTTGCACACCTTCAGAACTTCAGGCAGTAGATTAGCAAAATTGCTCATAAGCAGCAGCTAAATTATCAGCCACCATATCAGCAGTTCTACCTTCAATCATGTGACGTTCAACCATGTGAACCACTTCGCCATTTTTGAAAAGAGCAACTGCAGGAGACGATGGAGGGAATGGCACCATAAATTCGCGTGCTTTAGCCACTGCATCCAAATCTTGCCCTGCGAAAACGGTCACCAATTTAACCGGCTTTTTAGACGAAATTTCCAATGACTTTAGAATTCCTGGTCTAGCGCTTCCCGCAGCACAACCACAAACTGAATTTACTACTACAAGAGTAGTGTCGTTATTTCCATTCATAGCCGCTTCAACTTCAGCAGCAGATTTTAATTCGGTAAACCCTTTATTGGTCAACTCGGCTCTCATAGGAGCAACCATCATTTCTGGATAAGGCATAATCACAAAATTACTACATTCTGTGGCGCCTGTGTTGAATTTTAGGCAAAAAACTCTTGCCCTTCGATGAACACTCTTTCCACCTGATTTTGTCCCATGAAATAAGGAATCGTTTTTATAGAATCGCGGGTTTTCATCACCAAAAAATCAGCCCGCATTCCTATTCCTAAAGAACCTACCTCATTGCCAAGCCTCAAACTGTGAGCAGCATTACAGGTAATGGCATGAAATACCTCTTCGGGAAGCATCTTCATTTGAGTGCATGCCAAAGATGCAATATTTTGTAAAGAATGTATTGGACTAGAACCCGGATTGAAGTCTGTTGCTAGAACCACCGGCAAACCAAAATCAATCATCTTTCGAGTTGGGGCATATGGAATTCCCAAGAAATAAGAGGTTCCAGGCAAAGCCACAGGCATGGTACCGCCGTATTCATGAGAAAATGAATCTCGCATCAATTCAAATTCCACCTCGCTGCAATGTTCTAGGTGATCAACACTCCAAGATTCCATTTTCACCGCCACTTGCACTCCACCCGTTAATCCCAATTCATTACCATGAATCTTTGATGGCAAACCGTATTTCTGAGATTGAGTCAAAATCCTTTCGGTTTGCTCTTGCGTGAAAAATCCGCGGTCGCAAAAAACATCTATATGATCTGCTAAATCATCGGCAATTACTGCCGGAAGCATATCTCTTAAAATGAGATCAATATAGGCATCGGGCTGCTGTTTGAACTCCTTCGGAAAGGCGTGCGCACCCAAAAAAGTGGCTTTAATTAAAATGGGAAATGCCTCTTTCAATCTCTTGATTACCCTCAACATTTTGAGCTCTGAATCTACACTCAATCCGTATCCACTTTTAATTTCTATGCACGTGGTGCCATGTAGAATCATCGATTTCACTCTTTCGGAAGCATGATCAAAAAGTTCATCTTCTGACATCAACCTCAATTTCGCCGCCGAATTCAATATGCCACCCCCTGCTTCGGCAATTTCTTCGTAACTCGCCCCCTTGATTCTCAGAGAAAATTCTTCGTGACGTGGCGCCGCAAACACCAAATGTGTATGTGAATCCACGAAACCAGGGAGTACTTCTTTTCCTTGTAAATCAATTACTTGATCTTCATCTTTCAGTTCAGGCATTCCACTTCCAATTTCTAAAATACGGCCGTTTTCAACTTTAATATAAGCATCAGAAAGACAGTCAACTTGAGACATCTCCTGGCCAAATTTCAGGTTGAATTTGTTTCTTTCTGGGGACATTAACCCGTGTATCTTCGATATATTGGTGAAAATCGTTGACATGCATGCGAAGTTAATCCTATGTTTGTAGATGTACGCATTAATCGTAAAATTCCAACCATGAAATCCCTGAAAGAACGCTTAAAACATCCCCCGAAAAAAGCATCCTCTGCATTCATCGCACCAAACGCTACCGTTATAGGCACCGTTGAGTTGGGTGAGCATAGTAGCGTGTGGTTTGGAGCTGTTCTTCGCGGAGACACTGATCTTATTCAAGTGGGAGACCGCACCAACATTCAAGATAATGCCGTTTTACATGCCGATCCAGGTGACCCCTGCTTGATTGGGAGTGATTGTGTTATTGGACATTCGGCCATTGTTCATGGTGCAATTCTAGATCATCATGTTCTGATTGGGATGGGTGCAACGGTGTTAAACAACGCTAAAATTGGGGCCTATTCTATTGTAGGTGCAAATGCTTTGGTTCCATCTGGAATGGTGGTTCCGCCTTATTCCATGGTCTTGGGAGTACCAGCCAAAATAGTCAAAAATTTAGGTCCCGAAGTAGAAGAAAAAATACATTCCAACGCCCAAGAATACGTAAAACGAGCTGCAGAGTACAAAGAGTTTTTCGAGGAAAATTAGACCGGCGGGCATAAATTTAGGGTGGTTTTCGTTATACTTGTACGATTCGGAAACCATGGCAAGAACCAAGTACTTTTATAATCCCAAAAGTCTCAGCTTCGAAAAGGTTTCCGAAAACCGTCGCTACATGATTTGGCGAGTGATTGGTTTTTCAGCACTCATCATTGTTTCTGTTGGACTTACAGCCTTGGTTTTAGCTCAATTCCTAACCGAAAAGTTTGACAATTCTTCCGCGGCCAGTCAATCAAATACATTGAGCGCCATTCGTTCTTTGGAAAAACAAATTGAATCGCTTGACCAACAAATTTCCGATTTACAGCAAAAAGACGTTGAAGTATATCGCGCCATCTATGGGGTTGATCCTCCAAAATTGGAAAAGCTCGAAAAAGCCAACTACAACGCCTTGTTGAAATTGTCTTACGGCGACAACCTCAAAAAACTTCATGTGCGCATGGACCAAATTAAATCGTTGGTTGCCACTCAAGAAAAGTCATACAAACAACTCGATAAACTCATTAAAAATAGGTCTGACCTAGTCAATTCCATTCCCGCCATTATGCCTGTCGCCAACAAAGACCTGAAGCGCATGGCCAGCGGATTTGGTTACAGACTCGACCCCTTTTATCATACTTTTTCGTTTCACGGAGGAATGGATTTTACCGCCGAAGTGGGTACGGAAGTTTATGCCACCGGTGACGGACGCGTTTCTAAAGTTTCCCAAGAAACTTGGGGATATGGAAATCACATCATCGTTCAACACGGACATGGATACACCACCTTGTATGGTCACTTGAGTCGATTTGCAGTCAGGGCTGGCGAAAAGGTTAAGCGTGGACAACTGATTGGTTATGTAGGAAATACCGGTAGATCTACTGGACCTCACCTTCACTATGAAGTTCGCAAAAACGACAATCCGCTGAACCCTGCATTCTTCTACAGAAACGACCTTACAGACGAACAATACCAACAAATGCTAGAATTATCTCAACGCGAAGCCAATCGTTTTGACTAATTTTGCACCTCGTACCCTATCTCATGAGCCTCGAAAACCAATCAAATACTGAATCTACTCGTAAGTACTTCAAAATTGGAGACGTGGCTGAAATGTTGGGAGTAAACGCCTCTACATTGCGTTTTTGGGAGAAGAATTTCCCCCAAATCCAGCCCATGAAAAACAAAAAGGGCGACCGTATCTACACTCTTAAAGACATTGAAGTCTTAAAAGAAATCCAGTATCTTTCACATAACAAGGGACTGAGACTATCTCACGTATCAAAAAAAGTAAGCCGAAACCCGCAAGAAACCGATGCTCGGCGCATTTTAGTTGACCAACTGAGAAGTTTCAAATCTCAACTGTTAAAGTTGAAAGAGCAGCTGGAATGAGGGGATATAACAAACTACACACATCAATTTTCGTCTTTAGTTTTGCATTTTTCGCAAACGTTCACATCTTGAAATCACAGGCAGTTCCGTGGAACTGGATTCAATTTCAAGAACAACCTCACGAATTGGTGAATATTTTGAGGCATGCCAAAACATCTGGGTTTGAAACGGGTCTAACTTCCCAAAAAATAGTCACCGGAACTGACCTCAATGCCTTTGATTTTAGTTGCCTTTACCACAACAAGCATACTTACGGCTTGAACCTAATGTATTTTGGAAGTCCTGATTTTCAAACAACACATGCTTCTATGGGGTACCTGTGGCAGCATCCAAAGTTTGATGTAGCCCTATCCACTCAATGGCAAAAATCTACTTTAAGTTCATGGAGTTTTGTTCCAGGTGCAAGTGTATCCTACAGAAATACCAAAAATTCTAGGTTCAGCGCCTATTTCCAGAACAATAAATCTATGGGATTGGGTTACCATATACGCTTAAAACAAGGCGGAATGCTCAACGTCAATTACACAGTACCTTCATTTAGCATCAGCGAAAACACGCATTTATTTTCTTGTTCCTTTTACTATCCCGCTTTCAATCAGATTTGGCTTGGCATTGAATCACACCCACAACGAAGATTAAACCAATTCATCCTTTTGTATCGAGTTTCTGACCGCATCAATGCGGCCTTTCAGTCTGGCTACTTTTCATCTTTTCAAACTTTTAATCTTTCATTTTATGCCGGACTTTCCCTGCCCTAAAATTCTTTTAACCTTAAGCATCTTTTTAGGGAATTCCATGCTGTTTTCTCAGTTTGAAACCGACCTAGAAATTCAAGAATATCAAGATGAATCATCGTTTTTTACTGAAACCATAAAAATCAATGATCTAACCGTTGATCAACTTTCTGCGCATCCGTTGATTGGCCCCGAAAGAGCTTTAAACATCATCAATCACCGCTCCCTTCACGGCCCAATTGTAGAAATGGAGGAACTGCTTTTGTGCGGATTCTCACCCGAAGTTCTCAGAAAATTAAAGGGTAAGATTCTGTTTTATGAGCTAACATTCTTGAAACCTTCTTTCACTCAACGGTTTTTATGGAAAGGCCCGAATCACCTCAATTTCAGACTTTCAGGTCGCGCCGAATCCCTCAAATACGGCAAACATTCATGGCTCATGGAATATGATACTTCTACCCAAAAGCCTGTCTTAAAATCTTGGTCGTCTGAATTCAGATTTCGGCACTTAAAAACCTATATAGGGAACGTGATGATTCAAGAAAACCAAGGGTTGATCGCCTCTCCCCCTTTTCCCGTTGGAAAACTATTCAACTTAGGTAGTTGGTCATATCAATCGGTCAGTTTAAGCAGATATGGAGGAAGCCAACCCGTCCCTTTGGGATTTGGCTTTCAAGTACCTTGGCGCAAGAAACTGAATCTGGCATTTTTCACTTCTTCAGATGGACGTTCATTTGCCGCAGTCACGATTCACAATTTACCCGTGGATGTTCAATGGATTTCCACTTATTCGGCGCAAAATCACGCTCATCAATTATCCCTAATGAAATCTTCCTTGCTCGGCATTCGATGGAACATTCATTGGGCATTTGACCATAAGCTGCGCTCAGCCCTGTATGTTTCAACCTTGGGCTCGCTAAACTCAAATCTGCAATGGGGATTGAGATATCAACGAATCAACCCTGGATATTTAAGTCCCTTTTTCTCTTCCTTCAAGAAATCAGAAATTGGCAAACACCTTTTAAGTTGGGGAATTGACAGCAAGTTAAACAAACATACACTTCTTCAGTTTAGGTATCACCTGTATGAATCGCTTCCAAATCATTTACCCCTTCAGCGGCGTAATCAACAAGAAATTTGGACAATTAAATCGGAGTTTACATCAGGAATCACCCACTCGATGGTGAAAGTAGCTCAAACCCTAAACCAAATCCAACTATCATTGCAGAATACTTGGGAAATCAAAGAGGAAACCAACCTTAAGTTTGGATTTCTCGCCGTAAAAAGTAGAGATTTGGGCACATCAAATTGGATAAGCGCTCAGTTTGAGACGCAATGGAATATCTTCAAAATTCGCGCACAAATTCTCACCTATCAAGCCCCATTTTTGCGCATTTACGCGTCACAATCATTGATTTATCAACCTGTAGGGGTGATTAGTTTCAAAGGTTCTGGACATTTTTACAATCTTCAAATTTCAGCAAAATTAGCACGTCATTGGAAGTTGCAATTTCAATACATTTTGTTGCACAAAACGCAAATCTCCGATGCGGCATCCCCAGAAATACCCCGTATTTTTGTACAACTTACAAAACAGTAATTTTGGAGCATGATACAAAGAACGAAACTGAGCGTTAATATCAATAAATTCGCAACCATTCGCAATGCCCGCGGTGGCAATAATCCCAATCTAGTTCAGATTGCCAAAGACTGCGAAGCTTTTGGTGCACAAGGAATTACCGTTCATCCAAGACCTGACGAGAGACACATTCGTTTCGCTGATGTTTACGATCTCAAAAAAGTGGTTAGCACTGAATTTAACATTGAAGGATATCCATCGCCTCAATTCATTCAGCTCATACATGAAATCAAACCTGAACAAGTAACATTGGTTCCAGACCCTCCGAGAGTTCTTACTTCTAATGCGGGATGGAATACCATCAAATACTTAGACTTTTTAAAAACGGTGGTGGCAGATCTGAAAAAAAGCGCCTCGAGGGTGAGCATATTCTTAGAAGCCAATCCAAAGCTCGTAGAATCAGCAGTACTCACCGGAGCCGATAGAATTGAACTTTACACTGAATCGTATGCTACAAATTTTAGCACCAACAAAGAATTGGCTGTAGAGCCCTTTGTTGCTACCGCGCGTGAGGCAGAACGCTTGGGAATTGGCTTGAACGCAGGGCACGACTTAGACCTACAAAATTTAAATTATTTATCTCAGCAACTCCCTAACCTTCAAGAAGTTTCAATTGGTCACGCTTTGGTTTGCGACGCACTTTACCATGGCCTGCAGAATACAATTCAGATGTACTTACATCAACTTAAAGTATAGAAACATCATGAGGGGTTGGAATAGAGGAGTTTTGTTTTTATTGATTTTCACTGCGTTTGAAGTAAATGTGGTTCGCGCTAATGCACAATGGGGCTTCGAACCTCACAGATTCATCCACAAACATGCGTGCTTATCACTGCCGCAACCATTATTTAAATTTTACAAACCACACATTGCTTATTTGATGGAGCATGCTGTTGACCCAGACATGCGGCGTTATATTGACACTTCGGAGGCATCCAAACACTACATTGATATTGAAGATTATAATATGCCCTTAGATTCAATGCCTGTATTCTATGATTCGGCAGTTACTAAATTTGGATTTGAACGACTTCATGAATCGGGATGGTTACCTTGGAACCTCATTTTCCAAATTCACCGGTTGAAAAATGCATTTGCTTTAGGTGATTTAGACAAAATACTAAGAGCCACGGCAGATCTGGGACATTATGCCGCTGATGCCTGTGTACCGTTGCATACCACCTCCAATTACAATGGGCATCTTACTGACCAACAAGGCATTCACGCTTTATGGGAAACTCAAGTTCCTGCTCGTTTTATGGATACATTGCTGAACTTACCGCCAGAAGCTAGGTATTTTGAATCTCCAGCTGCTGAAATTTGGCTGCAAATCAATCGTGCTCATCAACTAACCTCAACGGTATTTGAAGAGGAATTGAAAATTAGAAAGAACTTACCTCAGCATTTACAACAAGGTTTTCAACAGAAAAAATCTGAAGTTTCCTTGTCATTCAGCGAAAAGTACATTGCAGATTTTCATCGAAGCCAACAAGGCTTGGTTGAACAACAAATGCTGACGTCTATCTCCTTCTTTAGAGATTGTATTTATACTGCATGGATCCTTGCGGGCCAACCCGAACTTTAGAAGTTGGGTTTCATTTGATAAGTTTGATAGAAATCAAGAAGCACATTTACCGCTTCATCTGCTGTATCTACCACAGAAAATAACAACATGTCACGTTGACTGACATATTCTTCTTGCGTAATCAGTGTGTTCTGAATCCAATCCAACAAAGGACTCCAAAAGGATTTATCAACCAAAATAATAGGAAACTTAGCTCGCATGTCTGTTTGAACCAAAGTTAAGGCTTCGAAAAGTTCATCAAGGGTACCAAAGCCACCGGGCATTACCACAATTCCTTGAGAATACTTCAAAAACATCATTTTTCGAACGAAGAAATAATCAAAAAACAATCTTTTATCATCATCCTGATAGGGATTGTTATTGGTTTCAAAAGGCAAATTAATATTCAATCCAACAGAAGCACTTCTACCTTGTTTGGCGCCTTTATTTCCGGCTTCCATGATACCAGGACCTCCACCGGTGATGATTCCCCATCCCGCATCAGAAAGCAATTGAGCAATTTGCTCGGCAAGATGATAATGCTTATGAGCAGGATTGGTACGAGCCGATCCAAATATGGACACACAAGGACCAATTTTAGCCAATTTATCGAATCCTTCAACAAATTCAGCCATTATTTTGAATATACTCCAGCTGTTGGAACTTGCAATTTCAGGCCAATCTTTATTGGCAAAGGCTTTCTCTATTCGAGCCCTTTCATTTTCACTTAACTTTGACATAATTAGATAATATACTAATTAATTTGGAGAATTTTCATCTCAATTCGACGATTTCGTGCTTTTCCGGCATCGGTATCATTCGATTCCATGGGCTGTGAACTTCCAAATCCTTTGGCTTGAAGCCTATTTGCTTCAATTCCAGCTGCTGTGAGATACGATTTGACTGAATTTGCTCTATTCTCAGATAAGGTTTTATTGTGAGCTTCACTTCCTGTGTTGTCTGTGTGTCCAGCAATCAAAATACGCATTTTGGGATTGGCCTTAAGCAAATTGATAACTACCTTAAGTTCGGTTTCACTTTCTGGTTTGAGATCAAATTTGTCAACATCAAAAAACAAATTACGCAGTTGAACTACTTGATCCACTTTGATTTGTTCCAATTCCGCCACTACTTCGAAAGGTTTGTCGAGAGATGAAAGTTCAGGTTGAAAGTTCCTAGAATCAAACAAATATCCTTGTGCCATAGAATGCAGGGCATAATTTTTTCCTGCCACGATGGGAATGAGGAAACGCTCTACACTATCAGCGTAAACCACTTTATTTTGTGCCAGATCAACCAATCTTACACGGGCTCTTACAGGCTGACCCGTATTTTTTGCAACTACCCTTCCCAATAAATAATTAACGGGCTGAGGTTTAAGTCTATCAGGCAGTACCATTTGATAAATGTCTAATCCGCCCAATCCGCCATCGCGGGAAGACGCGAAATACGCTTTATAACCAAAGGCATCTACGTAAAATCCAACATCATCAGAGGTGGTATTGATGCCTTTTCCAAGATTCTCAGGCTTGCCCCATTTATTGTCATCGCCCAAGCGAGTGAGAAATAAATCATGTCCGCCGTAACCCGTATGTCCGTTACTAGAGAAATACAATGTTCGTCCGTCGTAATGCAGAAAAGGCGCTTCTTCGTCGTATTCTGTATTTACCGTTGGACCTAAATTAACGGGGGTACCCCATTGACCGTTTCTTCTGAAAGACACCCAAAGATCCTTTCCTCCAAATCCACCGGGTCTGGCACTGGCAAATACCAACGTATTTCCATCACCACTAACCGAAGGTTGAGCATCCCATGCCGCTGAATTCACCACCGGACCCATATTTTGGCGTTTGCCCCAGGTGCCATTGGGTTCGAGCATGCTAAAAAACAAATCACAACTTCCGAACCCACCCTGATTACAGACGGTATAAAACAGCATTTGATTTTCAGCCCCTAAAAACACCGAGGTGGTTCCTTCATTTTCGGGAGTATTGATTCGTCCGGGTGCTGGTCGTGATTTCAACCATTCACCGTCTTCGCCTTTTTGAGCGAAGTAAAAATCTTCTTGCATATCCGCTAACCGAGTGTAAACAAACACTTTGGCATTAATGGGCATACCAGGCCAGTATTCGTTGAGGTTTGAATTAATGGCAGGACCCATATTTTCAATCTTCAGGTTTGACAATTCAAAGCGCTCTTTCAATGCCAAATCACAAGTGCCTTTTAGTCGCTGAGTTTTGTCTTTAAGGGCTTCTGATGCAGCATGCTTTCGAGGCACAAATCCGTCTCTTGCAGAAGCTTTTTCGAAATCATTCAAAACATCTAGCGCTTCTTGATAACGGTTGAGTTGATATAAATATAAGGCGTAATAAAAATAGCTTGGCTGATATAACGAATCAGTTTGAATGCACTTTCGATGGGCAGATAAAGCACCCGCACTGTCTCTCAGACTTTCCAAAAGGACCGCTTTTAGAGCGTATCCAGATGAACTTTTGGGATCGCATTTGATGAACTTTTCGGTCTTTTTTAGGGCATCTTTGAATTTGGCTTCTTCATAAGAAACATAGGCTTCATTGAGCAATTTTTGACATTTAGACTGTGCGTTAAGGGGTACGATTCCGCATCCCAAGAAAGAAAAAACAAACAGACCAAAGGTGACTAATTTTTCCATTGGAAGGTTTTAATGGCGTGATAAATATCGTCTTGAAGAAACTCAAAAACAGGACGAATAGAATCATTCTCGGTCTTTTTATCAAAATAAAGTGCGCCCCTTACAAA
Organism: Bacteroidia bacterium; assembly: GCA_023653095.1. GTDB lineage: Bacteria > Bacteroidota > Bacteroidia > NS11-12g > UBA955 > VMCP01. The sequence goes on along the minus strand of JAMNXP010000002.1, from coordinate 17,078 downwards.
GTGTTTTGCAGAATCTGTGGTATAAAAATTCAGATTGCTAGCGGTATTTCCTTGGATGTGAAAAAGTACGCCGTGAATCTTGGGGTTGTAATTTTCAACAGGATCTTCCACAATGTCTTCGGCTTTTTGGATGTGTTTATTGACTAAGGTTCGCGTATCAGCAACCATAGAATCGTAGCCTTCCCAAGTGTTAAAGCGGTGATAAGTAAGGTGGAGGGTCACATCTAAACTGGGAAACTTCATATTATACCAGTGTTTTCCTGGGTTCAAAGTATCTTCTTGAATGGTTGCATAAGAGGGAATCTCAAAGCTAAAAGGAGCACTTGAAACTGGAAATGGTTTGTATGACTTATCGGGAAGCGCCATTTTGGGATAGGCGTGTGGTTTGGGTACGAAGTCGTTATCGGAACCGCAAGAAATCAACGAAAACAACGCTGTGAATGCGGGAAAAAGGAATTTATTGCTCAATTTCATTTCTATCAACGGGGAATATCACTTTGATTTTTTTAACGCGCTTAGGATCTGCTGCATTTACTATAAACTGAATTCCCTTTATTTTTATTTTCTCTCCCCTGCGGGGGATTTTTCCAAGTTCTTCTGACATCAAACCTGCCAACGAATCTGAAGAGTACTTTTGATCGTTGAAAATATCATGCGGAAGATCCACTTCGCGCAAGAAATCTACCAACAGGCAACGCCCTTCGAATATGTAGGTTTGATCATTGATTTTTTGGACCCACTCTGTTTCTTCGTCGAACTCATCGTTTAATTCGCCAAAAACTTCTTCCAATAAATCTTCCAAAGTAACAATGCCAGAGGTCCCTCCAAATTCATCTACCACAATGGCCATGTGAAGTCGCTTTTGTTGAAACTCGTTGAGAAGGTCATCAATGGGCTTGTTTTCAGGCACATAATACAGCTTATGTATCAGTTTTTGCCATTGAAAATCAGCCAATTCATCAATGTAAGGCAATAGTGTTTTTACATTCAGTATTCCTATTACTTGATCTAAGGTCTCTTTAAAAACCGGATACCTTGAGAATTCTGATTTCTTAATTTCATTCAAAACCTCGTGATAATTCAGTGCCGAATTTAATGCCACAACATCCAATCTTGAACGCATAATTTGCTTCACTTGAATGTTCGACATGTTCACAATTCCTTTGAGTATTTGCTTTTCTTGATCAATATCGTCTTCTCTTGTGGTGAGATCAATGGCATCTGCAATTTCTTCTGCCGAAATTACGGGTCCAGTTGATTTAGAACGCCTTTCCAAGATTAATCCTAAACGCTCCAGCAATAAAGTAAAAGGCGCCAGCATCCAAACTATGCTTGACATGGGATATACCAACCACTCAGATGCGGCTCTATAGTTTTTTGTGGCATATACTTTGGGAACCACTTCACCAAAAATCAGAATGACCAATGTGACTACAAGGGTATCAAAGATCAGTTTTATCCACGGATATTCTACTTCGTTCAAAATCATATCGTAAAAAAACAACGACGAAATGATGAAAGCAATGTTCACTAAACTATTCATCAGCAACATACTGGCGAGGAGTTTTTTGGGATTCGCCAATATTTTTATGATCTTCTTATGGGAGTTGAGATTACTTTGCGAGTAAAATTCAAGATCTGACTCTTTATTCGAAAAAAACGCATTTTCACTGCTCGAACAAACGGCAGAAATAGTCAACAAAACAATCATCCATACGAAAACACCAATCAGCAAGGGCCAATCAGATGCAGCAATGGGCTTAAACATACCGAGGATGGTAAGGGGCAAAAATATAGCAGGGAGGGGATTCATGATTTCAAGCAAAATTACGGATGATTTTCGTCATCACCCGCATGTGACTCACCGACTCGACCGTTTAGGGGCTCAATCATTTGGTAAGAGATTACCCTAATTTTACGTAATTGCTTCTCGTTGCCGTCTGTATCTGTGTATTTATCTGTACGAATTTTACCTTCTACGTAAAGCAGCATGCCTTTTTTGAAGTATTTCTCTGCATTCAACGCCTGCTGGTCCCACATTTCTAGGTTGTGCCACTCGGTACTTTCCAAGCGTTGACCGTCTTTGGTATAATACTCGTTGGTAGCAAGAGATACATTGGCCACTACCCTGCCGCTGTCAAGTTTTCGAATCACGGGGTCTTTACCCAATCGACCCAGAAGAATTGCTTTATTTATCATTGAGTTAAGTTGTTGTTAGGTATAGATTATTTCCAACCCAGATATTCGACGAATTTAAGCATTAACTTGTGCATTGGAAAAAAATTTATATTTTCCATTTTCACCCACACAACTTCTTGATTTTCTTGACTCAAGTAGTTGTCAGAATCTACTTTAAATAGTCTTGCTTTGATGTTTTTATGGCTCAATTTATGTTCATATTCGGTTATTTTTTCTTCTTGTTTCGGAGGATTTTTTTCGCTCAACTGTGGAAACTCGTGCAACCCACCCCAAATACCTTTTGATTCACGTTTATTCAACAATATTTCACCGTCTTTCTCAATAAGCGCATAGTTAATTTCCCAATCAGTGGCTTTTTGTTTTTTTGCTACTACGGGATATAAATTCTGTTTTGATTCCCGTGCTGCAAAACACTCATCCAAAAGCGGGCAAGCCACACATTTTGGTTGGGTGGGTGTGCAAACCAACGCTCCCAGTTCAATCATTGCTTGATTGAAAATATCTGGTTCAATTCGAGGAATTTGCTCATTTAAATAATGCTGGGTATCCTTCATAAAAGCCATTTTATCAATGGGAGTCTGTATACCTAAAAATCTAGAAATGACTCGTTTAACATTTCCATCAATGGCTGCTACCGGTATTTTATAGGCAAACGAGGCTATTGCCGCTGCAGTGTAACTTCCTACACCAGGTAGTTGTAAAATTTCTGTATAATTTGTAGGAAAATCGCCATTAAACTGACTTAAAATCAATTTAGCCGCTTTTTGCATGTTTCTAGCTCTGGCATAATAACCCAATCCTTGCCAAACTTTGAGTATTTCTGCCTCTTCTCCTTGGGCTAAGTCGTGTATTTCAGGGAATTTATCGAGAAAACGAAAATAATAGGAAAGTCCTTGATCAACCCGAGTTTGTTGGAGAATTATCTCGGAAACCCAGATATGATAGGGGTTTTGAGTTTCTCTCCAGGGCAATTGTCTATAATTTTCGCTGTACCAGGTCAATAACTTTGGGATAACTCTTTGCATCTTGATAGTGCAAAAAACGTGTTTATCTACTTATTTTGCACCTTGAATCATGACAAAGTCAGAAATCGTAAACGAAATTGCTGTTCGCACCGGTCTTGAGAAGGCTGCTATTGCGGACACCATCGACAACTTATTTGTGGTTGTAAAAAATGCAATGATTAACGGTAACAACATTTACCTTAGAGGATTTGGCACATTTGAGCTGAAGGAGAGAAAAACGAAAGTTGCCAGAAATATAAAGAGAAACACTTCGTTGGTTGTTCCTGCTCACCATGTGGCACGTTTCAAACCTGCAAAAGAATTTGCTCAACAAGTAAAAGAGAGCAAGGTATTGAGCGACCGCCTCTAATCAGGCATTTACCTATTTTTTAAGTGAACAACACCGGCAAACATATTTCTATTGCCCTCGCGGCAGGTGTGGCTTTATCGGTGTTGTTCATTGCTAATCGCTGGAAATCTTCAGAAAGATTACCAACTACGTCTGCCGCATCCGCTCCAGGAGAAATGCCCGCAATGGGTAAAGGACAAGATTTTGCTCCGGTTGACCGAATTCAGTTTTTTACGGCCCTGTTTGATAAAACAAAGCCCCCCCAAGACATTGCTCGCATCATTTTAAAAGACCCCAAAGAAAACTCTTCTGACAGCTTGAAAATTGCCTTGAAATGGGCGGAAGAGACGGGTTTACAGCCATTATATACACTGATTAAGAGTGATCTTACCGAGTTCCACAATCAAGGCAGCCCCATTGAAACGGCAAGACAATTCATGTTTAGCGGAGCCTCTGAGCACGACAATACTCAAGTTAGAAATTTCCTTTTCCAACAAGGTAAAAAATGGATTGATAAGGGCTTTGCTATTGACTCCAATTCAGTGGCACTTTACAATGCGCTCATCATTTACCAGAGCGAATATCTGAAACAACCCATGGCGTTTTTGGGCACGCTTAGAAAAGCCATGAGCATTGATAGCAACAATGTTGAATTGAACTTCATTCACCTAAACTTACTTAAAAAGTCAAATCAATGGCAAAAGGCTGTGAAAAAATCGGAAAAATTGATATCTTTGCAACCCCAAAATCCTTATTGGTTGTTTGAAGCAAGCGACTTATACGGGCAAATGGGCGACTCTGTGAATGCGAAAGTGTATTTAGACCTAGCAATCAAACAGCAGCGTAAAACCAAGTAACACACCTTAAAGAAATAAAGACTATGCCAAGCGGTAAAAAAAGAAAAAGACATAAAATTGCGACTCACAAACGTAAAAAGCGTTTGCGCAAGAACCGTCACAAGAAAAAATAATTAGCAATTAACATCTTGCTTTGACGAACGAGTTATTCATAAAAAGAACTTCGTCTGGTTTAGAAATTGCCCTACTTAGCGACAAAAAGCTCTCCGAGTTTCACAAAGAAGAGTTTGATGCACCTTTTCAGGTAGGTGATTTCTATTTGGGGAAGGTGCGTAAAATCTCACCCTCCCTTAATGCAGCGTTTGTAGATCTTAAAGCCGAAAAAGACGGCTTCCTCACCTATTTTGATTTAGGACCAAACATTAAGTCGGTCCAAAAATTCACCAAAATTGTACGCGAAAATTCGCGTTTTCCTAGCGACCTTGACGACTTTGAGTTCGAAGAACAAACAAACAAAGCCGGTAAAATTTCGCAAACCATTCGCAATGGAGAATTATTACTTGTTCAAGTAATTAAAGAACCTATTGCCAATAAAGGTCCAAAAATCACTTGCGATATCTCCCTTCCTGGTAGATACTTCATTCTGGTTCCATTCTCCAAAACCATTTCCGTTTCTCGGAAAATAGGCAATACCAAAGAGAAAAATCGATTGAAGGATATTGCTCAAAGCATCCGACCCAAAAACTTTGGTGTTATCATTAGAACTGTTGCTGAAGGAGTTGAACTGGAAGAACTCGACAAAGACTTAAGAGATTTATTGAAAAAATGGGACGAGCTCGTCATCTCTTTGCGCAAAGCAAAAGTGGGTGAAAGAATGACCCAAAATGCCAATAGACTTGACACTTTGCTGCGCGACATTCTGAACAATAGTTTTAGTTCTATTGTAACTGATGATACTGTGCTTCACGCATCACTCAAAGTGACCATTGATAAGTATAAACTTGATAGTAACAAGATCTTAAAACTCTATCAAGGTAAGTCGCCCATTTTTGATCAGTTTGGAGTCAATAAACAAATCAAAAACCTTTTTGGTAAGAACGTTCCTTTCAGTGGTGGAGCTTATTTAGTCATTGAACATACTGAAGCCCTGCACGTTATTGATGTTAATAGTGGAAATACATCTTTTGATCCTCAAAACCGAGACGAAAACGTATTTCAGGTGAACCAAGAAGCGGTTCATGAAATTGCCCGTCAAGTTAGATTGCGCGACATGGGAGGAATCATTGTCATTGACTTTATTGACATGAAAGATCCCAAGAAAAAAAGCGCCCTTCATGAAGCATTGACTCAAGCAATGTCTACCGACAGGGCAAAACACACCATTCTGCCAATGACCAAATTTGGTTTGGTTCAAATTACCAGAGAGCGCGTTAGACCTGCCTTGGAAATTGCAACTGCTGAATTATGCAGTGCTTGCAACGGCACTGGAAAAGCAGATTCAAGCAATCAAATTCTGACCAAAATTGAAAATGAAATCGTGTATCTCTGGGAGCAAATGAACCAAAAAGAGATGACACTGAGAGCCAATCCGCTAATTACCAATTATTTCACGTCAGGAATTCCTTCTAATCGATTGAAATGGTATTTTAGTCACAAAAGGTGGCTCAAATTGGAAAGTGATCCCAATATGACATTGAGCAGCTATCAATTCATTAACGCCGACAAACAAATCATATCATAAAAAAAGGCTCTCATTTCTGAGAGCCTTTCTCTTTTAAGTGATGAAAATATTATTTCTCTTTTTGTGATAAAGCATAAATCACCAATCCAAATCCGATTTTGTTCACAGCATCACCAATGTTGTAAACTACATCCATCATAGGGTTAGGCTCGTTAGAACCAAAAGCTCCGAATAATCCACCTGGAGTTCCGATGATGTATCCCAAAGGATAAATCGCCCAACCTACCAAAACGAACCAGCCAAGAACGCGAACCGCAGTTTGTACGTTTTCGCCTGCGTTCTTTGCCAAAGCAGCAACTTCGCCATACCATACCAAGTAAACAATGTAGAAGTAAGCAGCTCCAGAAAGAACTCCCCACAATACAGAGCTTCCACGATCAACAGCTTCACCGAAGTAACCAGTTACTAACATAATTACAGAAGCAAAGATTAACTTCCAAAGAAGTCCAATTTTAGCACCAGCTTTCTTAGTGATTAAGTAAAACTCAACACACATCAAAGGTACAGTCAACAACCAATCTACATAGCGGAAGAATGTAGGACTAGTTCCTGTTTCTGTAAAGAAATCACGCATGTAATAATAGTGAACGGCAGCGATAAAGGTGATTAATCCACTGATTAACACCGAAGTACGCCAGCGCTCAGGAACATTGCGCATTTCTAAGAAGAAGAATACAGAGGCAGCCATCATAGCCATGGTGCCAACGAAAAACGTGAATGCTGTGTAAGACTTCAAGTCTCCAGCATTGAAGAGTTCTAATAACTTTTCAGAACCTCCTGCATTTAATAAACTTAACATATTTAATAGTTTGTTTGTTGGTGTCCAATGATAAACCAAGTTAAATATTTTTGGTTTAGTCTTTGAATAAAAACTTTAAACGTACAATTTATAGAATTTCAAAAAGTTAAACAGTTTAAAAGCGCATTTTTACTGTATTTATTGACATAAATGTAAAATCAAATATTTTATACATTAAACATTTGTAGAGAGTTTTTAAAGCAAAAAGTGAAACAAAATATAATGAATTTCAATCAATTAACCAAATTTCAAACTTGTATTTCGTCGAATAATTTCACACTTACACAACATTATCTAATCATTACATAAAGTTTACACTCCTAACCTCAATTTTCATATACTTGTATTATTACTGCATATGACCATAAAAAACTGCTCCTTAAAACCCAGACTTACCTTTTTATTGTTCAGCGTTCTCACAACATCGTTGTTCGCTCAAAACAAAACGCAACAATTTCAATCGGTTTTTGGAATTGTACTTGATAAAGAAACTCAGCAACCCGTTGTAGATGCTGAAGTGGCATTAGGATTGGGAAAATCTCCAACCTCAAACGAAGAAATATCCCTTAAAACAAAAACAGACTCCAAAGGAAAATTTACGTTTGAGGAAGTTCCTATCGGACGTATTAACATCAGCGTAAGTGCAAAAGGTTACCAACTATTCACGCAAGGCGGATATATGTTGTCTTCAGGAAAAGAAGCTGCCCTCAATATTGAAATGGATCAAGAAATTGAACGTGTGGCAGAAGTTAACATCACACGCCGCGGTGGACATCAAACCAACAACGATGCGGCGCTGGTATCTGCACGCTTGTTCACGGTTGATGAAACTGATCGTTTCGCTGGAAGTCGCGGAGACCCAGCTCGTATGGCATCGAACTTCGCTGGTGTGCAAGGTGCTGATGATTCGAGAAATGATATTGTAGTTCGCGGTAACTCTCCATCTGGAATACTTTGGAGAATGGAAGGAATTGACATTCCAAATCCCAACCATTTTGCCATTCCGGGTACCACTGGAGGTTCTGTGTCTATCATCAACAACAAAATTTTAGGAAATAGCGACTTCTTTACGGGTGCGTTCCCCGCTGAATACGGAAACAGCATTGCCGGTGCCTTTGACTTAAAACTCAGAGCCGGTAATACCCGCAAACTCGAGGTTAGTTCTCAGTTAGGTATATTGGGTTGGGACGTTTTAGCGGAAGGACCCCTTAATAGAAAAAAAGGGTCATCATTCTTGGTTACTTATCGTTACTCTACCTTATCTATGTTCAATGCGTTGAAAATCCCTATTGGAACTGACGCTATCCCAAATTACCAAGATGCATCGTTCCACTTGAAATTCCCTTTGAAGAAGAATGCATCACTTTCTTTCTTTGGGATAGGGGGGAAAAGTAACATCGACATCATAATATCAAAAGACTCAATTTCCAGTCGCAATTTATATGGAGATAATGATAGGGATCAATACTTTGGATCTAGGATGTATGTTTTAGGCTCATCATATACAAAGCCATTGAACAAAAAATCTTATTTCAAAGCAGTATTTAGTTATAACCATCAAGTTGTAAATGCTTATCATGAATTGGTATTTAGAACCATCATTGATTCATTTATAAAGGATGGCGAATTATTCCATATTTTCAGAAACGATGATACTGTAAAAAATCTAGATTACACATTTAAAATTCAAAGTATCGGAACACACCTCTTTGTTAATAATAGTGTTAGTCCACAATTATCATGGAAATACGGTGTGCAATTCAGACACTTTATTTACACATTCCAGGATTCCAATCTCAACATCAACCCATTACTATCCAATTATTGGACATGGTCAACTCGTTGGAATGCGGCAGGCAATGCCAACTTAATAATGCCATACGTACAATTCAAGTACAAATTCAACAAGCAATTGTTAATGGTGGCGGGTATTCAATCGCAAATATTTGGAATCAATTATAATCCTTTGAATGAAATTACTGGCACAAAAGCTGAATCGCACTTAAACGCTGCTTGGTTCTTGCCTCGTTTCTCTTTGCAGTACCGAATGGATCAGAAAAACAGTTTCAATTTTGGTACAGGAATTCACGCACAAACTCAAAGCGAATATTTATACTTTTACAATCGCCCTGGACAACCCCAACCGCACAACTTAGACATGGATATGACCAAGAGTGCTCATTTTGTTTTGGGATGGGATTACAACATCAAGCGCGGAAGTCGCATCAAGATGGAAACCTACTACCAAAACTTGTGGAACATTCCCGTGGAAGTTATGCCATCATCCTTCAGTTTAGCCAACACAGGCTCTGGATTCAGCCGTTTCTTCCCAAACAAGCTTGAAAATAAGGGCGTTGGATTCAACTACGGATACGAATTGACGATGGAGCGTTTCTTTTCTAAGGGATTTTATTACCTTTTCTCGGGAAGTGTGTTCGACGCTAAATACCAAGGTAGCGACGGGGTTTGGAGGAGTTCAGATTTCAACACCAATTATGCAGTTAACGCCCTATTCGCAAAAGAGTTCACTTTCTCAAATAAAAACATCTTGAACATTGGAGGAAAGGCCACCTTTGCCGGTGCAAGGAGATATTCTCCATTCGATACTACTGCATCTCAAGCTGCAAGAGAGTACATAGAGTTAGATGCCAAAAAGAATTCCGAACGCTTTGACAAACCCTATATGCGATTTGACGTTCGTATTTCATACCGCATTAATGGAAAAGGCATCTCTCATGAAATTGCCTTTGACTTCATCAATGTAACTAACAGAAAGAACATCCTTAACTACACCTTCATCAACGAGCCTCCATTTAGACGCCCAAATTATCAATTAGGATTCTTGCCGTTGTTCTATTACAAGATAGAGTTTTAGGTCGGTGATCAGTGATCAGTGATCGGTGATCGGTGGTCGGTGATCGGTGGTCGGACGAAAACCGACATCCGAAAACCGGTAACCGGCGAAGCCGTTCTGTCCACAATAAACAACATGTTCAAAAGCGGCTTTGCGGGGTTGAAAATGCGGGTCTAATTTCGTAGGGTATGAGAAAACTGTGGTTTCTATCGGTACTGGGTGTTGTTTTATTTTCTTGCGTGAGCAAAAAGCAATACCAATCTATTCAGCATGAGCGTGACTCCATAATATCTGTATGTGATCACCGTACTTGGGAATCGGTTAGATATCGCGATTCAATCATTGCGGTGTTGGAAGGTGTAAAATTCAAATCTGAAGAGAACCGTTTGCGAGCATCAGCTTTGAGAGATAGCCTTCAAATATGCGCCAACGAATTGGAAGAAAACCGTGTTTACTTGCAGAATTTTGGAGAAAATCTTACCGAAAAACAAAAGAAATTGGCGAAAGAATTGGAAGCCAAAAACAAAGCCATTGCCAATAAAGAATTAGAACTTAATGACGCGCTTGCCGAGGCTGAGAGAGAAAGAACCCGATTGGTCCAATTAAGAGAAGAATTGGAGAAAGTAAGCAATAGGGTTAAAGAATTGGAAGCTGAACTTCGAAGAAAAGACAGTGCAGTGTTGCTGTTGAAAGAGGCTATCATGAAGGCACTTGCCGGTTTTGAAGAGTTGGATGTAAAAGTGGAATACAAAAACGGAAAGGTGTACGTTATTCTTCCTGAAAAATTACTTTTCAAAAGTGGAAGTACTTCTGTTGATCCTAGAGGAGTCGAGGCTTTGCAGCAAATTGCCAAAGCATTGAAAGAAAAGCCAGACGTTCAAGTGGGTGTTGAAGGACACACTGATAACATCCCCATGAAGGAAACTGAGAGAATGAAAGACAACCTTGATTTGTCGGTTCTGAGGGCAACCAGTATTTCAAGAATCATGATTCAATACGGCGTTGGTGCACAGAGAATTACCTCTATGGGAAGAGGTGAAACCATGCCTGTAGCCAGCAATGATACTCCCGAGGGTCGTGCAAAGAACAGAAGAACCGAGATTATTCTAACTCCGCAGTTGGATAAGATTCTGGAAATTTTGAATACCAACTAAGTCGTGGCCATTGTTCTGGCTTACATAGAAAGCCATAAAAACGAGCACATCGATGCACTTTGCAATGACTATTTAAAGAAATTACAAGGCATATTCGCTACAAAAACTTGGGTAATTCCATCGTCTAAGGTTTCACAGCCTGAACAGCAGCAGCTCATTGAAAGTGAGGCGCTCAAGAAAAAGGTCAAACCTTCAGATACTTTGATTTTATGTGATGAAAGAGGAAAATCATACAGTTCACCGAAGTTCAGCGAGTTTATTCAATTAAAAATGAATCACTCTCGGGGAGATTTGATTTTTGCCATTGGTGGAGCTTACGGATTTTCGGAAGAGCTTAGACAACAATGCGAGTGCATTAAACTAAGCGAATTTGTGTTTCCCCACCAGATTGCCCGATTGGTATTAACCGAACAAATTTACAGAGCATACCAGATTTCCAAAAATACGGGATATCACCATATCTGATTCGTATCTTTGCAGTTCCATGAACATTGAAGATCTAATCATCAAAGGACTGTCATCTGCTATTGAGCAGTTGTACGGCGCATCTACCGATGTAGAGGTGAAAATCGAGAAAACCAAGCCCATCTTTGAGGGCGATTATACGTTTGTCGTTTTTCCTTTGGTCCGAAGATCTGCTAAAAGTCCTGAGGCTACTGCGCAGGAACTGGGTGAAGCTGTTTTGAAAACCACGCCCCAAGTACATCAATTCAATGTGATAAAAGGGTTTTTGAACTTAAGCGTTTCTCCATCGTTTTGGGCTGAGGCATTATTGAATTTTGATGCGCAGTCAAACATCCCCCGAAAGGGAGAAAAAGTCATGGTAGAGTATTCGAGTCCCAACACAAACAAGCCTTTGCATTTGGGACATATCCGGAATATTTTATTGGGATATTCTATCGCGGAAATCATGCAATCTGCTGGTTATGATGTGATTAAAGCGAACCTCATCAACGACCGTGGCATTCATATTTGTAAGAGCATGTTGGCATGGCAGCGATTCGGAAACGGCGAAAATCCCCACAGTTCAGGCCTTAAAGGCGATCATTTGGTGGGAAAATATTACGTAGTTTTTGAAAATAAATTGCAGGAGCAAACTTCAGACGACGTTGCTTTGGCTTTGGAGGGACGTTGGAACTGTAAGGATCAAAACATCCAAAAGCGATACCAAGATGCCTTTGAAAAATTGGGGCAAGCCAAGGAGGAAAAACAGATAGCCAAATTCAAGGGCGACATCAAAGATTTGGTGAGAAATCAGTCAGACTTGATGCAAACTTGCCAAGAAATGCTCCGACAATGGGAGGCAAAAAATCCAGAAATCATTGATTTATGGAGCACCATGAACGGCTGGGTTTACGAAGGATTTAACCGCACTTACGAACGTTTAGGCGTGGATTTTGACGCCATGTATTATGAAAGCAACACCTATTTATTGGGAAAAGACGTGGTTCAAGAAGGCTTATCGAACGGAGTATTTTTTCAAAAAGCGGACGGTTCTGTTTGGATAGATTTGACTGGAGATGGGTTGGATGAAAAGTTGGTTCAACGCGGAGATGGCACCTCGGTTTACATCACCCAAGACATGGGAACTGCAGATTTAAAATTCCAAGAACACGGCATCAATAGAAGCGTTTATGTGGTTGGTAATGAGCAAGATTACCATTTCAAAGTATTGTTCTTAATCATGCAAAAAATGGGTCGTTCCTATGCGAACGGAATGTATCATGCAAGTTATGGAATGGTTGATCTTCCATCGGGAAAAATGAAAAGTAGGGAGGGCACCGTGGTTGACGCCGATGATTTATTGCAAGAAATGTACGACACAGCTAAGGCCAAAACCGAAGAACTGGGTAAAACTGAAGGTATGACTTCAGAAGAACTAGATAACCTCTACAATAGACTTTCTTTGGCAGCCTTGAAATTCTTCATTTTAAAGGTGGATCCCCGCAAGCGAATGCTGTTCAATCCCCAAGAAAGCATAGACTTTCAGGGTGATACGGGTCCTTTTGTGATGTACACTTATGCGAGAATCAAGAGTATCTTGAGGACTGCAAATTTTGACGGTTGTACCATTAAAATAGATCTTGTTTTACATGCCACCGAAATGGAATGCATCAAACTTTTGAATGAGTTTAATGGCGTTTTATCAGCAGCCGCAGAGGAGTACAATCCAGCTGCCATTTGCCAATACGTTTTAGATTTGGCCAAGTCTTACAACAAGGTTTACAACGAGGTAAGCATTTTGAAAGAATCGAACGAAGATTTACGCAACATGCGCTTGCAATTGGCATGGCAGACGGCTCAAATTTTGCAGCGTTCACTTCGACTAATTGGCGTTGAGACGGTGGAGAGGATGTAGTGACAAAACAGATTAAACCATCTAAAAAATGATTCACTTTTGAGTACTCAAAATAACTTATATTAGCGAGATTTTGAATCTTAACGGTATTTGACGAATCTTTTAAATGAAGAGTTTATTAGCCTTTGTTAGGTTTTTTTTAATTTTTCCACTGCTATTTCAACCATTATTTGGTCAGAATGGTTTCATTGAAAATAAAGGGCAATTCATTAATGAGTTAAATCAACTGGATAATGCAAATTTTGTATTATCAAACGCCAATTTTAATTTAATAATTAGAGAAAAAGGATTTGCATATCAAAAATCAAATCTGAAGTCTGAAATTTCTGATTCTATTAGTATAAATCAAATTCAATTTGAATTTATCAAACCGAATAAATTCACTTGGAAACCTGCAGGTAATAAAAAATACATTAACTACTTTTTAGGTAATAAAAAATTTAATAATGTACCAGCTCATGATGAGCTTTGGATAAAAAATCTATGGAATGGTGTTGATTGTCGATTCTCAAATGACATCCTAAATAATCCCAAATATGATTTTATTACGCCACTAAAAAATCTGAACAAAATAAAATTACAGGTTAATGGTATCCGAAAGTTAGAGATTAGAAATGATTCAATTGTTTTTACATCTTCGAACAACCAACAATTTATCGAAGTAATTCCAGTAAGTTATCTAAAATCAGATCCAAATCGAAAAGTTAAAATTGGATGGGCAGATTTAGGAAATAACACAATTGGATTTAAACTTTTAGAAGATGGCATCAATACAAACGAAATCTTAATCATTGATCCATTACCCCTATTAAAATGGGCCACATATTTTGGAGGTGGAGGCAATGATCAGGGCTATTGTGTTGCATCAAATAGTGTAGATGGGCATGCTTATTTTGGAGGAAAAACATCCAGTACAACAACCATTGCAAGTCAAAACGCACATTCAACCACTATAGGTGGAAGCGAAGACGGTTTTCTTACAAAATTTCACAAAGAAGGTGGAAGCAATTCAAAAATTTGGGCAACTTATTTTGGAGGAAAAAATGCGGATATTATTCGGTCAATTGCTGTTGACAAATCCAATAATATTATCGCAGTTGGTGAAACGCAATCCGATTCTATTTCCTTTAAAGCAAAATTTGACTCCACCTATCATTCTAAAAAAGACATTTTCATTGCCAAATTTAATGATAATGGCCAATTGATATGGTCAAATTACTTAGGGGGATCTGAAGATGACATAGGATGGGGTGTAACTTGTGACTCTAAAAATAATATTATTTTAGTTGGGCAAACTTATTCAGATTCTCTTTCCATCAATAAGACCAATTATTCAACCAACCAAAAAAGCTACAATAGCAATGGTGATGGTTTTATTGCAAAATTTGATAGCTCAGGAAATATCTTATTCTTTGATTATTTTGGTGGATCTGGAAAAGAAATCCTTAGTTCTGTTTCAACTGGTAAAAATGACACTATCTATTTTGTAGGATCAACCAATTCTAATTCCCTGAGCAGCGTGAATAAATTGTCTAAATCAATTGACGCAATTATTGGCAAAATGTCTCCATGGGGATCTTTAATTTCAACTATATATTATGGTGATACGGGTGAAGATTATGCAAATTCAATTATTGTTAACGATAGTCAAGTATTTATCGCTGGAACTACAAATTCCTATAAAGGAATTGCAAAAAATGGTCACCAAGACACTATTAACAAAGGATCTTCTCAGCTATCAACAAATACAGATGCGTTCTTAGCTTTGTTTAATTCTACTTTAAAGCTAAAATGGTGCACCTATTATGGTGGTGATGAGAATGATCTTGGGGTAGGTGTTGATCTCGATGATTCAAATTATGTTTATTTAGGAGGAACAACTGAATCAGCAAATTCAAGAAACGGTAGATCTAACATCATTGCAACAAGTGGCGCCTTCAAAACAATAAAAAACGCAGAAGATGCATTTGTTGTTAAATTTGATGATCGAGGGAAAAGAAAATGGGCTAGTTACTTTGGTGGCGAAGACAATGACAATTGCCATGGTATTTCTCATGGCCGCTTTGGGGATATTTATATTGTTGGACAAACAAAATCAGATACAAATCTTCGAAAAAGAGCCTATCAACAGTCCTATGGAACCGCAACCGATGCGTATTTCGCAGATCTGTATTATTGTGAAAAATTTGCATTGATCAAACTTGATACTGCTTGCGATCAAGATACCATGTCGGTGTTTTTCACAGATAGTTCAAACTATTTTAAATATTTGAATAACCCAAGTTACAATCCTTGGGATGTAAAATTTAATCGCTACAGATTTAATTGGATAAAAATTAAAAATGGAAAGGACACCACCATTAATTCATCTAATCAGATTTTCAGATTCAAAATAACAAGTAAGGATACGGGTAAGTATAAATTAATTGTTTTTGATTCTTTGGGTTGTGTAGATACAGTTCATTTTAGGGTTTCTTTTTATTGGAAGTTGCCTCAAAATAAAATTTCTGGAGACTCTACAATTTGTCTAGGTGACTCTATTAAACTTGCTATAAATTCTCCTCTCAAAGATAAGGAGCTCATATCATGGTGGAAGGATTCTTTACCGTTGAATAATAAAACCTCAGTTTTTACAAAACAAGCAATATCTCTCAATCAAACAGGTGACTATTATTTCATTATTACTGATTCCAACGAATGTCAAATATCTGATACAATAAACATTTTAATTGGGCCCATTGATTCAATCTCCCCATCTTCAGTAATCTGTTTATCTGACAGTTTTAAACTTCAAGTTTGGGGTAATAAGATAACCTCAATAAAATGGAAATTACCAAACAATGACAGTATTTGGTCATCCTCTTTAAAAGGTAAATTAAAATTTAATGACACAGGCTTGTATAAAGCTTTTGTCATTGACTCCTTTGGTTGTAAGGATACATTAACAACCACTTTGAAACACTTCCCAATTTCATCATTAACAATTAAACATCCTGATTCTGTTTGTCTAGGGGAAAGTATTAATCTTAAATTCACCATTCAAAAACACTCTCAAGTTGTTTGGTCCAAAGCTGGAAAAACATTAGGAAATGATTCAATACTTACCATAAAAAAATCAACATTACTTGACTCAGGATTTTACAAAATCTCAACTGTCGATTCAAACGGATGTCAAAGAGATACTTCAGTTTATATTCATGTATTACCTTTACCTAGCCGAAAATTATCTGGTAAAACATATATATGTCTGGGTGATTCAATAAATATTAAACTACAAGATCTTGCATATATAGAAAACTACTCGTGGCTATCTGCTTCAAGTAACCAACAATATAAACCATTATCGGTAGGACAAACTAAGTTTATTGATTCGGGTATTTATTATTTGAGTGTTTTAGATTCCAACGGTTGTAAATGGGATACAACCATAAAGATAATTATTAATCCTCTACCCAAAGCAAAATTCAATATTTCAAGTCCTACAAACTGTTTAAAAGGCAATAGTTTTAAAGTAATTGATAGCAGCAGTATCTCTTCTGGTTTTATTCAATACAAAAGCTGGTATATAAATGGTACTTTAGATAGCTTTGGTAAATTATTAAACGGATACACTTTTACCTCTGCTGGAACTAAGACCGTCAGGCTCTATGTCACCTCCGCTCAAGGTTGCTCGCACGATACCTCTATTTCCGTTACCGTTTACCAAAACCCTACAGCTATCATCTCTCGTAAAGATACCTCGCTGTGTTTTAGAGCCAATAAATTTGAAATTACCGATGGTGGTTCTGCTGCTGCTACCGGTTCTTCCATCTCCTCCTACAG
>JAMNXP010000001.1 GCA_023653095.1 Bacteroidia bacterium | reverse complement strand
TTGATGTAGAACACCAGACTGAATGTTGTTTTTGACGACATAAGGCGCAATTGTGTTTAATTGTGCCCCCCATTTTGATTACAAAACTACGTTTACCCCTCGGCTAAATCAAGCTTATCTTGTTGATTTTCAGTCCTATTATGTTCGTATTTGTTCGTACACCGTTGACCCCTTTTTGATTTTTGAAAAGGGGTCACCAGAAGGAAACCTAATCGGCGTACAAACACGAACATTTTCGGAAAGTAAAGAACAAAAAAAAGTGTGTAAATCAACGACTTACACACTTTTCGAACAGTTGCGAACTGTACTCAGCGGAGAGAGAGGGATTCGAACCCCCGGACCTTTAACAGTCAACGGTTTTCAAGACCGCCGCATTCGACCGCTCTGCCATCTCTCCTTTCCTTCAAAAGGACTGCAAAAATACAACCCTTTTCTACCTTTTGCAAATAATAATTCAAAAATATTCAAAAACAGATTTCAGCCGTCAGCGGTCAACCGACTCCCATCAGCCGACTCCCATCAGCCGAACACCGTCAGCCGATCACCGAACGCTGATAGCTGACAGCCGTCAGTTGAAAACCGACCACCGAAAACCGACCACCGAAAACCGAAAACCAATAATTATCTTTGCCACACCATGAACTCCGTCGCTTACAATCAAACCTTCCAGAATGTTGAATTCAATGCGCAGTCATTTGAAATTGGTGAATATGAAGCCTGCGTTTTTGAAAATTGCGATTTTGTGAATCTCAATCTGTATGGCGCTCAATTTACTGATTGTGAGTTTTTTAAGTGTAATTTAAGCGGTGCGAAAGTCAATGGGGCTGCATTTCGAGATGCCCGATTCTCAGATTGTAAATTGATGGGCGTGCAGTTTACCCTGCACAACGACAAACTTTTTCAAGCTCAATTCGAAAACTGCAATTTACAGCTGTCTGCCTTTCCAAAGATGTCCCTCAAAAAAATGCAGTTTCTGCAATGCAACCTGCGAGAAGTGGATTTTACTTCCGCTGAACTTACCGAGGCTTCTTTCGACGGATGTGATTTGCTGGGAGCTACTTTTGTAGACAGCAACCTGGAAAAAGCTGACTTCCGAAACGCCGTAAACGTGGCGCTAGACCCAGATCAAAATAGGATAAAAAAGGCCAAATTTTCAAGAGACGGACTCGCAGGATTGCTGCAGAAATACCAATTGGATATTGGTCCTTAGTCTTTGGTCTTTAGCCCTTAGTCTTTGGTCTTTAGCTTTTGGCTGTCCGCTGTCCGCTGTCCGTTTATCACCGATCACCGACCACCGATCACCGACCACCGAAAACCGACAACCGAAAACCGAAAACCGACAACCGACCACCGAAAACCGATCACAACTTCCCCGCCAACACCCTCGATACCACGTTGCGGTATGATTTGCCTTGGAAATGGCCTACCCACTGGATGCCGTAGGCGGCGTTGGTCAAGAAGATTTCGTCGGCACCGTTCAAGTCTATTTCTAATAAGGGTCGTTCAGCCACTTCGTAGCCGTAGTCGCGGGCCAGTTGTAAAACGATTTTACGCATCACCCCGTCAACGCAGAATTCGTCTAGGGGAGGAGTGATGATGAAATCGCCAATGACGGCGAACAGGTTGCTCGACATGGTTTCGCTGACACGGCTGGAGTCGTTGAAGATGATTACGTCATCTACGTCGGTTTCTTTGGCGTGGAGTCCTGCCATCACGTAAATGAGGGCGGAAGTTGTTTTTAAAAAGCTGGTATAATTGGAGTTTTTGGTGAGTTCCTTGAAACTTCCCAATGTGAGTCCTTCGGTGTTGAGCGGATATCCTTCGTAATCCAGCTCGTAAATTTCACAAATGCTGCGGGTGATGGGATTTTTGGGACGGTAGAAACCGTCTGCTTCGCGGTAAAATCCCAAGCGAATTCGGGCTGATGAAATGCCTTTCATCATGCAATATTTGGTGATGGTTTGTTCCAAAGTTTCAAAAGAAACTTCGGGATCGGGCATTTTCAGGAGTCTGAGCGACTTTTCGGTGCGCTGTTGGTGCAGGTAAGCATGCTGCAAACGTCCCCCGAAAAAACGCATGGTTTCAAAGAAACCGTCGCCGTATTTGAATAAACGCGAAGACCAATCGAGTCCTTCTTTGGGCAATTCGCCGTCAATGAGAAAATGTCCAATCATATTAGGTTATTTTCTGCGGGCAATTTCGTCTCTGATTCGAGCCGCTTTAATGTAATCTTCGTTGTTGATGGATTCTTCGAGCATGATTTCCAGTTCTTCCAAGTCAATGTTGGCGAAAGGATTGTCGCTGCTGCTGTGCGACTTGGGTATGCTGGGTTCATTGTCGCTGCGCGATGGAGATGGCTCATCGGTGAGGGGTTCGTCATCTGAATATCCAGCCTCATCAATGATGGTTTGAAGCACAAAAATGGGCGATTTGAATTTCATAGCCATGGCAATGGCATCAGATGTGCGCGAATCTATGGCCATTTGTTCACCGTCTCTCACAAAATAAATGGTAGAGTAGTAGATGCCTTCCTCCAAACGCTCAATGCACACTTCGTTGATGCCTATTTCGTATTGACGTAAGGTACTGGAAAACAAGTCGTGTGTGAGCGGTCTGCTCGACTGAATGTTCTCCATTTCCATGGCAATAGATTGGGCCTCTAGGGCACCAATAAGCACCGGAAGTTGAACTTGTAAGCTCGGATTGTGCAGAACAAGGGTATAGGCTCCATGAGAGTGCGCAGGAAGGATGTTTTTGATGAAGACCTCTACCTTGCGCATGAATTAGTTTTTAAGGGCAGAAATTAATTGTGGCAACACTTCAAAAGCGTCTCCCACAATACCGTAATCAGCGGCTTTGAAGAAAGGCGCTTCGGGATCTTTATTGATGGCTACGATGGTTTTACTAGAGCTTACGCCCGCCAAATGTTGAATGGCCCCAGAAATTCCGATGGCTACATACAAATTGGGTTTGATGGTGATACCCGTTTGTCCAACGTGCTCAGAATGCGGTCTCCATCCCATGTCGCTCACAGGCTTAGAACAAGCGGTTGCGGCGCCCATAAGGTCTGCCAATTCTTCCACCATGTTCCAGTGTTCTGGGCCTTTCATTCCACGTCCCGCAGAAACCACAATTTCAGCTTCAGTCAAAGGAATTTTGCCCGTCACTTTGTCAGATGCGGTGATTTTTACGGGGGACGTTGAAGCGTTTACAGACAAAGAATCTACTGCGCAAGCAGATCCGTCGGTAGTCAAATCAAAAGAGTTGGGGGTTAAGGCCAACACTTTGGTGTTGTTTTTAAGTTCGGTGTAAGCGAAAGCTTTTCCGGAGAAAACGCCTCTCTTCACTTGAAATCCGTTAGCGGTTTCAGGCAAAGAAATGACGTTGGTTGCCAAAGAAGCGCCCAAGGTAACCGCCACTCTGGGAGCCAATGATTTACCAACATAAGAGTTAGATATCACCACTACTTGAGCGTTCAATTGTTGACATGCCTGGCTCACTGCTGAGCTGCAGCTGTCTGCTACAAACTCATCCGAAAGGTTTAACGAAACCACTTTGTCAGCGCCGTAGGTTCCCAAGTCGCCGCTGTTAGATAAGGTTTGCAAAGTCAAAGCGATGCACTCGGTACCCAATTGAGCAGCTACTTTTTTACCGTAACCGATGGCTTCCAAAGAAGCTTTTTTATACTGTTGGTTGTCGATTTCTGCGAAAACTACTACTGACATAATTATATGATTTTAAGGTCGTTGCGTAAAATATTGATCAATTCTCCTGCGTTTTCAGCGTCAATGAGTTTTACGCCGCTTTTAGCTGCTGGAGTTTCGTATTGGTTGTAATGGGTGCTGCTTGCAGCGTCTTTGGGAGCTAAAACGGTCAAAGGTTTGGTTCTAGCGGCCATGATTCCTCTCATGTTGGGAATGCGAGGTTCGCAAAGGTCTTTTTGTGCTGATGCCACCACTGGACTTGCTGTTTCTAGAGATTCTCTTCCTCCGTCGATGTCTCTCACAAATTTGAAAACACCTCCTTCAAAATCAATCTTAGTTACCACATTTACCGATGGAATGTTCAACAAAGCGCCCAAAAGTCCGCAAACTGCACCACCGTTATAATCAATACTTTCGCGGCCGGTCAAAATCAAGTCATAGCCTTGAGCGATGTTTGCTACTTGTTCTGCAACAAATTGAGCATCAAAAGCTTGGCTATCAATACGAATGGCTTCGTTTACACCCATGCTTAGGGCTTTACGAATGCTGGGTTCATTTTCTGGACCGCCCACGTGAACCACCGTTACGGTGCCGTTATTGGCTTCCGCCAATTCAAGTCCGCGGGTGATGGCCAATTCATCGTAAGGATTAATGATGTATTGCACGCCAGCAGTGTTGAAGGCGGTGTTATTGTCGGTGAACGTGATTTTTGTGGTGGTGTCAGGGACAACACTCATGCAGACTAAAACTTTCATTTCGAAATGAATTTACCGCAAAAATACAAAAAAAATAAGGCAAATTTGAAGCCATGAGTTTTTATCATTTCATTGCCATCGGCGGAGCCGTGATGCACAACCTTGCTTTGGAACTTTCAGCCCTTGGAAACAAGGTCACTGGCAGCGACGATGAAATCTTTGATCCTGCCCGAACTCGCCTGCAAAATGCGGGTATTTTGCCATCGGAATTGGGTTGGTTTCCCGAGAAAATATCCCCCGAAATCAACGCCATCATCCTCGGAATGCACGCCCGCGCTGACAACCCCGAACTCATCAAGGCCAAAGAACTGGGCTTGAAAATTTATTCGTTCCCGGAATTTATTTACGAACATTCGCGCAACAAAAAGCGCGTCGCGATAGCGGGCAGCCACGGAAAAACCACCTCCACGGCCATGCTCATGCACATTCTCAAATGCAACAATCTAGATTTTGACTACCTGGTGGGCTCTTTGATTGACGGTTATGACCGCATGGTAAAACTCTCTGATGCCCCGTTGATCATCATTGAAGGTGACGAATATTTGACTTCGCCCTTAGATCGCCGTCCCAAATTTCTGCATTACCATCCCCATTTGGCCATGATTACGGGTATTGCTTGGGACCACATCAATGTTTTTCCCACCTTCGATGAGTACGTTCATCAGTTTCAACTCTTCACCGACACCGTTTTGGAGCGCGGATTTCTTTTTCGGGGGATAGATGCTCAGCAACTCAATTTGAGCACCTCATCGGCCCATTGGACCACCTACGATGCCCCATCCAACCACGAAGGACGGACTTTTCCCTTCTTCGGACAGCACAACCTCCAAAACGCTGCCGGAGTGGTTTCTATCGCCGAATCGCTGGGCATTTCTTCATCAGATGCTTGGGATGCGCTCACCACGTTCCCTGGTACCGCCAAACGCTTGGAAAAAATCAAAGAAACCGAAAATCTAGTCGTTTACCGCGACTTTGCGCACGCTCCCTCCAAGGTAAAAGCCACGGTTTCAGCGGTACGCGAGCAATATCCCCATCACCGGTTCATTGCCCTTTTCGAACTCCACACGTTTTCGAGTCTCATGCCCGAATTCATGGCTCAATACGCAGGCTGCTTTGAAGGCGCAGACCTCCTCAAAGTTGTCTACGACCCTCACGTCTTCGAACTCAAGAAAATGGACATTCCCAGCGCATCCACCATCGAATCCCGCCTCCAAGTCGCTCCCGGCACAGCCATCTCCACCTTGGCCGCCATCGAATCAGCCTTATCAGATTGGTTGTCAGAAGATTCCCAACCAACGGTGTTGTTGTTGATGTCGAGTGGGGTTTTTATGGGACTCACGCTTCGCTAGGACTTGCGCTTCGCGGGGACTGTGGGACTATGGGTGGATTTTAGTAAAAAGTGAGAATCACAAATTGAACTTTTGCGATTTTTACCAAGGTTTTGAATTTACGTTGGTTCAACTTTGTAGAGTATGACAAAATTCAAAAAACTAGATGTTTGGCAGAGGTCGATTGAATTCAATTTGAAAATTATGGAATTGATGAATAAGTTGCCAAAGTCGGAACTTTATTCACTTCAAGATTAATGTAAAAGAGCATCTGTGTCAATTTCGTCTAATATTGCGGAAGTTGGCTTGAGAGGATAATATCTTAATATTTTACACTTCATATTTAGTCAGTTTTTAATTAATAATTTGGCTGCGATTGAGTAATTGTTTAATTGACTTCATAGTGCTAACGCAAAATTTGTTTGTATTTAGATAAATTTTAATAGTGAAATTAATTTCCATCATGAATAAAATATTGGGGGAATAAATAGAATGAATTAATAACGTTTAAATTTTTAGTTATATGTAACTACAAAAACGTTTGATGTAAGTATCATTTTTGAAAAATGAAAAAAATAATTATTCTCAGCACGATTGTTCTAACTTTCTGTGTTCCAATTAAAGTAACTTCTCAAGTTAAAATAATGAAAAGTGGTCGAGTTGCCATAGGTTCTAACAATATCGACTCTGTCTACAAAGCTGAAATAAATGGGTCAAATTATTGTGCATTAAGTTTAGTTAATAATCATAATCATGATTATCAATGGAGTATGATTTCTAGTGTAAATCGTGCATTAACAAAATGTTATATTGTTGGGTATGATACCAATCATACATTTTTTGTTTTGGGAAAAGGTCAAGTATATTGTAAGGATGGTTTGATTGCAGATAATGTTATAAAAGCTAATAATGGGATAGATGTGTTGGGTAACGTGAATATATCTGCTGATTTGTTTGTAGGTAAAAGTTTTACCTCAAACGGAGTGATAAAAAGTACTAAGGCAATTAAAGGGCCGAATGTTTTTACAAGGGTTGCAAATTGGTTTCTCAGTGATTCATCCAAAAAAATGGATATATTACCTATCTCTGAAGCGCTTGACAAATTAACGCAACTCAGTGGATATAATTATAAACTAAAACCGGATAGTACTATTATTCAATCGGATAGTTCATTGAATAATCGATATATAGGATTTATAGCCCAAGACTTAATAAATATATTGCCTGAGGTAGTATGCTACAACGATGATGATAGTTCATATTACGTAAATTACGGCCATATAACAGCATTAATTGTTGAAGGGATAAAGGAATTAAAAAATACTAATGATTCATTAAGTAGTTTGATTGCTAATTTGAATACTTTAATTAGTAATCACGAAGTTCAAATTCAAACAATAAGCAATTCTTTATCAGATCTACAAAATCGTTTAGATATTTGTTGCCCACCAACACCATTTGGTAGTCCAAATGCTGATAAAATTTTAATTAAAAAGGATTTATTGGACTTTTCTATTAATCCAAATCCATTTACAAATTCCACAATTGTTACGATTATGGGAATGACAGAAAATGAAGATGTTAAATTAGTTATTTCTGATCTATCTGGTAAGACAATTTCTAAGATTAAGATTGAAAATTTGAATGAAGTAATAGAAATAAAAGGTGAATTTTTACAAGAAGGAATGTATTATTTCACATTGTTAAATAATAATAGAATAATAACCTCAAAAAAGATATTCCATGAAAAATAAAAAATGTTATGTGTTGATGTTAATTTGGAATATTGCTCTAGTGAATTTGACTAGCGGTCAAACTCCATATTCAAATCGAAATTGGAAATTAGATTTTGATAGAAGTAACGAGTTTGATTTTAATTTGGGAAAAAATATTCCCTTAGACTCACAAATGATTTATTTTAATGGATCAGAAAATAATTATCATAGTCCTGTTGGTTGGATTAATAAATACACTCTTTATGATGAATTTTACAAAATTGATTCTTTGAAATTTGGAGATACTATTAATTATATTGCATTAAAAAATGATACGGGAAATTTGAAATTAACAAGTACGGGAGCATTAAAGTTCATTATTAAAAAACACCCGAATAGAATTAATCGGACTTACTATAAAGTTGACTGGGCTGGGTTATCAAAGAATAATTGGAAAGATATTGAACTATTTATTACTGATAGCTTGACTCGCGATTTTCAATATTCGACTTCGAATATTGAATGTAATTCGTTTACGAAAATACCTTTTTTCTTAGAAATATCTGTTAAAATTCCTTCAGAGAATCATTCAGGGAGCCAATTTAATTGTTTTAATTATGGTGATAGAGCTTTGACAAAAGATCATCAACCGCCTGGATATATTGACACCCTGATTCATAGCGAAATTGATTTATTTGAATATTCAGGAACAGATGAACTATTTACGCACAATGTACATTTTAAATCTACAGACAATATACATTATGCTTTGAATAATACAAATATAGAGCAAAATGAAGCTAATAATATTAACTTTAGGGATTTAAATTGGGTGGAATATTCTAATGTAAAAAATCAATTACCTATGGATACTTTCCAAAAAAATGGTTTTCATAAATATGGAATGGAAGTAACAAAATCGTATATAGCATATTATGTTGATGATATTCAAGTTGATTTTGTATATATACCAGGAGATTTGATAAATTCAGGCCAGTATTTTCCAAATAATAAATATACAAAGCCACGAATGGCAGATCATATGAGCATCGAAATAGGGGCTTTAGCTGGAAGCGGTTTTAGAACTGCAGATACACCTTTAGTTAATACAGTTTTTCCAATAGAATATGAGGTTGACTATATTCGCTATTATTCACTTGACCCAAATTTATTAATGTCAAGTAATTCACTCGTAGCCACCAATTACGATTTAAGTCAGCATGATGAAAGAATTTATAAAAATATAAATTTAGGTAGTATATTCAATATTAATACTGTTGGTTTTAAAAGTGGGAGTAATAGCACAACTATTCGGGCGACAGAGTACATATTACTGAATGATGGTTTTTTTATTGACAATGGACAAGAAATATACATAATAGATACATTCACGGATAATGAATAAAAGATCTCTGACATAATAATATCACATATTTGAAAAATATTATGTAATATATTCAAAATCTTTAAACCAAATACAACATATAAAAATATTAAACTTAATAATGAAAAAGATATTTTTAATCCTCATATTACTTAATATTCGACTCACCTTTGCTCAGCAGGATTCTGTTTATGAATATGGGCACATTAAGTCAGATATAGCGGTTGGATTTTGGACATGTAAATACTTTAATGATACCCATTTAATTGACGTATCTCCAAATTTGAATCACGGCAATATTTTTGGATGTCAACATGTTAATGGGCGAAGAAGTCGTTTGATCATTGACAAACAAAACTGGAAATCGCATATTGATAGTACCGGTGAAGAACGAATGTGTTTAAATTTAAATGGCGGCTTTGTTAAAGTAGGTGGAATTTGCTTTGATTGTGATTTTTTTAAAGATAGCTTTCATATCAATGATTTTACATTTTCATTTTGGGCAAAAAGAGACCCTAATTCTCATGGAATTCTCTTAGATTTTGGAAGCGATCAGGAAAATCACCGATGGATTATTTATAACTCACTTAAATATTCAGATAATAATGACTCAATGCATTTTTCTTTAATTAATAATAATCAAACTGTATTTGATTTTCAGATTTTCTTTCCTGAAAATGAATGGAATTTATATGCTGTTCAATACGAGGAAGAAAATTCACAACTTTATGTTTCCCGAACAGTAAGTAGCAATTACGTTGATATTATTAAACCAGCTATATTAAATTCATTAGATAATTTTCATTTTGGTTATGCTGGTTCCATGATTTTAGGGAAAAAAAAGTATGACAGCATGGCAAATAACAATGGTCTTTTTATTGATGATATTGGTTTTTGGGGACAGATTATAGACTTGAACCTCCTTCAAGATTATGGCTTAAATGTTCAAAGGAAATTTGTTGATCCAATACAAATCTACCCTAATCCTACTTGTGATTTAATTACCGTGAATTTAGGCAATAATGCAACGGATATATTTTTTTACGAAATATTTGATTCTAATGGGCAAACGATTTTATCTGGAATGTTGAACAACGAAGAACCTTCCATTAACCTAACAAACCTGAGCGAAGGGATATATGTTTTTACTATGCGTAATGAAACATCAACAATCAATTTAAAACGAAAACTAATTAAATTGAAAAATTTTTAGAAGTTTGATAATTAATGTACTTAACATGAGATTCAGGAAACCTACACCACAAAAATGTATATTGATGATGTTGTCTGCTATATGTTTTATCAATTTACAGGCTCAGTCTCGATTCCCAGAAACCTTTCACGACAAGACAACCATTAACAATTCTTTTGGATATTGGTCATTTGAATCTGTTGATAATCACCAATTAAAGGATATTTCAAATTACAGATTCCACGGTTATATGAATGATTCTATAAAATTCACCAATGGAAGAAAGTTGCGTTATTACCCTTCATATTATAATCCTAAATGGCAGGATTCAACAGGCGTTACGCGTACAGCTATCAATTTAAACGGTGGATTTGGAATAATAGATGGAATTCCATTTGCGAGTAATACAAAACTTAACGAAAGAATTATTTTGTCTCTTTGGGTAGAAATTAACCCTTTGTCTAACGGAGTTGTATTTAGTTTGGGTGATTCCATCACTGGAAATGGAATATTGGTTGAATTAGAGTCTAATTTAGATTCAAATGTAAATAAATTAAGTTTTTCACTGTTAAATAAACACAATTCACTCATAAAGCATGATTTCAAAGTACTACCATTGGGATGGTATTGGATTATGATTGATATTAACCCTCAAAGTTCCAACTTTAGGATAAGGTATGATAATCATAATTCTGACACTTTCATAAATTTGAAATATACCTTTAATTATAGCGGAATAACAGCTTTACCATTAAAGTTGGGATATTCAGGAAGTATTGCTTTTGGAAAAAATATTTTTACAGGATCCACCAAAAATAACTTCATCTCTGTTGATGATTTTTTCATACTTGGTGATTTAGATTATTCCTGGTTTGGTCGATTATTTGACCCAGCAAATGGCACTAAGGAAGTAATCAAAGAAAAACTGAATATTCATCCAAATCCTTGTTCTGATTTACTCAATATTGAATACACTCCATTAATTAGACAAATCCCCAACAATACATATAAAATAATCCAATATAACGGAAAGATAGTTCAAGAAGGATTGTTATCAGAAACTATCGATGTATCCAGATTATCTTCAGGAGTCTACGTTTTTAAAATTGGGGGATATACCCAGAAATTCAATAAAATTCAGTGATTTTTCTAGTAAACATCAAGGTTAGAATCAGAGTTTTATTAATCTTGATCAAAAATTTCCTAGTTTAAAATTTAATCAAGTAACTTCAATTAAGAAATTAACCTTTAGTATGCCAAAAAAGGTATCTACGCGCAATTTCTTCCATGGTGCATTGATTTTTTTCCATTAAAGTCATTCTTTGATTTCGAATTGTGAATTTGGATTTTTTGGATTCCTTTGATAAGTCAACTGTGGATTTGCCTTCTATTTGAGCCTTAATTGCATATTCTTCAGCATAGGTAAATATTACTTGGGGAATTGTATCTGATCTATAAGTTCTCGATTTGTTGAGATTGGAACAAACTGCACAATAGAATTGATCTTTTGATATTAAAGCATTTAATCCTTGTTTTAAATCATTAATTGATGATGACTTAGAAACGATGCACTTTACTCTTAATTCTTTACACAAATCTAATATAGTAAAATTAATATAATTTGAAAAAATCATGCAAGGGATACCCATTTTATTGCATAAAGTTGGAATATTAAGTTGTTTTATATGGTCAATTTGAATATCTGATATGACAAAATCTGGTGGAGTACATTCTATTGATTTTTGGGCGCTTTGGCAATCAATAAAATGAATCAGTTTTATATTAGGTGCTAACTCAGTTAACAATGATTGCAGCACTAAAAAAACACTCGGGTGATCATCAAGAATAAGTAGATTCATACAATTTAAATAATAGGAAATATTGTTGTTTCTTTGTATTCGGTCTCGGTTTCATTAAATGCAGTCTTTGCATTTAATATATTTAATCGCTCAGAAATGATAGTTTCTCCTCTTCCTTTGTATTTCCTAGAAATGTGTGTATCGAAATTTTGATTGTAGAACTTTTTTGAGAAGGAGATGGAAAGTTCGACTTGGTTATCCTCCATGTCTTCATACAGGCCAATATAAATTTCTTTTGGTTTCTGATATACTATAATATTTGAAACTTTTTCTTGTACAAGCCTGAAAAGATGATGAGCTTTTTCCATGGGCAATTGTTGGAAAGATTCAACATCCATAATAACAGAAGAAAATGAATTACTCATTTCATTGCCCAAGCTAATAAAGCTTGCCTGAATATTTCCAATTAATAATTCTTTAGGATAGATATATTCTACCAAATGCCTAATGTCATCATGAAATCGATCTAATTGATTTAGCCCCTCGGCGATATTGATTTTTATTACAGAATTGTTGGTAGCACTTAGGCTTAATTGAAGCTCACGCTTGATTTTTAATAGCTTGCCACCTGCAAAGTCGTGGAGATCATTTGCAATCCTTTTTCTTTCATTCTCAACTTCTTCTAATTTCTGTATTTTGTATCTGTAAAACACACGTCTGAATCTTTTGATGTAGAAATAAGTAATCAAAAATGCCGTTATAATTATTGAAATGACCGGCAGTAGTAAAAAAAATAAGTCAGTTAGTAATATGTCTCCAGAATTTAACATTGATTAATATTAGTGTTATGATCATATACCATGTGAACCATGCATGAAAAATATTCAATATTGTTGACGATTCCCACAGTGTATATTTGTTTGACACGAACGTTAAAAGAAACATTAAATATAAACTAAAAGATATAACAATATCAAGTAAATTTATAAATTTTGGTGAGGTTTTATGTGTTTTAAATAGAGTGATAATTAATAAACTGATTATTGCTGTAAGATAGTTTACTGCCAAAAAATTATAATTATCTAATGTTAATAATAAAACAATAATTGTTATTACATAGGTGAACAAGGGCTTTAAATACTTATCGGTAAAACGTATTAAAACACTAGCAGACATACAGATTGGGAAAATAATATCAAAAAATAGTGTCGAGGGTACAATTGAATTGTAATTCTGATAAATAAATATTATTTCAAATATAAGGCCAGTAAATACATAATTTATACAAGATAAAAGATTTATTGAAGAATAATTTTTAATAATAATAATTGCAACAGCAATATTGGCTGAAAACAATAAAATGAGGTATGGCCAATGAAATATCATTGAAAAAATTAAAAAGTCATCAAAGGAGAATTATGAGGACAATTTGAAGGACAAGGAAAAACTTTATTCATAATTGCACCAGTAATCATGTCATTCCCATTTGAATCTACACCTATTACGACAAATGTTAAATCTCCATTAGAGTTTTTTGCAAAATAGGTTCTTACTTCAACGCATCCTGGCTGGGACATGATATCATGATATGCTGCATTCGGCATTTTTCCAGAAATGTTCATTCCAGCAAAAGTGGAATCGTTTTGAAAGGCATGTGTCATTATTATTGCCTCTGCTAGGTTTATTTCATTTGGATTGGTCATGATGCGAACATAGCGATTAAAAAACCAAAATATATAGTTAATTGTAACTAGATATCAAACACTTTGCTTAGTTAATCTTAACACTGATTTTGGCGAAATAAAGAATCACTTTCTTTGATTTTTGCAATTTTTGAATGCTACATCAGGCAAAATTCCAGCTTATAGCAGCAAAAGGGCTGTAGCCCGTTGCTAAGCCGTTAAATTAGTTAATGGACCACATCATCCCAATACCCAATCCGGTGAATGATTTTGCGTTCCACTGGTTGTTGGGCCCGCGGAAACTTTGGAATACCAAGGAGGGTTCAATGATGATGGTGAATTGGTCGGTGATGGGTATCATAGGGCCGACGGTGAGTTTTCCATCGAAACTGAAGTTGCGCTGACGATTGATGGGAGCGAAACTCGTTTCAGTGAAATAGTTGCCTTCAGTTAGGGTGGTGATACCTGGTGCTAATTGAGCTCCTAACCTGATGGGAAGTTTTAAGATTTGGGTGTGGAATCTGAATTGAACAGGTAAAGAAATCTTATCAATTCGGTAGTTGATCATGCCGGTGGTGGTATTGAATTTGGAGGTCAATACGCTGTCCATCAAGGTAGAGTCAAACGTTTTGGTGATGGTTTCTTCTATGTTGCGCCATTGTCCGTTACCCACCCACTCGGTGTAGCTGATTCCAAGTCCCCACATAGTGGCATTTTGGAATTCGCGCAGCAAACTTCCTTGGTATTGAGCAATGTATTGGGTTCCTAAAATGCTGAGATTCTGCTGATTGTCAAAGTCGATTTGGGTGTTAGAACCAGTGATGGCAGAGAATTCAACAAACCAAGGCAATTTGCCTGGACGAAGTTTGATTTCGGGTTCTTTCAAATCTAGATCTATCCAGTCAACATCTGAAGGAATGGTCTTCCAAGAGGCGATATTCGTTCTGGATAATCGGTTTTTACCGTTGAAGATTTGAGCTATGCGTTGTTGTACTTCTTGGAGCGTTTCGGTTGGGATGGATGTTGATTTATCAGCGGTATTTGATTCGATTTCTTGACTGGTTGAAGGAATTAATGCGATTGTTTGAGGTTGAGTTTCACGTTGATTTCTAGTGCGATTTTTTGTTTGAACGCGCAATGAAGAAGTTTTTGAAGATTGTGAGTTGGATGTTAAGCCCAGCGTCTTTGATTTTTCGAAGGATTCAACCTTAGCAGGTACAGAAGAAATAGAGTTTAAAGATGTTGATGCTTTATCTGATAATGCTGATTTTGATGATGTAGTTGAGCTTGAAGAAGTATTAGTGATGCTAGAAACGTTAGATTTTATTTTTGTAGTTGTATTTTGAGCGGGAGTACTGAAGTAGGCGTATGCCGAGCCAAAACCGATTAAGAGAAGCACGCTGCTGCGGGTGGTCCACCAAATGAAGCCGCGGCGCTTTTTCTTGCGGCGATTCATCACTTCATCGAAGTTGGTTTGGGGACTGTAGGATGTCTCCAAATCTTGTAAATCCTTGATCCACTGAGGTTGATTATTGTTCATGTGGATTGGGATTAAGTTGGTGTAACATAGATTGAAGTACTTTGCGTGCCTTGGCTAATTGGGAACGGCTGGTGCCTTCGTCAATGCCTAGCGTTTCGGATATTTCTTTGTGGGAATATCCTTCTATGGCAAACATATTAAATATGGTGCGGTAACCGTCAGGTAATTTGCCAATGAATTTCATTATTTGGTCAACGTTCACTTGATCAAATGCGTGATCATCGTAACCAATTTGGTATTCGTTTTCGGAAATGTCTTGCCAGTTGAATTTGCGGGCTCTGATTTTATTGATGGATATGTTTACGCAGATACGACGCATCCAGGTTTCCAAAGAACTTTGGTACCGAAATGTTTTCATATTGTCGTATATTTTTACGTAGGCTTCCATAAGGGCGTCTTCAGCTTCTTCCTGATTTTGACAGTACCGCAGACAAAGGGACATGAGTTTCCGGGAGTGTTTTTCCCACAGAAACTTCTGACATTTTCGGTCTTCCCGAATGCAGCCTTCCACGATTTCTTTGTCTGTCATTTGCAGGGTTCATAGCTTGCCATCATTGCAACAGCAATTCCATAGACACATTTTGTTCGTAAAACGTGGCCTGGGCAAGTCAATATTTCGAAAAAACTTAAAATACCTCAAACGAACAAATCTTATTTAAGCGTTGGTTCTTCGTAACTTTGTGCAATTCATGAGGAGGGTATTTGTATTTATATATTTGATTTTCAATGTTTTAAGCGTGTTTTCGCAGTCCGTTTTGGGTGCTGAAACGTATACATATCCCCCGAAAGAAAAAAGTGAAATTTGGGCAGATTCCTTATTAAAGACCTTAACTTTCAAGCAAATGTTGGGACAAACCATGATGGTTCCGGCATGGACGCGCAACGCCGAAATTGACCCTGTGGTGTTATCGCAAATCAGAGATTGGGAAGTGGGCGGAATCATATTTTTCCAAGGCACGGCCGTCAATCAGAGCATGGCGTTGAACTTTTATCAGCAAGAATCAAAAATTCCGTTGTTGATCAGCATGGATGCCGAATGGGGCGCAGCCATGCGCTTAGATCATATTCATAAGTTTCCTTATCCGTTAACTTTGGGCGCGGCAAGAGACACTCAGTGGGCCTTTAGGGTGGGGAAGTACATAGGGCGTGAACTTCGGATGCTGGGAATTCAGCTCAATTACGCACCCGTGGTTGACCTGAACGTCAATCCCAACAATCCCATCATTGGCTTCCGAAGTTTTGGCGAAAATCCTTTGCTGACGGCCTCTTTGGCAGCCGCATACAACAGAGGAATGGAGAGCGAAGGTGTTTGGGGTTGCGCCAAGCATTTCCCGGGACATGGCAACACTATTGCTGATTCTCACAAAGAACTGCCGGTGGTTGATCATACCCCTTCAAGCCTTCAAAACGAGCTTTTGCCTTTTGATTTGATGTTGAAAAATGGCGTAAAGTCGGTGATGGTGGGTCATTTAAAGGTTCCATTATTAGACAGTATGCCTACTTCATTGAGTAGGAGCGTAGTCACTGATTTGCTTCGTAAAGAGTTGAATTTTGAGGGGTTAATCATCACTGATGCACTCAATATGAAAGGCATCGCCAATCATTTTGGTGCCGTGGATGCAGGAATTCGAGCATTGAAGGCAGGCAATGATATTATTTGTTTTCCGGAGGATGTGCCTGGAATCATCACCGAAGCCCTTCGACTAAAAGATTCGGGCTGGATAGACAGTGCTGAAATTGCCCAAAAAGTAAAACGAATTTTGTTCTCTAAGCATCAATTAGGGTTGTATCACAAATTTGAAGTCAACCCCGAAACCATTGATCAGCGTATTTTTGAGAATTACACTGTTTACCAGCAAAACGAACCCATCGACAAGGTAATTACGTTGATCAACGGCTCTTCAGACGATGATAACAATC
Organism: Bacteroidia bacterium; assembly: GCA_023653095.1. Taxonomy (GTDB): domain Bacteria; phylum Bacteroidota; class Bacteroidia; order NS11-12g; family UBA955; genus VMCP01. The sequence goes on along the minus strand of JAMNXP010000001.1, from coordinate 637,095 downwards.
CTCTAAAATTAGGACATCTTTTGCCGTTTCAAAAAGACACGGTTCGTTTATTGGTTTTTGGGGATGGAATATTGAGAACACTTATCCGCAGGATGGAATGCTATGCCAATGTGCAACTCATTTGGGCAAAGAAATTCGATTCTACCCAAGCGTTGATTGCATTGTCTGATTCTTTGAAAGATGAACGTTGGGTGATTTTCAACGGAAACCAACGGATGTGGAGTAACAGTCCCCGGAAATTGCCGAAAAACTTGGTTCAGTTTGTAGAATCTACCAAGAGCAGCCCTGTATTGATTCACACAGGAAACATCTATGCTTTACGCGATTTAACCCGGAAAATTCCCGTCATGGTGGGCTATGAGACCGGCGAAGAATTTCAATCGGCCTGTATAGATGCTCTTTTTGGTAGACGTAATATCTTGGGAAAGCCACCCGTTAAGCTGTCTAGTGAACCTTTGAACCACAACGTGGTCATTGGTCGCGAATCTGATTGGGAAGCGAGTTTTCCCATGCATCCTGAATTCAACCAGGAAGATTCTTGCGGGAAGTTCAAGCAGTTGAACGACCTCATGGACTCTATCATCAGCAGCGGAGCGTCAACGTCTGCTCAGCTTTTGGTTCTCAAAGATGGCCAATTAAAATATAACATCTCTCGCGGATCTTACTTAGCGCATTTTTCTGATGGCGACACCCTGCTTCCCGTGAATGAATACACCGTCTATGACATTGCCAGCATCACTAAAATTGTAGGCATGACGGCTGCCATGATGGAGCTTTTCGAAGAGCGTGAATACCGTTTAGATGATCCCATTGGCCGCTATTGGAAGGAAGTTCGTAAATATCCTTGGAGCCACCTTCCCATATCTAGTTTTCTCACACACAGAACCGGACTTCCGGCATTTTTGCCCCTCTATCAGCGTATTTCTAGTCACCCCGATACCTTGTTGTTTGATTCCTTGCCCGAACGATTGCGTGATTCGGTTTGGCGTTGGATTTGCAAAACCCAACCTCGAGGCGGGTTCAATGCTGAATATCTTTACAGCGATTTGAACGCCATCATTTTAGGCAAATTTGTTGAGCATCTATCTGACCTCCCATTAGATGAATTTTTATACAAGAAAATATTCCAACCCCTTGGCATGAACATGACCCGATATAAGCCCAATCAATTCGGTTTGGCCGCTCATGTGGCTCCCACGGCATATGATTCTTCATGGAGAGGACTTATTCGCGGTGAAGTTCATGACCCCTCTGCTTTTTTTCTCGGGGGACTTTCAGGCAACGCAGGTCTGTTCAGTAACTCGGTTGACTTGGCCAAATTCATGCAAGCCTTATTGAACTCATCTCGAAATGATTACGATGGCTTCAAACTGTTCAAACCCGAAACCGTTCAAAAATTCACCGAAGTCTACCACACTGAACGAATCACCACCGCCAACCAACGCGGTCTAGGCTTTGACAAACCCCACGGAAACAACGTTTACCCCGGTGCGCCCACCTCTTTATTTGGACATTCCGGTTTCACCGGCACATGGCTCTGGGCCGATCCCGAATCACAAACCGTTTTCGTCTTCCTATCCAACCGCACCTATCCCAACGATCAACAAAACATCTTAGCCAAGAAAGGGTGGAGGGGGAGATTGTTGGGGACGGTGATCAGTGATCGGTGATCGGTGATCAGTGATCAGACATCAGCCATCAGCGGACAGCGGACAGCCGACAACCGATAACCGATTACCGATTCTGTCTGATTCCTTGGCGATATTCGCAACTCAATGGTCAACTAATTTATTATATTTGTAATTATTACAAATCCCCCAAGGACCAAGGACCAAGGACCAAGGACCAAAGACCAAAGACCAAAGACCAAAGACCAAAGACCAAAGACCAACCCCCAACTCCCAAAATGAACCTCAAACAACTCATATTTTCAGCAGCAACGGCTGCTTTTTTGACCGCTTTTGTAGCGGGTGGTGATTACAGAGCCCTGAATTTGAATTATCTAGATTCTAGTGTGAAACCCGGTGACGATTTTTATTCGTTTGTGAACGGGAAATGGATGAAGCAAACCGAAATTCCTAGCGACAGAGGTCGTTGGGGGGCGTTTGATGCCCTCGGTAAAATGGCCGATTCTATGGCGCTAGCGGTGTTGAAAACAGCGGCGAAGTCTGGAGAGTACGGGCCAGAAACCGATCAAGGTAAGGCTATTGCATTGTATGCATCGGTGATGGATATCCAAAATAGAAACAAGCAAGGCGTGAAGCCCGTGGTTCCTTATTTGATGGAAATTGCCATGCTGAAGAACAAGAAAGAGGTAGCTAATTACATGGTGAAATACGCTCCTTACGGGGGTAGCTTTTTCTTGGGATTTTATGTCGGTGCGGATGTGAAAAATTCCAACCAGAACGTCATGTATACTTATGGACCTGGATTGGGATTGCCTGACAGAGATTATTATTTGAAGACCGATGAGAAGTCGGTGAAATTGCAAGTGGCCTATAAGAAGTTTATTGTAGATGTGTTTAAAGCATACGATTGGAAGGGAAATCCAGAGAACATTGCTGAAACCATTTATGGTATGGAAAAATATTTGGCAGAAAATAAGATGTCACGTGTGGAAATGCGCGACCCTGCGAAGAGATACAATCCTAGAAGCTTGAAGCAATTCAAGAAAATGGTCAAGGGAATGGACGTAGATGGCATGTTGAGGGCCTTGGGCGTGAGTCCTGATAAAGTGATTTTGGGCGATGTGAAGAACATGGAAGCAACCGCTAAATTGTTTCAGGAGAGAGATGTGGAAGATTTAAAAGCTTTGCTTTTATGGAGCGATATGCGCGGAGCAATGGAGAATTTGAGCGAGGATATGGAAAAATTACGCTTCGAATTCTACGGAAAAACCTTGAGAGGTACACCGGCTCAACGTCCCCAGGAAGAAAGAGCATTGGCCGTGGTGAACGGTACTTTGGGCGAAGCGTTGGGCAAATTGTACGTAGAGAAATACTTCCCCGAGGAAGCGAAAAAAGTGGCCAAAGCCATGGTAGACGACGTAATTGCAGCGTACCGCGTTCGAATCAATAATTTGGACTGGATGAGTGCTGAAACCAAGAAAAAAGCCAACGGGAAATTGGATAAAATGATGGTAAAAATTGGTTACCCTGACAAGTGGGAAGACTACAGTCAATTGAATGTTAAGACTTATGCTCAAGGCGGAAGTTACTTCCAAAATATGCTGAATGCAGCTAAATGGGGTACCGCTAAAAATATGGCCGAATTTGGCAAACCCGTTGATAAAACCCAGTGGGGTATGTCGCCTCAAACGGTGAATGCGTATTACAATCCGGTGAACAATGAGATTGTATTCCCTGCAGCTATTTTACAGCCTCCTTTCTTTGATTTTAGAAACGATCCTGCAGTGAATTTCGGGGGAATTGGAGCGGTTATTGGACATGAAATCTCTCACGGATTTGACGATGCGGGTGCTCAGTTTGATGCAGACGGAAACCTTCAAAATTGGTGGACAGAGCAAGATTTGAAGCAATTCAAGGAAAGAGGAAAGAAATTGGCTGAACAATACAGCGGTTACGAAGCATTGCCCGGAAAATTCGTGAACGGCGAGTTTACCTTGGGTGAAAATATTGGTGATTTAGGCGGTGTAGCTGCCGGATACGATGGATTGATGATTCATTTGAAGCGCGAACCCGTTACTGAAAAGTTGGATGGATTCACTCAACAACAACGTTTCTTCTTAAGTTGGGCAACTATTTGGAGAAGTAAAATTCGCGACGAAGAATTGAGCATGAGATTGGTTACTGACCCTCATTCGCCTGGATATTTTAGAGCTATTGGTCCTTTGCAAAATCACCCTGGTTTCTATGAAGCTTTTGGTGTCAAAGAAGGACATAAAATGTACAAAGCCGATCAAGACCGCGTTAAAATCTGGTAATCATGGCTAATTGGTTTAAATCTCCCCAAGTTTTGCTGCAATTGGCCTTGAATTCGGTCAAGCGTTTTCCATTCACCATATTTAGCGGTTTGATTTTGACTGCTGTTGGGATGTGGTCCGTTCGTATTGGAATTGCTGAAAAACAGTATCAAGATGAATTTCTAAGTTTCTTGTTAAGAGTTGGTATGACCGCATCTCTGTCTTTACCATTGTCTTTTACGGTGCACTTGCTTTTAGAGAACAATCTGCACAGAAACAGAATATTCCGATTGGGATTGATCAATCTGTTATTTGGTATATTGATTTTCGTTTACTTTGATCTGAGTTCCTATCAACAGAGCATCAATGTTGAAGAGCGGATCTGGCTGAGATATTGGAGTTATTCCGTGGTATTCCATTTGTTGGCGGCCATTTTACCGGTGGTCAACAAAAAGAATTCAAATGCCGTTTGGCAATACAATCAAACCCTATTTTTAAGAACATTCACCACGGCTTTGTACTGTGGAGTTTTATATTTGGGACTAGCTGGTGCAATGTTGGCGCTAGACCAGTTGTTCGGACTCGAAATTAAGGGGCATTATTATGCTTATTTGATGTTTATTATGTTGGGATTGGTATCTACCTTGATTTTCGTTTCGGGGATTCCAAATGGGGTGCAGTTTCAAGACGACAACCAAAACTTTCCCAAGCCGCTCAAGGTATTTGCTCAATATGTTTTGCTGCCGCTCGTTCTCATCTACCTGTTGATTTTATACGCCTACGCCGGTCAAATATTGGTTCAGTGGAAACTCCCCGTTGGATGGGTTTCGAACATGATACTATCATTCGCTGTAGCGGGAATGTTGGCTCTGCTTTTGTTATATCCCTTTGGGACGAATGATCGTTGGATTCACAACTATTCACGTGGATATTACATTGCGCTTCTGCCTTTGTTGATTTTACTTTTTGTAGCGGCTGGAATTAGGATTGATGAATACGGATTTACGGTATTGAGATACAGTTTATTGGCTTTGGCTATTTGGTTGACCGCCATTTCCATTTTTATGATACTGACTAAGAACAAGTACATTGGAATGATACCTTTTAGCTTAGCGGTGACCGCGTTTTTGGTATTTTTTGTGCCTGGAATCAACGCATGGTCAGTATCCAAAAGAGATCAAACCCAGCGCATCCAAGAGGAATTCAAAAAAGCGGGAATATTTGACGGTAAACAACTCAAACAAGGAGTTATTCTAAGTGATAGCGCCTCTGATAAATTACATGAAGACGTGATGTATATGTTTGATCAGCACAATATTACTGGTTTAGAACCCGCATTGGTGTTGCCAGATATGATTGCCAACGATACAGGGAAATTGGTAAAAACCAATCGAATCAGTACTTGGGAAGTAAAATCATGGTTGTCTGATACTCTGAAAGTTTACGGAGTCCGAGATGAATATGATAGATACAATACTATCGCAGAATCAATCGAAGACCCAGTTACAGTAGATAGCGACTCAATAGAGGTTCCAGAACATATTCTCACTATCTCTGGAAGTGCTTCATCTGCCCGAAACAATCTGAACATACCTGCTGGAAATTGGAAACGCTTGGTTTTAATCAATCCCGACAAAAACGAAACAATGTTTTACGGAAATGGGGACGATTGCGACGGTCTTTTCATGAGAATATTTGATGGAAATATTACCTTGGATTATGACGGGTCTTTTGATACTTTACAGATTAAAGCCGAGGGATTGAATGATAAATATGCCTTTTACAGTTCACTACAAAAGAAGTTCCCGAATTTAGAGAACATAAAGATCAATAAAAACACGGGATACAACTGGGGTAATGAAGGCATGATCATTCAAGGGAAAAATAGCATACTTGCTGTTCACTATTTGGAGCTTAAATACAGCGAAAAATGCAAAAGATTTTTACCACATAAATTCTCAGGAATGGTGTGGGTCAAATAGTGCGTAGTAACTTTGCACCAGAATGAGTCGAAACAGCATTGGCAAAAACCTAGTCATTACCAGTTTTGGTGAAAGCCACGGCTCCTTTGTAGGTGCAGTAATTGACGGTTTCCCAGCGGGACTGTCCATCAGCAGCGAGGACTTGCAGTTAGAAATGAACCGACGTAGGCCCGGTCAATCTGCCCTTACCACTCAACGCTCGGAAACCGACGAAGTTCAAATCATATCTGGTGTCTTCGAAGGGAAAACCTTAGGTACTCCCATCGCTATACTCATCCCCAATCAAGATGTTCGAAGCGACGATTATTTGCATTTAAAAGATGTTTATCGTCCCGGACATGCAGATTTACTGTACGATGTAAAATACGGGCACCGAGATTGGAGAGGAGGCGGTAGAAGTAGCGCGAGAATTACAGCCGCTTGGGTTGCAGCCGGCGCTTTGGCAAAACAATGGTTAAATAACCAGTCATCTGTCAATATTAACGCTTGGGTCAGTCAGATTGCCACAATTAAGGCTCCTTCCATTGTTGCAGTTACACGCGATGAAATTGAATCTTCCGCCGTTCGTTGTCCACATCCAGAATCTTCAAACCAGATGATTGTTTTAATTGAAGAAGCAAAATCAAATGGAGACAGTTTGGGTGGTAAAATTACTTGTCTTATCGAGGGACTTCCACAAGGTTTGGGTGAACCCGTTTTCGGAAAGTTGAACGCCATTCTGGGTCAATACATATTAAATTTAAACGCCGTAAAAGGCATTTCATTTGGCGACGGATTTGATGCTGCTGAACTCAGCGGAAGCAACCACAACGATGAATGGATTTTTCGTGAAGAATTTGGGAAAATTGGCACCCGCACCAACCACAGCGGCGGAATTATTGGCGGAATGAGTACGGGCGAGCCCGTCAAGATGGAAATAGCCTTTAAACCAACATCCACCATTGCCAAAGAACAAACCACTGTAAACGCTTCCTTTGAGGAAGTCAAGCTACAAGCCAAAGGCCGCCACGATCCCTGTGTTTTGCCCCGAGCTGTACCCATTGTCGAAGCCCTATGCTACCTCGCTATCATGGATCTCTGGCTCGAATCCCCCGCCAAACTCTAAACTCTCAACCCTAAACCCTCAACCCTAAACTCTCAACCCTAAACTCTAAACTCTAAACTAAACAATGACCCGCCCAGAAATACTCAATCAATTTTCACGTCTTCTAGACGTAATGAACGACCTCAGAGAGAAATGTCCCTGGGACATGAAACAGACCTGGGAAAGCATTCGCCCTCTGAGCATTGAAGAAGTTCATGAATTGAGCGATGCCATTTTGGAAAACAATCCCGAAGAAGTAAAAAAAGAGCTTGGTGATTTGTTGTTGCACATTGTATTTTACTCAAGAATCGCTACCGAAAATGGGCATTTTGATGTAGGAGAGGTGTGTGATACCCTGATACAAAAGTTGATTCGCAGACATCCACATATTTATGGTGATGTGGAAGCAAACGATTCAGAAACGGTGCTGAAGAATTGGGAGCAGATAAAGCTTCAAGAAAAGGGGCAAAAGAAAAACGGGGTGTTGGATGGGGTTCCTAAGGGATTGAATAGCGTGGTGAAAGCCTTCAGAATGCAGGAAAAAGCTTCGCAAGTGGGCTTCGATTGGGATTCAGCTGATCTTGCTTACGAGAAAGTGGAAGAGGAGTGGATAGAGTTTCAAGAAGCTACCACGCCCGAGCATCAAGAAGAGGAATTTGGAGATTATTTGTTTGCATTGATCAATTATGCCCGGTTGAAAGGCATCAATCCTGATACGGCTCTAGAGCGGTGTAATATCAAGTTTAAAACTCGTTTCCAAAGCATGGAATCACAAGCAGAAAATTTGGGCAAGGGACTGAATGATATGTCGTTGGATGAGATGGAAGCCCTTTGGCAAAACGCCAAAATTAAGGGTTGATTTGATTCCAAAAATCAGGAAAGCTTTTTACTACACAATCGGTATCATCGAATTGCAGTTGAGGAAATATCAGTTTCCAAGGGGCAAAGCTCATGGCAATTCTATGATCGTGGAAGGTTTTGATGGTTAAGATTTCATTGACGTCTGCAGAGTAATTCAATTGAGTCAGTTTATAATCTTCTTCATTGACTTTTGTTAGTTCAAAGCCAAAAAGTAACAAATTGACATTCAGCGCTTCAATACGGTTGCTTTCCTTGGTTATCAAGTTGGATATACCCTGGAAAACGATGTTATAATTAGGTTTTTTACCATCTTTTAAGAACCAGGCCAAGGAAAAAGTACTAACCAATGTAGGTACCGCATCAGGGAAGTTTCGGCAATCTATAGATACCGATTTTTGAAAGGCATTTTCTAATGAATGGATATTTTGAGTCGTACAAACGATGCCGTTTTCTTGAATATCTGCATTCAAACCGAGGGACACAAATATGAGCAATGTCTGGGAGTCTCCTTGGAGAGAGGGCAGTTTCAGTTGAGGGAAACACCACTCGTAATTCTGTTTTTTTGTCCAACGGAGGGCAAGCAGATATTGAAATCCATAAAGAGCGGCTGACCAATCGGCTTCTATGTAAATATCAGAGGGTATAAAGGGTTTTTGAGGATTGATTTCGATTAGATCGTCTGCTTGATTAAAAATGCAAGGAATTTGAAATTGATTCAAGGTTTTTGCGGTCATTTCAATATAGGAATTGGAATGTTCCTTACCGATTAATGAAATTTGAATTTTTGGGAGGTCAAACATTTGACTGCAAATCAGCATCATGGCAGTGGCGAACTGACTACTTTCAGTTCGATCCAGAACAATGTTAGGATTATCTCTAAGAGATTCAGAATTTATCTGTCCTTCAATGGTGCAGGGAAAAAATCCGTCGTTTTTTAAGTATTTAATTTTTGCGCCGAGAGAATTAAGCCCATCAACTAGAGCTTTTATGGGTCGTTTTTGAAGACTCTGGTTGCCGGTTAGCGTGACTTTTCGTCCTTCGAAAGCAAATAAGGCCAATGCAATGCGCGCAGGAGTTCCTGCATCGTGAAAATCAATGCAGCTTTCCTTACTTTGAAGATTATGGATAAAGAGTTGGGTATCTCGAGAATGAGATGGGTTCTTCAACCCTTTTAGATCAAGTTTCGATAGATAAAGTAGCGCAAGAACCCGGTGAGATTCGCTTTTAGAACTCGGCAGATGAAACTGTGTCAGATTCATTGGCTAATTCAGCAGATGCGTGTTTATTCAAGAAATATCGTAGGTTGGCGTCGCTGATTTCCACATCGTATTTGCAATTTCCAATTGAAAGCGGCAAGGTGAATTGAATTTTACCGTTTCTGTTTTTCTTATCATGCATCAGCAAAGAAACCAAAGGCTCTACTTCGTCAGTTGACCAGTAGATTTTGGGATACAATGGGAAAATTAAATTCTCAATGGTTTCGAGCAAGGAAGGGTCAGCCAAGCCTGCGTCAATGGCTAGCAATGTTTCCCAATAGATGCCATTTGCGACACATATTCCATGAGTTACTTCGGGATTCTCGAAATGGAGAGCTTCTAATCCGTGACCAATGGTATGTCCAAGGTTTAATAATTTACGTTCACCTTTTTCTCTAAAATCATTTTCAACTATACCTTTCTTGAAGGTGATGTTTTCGCGAATTATATCCATCCAAAGTTCGGTGTTGTCTAGGGAGGGGATGCCGTTTTGAATGTGATTCCACAAAGCGCCGTTATTGATTATGGCGTGTTTGATGATTTCAGCCCATCCTGCCAACACCTCAAATTGCGGTAGGGTGGGTAAAAAATCAACGTTTCTTAGAATTTTAACCGGTTCAGTAAAGGTTCCTATGATGTTTTTCGTTCCATAGAAATTGATTCCCGTTTTGCCGCCTTCTGAACCGTCTACCATAGAAAGAAGGGTAGTAGGTACGTACATGCAAGGGATTCCGCGCATGTAAACCGAGGCGCAGAAACCAGCAAAATCAAGTACTGCACCACCGCCAACTGCGATCACAAGAGAATTACGGCTAACGTCGTTACGAAGCATGACTTCCCATAAATCTTGGCAATAACCCATGGTTTTAGAATCATCTCCATCAGGTACTTCGTAAATGATATTGTCTAGTTTTAAATGTATCTGGAGTTTTGGCAAACACAATAACTTGCTGGTTTGAGATACAACTACCACAATTTTATCGGGTTGGTTCTTGTCTAACCAAGTTTCTATGCGAGAGTCGATGGTTTCGGTACGTACAATCATGCTTTTATGTTTTCGTAGCGCTTACTGTTAGTGGGGTCTATATCCATGAGGAGTTTGGTGATGTTGGCTTTCTCAGCCGCTGTCGCTCCTTTGTATATTTCAACAAGTTCAGGCCATTTTGTAGTGAAGAACAATTTTTGCATCAAAGAGTTTCGATTGTTTTGTGAGGCCTCTTGAATTTTTTGTAGAGTTTCAGTGATTATTTTTCTGCCTTTTTCAGGATTTTCATGAAATTGGTCCAATCCCAAACGGTGATAACGGTAGCTCAATTCCCTAAATTCCTTGAATCTTGGACTTGTCAAGTTTTCAGCCAGGTAAAAACGATTTCTAAATCCCTTACCGTCTCCTTGATTCCAACCGGGTTTATTTGACATTAGATTGACAATGCTTTGTGCTTTAGTGAGGTGCTCACTGCCCGCCAATTCACCAAAACTATCGTGATCAACTCCTAGGGCAATATACACGTAATAAGCCAATAAGGTAGTTAGATCATTCATGTTCATGTTTTCCTGATAATCTAAATTCTCAAATTCGCGATAACTAAATGAAACGTCATCATCGTTAAACTGCAAAACCGTTGTTTTGTAGGTAGAATTATAAACAGGTCTAATGACTTGCAATTGTACCGTTCCTGAGAAGTTGTTGTTTTCGAAAGAAGTGATTTCCATGAACAAGGAAACATCAATTCTCTCAACCATCTCAACCTTATCCTCTGTCCACTTTCGGTTATTGATGAATTGCTGAATGCTGTTTTGAAGAGTTTGGAGGATGTTTTTATCAGATTGCTGAACTCTAGGAGCTACCACTTGAACAGAGGCATTGATCTCTTGAGCATCTAAAAGATGAATGGAGAAAAGAGCAGCAGTAAAGGAAAAAAGTATTTTGAAACTATAATTAGTGACGGTTTTCATTCTCATGTTTGAATAAAATCAAATTTAAATGTTCTAATAGGTAAACAGCAATATCTGATTTAGATTTTAAATCAGACTCAATTTTTTTACCTGAATTATCTAATATGACAATTTTATTGGTTTCACTTTGAAATCCTGTATTTTCATTGACCATGTTCAATACTATGGCATCCAAACGTTTTTTATGAAGTTTTTGTAACGCATTTTCTTCACCGTTTTGTGTTTCTAAGGCAAATCCCACTGAAAATTGATGTTGTTCTCGATGAGTTGAAAGTTCAAACAATATATCTGGGTTTTTGACCAAATTCAATGATATGCGTTCGTCTGATTTCTTTATTTTTTCAGGGGCAACAAACTCTGGAGTGTAATCAGCTACCGCCGCTGACATGATCAGTCCATCGCAATGAACAAACAAGTCCTTGCAAACCTGAAGCATTTCTTTAGCTGATTTGACCCTTGTAGTTTTTATGTTACCTGCATATCTATTTTCAGATACTGACAAGTGAGTAGGGCCTAAAACAAGTTCTACATGGGCTCCCAAGTTTGCCAATGCTTCGGCAATGCATATACCCATTTTGCCCGTGCTGTGATTGCCAATAAATCGAACAGGATCAATGGCTTCATACGTTGGACCCGCAGTTACTAAGACTTTTTTACCCAACCATCCAGTTACAGGAGGGGCAAAATAATCGTTCAATGCTTGAAATAGGGTTTCGGGCTCGGCCATTCGGCCTTTTCCTGATAAACCGCTGGCTAGTGGACCTTCCTCAGCATCAATGACATGAACTCCTCTAGATTTCAGAGTTTCAAGATTCAATTTAACTCCCGGTTGTTCGTACATGTCTAAGTCCATAGCTGGAGCGACCCAAACTGGACAACGAGCAGACAGATAAGTGGTGAGGAGTAGATTGTCGCATTGCCCTTGCACCATTTTTGCCAAGGTATTTGAACCTGCAGGAGCGATGATGAAAGCATCTGCCCAAAGCCCTAAATTCACGTGGTGATTCCAAAGATGGGTTTCGGGGTCGAAAAATTCTGAATGAACCTTATTCTCTGATAAGACGGAAAGGGTTTGAGCGGTTACAAACTGCAATGCAGATTCTGTACAAATAACTTGTACATGGGCACCTGCTTGTTTGAGTAACCTTACCAAAAGTGGAATTTTATAGGCGGCAATGCCGCCTGTAATTCCTATTAATATGTTTTTATTTTGGATCATTGGCTGGAGCTTCAGGCATTCTCCAGTAGGTTTTTCCGTCAATGTACTCGTGAGTAGCCAAAAGAGTAGGCTTTGGCATACGCTCGTACATCAAACTGATTTCAATTTGTTCACGATTTTCTTGAACTTCCTCAAGGTTGTCAGAGTCGTGCGCGAAGGGTTCCAAACGATTACGCAATTCTTCTTTTTGCTTTTCAGCAATTTGGTCAGCTCTGCGCGAAATGATAGCGGTGGTTAAATAAACACTTTGGGTTTGTTCTTCCATGATTTTCAAATCACGGGTCTCTGCTTGATTTTTACTTTTTATGTTCATAAAAGTTCTTCCATTTTTTTTATCTCCTTTTTGCTGATTTCTGCGAAGTTTTTACATTCTTCGTAGTGTTTACTGCTTGGAGGGTTGTTGTATTTATAGTCTTCGAAATTCTCAACCACCAATTGGTAGCGTTCCTTTCGTTTAGATTCAATGCTGTTTTTGGCATACAAGAATTGCGCTTTTACCGCAATGTATTCCAATTCTTCTCTTTCAGGAATGTCGGGGTAAAGTTTAACCGTATTTTTACTTGCGGTAACTGCCGACTTATACTCGGTCATGTTGTAATACTGCATGACCATGTCGTATTCCTTCTTTTGCAACTTGTTTCTGAGTTCGTCTATGTGTGAGTTGCACTTTTCGGTGTATTCAGAATCAGGATGGAAATTGGTAAAATTTTGCAGTGCCTCTAAAACGTTGCGTGTTTCAGATTGGTCAAGGTCGTGAGAGCCTATTCCCAAGAAATCGCAATAAAGTGCCATGTAGGCGCATTCCACAGCTCTAGGACTCGAAGAAAAATTATCGGTAAAGTCTTTGAAAAACAAGGAAGCAAACGGATAATCTTTTAAGTTGTAATAACACATTGCTAAGCGGTAGTATACTACTTCCAAACTATCTGTGCGACGATACATGTCTCTCAATTGCTCTAACAATTGAGCAGATTTAGCATACTTTTTATCTTGATACAGAGACATGGCCTTTTGGTACTTCAAGGAAGTATCTTTGCTCTTGTACACCTTTTGATATTCCCCGCAAGAAGCAAGTAAAATAAAGGTGCTCAATGCCCAAACCAAGATTTTTGTGCGCATAGTTTACAATTAACCCGCAAATATAACGAATAACTTGTGAATATTAGCAGCCAATTATCGGTTAACTTTGTATCCTTTATGAGCAATAACCTCCCTCTTTCCGTGGTTTCGCGTCAAGTTCGTCGCGATATCCTCCGTATGGTACACGCTGTGAATAGCGGTCACCCAGGTGGTTCTTTGGGCTGTGCAGATTATCTGACCGCGTTGTATTTTCAATACATGAATCACAATCCCCAGAAATTCGATCCCTCAGGAAAAGGCGAAGATGTATTCATCATGAGCAACGGGCACATTTCGCCCGTGTTTTACTCAGTGTTGGCCCGCTCCGGCTACTTTGACGTTTCAGAATTAGCTACTTTTAGAAAGTTGAATACCCGCTTGCAGGGACATCCTACTACTCACGAAGGACTTCCCGGGGTGCGCGTTGCGACAGGTTCTTTAGGACAGGGACTTTCAGTAGCCGTAGGATTTGCGTTACAAAAGAAATTAGATAAAGATTCATCTACCGTTTGGGTACTCACCGGCGATGGTGAACTTCAGGAAGGTCAAATATGGGAGGCCGTTATGTTCTCGGCCCACAATAAAATTGACAATATGATTGTTGCTGTTGACTTCAATCAACAACAAATTGATGGTTCTACCGGCGATGTTATGGGCATCACCGAGCTAAAATCAAAGTTTGAAGCTTTTGGTTGGATGGTCCTAGAAATGGATGGTAATAACTACGACAGCATTCATACTGTAGTGCCTCAAGCTCAATCGCATTTGGGTGCTGGTAAGCCTATTGTGATTATCATGAAAACCGAAATGGGACAAGGCGTTGACTTTATGATGGGTAGCCATGCTTGGCACGGTAAAGCCCCTAGCGATGAACAATTAGAGAAAGCTCTAGCGCAATTGCCCGTTACTGAACTAGGTGATTATTAAGAATTAATGAATTTAAGGAAGATCATTTGGACTTTGCTTTTCTGGGGATGCGCTCTCGGGTGTATTCCTCTGAATGCGCAAATTCAAAATGCCTTCCCAGGCCGTAAAACGCGTATTCTCTTCCTCCTTGACGGAAGCGGGTCTATGTTAGAGCCCATGGAAACATCCAACAGATGGTCAATCGCCATCACGTTGATGTCGAGAATGGTAGACTCCCTAAGAACCGTTCCCGATCTTGAAATGGGACTTCGCGTTTTTGGGCACAATAAACCCAATGAACTCAGAGATTGTAATGATACTAAACTAGAGGTGCCGTTTGGACCCTACAATCATAAGGAGTTTAATAAAAGATTAAAATCTATCAAGCCTTTGGGTTACACCAGTATCACACAATCGTTGCTGGCAACTGAAAAAGACTTCCCCGTAGATAAAACCGCTCGAAACGTAGTGATCATTATCACCGATGGAGTAGAAGAATGTCCAGGTGACCCATGCGAAGTAAGCAGAGTGCTTCAGAAAAAAGGAATTGTACTAAGACCCTTTATTATTGGACTTGGAACGGATTCAGAGAAATTCAGAACCGCTTATTCCTGTGCTGGAAAGTATTTCAACGCCGAAGATGCATCACAGTTTCAAAAAGTCATGGGCGTAATTGTGTCGCAAGTGTTGAACAATACCAGTGCTCAAATCAATTTATTGGATCAGCAAGGAAGACCGTTAGAAACCGATATACCCATTACTTTATACGACCAACAAACAAACGAATCGGTAGAGTATTTCGTTCACACCATGAATGGAAAGGGTATACCTGATACCTTGTATTTAGATCCTTTGAGAAAATACAACATGACGGTGCACTCCCTACCGCCAGTAAATCTAGCCAATATTGAATTGGTAGGTGGTAGACACAATACCATCGCTGCAAATACTCCAAGAGGAAATATTCTGTTGAAAGTGGGCGGAATTACCCGTTACAGACAGTTGGAAGCCATTGTAAAGGTCAAAGATCAGTGCGGAATTCTGCACAATCAGCCTTTCAATTCCACTCAAAAATACCTGACTGGTTCTTATGATCTTGAAATTTTATCAGTTCCAAGACTGGTTTTTAAGGACGTTCAAGTGAGTCAGAACAAAACCACCGTCATTGAGATTCCAGCACCAGGAATGTTGCAACTTTCGTTGGCCAAAGATATTCAAGGTGCTGTTTTTCAAGTGAAAGATGGAAAAATGGTGTGGGTCATGGATCTTCCTACCACTGCTGGCCGACATGAATTGATCATTCAACCGGGAAATTACGAGGTAGTTTATCGTCCCAAAAGCGAAACCAGAACCCTATACACCCGTAAAAAACCATTTAGCATAACTTCAGGTATCAATACCTCATTATCGTTATAAAAATCTTCAATGAAACATTTCGAAATACTAGGACAAAAAGACACGCGTAGCGGATTTGGAGCTGGACTCCTTGAATTGGGACGCACAAATCCAAACGTGGTAGCCATGTGTGCTGATTTAACCGGTTCATTATTGATGAATCACTTTCAAGGTGAATTCCCTGAAAGATTTTATCAAGCCGGAATTGCCGAAGCCAATATGATGGGTGTTGCCGCTGGTTTGGCTTTAGGAGGTAAAATTCCATTTACTGGTACCTTTGCCAACTTCTCAACAGGTCGCGTTTACGATCAGATTCGTCAGAGTATTGCCTATTCTCATGCAAACGTGAAAATTTGTGCTTCACATGCGGGTTTAACTCTGGGCGAAGACGGTGCTACTCACCAAATATTGGAAGACATTGGATTGATGAAAATGTTGCCAGGAATGACAGTGATCAATCCTTGCGATTACAATCAAACAAAAGCCGCTACTATTGCTATTGCTGACCACCATGGTCCAGTTTATTTGAGATTTGGACGTCCAAAATGGCCAGTGTTTATTTCGGAAGAGACCCCATTCATCATTGGAAAGGCATTAATGCTGAGTGAAGGGACCGATGTTACCATCTTGGCAACCGGTCACTTGGTGTGGAAAGCCATTGAGGCTGGACATATTCTTGCTGAAAAAGGCATCAGTGCTGAAATTATCAATATTCATACCATCAAACCGCTTGATGATGAAGCTATTTTGGCTTCCGTTCAAAAAACCGGTTGTGTGGTAACGGCTGAAGAACATCAAATGAACGGTGGATTGGGTGACGCAGTGGCTCAATTATTGTCTAGAATGTTGCCAAAACCACTTGAAATGGTGGCGGTGAACGATTCTTTTGGTGAAAGCGGTACCCCTGATGAACTTTTGGTAAAATACGGACTTGATACCCCCAATGTGGTTGAGGCTGCGTTGAAGGTGATGGCTCGCAAATGAATACCAAAGACATTTTAAGCAAACTCAGAGAATCTGAGGCCATACAAGAATTATTAGGAGGAATAATATCTTCCAAATTACTCTATCTGCAAGGGATGGCAGGTTCTGGTGGAAGTGTTGCATGCGCAGCCGTATTCGCCGAGACTCAAAGACCCATGTTGATAGTGCTTCCCACCAAGGAAGAATCTCAATATTTCAAATCAGATTTAGAGAATCTCCTCACTGGACAACCCATTTATTTCTTGCCTGACTCTTTCGTTAAGAGTTTTTCTCCTCAAAGAGAACACGCCATGAATGTACAAGAGCGCATTGAAACTCTCAATGCCTTGCGTAAGAACAACAGAAGAATTGTAATTACGTATACAGAAGCACTCGCAGAACTTGTAGTAGAGCGTGCGGCCTTAGAATCCAATTCGTTTGAAATTGCACGGGGACAAACATTAGACATTGATTTTCTGATTGACTTTCTTCATGAAAATGGATTTGAAAGGGAGGATTTTGTCTTTGAACCCGGTCAATTTTCCATCAGAGGGGGCATTGTAGATCTATTTTCATTTGCACACGAGTATCCATTTAGAATGGAATTAGACGGTGACATCATTGAAAGTATCAGAGCATTTGATGTCAATTCGCAGTTGTCCATAAAAGAAATGGCACACTTTACGTTGGTGCCCAAAATTCAATCGGAAACCCATCAAAGTACCTTTACCTCGCTATTTAGTTACCTTCCTCAAGATACATTGTTGATGTCTGTTGACATGCCTCTGCAATTGGAAAAATTGGCCAAGGCATGGGAACGCTATCTGCAAGATCATCAAAGTGCCATTGACCTTAAAGCGGAGCACATCCCCAAGCATCCCAAAGAAATTTGGCTCACTCCAAAGGAATGGTTCAATGGAGTACAGAAATTTACTCAGGTTTTTATGGGCGGTGAAAGGCCAACAGATAAACATCAGAGCATTACCTTCAATCACGAGCCTCAGCCCATATTCAAGCGAAACATTGAATTGCTGAAAGAATGGATGCAAAGTCAGCACCAAAAAGGATACACCACCTTGGTTTTTAGCGATAATAACCGACAAATTGAACGATTGCAGGTGCTTCTGAAGACCACAGATCAAGACGAGCAATTTCAACCGGTTTATACGGGACTTGCCTCCGGATTTATTGATGCTGATTTGAAGATGGCCTTCATCACAGAGCATCAACTTTTTGATAAATACTACAAACCCAAATCAAGAGCTTCTCAAAGTGGCAATACATTGACTCTGAGGGAACTAAGGCATTTGAAACCCGGTGATTTTGTGACGCACATTGATCATGGAATTGGTCGATTCGCTGGGCTTCAAAAAATGGAAATGAATGGAGTCAATCAGGAAGTTCTCAGGTTGGTTTACAGAGACAATGACTTGTTGTACGTTTCTGTTAATAGCCTTCATAAAATCTCCAAATACACTGGAAAAGACGGTACGACACCAACTCTACACAAGCTGGGTTCGCCGGCTTGGGATAAGCAGAAAAAGAATACCAAAAAGAAAGTTAAAGATATTGCCCGTGAGTTGATTCAACTTTACGCACAAAGAAAACAAGAAAAAGGCTTTGCCTTTGCTCCTGATAACTACCTTCAATTGGAGCTTGAAGCTTCGTTTTTTTACGAAGATACTCCTGACCAAGGAAAGGCCATTGAGGCGGTTAAAAAGGACATGGAAAACGAGCAACCCATGGATCGTTTGGTTTGTGGGGACGTGGGTTTCGGGAAAACTGAAGTGGCCATGCGAGCCGCATTTAAAGCGGTTTGTGATTCGAAACAGGTGGCGGTTTTAGTGCCTACAACCATCTTGGCACAGCAACACTATAGAACATTTACCAAGCGTTTTTCTGGATTTCCGGTGACCGTAGAATATCTCAATAGGTTCAAGTCGGCCAAAGATCAGAAAGCCGTGATTGAAAAACTTGCTCAAGGAAAGGTAGATGTAGTTATTGGTACTCATCGATTGATTGGTAAAGATATCAAATTCAAGGATTTAGGCCTTTTAATCATTGACGAAGAGCAAAAATTTGGGGTGGGTGCGAAGGAAAAATTAAAGAGTATTCGTGTGAACGTTGATACACTCACATTAACTGCCACCCCCATACCTCGAACGTTACATTTTAGTTTGATGGGAGCCCGTGATTTGAGTATCATCAATACACCTCCGCCTAACAGACAACCAGTGCATACTGAATTGGCCTCTTTTTCAAGAGATATACTCGGTAGAGCTGTGATTGATGAAATTTCTCGCGGTGGACAGGTTTTCGTGGTTCATACCCGCATCAAAGACATACATGAATTGGCCCGCATCATTGAAGAAGAAGTGCCCGAAGCCAGAGTTTGTGTAGCACACGGACAAATGGAAGGTCACGAATTAGAAGACGTGATGGTACGATTCATTGAAGGGGAATACGACGTTCTTGTGGCTACCAGCATCATTGAAAGTGGACTTGACATTCCTAACGCCAATACCATCATCATCAATAATGCCCATTTATTCGGACTTTCTGACTTGCACCAAATGCGAGGTAGAGTAGGGCGTTCAAACATCAAAGCGTTCTGTTACTTGTTGTCACCGCCGCTTTCGGTGTTGCCCGAAGATTCCCGAAAACGTTTAAGAACTTTAGAAGAATATTCTGAGTTGGGTAGCGGATTTCAAGTTGCTATGCGCGATTTAGATATCCGAGGCGCCGGTAATCTGTTGGGTGCGGAACAAAGTGGTTTTATTGCCGATATGGGATTTGATATGTACCATAAGATCCTCGATGAAGCCGTCCAAGAATTAAAACAAGATGAATTTAGAGACCTATTCGACAGCCCTCAAGAAATCAATATTGAAAGTCGTGATTGTCAAATTGATACTCATTATGAAATCTTGATTCCTTCTGAATATGTCACCCAAACATCTGAAAGAATCAGTTTATACAGCGAACTGTCAAACATCAATACAGAAATAGGTTTACAAGGATTCATCAAGGAGTTGAAAGACCGATTTGGAAGGCCCCCAAACGAAGTTCTCGCACTGGTAGATTCTGTGCGTTTGAAATGGGCCGCCAAGGAATTGGGACTTGAGAAAGTAGCATTGTTGCCAACTAAAATGCGTTGTTTCTTTCCGGGGGACGCTGCTGCGCCAGTATACCAAACCGAAGCGTTTACCATGCTCATTGGTATGGTAGCTACCCAACCAAACAAATACAACGCCAAACAAACAGACAGGGCATTTATCATAGAAGTCATTGGAATTTCTGACGTTTTCCAAGCTTTGTATGAGTTAAATGAATGGAAAAAAGCTTTAAAGCCAACCGAGTCAACAAGTTTTACCGAAACTGATTGATATGAACATGAACAAATTGAGACTGCTTTTGTTGGTTTTTAATATTCTGATTTCACCCTCTTTAATGTCGCAAGTATACAATCCCGATTTGCCCTTTTTACAAGGAAAGCCCTCTGATTGGAACGGAAATCCTACCGTGAAAGGCAGATTTTTTAACCCTCTTTATCCCATGAATAATTCCTTTTCAGACGTCATGAAATGGAAGAAAATGAAAAATCCCTACGAGGCTGAAAAGAAAACCGATACCGTTCAATTGCCCATAGCCAAAGACCTCAGCGCCTTGAAATCTGATTCAACAGACGGTATTTTTTGGTTAGGACATGCCACATTTGTGATTAGAATCAATGGTATTCAATTCATCACAGATCCCGTTTTTGGTAAAGCAACCGTTCTCAAGAGGTTCTCTAAATTGCCTATTGAAGTAGAAGAATTACCCCAAACACAGTATTTATTAATGTCTCACGATCACCGTGATCATTGTGATAAACGCAGTCTAAAATTATTGAAAAAGCTCAACCCCGATTTGAAATATTTTTCTGGATTGAACATGAACGGGGTCTTGAATCGATTTTTAAAAGGTTCTGAAGGGCAGGTGGCTGGGTGGTATCAACAGTATAAAACAGATTCATTTGAATTGTATTTTCTTCCTACACGGCATTGGGCTAAACGCGGTTTATTCGACACCAACAAACGTTTGTGGGGCTCTTTTATTTTAAAAATTCGAGGAACAACCATTTATTTCGGTGGAGATTCTGGCTACAGCTCTCATTACAAAGAGATTGCAGAGTTGTTTCCTGAAATTGATTATGCAATTTTAGGTATAGGCGCATTTGAACCAGAATGGTTTATGGAAACCAACCATGCATCTCCAGAGAAAGCATATCAGGCGTTTAAAGATCTAAATGCCAAATATATGATTCCTATGCATTACGGTACTTTTGACCTCTCTGATGAACCGGTTTGTTTTCCCCAAAAAATGCTAGAAACAATAAAGGAGTCTCGTAAAGACTCCTCTATCATCATTCCTGAATTGGGTGGGAATTTAATTATTCATTAAGTCGGTAGCGTCTATCTCTTTTTTCTTCTTCTTTTCTTTTGGCGCTTTTGGTTCTTTAACGGCTTTTGGTGCCTTAGGTGCTTTTTCTTTCTTTACTTTTTTAGGCTTTTCCATGGCCGCTTCTTCAGCAGATACTTCTGTGTAAGGTTGTGCTGTTCCAACTTGAGGTTTTTCTTCAACCGCAGGTATGGCCTCTGTAGACGGTTCATTTTTATCTAAAGGAACAGCGTCTTCCGTAATTTCATTTTCGCCATTCATAGATTCTCCCAAGAATCCATAAGGACAACCCTTGTTGCTCAACACACCATATACTTTACGGCAACTGTCTTTGCGGTCTGGAGTCATGTCATGGTCGCGGTCTTTCCAAGTGATGATGTTGATGTTTACACCAGCCATTCCTGAAATACCCGTTGTGCTTCCATAGTTGATAGGAGCTAGAATGTCGTTTAAAGCAAAAAATGCTTGCAACGGACCTAAATTCAAACTCATTCCAAATCCCAAGCGGTGATTAGCAATACCAGAAGGATCAAAATAGCTGTAACTCAAACGCAAATCTACGAATTCGTTTAACTCTTGATGGATGCTGGTACTTACAAATGCTTTATCTCCTTTAACGCCGTAACCAACTCCTCCATATACTTGAATCATGGTTCTTGGATGTAAGAAAAACTCTGCACCCAAAGTGTAACGCGGCTTCAGCTTTCTTTCAAAGGTAGAAATACTGCCAGATTTAACTTCAAAGGTTCCAATGGCGGTATCTAAAATGTTGTTGATGGTGTTGTTATTGAAGTCAGAAATCTGATTGGTATCCAATCCATTCCAAGTCCAAGTGCTCGGGTTCATTTTTACGCTTTCTACCCCATAATTCCACATAATTGAACCAATGTTCTGAGCTGAAGCGGAAAATCTCCAACGTTCATTCAATCTGTAAACGGCTCCAAATCCCGCAGCAAATCCGCGGTTAGAAGAAATAGGGTTAAATCCGTTACTCAAGTTGTTATTGATGACCTCAGTAATATTGTAACCAGAGTCATTGATCGCCGAAGCAATACTTCCGCCCATCAAAGACGCTTTTCCATCGAGCTCGCCAGAAATTGCCATTGAATAAATACTTGCTGTACCCGTATCAGTATTGATAGATATATTCGCCCTGTCAAATCCCATATAAGCCAAACCGTTCAGTTGGCTCAGGTTTACACCTACTGAAAGTTTGTTATTTATGTATCTACCATAGCTGATTTTAGTTTGCAAATAACTTTGAAATTCAGTTCCGCTAAAATCCAACATTGCGTCATTTGCTATGTACGCATTATTACCCAAGAAAGCCAATCCCAATAAATCAACTGGAATTCTGACAGAGAATTCAGAAACTAAGGCTGCGTTTATTGAAAAATAGGATTTCAAGCTTCTATACCCAATGTGAAACAATTCAGTTCTATGATTTGCATCTAATCCTATTTGTTTGTTTGGTTGCTTGATCAAACGCTGCACTGTTTTTAGTGGTGTTTCTGGTTTTAATAGAGAATTCAAATCAAAGCCTACAAGATCTAACCCCAACATTGATCGTCCACTGCTTAAACTAATTTTGTACTGCGGGATAAATGCTGGATTGGATAAATGTGATTGACTTATATGACGATTATTCAATTCAAATAAATCTTGCGCGAAGGCGATATTTTGAGCAAGAAATAGTATTAAACTAAGTGCGATTAGTCGAATATTTTTCATTTTATTAATTAAAATTGTTGTGTTAATTTTAGTCGAAGGGCCAATGAAATATCCAAACGGCAATCAGTGTAAATACTAACCGGCTGATTACCGTTGTCATATGTATTAAAATTGGTTTTAATAATTATGTATTCAACCTTTTTTTCGTTTAGTTTTTTCAAGGTATTGTTGTTCAAAGCAATTACAGATATATTTTCTGAAGTTTTTGTGGGTCGGCCATTAATATCCACTACAGCTGAACTTAGCAAGGTAACATCAGTGAGTTTTGTTATCGATTTGTAGTTGATATCTGTGAAATCCAGATCTAAAGATCCACCTAAGGGAAACCCATTAATAGTTTTGATCTTCAACTCCATGAATTCAAAATCTTGGAGATTTTGTAAAGATGCCCCCTCTTTAAGAGTGTCACTGAACTTGAAATCTTTGGCAATCAAAGTCATTGGAATATCGGCATCAAACCCAATATTAATGGCGCTGCTTTGCGTAATGTGATCAAGGTATTGGCCAGTAAAACCATCTGGATTCATCAAAGCTTGTCCTTTAACATCAAATAAAACAGCTGGCATACCCAAGCATTCAACAATTTTAGAATTCGTTTTATCAATAGCGAAGGTTTCAGACTTGGTTTGTCCTTTTTCTGCAATAGTAGGATAGGGGAATGCCATATCTGGGGCATTCATGGGTAATGCGTTGCCTTGAGCATCTTTTGCAGTGATATTAAGTTTAACCAGAATGGGGAATCCGAATGAATTGTCAACGTAAACATGCATAGATGGATTTGCCATGGTTATACCCTTACCCAATTCGGCAAGTTGGCTTACATCCATGTTTTCAATGTTGATATTGAATGTTTTACTGCCTAAATATCCATCGATATAATCAAATCGAGCGCCGCTCGCGTCAAAATCAATTTGTATATAGTCAGACGAATCAAAGGTAACCAACCCGCTGCTCGCCGCTACTTCGGTATAAACCGCCATGCGAAGAATGTTGTATTCTTTTGCTGTATCTGCTCCCAAGTAAATTTGAGCCCCACTCAAATCAACGCTAGAATTCACAAATCCCGTGGGAACCGTAATTTCTTTCTTATCAATTGTATTTCCGTTTACCG
Organism: Bacteroidia bacterium; assembly: GCA_023653095.1. GTDB lineage: Bacteria > Bacteroidota > Bacteroidia > NS11-12g > UBA955 > VMCP01. Next base: position 613,150 of record JAMNXP010000001.1, on the reverse strand, counting down.
TAGCATCAGGGAGTTCCAAACCTACCTTTACAGTAGTATTGATGCTCGATGTTGTTTTAATGGGAAGTACAGCCGTAGTAAACTTCAAATTCTTAATTCTTGCATCTAAATTAGGATCAGATAAATCAAGGGTGATGTTTTGTACGGGTAAAATCTGTTGAGGTATTTTGGCTTTTCCACCAATGCACTTCATGTTGTTGTAGGTAACTTCAATGGTTACCTCATCCTGCAAATCGATGAGAACAGGTGCTAGACTCTTAGCGATGTCAATACTTGGGATATTGTATCCTAACTGATTACTCAGTGTTTTACCGCCAAGATAGATGCTGTCTTTTCCGGTAGCCCCAGGCAAAACATTGGTAAAGGTGGCTGTACCCAATAAAGTTTGAGTGGGGACATTATCATAAATTCCAATTTGGATTTTATTGATGGTGGTTGGCATTCCATTGATCATGGAGAACACCAAATAACCATTAGATAGCTTCACCGACTCATAATCTGCACTCTGAGCTAGATTGGTAATGGTCAATAAATCAGATTTAACGGCTGGGAAAGTGTCTGTGGTTCCGTTAGCCATTTGCAACAATAACTTAGCGGTATCATTGGCACTTTGCGACATTTGATCTAATGTTTGTGAAGTGGTTTCTTTTTGACCAGTTATAGACAACTCACCTATTTTGAAAACTGAGGTAGCGCCCGCAAGCGCAACATCTTTCAAAATGGAGTCTGCTGATAATTGAAAAACACTGTCTTGTTTAAACGTTAGTCGTATCAATCCATCTGGATCGTATTGAATGATATCATCTTGTTTAAGGATATCTGAAGCAATAACTCTTGCATTTGCTAGGGGAGTAAGTACTTCTGGTTTAATGGTCACATCGTTGAACTTATCAAAGTTCACTTCGTTTTTCTTGCACTGAGAAAAGATTAGGGCGATGGACAATCCGAATAAATAGGTAAGCTTTTTCATTGATAAAATCTATGAATGGATTGTTATTTTAAATGATAAATCAAAATTAGTGATATTCAAGCAGAATAAAGGTTTAAATACCTAAATCAAACCGTATTTTTAGTGAATAAACATATGAGATCACTAGAATTGGGTAAAAATAACTATTTTTGGAAGAGTCTATGAAAATATCCCCAGAACATCTTCGACTTAAATTTCCGGGAATAGAATCCGAATTATTGCAAGAAATTTCCGATCATTCAGAGGTGAAAGAAGTAGAAGCCGGTGAAATCTTAATTAGAACCGGGCAACATCTTACTTCTGCAATCATTGTTTTGAGGGGGGCACTTAAAATTTACCGTGAAGGCGATGAAGGCGGTGAGTTTTTCTTGTATTATTTAAATCCTGGGCAAGCTTGTGCCATGTCAATGTCATGCCTAAGACATCAGGAGCAAAGTCAAGTGATGGGAATGGCAGTGGACGATTCGGAGGTTTTGATGGTTCCTATGATGAAAATCAACCAATGGGTTAGAGAATACCAATCTTGGCAAGAATTTGTGATTAACTCTTATAGAAATAGGTTTGAAGAGGTTCTCGCAGTGCTTGATTCGGTGGCATTTAGAGGAATGGACGAACGTTTGGAGTTTTATTTAATCAAAGAATCAAAGCGAATCAAAGGAAATAATCTGACTGTTTCTCACCAAGCTATTGCCAATGATTTGAATACTTCCCGCGAGGTGGTTTCAAGGCTGTTAAAGAAAATGGAGCAACGCGCAATATTAGAGCTGCACCGCAACAGCATCATTTGGAAAGGACAATAAATCTATTTAATCAATAAAACCGTACCCTGATGCACCTGAATATCGTTTTCAGGGCTCATGAAAGTCGCAGTGTAAATATATTGTCCCGGAACGCATTCAACACCATTGAATTCCCCGTTCCACTTTTCATTCACATCCCTAGTTTCAAAAACTAATTGTCCCCATCTGTTAAAAATGCGGAATTCATAATCAGAAATAGTTAAGGGTGTGGTTAACCCAAATTCATCGTTTCGGCCGATGCTGTTTTTGGGTGTAAAGGCTTCTGGAAACCAATATAGTGGTATACTCTTTACCGTAATTGGTTTTATAATGGTATCAGCACAATTGTATTGAGTATTGGCAATCAAACGCACATTGTAAGTACTGTGATTGGGGAATTGATGGATAGGACTTTCCAAAGTTGAAAAATATCCATCGTCAAAGTCCCAATCCCATGATTCATCGTATTGCGACAAGTTAGAAAACAAGATATCAGATAACATTTTGGGATTATCATCTGGAGAGAATTTGAAATCGGCGATGGCTCTTGGATGAATTTCAATGGTTCCCAAAGCGGTATCAACACAACCGTAACTATTTTCTACACTGAAGGTGATGGGGAAGGATCCAAATTCAGCGAAAACAATAGATTCAATATCGTTAGAGGATCTTCTACCGTTGCCAAAGTCCCACCATTTGTTAATGATGGTGCCTCCGCCTGCTGTTGATCCATGGGAGAAAGTAATGGGTGTACCTTGGCAATCGTTCTTGAAATCAATGTAAGCGTATGGTTGGGGAGCGATGAAAACCTGTCGGCTCATGGTGTCCTTGCATCCTTTAGAATTGAACACAATCAAGGAAACATCCGGAATTCCCACGGCTCCGTAAAAATGTGAAGTAGCCGAAGCTTTAACGGTGGGTGTTCCATCACCAAAATCCCAGATTTGATCGCCTATAAAACCCGCACCAGGCCAGCTTTTACTTTCAAATTTCACCCAAGAATTTTCACAAGTATCATCTAAAATAAAATTTGCGGTTGGTGAGGGTTGAATTTGAACTTTTCTGTAGGTAGTGTCGTAACAACCAGATTGAGAACGAATGACTAACTGAGCTTCAAAAGTTCCAGAACTCGCGTAATAGTGAATGGCTTTTTGCACAGTTGAGATACCCCCATCGCCAAAATTCCATACCCATTGAACAATTTTATCAGTGCTACTGCTATTTTGCGGGCTAAAGGTGATACTGTCGTTTTGACAAAATCCACTAAAACTAAAAGCGGCTCTAGGGAAGGGTGTTGTATCAGATAGTGTCCAAACGCCTTTATAGTTCTTCTTCGCTCGGTAACTAATACTGTTATTAGAGGCATCTAGGTTACCAGTAAGCGGGTAATTCCATTTTCCCAAAGCAGTATTCCACCATAATAAGCCTAAAGAATTTTCATTTATTTTATCGTTGCCCCCCGTGAAATCATTATTGGTATAACTATAATCTAAAGTAATATCTGGAGCAACCGTATAGCCGCCATCATCTACAATAAAATATCTGTTGATGAATCGTTCGCTATTTTCTCCCTCACACTCATTTTCAGTATGGAAAACACCTGTAGGAAGTGGTCTGTTATTGGGAACAGGAGCATCTGCAGTAGGGTATGTTGTCATAGATATGTACCCTGAATCAGCCAATTGTGTGCCTTGGTAATTTACGGTGTATTGCATGGTAACTCTATTGCCACCTGCATTAACGAAGGGAACCAAATACACCGGTCCGCCGTTTCCGTTTCGAATGTTCCATTGAACCCAACCATAACCGCTGCTCGAATTAGTTTCCGCAACAATCCCCCCATTGGTGTTGTATGTAATGGCTGAACTTTTAGGATTATTCAATATAAGAGTTCTACCCTGTAATTCTAGTTTGGTATTATTCAATCTCAAAACGCCGCTTCCACCGCTCGAATAGCCACCACCCACTAAAGTATTTACGAAGATATAGACACTGCCATTGCCAGATAGATTAAGCTCAGGGAAATGCGTGGTCTTATTACCCTTTATTTCAGCTGTTGCCGATGTTAATTCCACCTTGCCTTGATTGTTGGTGAATACCACCGATGAGCCATCGTTTATCCAATGATTATCTACAATCAAATAACTGTTGGGAGATAAGCTGATCTTACTGTTTCCGGTGGACTTGTAATTGCCTTTGGCGCCGTTAACTTTTATGTATGCGCCGCTACCAACCACAATGCTTCCACCATTTTGGATGATTCCTTGGGACATCAATGCATTTGAAACCCAAAAGCTGCAAAGTAAAACCAACGACAGCGTCTTTTTCATTTCCAAATTATTTGGATTCTATCAACTTTTTGAGTTCTTCAATTTGCTTTTTAAGGATTTCAATCTCCTGTTGTTGCTCTTGCATGGCTTTGATCATGGGAACCACAAATTCTCCGTATCTTAACCCGTAGGTATCGTTTTCATTCTTGGGTTTATCAACCCCAGAAAAATCATAACCTACTTCTTTGGCTGCTTTTTCTACATCTTGAGCCAGGAATCCAGAATACCTGATTTTTTCTTGATCGTATTTGGAACTCCACATCATTGTGTCGGTATCCATACCAACAAAGTCATACATTTTTCGAACATCTAGATTGTAAGTAACAGGTTGTAGCTTTAAAATGAAATCTAGACCCACTACGTTTGTTTCAATATTTCTTTTGAAACGTGCATCTGACAGATTGGTCCATCCTACGGGACCGCCAATACTGGTGACAGACGCATTACCCACTCTGACTTGGTCTGAAGCAGTTGTTCGAGTGCTTGAACCTAGTGCTGTAGTGTTATTTAAACCGGCCGCGTTTGGCCCGTTGTAATATCCCAAAGAAGAGTTGTAATACCCCGTACCATTTTGAAATCCAGCGTAATAACCTACGCCTTGGTTATAGTAACCCGAAGAATTGTAATAACCTGCAGCATAACCCACAAATGCATTTCCGTAACCTAAATTATTGCTAGTTAATGCATAGTTTCCAAATCCCGCGTTATAATGACCATACACATTTGCGCCTAAAGCATAATACCCCATGGCAGCATTCATGATTCCTGATACGTTGTACAGCAGTGAATACATACCCAAGGCCATGTTATAGGTGCCTGTAGTATTATTAAACAAGCTTCTGAAACCAATTCCAATGTTATAACTACCTGATGTATTAGAACTAAGGGCTTCGTATGCAATCCCAATATTGTGAGCTCCGCTCGAGTTATTATAAAGTGTTCTTGCCCCTAATGCAGTATTGTAATTTCCGTTGTCATTATCATACATAGCTTCCCAACCTACAACGGTGTTGTAATAACCTCCTGCATTTTTTCTTAAAGCATTGGTGCCTATAGAGATATTCGAATAGCCAGCAGAATTTACGTTAGACGATGTTCCAAACGAAATATTGGCATTCGAAGCGTTTAGTTCTCCAAACCAAGTATTGTTTACTCTAAATCTCAAAGGGATATTATCAATCGTTCCAATAAAATTATTGGATGCTGACAAACCACTATTGCCTTTGGTATTCCAAAAATCTTTCATATGTATGAATGACTTACTTTTGGTTAATCGAAGGGTGTCATTTGCAAATTTTAAATCTTGAATCTCGTTTAATGTGTCATTATCCACCAATTTCTTGGTGGTGGACATGGTGATTTGCCCGTAATCATTGACGGTCACAATGGGATATTCGTTGTTATTGCCATAAACTCCAGCTGATACGCCTGGCTTATTGACATCAACTGAACCTTTTCCCTGAACAAAGCCACCCGTAAGTCCTTTTCCAAAAGTGATAGATCTCATCAATGGCACCCAATTGGTCTTTTCGTAATACCAAAACCCAATAGTATCATCGGTCTGATAAATGAGAAGTCCATTTGACGGTGAAGGAATCAAGAACTTCTGAGCTCGGGTCATTCGCGGAATGAGAATTCCTTTGCTTGTTGCACTTACATCTAACATGGCTGAAGCATCTGGCGTGGTTCCTATTTCATTAATCCCAACGTTTTGGCTGTAAGCAAAAGAAGAAAAAGTGATTGCAGCGGTAAATAATACTTTTTGTAATCGTTTATTCATAAATCAGAGATTTATACAGTATGATTTTTTTGTAAATATACTTAGATTTTGGTAATTGTTATTTTTCGACTAAAATAATTTTTTCTCCGTTGAATAGATTTAAATCAACATTATAAACAACCTCCACAAGTTTAACAGCATCAAAGATTTGAGACCAAGAATTCACAAAAGTGTTTCCATAGAGTCTAACATGGTCAGCTTGCCCTAATTCTTCAACTCTTTTAGAGGAATTCCAATTTTTATTAGCTTCTAATGTACTAGATAAATTTGGTGAAAATGGAATCATCAAGATGGCTTTTCCGCTCGGTTTTAAGACTCTATGTATTTCTGATAGAGCTTGTTTTTCATTTTCAATATGTTCCAAAACATGATTGGCAATCACCCAATCAAAGGACTCATTTTCAAAGGGTAAATCAGTTAAATCAGCAGTAATGGTTTTCCGACCGTAAGCAAATGTGTAGCCCGATTTACGGGCATCAATGTTGGTCATTTTGGCTCCTAAAGAAACTAATTTTTTATTCAATTGCCTTTCAGGGGCTACATGAAGAAATTTCAACCTACGAAAATCAGAAATTTCCGAAGTTAAAAATTCAAAAACCAATCTGTCTCTATCACTAGAACCGCAAGAAAAGCAATCACATTTTCTTATTCCGGCCCCAATTATTTGGTGCTTTTTGATGGCTGCATTGTGGTGTCCACGCCATAGCCAAATGTTTCCTTTGTAACCGCAGAGGTTGCAAAAAAAAGGGCCCCGTGGGAGGAGTTTGCCAATCCAACCGCGGAGCCCGTATAACATCAGTGATGAATTAATTATTTAACTGAAATCAATTCAGTATCGAAAATCAAAGTTGCATTAGGAGGAATAACCCCACCTGCACCGCGCTTACCATAACCCAATTCAGAGGGAATGATCAATTTGTATTTTGATCCTTCTTTCATCAAACCGATACCTTCATCCCAACCTGGTATTACTTGACCAATTCCTAATTTAAACTCAATAGGTTGACCACGACGGAATGAATTATCAAATTCGGTACCATTGGTTAATTTTCCACTGTAATGAACCGCAACGGTTTTGCCAGATACTGCTGGAGCACCTTTTCCTTCTTGTTCAACAACGTACCAAAGTCCGCTATTGGTTCTTTTTGCAGTAGGGTAGTTGGTTAACACCCACTCTTCAAATTTCTTTTGTTCTTCTGCTTGCATGGCTTTTTGTCTATCAGCAATTCCTGCTTTGTATGTTTTAAATGCTTCGGTATCAGCCTTGAAGTTTTCAGCGGCTTTTCCGTTGCGGATGATTTCAATTTTATCGATTTTATCGCCTTGTGCAATGGCATCTACAACATCTTGGCCTGAAATAACTTTTCCGAAAACGGTGTGCATGCCGTCTAACCAAGGAGTAGCCACGTGAGTGATGAAAAACTGTGAACCGTTGGTTCCAGGTCCTGCATTAGCCATTGATAAAATACCAGGACCTGTATGCTTCAATTCTGGGTGAATTTCATCTTCAAATTGGTATCCTGGTCCACCGGCGCCTGTTCCTTGTGGGTCACCACCTTGAATCATGAATTGAGGAATTACACGGTGAAAAGATAGCCCGTCGTAAAAGGGAGTACCAGCAGACTTAGCGTTGTTTTCCATTTTTCCCTCTGCCAATGCTACGAAATTACAAACCGTCAAAGGAGTTTTGTCGTAGTGCAACTGCAACACAATAACCCCTTTAGTGGTGGTCATTTTTGCGAATAGTCCGTCACCCAATTTAGGGTCTTTAGATTCTGTTGTCATAATTTTAGAAGATGTTGCAAAGGTAGTGCTCCAAGCGAGTAACCCCAAAGCCACCAACCATTGTGAAATGTTTTTTATTTTTTTCATGGATATTGTATTTGTTCTTTGATTTTCTTCGGCAACTTTTGTGCCACTAAATGATAGCTTTTGTCAATGAGCTCAAAAATAAATTCTCTGCTGAAACCTTCCAATTCTATATTGTTCCAATGAGTTTTATTCATGTGAAAGGCCCCAGTTATTTGTTCGTGTTTTTCACGAAGTTCTAATGCTTCTTGTGGGTCGCACTTTAAGGCAATTTGATGAAACTCCCTGATGTCACCCAAGCAAAACATCTTTCCAGCTACCTTCCAAACTACCGTGTATTCATCAAATGGGAAGGTTTCTTCCACTCCATTTTTAGATAAACAGTAAGATTGTATCAGTTCAAAATTCATTGATGCATTACAAAACTACTGATTCGCATTAAATTTGCACCATAACCGTTAATATTTCATGACCTATTTTCGACAGATTATTGGATTTGTGTGTTTGGGAGGGATGTTTCTTCTATCAAAACCCGCCTTCGCTCAAATGCAAGACAAACCCATTACTCAGCAAAAAGCCATTCGTTGGGAAAATTTGACCTTTCAAAATGGGGTGGCCTTCTACAAAAACTCACCGTTTACGGGAAATGCAGAGGGTTATTACCCACTTAAGCCCGGTTCTGATGTCCGTAAGCGACCTCCATTTGCGAAAAAGGGTTCATTCATCAACGGACAATTACACGGTGAGTACACCGTTTACAATCCCAATCAAACATTTATATCTCGAGAAACCTACACCAACGGCATTAAGAATGGCCCATTTTATTACTATTATGAAACGGGAGAACTTGAAGTGAAGGGATTTTTTAAAAATGACACCCTCAATGGTTTGATTGATGGATATTATAAATCTGGTAAAAAATACTACGTCAATCTCTACCAGAACGGGGAAAGACATGGTAAATGCACCGCTTATTTCGAAAATGGAAATCTTGAAACCGAAACCGAATGGAACGAAGGTGTTCCTGTTGGAAGACATTTTGGATATTTTCCCGATGAAAACCTCCGCTATCAAAAAGCATTCAACCAAAAGGGTGAATTGCATGGCGAGAACTACGTGTTTCACAGAACCGGTTGTGCTGCTAACGAAGAATATTATAAAAATGGCAAATTAGACTCAGTGCAACGCGCTTGGGATGTACTCACTTGCACCATCATCAAGTCGGGATTTTGGAAGGAAGGCAAAGAACACGGGGTCTTTGTTGATTACAACGCTTTTGGAGATACCCTCAGTTTGATGTCCTTCCAAGAAGGAAAAAAACACGGTAAATATGCCCAATTTAAAGAAGCGCGAGAGGTAGATACCAAAAGAGCTTATTTGCAAATAGAAACTATGGGTTATTACGATTCTGGATTTGCACACGGTTATTGGATTTACGGACAAGTGAGTAACTTTCAGAAGCGTGAAGGAACGTATGATCACGGTGTTAAAATTGGTACTTGGAAGTATTACGATCATAAAGGAGAATTATTACTCATTCAAGAGTATGACAATGACGGAAACTTATTAAAAGACGAAGCCCAATAAAAAATGTCCAAACACAAAATTGAACCTTACGTAATTGGTTTGACAGGTTTGTCAGGTGCTGGTAAATCATTTTATGTTAATAGATTAAAAGTGAAGTTTGGCTCTGATATCACCATAGTTGGCTTTGATGATTATTACAAACCATTGCAAGAACAGCATATTGATGAACATGGTGAAGCCAATTACGATCTTCCAACGGCCCTATATTCTGATAAGTTCCATGAAGATTTGCTCAAACTATTAGAATACCATCCGGTGTTAATTCGCAAATATCAGTTTGAACATTACGATGCTCCAGAAGTGGTTGAAACCGTTTATCCAGCTCCGATTATTTTGGTTGAGGGACTGTTTGTCATGGAATTTAAACCTGTAGATGCCTTGTTAGATTATCGAATTTTCATTGAATGCGACACTGAACTGTGCTTCGATAGACGTTTGAAAAGAGACATCGCCGAGAGAAATATCCCCAGAGAAAGAAGCCTTCATCAGTGGAATTTCCATGTGATGCCGGCGTATAATAACTTCATTCAGCCTCACAAAGATCGTTGTGATTTAGTTATTGAAAACAATGGGCCCGCTGAAGAAAATGTTGAATTTATCATACAACAAATACGTAATAATGCACATCCAACGGTGATTCAGGAGGTCTTCTCAAAATTTAATCCGTAAATTTGCATAATTATGGCAATCATCATCACCGAAGAATGCATCAATTGCGGAGCTTGTGAGCCCGAATGTCCTAATAATGCCATCTACGAAGCAGGAGTGGAGTGGGCCATTGCCGATGGAACCGGCGTTACTGGCATATTCAAAATGGCCAATGGCTCTGAAGTTGATGTGAATGAAAAGTTTCAACCCGTAAGCCAGGAAGTATATTTTATTGTACCCGATAAATGCACAGAATGCACAGGATTTCACGAAGAACCTCAATGTGCAGCCGTTTGTCCAGTTGACTGTTGTGTGCCCGATCCAGACCACGTTGAATCGGTTGAAGTTCTTTTGGATAGAAAAGAACGCTTGCATTTATAATTTTTTGCCATCTTTGTGCTGTGGCAGAAGCAGCATCTGAAATTTCCAACACAGCAATTGTGAAAATTGCCCAACAATCGTGGATTCCCATGCGGAAAGAGGCATCGAGCGCTTCAGAAATGGTATCGAGCCTTCTTTTTGGTGAAAAAGCTAAGGTTATTTCTCAACAAAACGATTGGTTAGAAGTTCAATGCCTTCACGATGATTATATTGGTTTTATACCAGAAAGCTATTTTGAATCTTCTTTATCGATTGATTGGAATTCGGAAATCTCATTCAACCCTAAGTTAATATCCATTGAGATTGAAAATCAGCCTTTTTTACTGTCTCCTGGCAGTAAAATCTCCAAAAAATTGCTGCAAAATCTTCAAGGTGGTACTGAAATTAGCCATTGGGTTCCCTTTTGCCTCCAATATCTCAATACACCCTATTTGTGGGGAGGAAGAAGTATTTTTGGAATAGATTGCAGCGGATTTACCCAGGTGTATGCAGAGTATAGAGGACTTGCCCTTCCCAGAGATGCCTACCAACAGGCAGAAGTGGGTTCTACAGTCAATTATGGTCATCACCAACCAGGTGATTTGGCCTTTTTTCACAACGCTTCCGGCAGAATAACGCATGTAGGAATTATACTTGAAGATCAAAAAATCATCCATGCGAGTGGTAAAGTGAGAATAGATAATTTTACTATTAATGGAATTCAACACATTGACAATCAAAGATTAACTCATGAGTTGTCTTGCATAAAAAGATGTTTCACCAATGTTTAAACGGGTCGGATTTTTGTTTTTGTTGGGATTTTTGGGATGCCCTTTCTTGGGATTCTTTAGCGCGCTCCACGCTCAATCATTCTTGCCACCAAAGAACATCAAGAATTACCTTCAAACCAAAATGATCGTTGCTTCGCGCAGCGATTTGAAAGTGATTCAATCCAATATTCTGGCATTCAAACACATTGAAACATTGAAAGTTCAAGGTGCAATAGACATTGCCGAAGTTGCCAAAGTGGCATCTAAATTAGATGGATTGGATGAGGTTCAACTGATTGAATTTCAAGGCATACTTTCTGATGCCGACATCCAATCATTGGAGTGGATTCCGTCCATTTACTTGCACGTTCCGGCCAATAGAGAAGAGGCTTTTTTACTCAATGGTGCTTGGAAATACCTTCAAAATGTGACCTTGCATTTTGAATCTGTGCCTGAATCTTGGGAGTTTCTTCGCTATTGGAAATCGCTCAAATCATTGACTCTTTTGGGGGACTTTGATCCAGAGACGACCAAACAATGCATCAATGCCGCAATTCTAGATGCGCCCAAATTGATTTCCTTAGGTATCTCAGTGTCTTCAGTTAAAGATGTCCCCATCGAAATAAAAAAAATCAAGAAACTCAAGTCATTGACGTTGATAGATTTTTCCTCCATAGAGCAGGGACAATCATTGTTAGAGTTGGGCGAAATAGTGGTTTATGTTCCCAAAATCACTGTGCGGTATGTCTCGCAAAATCCAGCATTACCTTCAGTTGATATAGAACATTTGCAAAAATTATTCAATGTAAAAGCAGCTGAAGTTCCTAAACAGTCCTATGATGATGATGATGAAATTCCATTGGATTTCGTTGCAGCTTTTGACATTGGGGTTGATCCTAAAAACTTGAATCACAATGAATTAATAGAAATAGTTCCCAACAAAAATTATTTAAAGTCGTATTCTTCTGGGAGGTATGCATTTGTTGGGAATTCCGATAAAACGCAACGATTCTTGGGTGATCAACGAGTTGCTGTTATTGTACCTAAAGGGTCATTAGCTTGGCAAGATAAGCAAGTATTTCAAGGTGATTATTTAATTTCAGTGAGGATAGCCCAATCTGAAGATGAACGAGCCGCAAACGGTTTGTCTACTTCCAATCCTTTGGCCGCTCAAATTTTCAATTCAGCTGGAATAGTTGATGTTCGGTTCTACCAATTAAAATTAAACACCTTAGAGGAATTGGAGGTTCGAGACGGTTATTTTATTCAAATACGATTTATAGGCAATAAATCAGATGCAGCCCAATTCTATGCATGGAATTCCAGCAAACAAAAATGGGAAAATCATTACGACTACGATTATGAATTTTCAGACGAGCAGTTGCAAAAAATTGACTTTTACCAAATTGCACAACCTCCATATTTAGAGGGGGTGTCGGTTAACAGCGAGAATTTGAACTTGGATGAGAATTTTGAACATTTCAATTATGCCTATTTAATTCCTCCCCACAAAGCGGCGATGTATTTTAGTCCGTTTTCAAAGTTTTGGGTAAAAACATCAGATCAACTTCCTACGGGAACCAAAGAATTTCGAAAAATTCTTAGAGGTAAACCCCTAATTCAAATAAGAAGCATTCCAGCACCTTCAAAATCCTTCGTTTACTTGCAACTCTTTGATAGGACGCAAGTATTGTTTCCAGAGTTGAAATCTTTTGAGGAGCTTAATTTAGCCATTAAAACCGATAACGGAATAGCTGCGGTCAAAACCTTTTTCAAAGATCATAGAATCATTGATATTCAAATTTATAGAAGCAATGGCATGCTCGCGTTGAATTTAAAATGTACCGATGGATATTGGACTATGAACATTATCGAACCTAAAGATTTGCCTTTTTTGACCAATACAGAAAAGCTGATTCAACAAAAGAAATTTGAAAATGCCTTAACAAAGTACTTAACGGTTCAATCGCAAAAGGCACTCGCATTAAAGAATCTGAATGATTCGGAAAAAAACCAACAGATTCAGGTATCAAGTTCTACATTGCTGGGAAGCGCTGCTGCTCTGAAATCAACCAAGAAAAGATATGAGTTCTCCATCCGAAGTTCTGGTACTTTCATGATGGCCGAACCTGATACAACTTCCAGTGAATATAAGTTGGAATTGGTGTTTTGTGAGACCGGCAAAATACCTTTAAAAGTAAAAGAAGTCATTGTTTCCCTAAACAAACCCAATGCTTCTGTAGCATATTTTGCTTCTGATAGATACCGTGTACCATTCAATCCGGCTCAAATAGAAATGATTTTAGTTCGAGATGAGAAATATAAAATCTACGGAATTGGCGGTGATGAATTGCAAAAACTGCAACTAGCACCCTATACTTTGACTTATATAGATATGCGTCTGATTTCAGCAGATGTAAATACCCCTGAAATCTTGTATAAAACCTTGTTGCAAAAACCTAAGAAATTAAAATGACCCCAACGCTCATACTTATTGGACTAAGTTCCTATTTTTTAATCCTTTTAGGGATAGGATATGTTACCGGCCGAAAAGCCAATAACGATAGTTACTTCCTAGGGAACAAACAAAGTTTATGGTGGATGGTTGCCTTGGGAATGTTGTCTGATTCTATGAGTGGAGTCAGCTTTATTTCGGTTCCTGGGGCTGTATTCAAGTCGAATTTCTACTATCTCCAAGTGGTTTTTGGATATTTTGTTGGGTATTTGGCCATAGCATATTGGTTACTTCCGTTGTATTACAAGCATAATTTGACCTCAATTTATACCTATTTAGAACAACGATTTGGGGTAGTTGAGCAACGAACGGGCTCATTTTTCTTCATTGTAAGTAGATTACTTGGGGCGGCTGGTAGACTATTCTTGACCGCTATTGTGTTCCAAAAGTTCCTTTTTGAGCCACTCGGAGTTCCATTTTTTGTAACCGTGGCCGTAATAATTCTGTTGATTTTAGCCTATACCTTCAAAGGTGGAATCAAAACTTTGGTGTTTACCGATGCCATCCAAAGTACTTTTCTCATAGGTGGACTGTTATTCACGGTAGGAGCATTGCTCAATTCGGATGTATTGAATTCTGTCGGATTGTCTGAAATATTGACGAAATCCAGCCACGTATCCATTATAAATGGAGATTTTTACAGCAATTCGTTCTTTTGGAAGCACTTTTTAGGAGGAGCATTTATGTGCATTGCAATGACTGGTTTAGATCAAAACATGATGCAAAAGAACTTGAGTTGCAAGTCGCTCAAGGAAGCACAAAAGAATATGATTAGTACCGCCTTTATAGTGGTATTAGTGAATGTCGTGTTTTTGAGTTTAGGAGCTGTAATGATTGAGTTTTTTACGCAATTAGGTTCTTTTCCGGAGCAAACAGATCAGTTTTTTCCAACTATTGCACTCCAACATCTAGGGCCTGCAGCAGGTATGGCCTTTGTTTTGGGATTGTCGGCGGCAACCTTTTCCAGTGCTGATTCGGTGTTAACCACTTTAACCACTAGTACGTATTTTGATCTACTAAAATTGGACGCAAACAGGTCTTTGTCAGATTCTCAAAAACTTAGCTACAGAAGAATTTTGCATGGCTTATTTGCCGTGTTGCTTTTGTTGTCTATCATGGGTTTTTACAAATACTCCTCAGGAGCACTAATCGATGTAGTTTTAGGTTTGGCAAATTACACCTATGGACCCTTGCTTGGCTTATTTGCATTGGGCATTTTCACCCAATCAAATACCAATTCGAAAGGAGTATTGCTCGTAAGTGTGGTTGTACCACTTATTTGTTGGTATTTGGGTAATAATAACCTTGTCTCAAGTTTATTAGGTTTAAAGCCGCTAAACTTGAAGTATCAATTCGGGTTTGAATTGCTGCTAATTAATGGATTGCTTTCTTTTGGGGGATATTATTTCACATCAAAAGTATCCAAGCGTTTTTAACATGCTCTTGTAGCTCTGCTCCTTGGAGAACATTTTGAAGAAATAATCTCCATTTTCATCTCTATCAATAATCACGTGCTTCGGTGCTGGTGTTAGGCAGTGTTGAATTCCGCCATAACCTCCAATACTCTCTTGGTAAGCGCCTGTATGGAAAAAGCCAATATATAATGGGTCTTCTTTTTCAAACTGAGGCAAGTAAATTGCGTTTACATGTTGCTCTGAATTGTAGTAATCATCGCTGTCACAAGTTATACCTCCTAGCAAGACGCGCTCGTACTCTTCGTTCCATCTATTTATAGGCAACATAATGAACTTCTTGTTGATAGCCCATGCATCAGGTAGTTGAGTCATAAAGCTAGAATCAATCATATTCCATTTTTCACGGTCGTTTTGAGCTTTTTGATCTAAAACCGAGAAGATTGCTCCGCCCGCTTCACCCACAGTATATGAACCAAATTCTGTGAAAATGTCTGGCTCAGGAATGTTGTTTTCTTCGCAAACTTGCTTAATTTGACTCACAATTTCAGTGGCCATGTAATCATAATCGTATTGGAAATTCAACGAGTTCTTTATTGGGAATCCGCCACCGATGTTCAAAGTATCCAACTCGGGACATTCTTTACGGAGTTCAATATAGACTCTTAAACATTTATGTAACTCATTCCAATAGTAAGCTGTGTCATAAATTCCAGTATTGATGAAGAAGTGTAACATCTTCAACTTTACTTGCTTGTTGTTCTTTATGTGAGATCGATAGAAGGGTAGGATATCTTTGTAACCAATTCCCAATCTGCTGGTGTAGAACTCAAATTTGGGCTCTTCTTCGGCTGCAATTCTGATACCGCATTTAAATTCCTTGTCTGTAAAACTTTGCAATAAACTAATTTCTCGTTGGTTATCGCATACCGGTATGACGTTGTTCCATCCGTTGTTTATAAGGCCGGCAATGTTCTCGATGTAATTTTCTTTTTTGAATCCGTTGCAAACAACAAAGTGATCTTTAGTCAATTTGCCTTGCTCCTCTAGGGTCTCAATGATGTTTATATCAAAGGCCGATGATGTTTCAATATGTACATCGTTTTTCAGTACTTCGTCGAGAGTATGTTGAAAGTGGTTGCTCTTGGTACAGTAACAATAATAGTATTTTCCTTTGTAATCTGCCTTTGCAATTGCCACATTAAACATAGATCGAGCACGTTTAATGTTCTCAGATATCTTAGGTAAGTAAGTGAATTTCAACGGTGTTCCATACTGTTTAATCAGTTCCATTAATGGAATGTCATGAAAGTAAAGATGTCCATTGTCGTCCAAGTCAAATTCGGAAATTGGAAAATCGAAAGTCTGTTGGATTAAGTCGATGTACTTATTTTTCATTAATCTAAGTGAGTTGGATTGCTTTTGAAATGCAAAGATAACTCAATTAGATTCTTCTTTTTATGAATTTGCAATAAATGCAAAAAATTAATACTTTAAAGTTGTAATTTTGCGGAACTTAGTAAAATACCATCATTTATGAGCAAAATCAGCGTAATTGGAGCAGGAAATGTAGGCGCAAGCTGTGCAGAGTACATCGCTATGAAAAACTTCGCGTCAGAAGTTATTTTGTTAGACATCAAAGAAAACTTTGCCGAAGGTAAAGCCATGGATTTAATGCAGACCACTGCTTTGAACGGTTTCGATACTAGAATTGTTGGAAGTACCAATGATTACAGTAAAACCGCAAATAGTGAAGTGGTAGTAATTACCAGCGGTGTTCCAAGAAAACCAGGTATGACTCGTGAAGAATTGATAGGTATCAATGCTGGAATCGTAAAAACGGTTATGGAAAACTGCTTGCAGCATTCTCCCAATGCTATCATTGTGGTCGTTTCAAATCCTATGGATACCATGACCTACTTGGCTAAGCAAACCTCTGGATTGCCAAAGAATAGAATCATTGGTATGGGTGGAGCACTAGATAGCGCTCGTTTCCGTTATTTCTTGTCACAGGCTTTGGGTGTTCCATCATCTGAAGTAGATGGCATGGTCATTGGTGGACACGGTGACACTACCATGATTCCTTTGACGCGTTTGGCATCGTATAAAGGTGTTCCTGTTAGCCAGTTCCTTTCTGCAGAAGAACTTGAAAAAATCAAAGCTTCTACTATGGTAGGTGGTGCAACTTTGACCGCAATGTTGGGTACTTCTGCTTGGTATGCACCTGGTGCGGCCGTTTCTGCTTTGGTTCAGTCTATTGTTTGCGATCAAAAGAAAATGATGCCTTGCTGCGTTGCTTTGGATGGCGAATACGGACAATCAGATATTTGCATCGGGGTTCCAGTAATTCTCGGTAAGTCAGGTTGGGAGAAAATCGTTAACCTTGATCTAAACGACGCTGAAAAAGCCGAATTCGAAAAATCTGCTGCTGCTGTGCGCAACATGAACGCAGCACTTTAATATTATAAAATGATTCCCAAAGGCGTCTGGATGATGCTCATCGCCAGTCTGGCATTTGGGTTTATGAACGTTACCGTAAAAATGATTTCGGGCATGCACGTGTCCGAAATCGTTTTTTTTAGAGCCCTCGTGCAAATTCTCATTTCCGCCGTTTTTCTCTTTCAACAGAAGCAATCGCCCTGGGGAAATAATCCTAAATTACTCATCCTTCGCGGCTTTTTTGGTTCTATGGGACTGCTTTGCTACTTCTATTCCTTGCAATTGATGCCGCTTTCAAATGCCCTAGTCATCCATTATTTGTCTCCCATTTTCACCACCGTGCTCGCTCTTTTATTGGGCGATGAAAAAGTTCAATCCAGACAATGGTTGTTCTTTGGAGTGACTTTTTTTGGTGTGCTCATGGTCAATTTACTCACTTCAGAAGTAGCTCACGAATTCCACAATGGCACCCTTAAGTTTCACCACATTGCCGGATCCATTACTCCCTTGGGACTTGCATCTGCGTTTGGAGGTGCTGTGTTTTCAGCTTTCGCTTACAACACCATCAGACGACTAAAGGGCATTGAAAATCCCAACGTCGTGGTTCTATATTTCCCCTTGGTGACCATACCCATTTCTCTGATTGCTCCCTTTACCGGGATTTCTACTTGGTTTATGCCCACTGCGCCGCAGTGGATGTGGTTGCTATTAACCGGCATTTTCACCCAAATTGGCCAATTTTTCATGACCCGCGCTTATCAAGAGTCGAACACCGGCTTAGTGTCTAGCATCAGCTACGCGGGCATCATTTGGGGCACCTTTTTCAGCATCACCTTGTTTCAAGAAACCTACAATTTCTACCAATTTGCTGGTATGTTTTTGGTTTTATTAGGGATGGTGTTGAATGTTGGGTTTGGGAAACGGTGATCGGTGATCGGTGATCGGTGATCGGTGATCGGTGATCGGTGATCGGTGATCGGTGATCGGTGATCGGTGATCGGTGATCGGTGATCGGTGATCGGTGATCGGTGATCGGTGATCGGCCGACAACCGACAACCGATTATCCCACCCCAAACGTTGCAGAAATATAGCGCATGATGTTCTGATCTGTGTCGGTGTATTCTTTGCCGCGGCGTTGCATGACAAGCTTTGCGGTTTTTTCGAATTGTGGAATTTTGTGGGGTTCGATTCCTTGAGCACCGCCCCAACTGAAGTCTTGAATGAATTGGCGTGGAAAGCCCGCTCCAAAAATATTGCATCCAACGCCCACTACCGTGCCGGTATTGAACATGGTATTGATTCCGCATTTGCTGTGATCACCCATAATGAGTCCACAGAATTGCTCGCCAGATTTATCAAAACGTTCGTTTTGGTAGTTCCAGACTTTTACTTCTTCGTAGGTGTTTTTAAGGTTTGAACAGTTGGTATCTGCACCAATGTTGCACCATTCACCCAACACGGCGTTACCTAGGAAGCCGTCGTGGCCTTTGTTGGAATAACCGTGCATGACTACATTGTTGAGCTCTCCACCCACATTGCAGTAAGGACCTAGAGAAGTTCCTGGATAAATTTTAGTACCTAGTTTCACATTGCTGCCTTCGCCCATGGCAAATGGACCTCGAATGATGGAGCCTTCCATTACCTGAGCATTTTTGCCAATGTAAATCGGGCCATCTTGAGTGTTGAAAATACAGCATTCGGCTTTTGCGCCCTCTTCGAAGAAAATGGGGTATTTACCAATGATTTGGTTAGTGGCTGAAATTTCAATAGAGGTTCTTCCTTGAGTCAGGAAGTCAAAGTCTAAGGTAATTTCTTGTGCATTCCATTTGAAGATTTGATAGGGACGTTTAACGGTGCTAAACGAATCTGAAAAAACCACTTGATTCGTGTAGTCTGATGCATTGATGCTGCTGTTGGATGACCTTACCGCGATTAATTGTCCCTCGGAAGAAACCAAAGCTTGGTCAGCAGTTAAAGCAAGTACCGCTTGAACTAGGGCAGGGGTGGGGAGTGTATTTCCAGAGATTCTGAGATCAGCGGGAGACTGCAAGGTTGGGAATTTTGGTTGTAAATATTCGCGCGTTTCAAATCCCCAAGAAGACGCATACAGCCTGTGAATCCACTTTCCGGCAATGGTCATAATGCCAATACGAAGGTGAGCGGCGGGGCGAGTTAAGGTGAGTGGGAATAAGGATCGATCTTGGAGATCTTCGAAAAACGAAATATTCATGGGACAAAAATAGTCAAAAAAAAGAGGTTGCTTTTGGGCAACCTCTCAATGATCAAACTTAATTGATGAATAGTCTTATTTCTTGCCGTAACGCTTCATGAACTTGTCGATACGTCCTGCTGTATCTATCAAGTTTTGCTTACCGGTGTAGAAAGGGTGTGACTGAGAAGAAATCTCTAATTTGTACAAGGGGTATTCGTTACCGTCTTCCCAAACTACGGATTCTTTGGTGTCAACACAACTGTGAGTCAAGAATGAGTAATCACAACTCATGTCCTTAAATACCACTTTGCGGTAGGTTGAAGGATGTATATCTGCTTTCATATCAATATCGTATTGTTAAAAGGACTGCAAAGATACAAAGAAATAAGATAATTTCACAATTAATTGCATTAATCTCCTAGTCCTTGAATTTCAAGCGTTCTGCTTGGGTCAAAATCTAAATCGGCCTTTTTCGTGCAATCAAAAAGGGCGGGATTGAAATTCGCGGGAATGTCGAATGCATTGGCTTTGTATTTGATTTTGGGATTTTTTTGAATCCCGCTCATGAAATATCCAAACACAGGCATAGCCATCTGCGAACCTTGTCCTAAGGCGCTGGTTCGAACTCTTACTGTTGGATCATCAGCTCCTACCCAAGTAGCGCAAACCAAGTTTTTGGTTACACCAATAAACCAACCATCGGCAGCACCTTGCGTGGTACCTGTTTTTCCGCCCACACTTCCTTCAATTCCAAAGCGGCCGGTCATTCCAAAGGCCGTACCTCTTTGTACAACTCTTTCAAGTAAATGAGTCATGATATAAGCCTTTTCAGCACTCAATACTTGATCGTGTTTCGGACTATCAAACTCTTCAATGACGTTACCGTCTTTATCTTCAATTCTTACGATGAATGATGGTTGAACCCAAAGACCACTATTCACAAACGCCGTATAAGCAGAAGCCATTTCGAAGGGTGAAAGTTCAACGGTTCCCAAACAGATGGAAGGAACATGAGGAACTTTATCTTTTTCTATACCCAACCTTTCGGCAAATTGAACCACTAAATCAGGGGCATCGTCACCCAAGGATTTCATGATTTGTGCGGTGATTAAATTGTCAGATAATGCTAGACCCTTCCACATGGTCCAAACTCCGCCTTCTTTTCCGTCAAAATTTCTCGGAGACCATTCTTGTCCACCCGAATAGAAAGTGGTTCTTTCTCTCTTGAATTCGGTACAAGGGGTAAATTTATTGATATCTATAGCCGTTGCATATACCAGCGGCTTGAATGTTGAACCTACTTGACGTTTGGCTCTGATATTTACGTGATCGTATTTAAAATATTTGTGATTGATTCCGCCTACCCAAGCTCTAATTTGACCTGATTCTGGATCTATGGCAATGAACCCTGCATGCAAGATTTTCTTGATGTAAGCCATACTATCATAAGGACTCATGACGGTGTCTTTATCGCCCTTCCAAGAGAAAACGGTCATCTTGATGGGTTTCTTCAATTCAGCCCAAATGCGTTTTTCATCGCCACCAAATTCTTCTTTCAAAGACTGATAGCGTTCGGTTCTTCGCATATGAGTTTCAATAAAGTCAGGAATTACTTTTCTGTCAGTAATATATCTCCAAGGCTTGTCTTTGCCCCAGCTTCTGTCAAATTTCTTTTGGAATTCGGTGAGGTGCATTTGAACGGCTTTTTCAGCCTCCTTTTGCATTTCGCTGTTGATGGTGGTGTAAATCTTCAATCCACTTCTGTATAGATTCAATCCCCGCTCACTGCACCATTTTTTCAAATATTCGCCCAATTCGGTTTTAAAGTAAGGAGCTATTCCTTGAGAGGATGTGGGTCTGTAGTCTAGTTTTATGGGTAAGGCCTTAAGTAATTCCAAGCTGTCATTAGTCAGATACCCGTATTTTTTCATTTGCCCTAAAACCGTGTTTCTTCTATTTTTCGAGTTATCGGGATTGTACTTGGGATTATATCTATGATTGGCCTTTAACATGCCAATCAAAACGGCCGCTTCTTCTACATTTAGTTCCTTTGGAGTTTTATTAAAGAATTCTTTGGAGGCAGCGTCTATTCCGAATGATACTCCAGAAAAAGGAACTGTATTTAAATACATGACCAAAATTTCATTTTTGGTGTATCTTTTTTCAAGTTCTACAGAAATCACCCATTCCTTGAATTTTTGCATGATTCGGCCCAATTTATTGGATGGACGTTCAAACCGGCTGAATAAATTCTTGGATAATTGTTGAGTGATGGTACTCGCCCCGCCGTCTGTTCCGAAACTAGCAACCGCTCTCAATGTCCCCCGAAGATCAATACCCGAATGAGAATAAAAACGAATGTCTTCGGTAGCAATCAAGGCATTCACTACGTGCGGACTCAACTCAGAATATTCAATATTGGTTCTGTTTTCCAAGAAAAAACTACCAATAACTACTCCGTCTTCGCCAATGATTTCAGAACTTAGAGCATTTTTAGGATGTTCTAAGTCTTCAACTTGGGGCATTTCACCTAAAAAACCTTTGGCAATGGAAAAAAAGAAAAGCAATGAAAACAAGATGATTCCCAATAAAGAGAACCAGATAACCCGAATGAATTTAAACTCGCGCATGGATGCACGAAATTACGGATTTTGCATCTTAAACCAATCAAGGTATGCCTTCCAATTCATGTTGGCAACCAAGCGTTGTAAATTGTCTTTACTGATGGTGGCTATTTCGAATTCAAAAAGTCCTTTGGAAGCAAAATATTCTTGCTGTTTAGCCAAATATTGTTGATAGAATTTTGCTTTTTGGAGGTTAGGGAAATTCTCAATCAGAATCAAACTCCCATTGGAAATAGGAATAGATCTTCCCACAATCAGTTCGTCAAAAGAAAATTCTTTGTTGTTCAAGTCATTAATTCCGGCCTTGATCAAATTGGAATTTGATCCTTTGGGAATGAACATGATACACATCATGGGGTTATTTGGGAGGTCGTTTAGATACAACCCAGATGCAAGGGCATTACCGCTGTCTTTTGTCGGATTTTTACGTCTTTCTACCGCATTGATTAAGTTGGAAGCGCGTTCAGCAACATCGGTATTGGGATAATCTTGGGCAATTTGTTCGAAATATGACATGGCCTTAGGGTGCTCCGTTTTGAGCATACACATGGCATAAATAAAGTCAAATCGAGGTTGTAAAGCATTGCCAGAATACAACTTGTCGGTATTCAATTTGTATTCTAACGCTTGCTTGTATTGTTGATTTTGAAATAAAACCACCAAAGTATCGTAACTACTTTGTATGATTATTTTATTGCTATTTTCTGTTGATTCCTGTTCCAAGTTAGCTCCCGGATTCTCAATCATTTTTACATAAATACTGTTGGGATACTCCGATTTTAACTGACTTTTACAGGAGTTAGATTTATTCGAATCAGAAACCAAACGGTAAAGTTTAGATAATTCGTAAAATACTTGAGGTTTGTATGCGCTATTAGGATGGGTTTTAATGAGATATTCAAACTGATTGATGGCTTGCTGAAATTCTTGAAGCCTATTGGCATAGATTCCTCCAGATTCAAACAAAGACACTTCAATTTCTTGCTTCATGAGTCCTTGTTTTTTAGCATCGAACGGAAGATCTGCATAATACTTGCGTTCGTCTTCGGGAACATTTTTTAATAGGGCAGAATCAATGGTGTTCTTTTCGGCTTGACTTTTGGAAGGATCCGTATTATTGGTATTGTTATTATCATTCTGAGGAGTGCTCGCATTGGCTAATTCCGTTGATTTAACGTTGTATCTCCAGAAATCACGGTTAATTCTAGAACCCCATTTTTTATTGAATTCGTTGATGCCATTTTTTCGAGTGACTACATTGTAAAAAGGAAAACTACTTCCGCCACCGCCGCTGTTGATAGTAGGAGAGGGCATTCCTCCAGGCATCACGCTGTTATTGCCGTTGTTTTTTTGCGCTTGTAGTTCTTTTTCGGCTTGTAGTTTATCAGCCAAATCTTTTTCGGCTTTTTTTGCCTGCCTGATTTTATCCTTTCTGAAATTGTCATCGTTGACCATTCGAATCAGGGAATCGTTGTTTCTTATTCTCAATAAATGCTCTAACAAGTCAGATAAAATCTCATTTTTTGAAGCTATTGCTTCAAAGTCTGGATGTTTTTCATCTAAAGATTTCATTGCGCTATCGTAATACAATCCCGAAGTCTCAAAGTTCCTCTGCTCAAAATACAGGTCTCCCAATTTTAAATAGGAAGAGGTCAGTTGGGTTTTATCTGTCTTAGAGAATTGAACCGAAGTTTTTAAGGTATTTAAGGCTAAATTGGGTTGCTTTGCATTGATTTGATTCAACGCTATACGATAGTAAATCTGTCCGCGAAAGTCCAAATTCTTATCGTCTTTGAGCATGTTTTGAAGGATTTTATTGGCCTTCAGATAGTTTTTTTGTTTTACACTGAGAATGCTGACCTGCTCAATTTGTGCGTTGAAAGCAATTTCATAGGGGGGATTGAATCTTGGAATTCTTCCGTAAAACAGTTCGGCTTGTTTGTAGTTTTCGGTGGCTTGGTATGCCTGTCCTAAAGCAAAATAAGTTCTATATTTATCCATCCTGTTTTTTAGGAAGGGTAGAGCTTCTCTCAACAATTTTTGCGACAGATGGTACTTTTTTTCTTTGTGATAAACGGCTCCTAAAGTAAATTGAGCTAGAGGTTTCAGTTTCTTTGGTAGCTCTGGACTTTCTGAAATATTGAGAGCCAGTGCTTCTGCGTCAACAATTTTGTTTTTTAACATCAACGCTCTAACCGTCCATAGTTTAGCCAGAAATTTTATCTCAGGATCAGGGTATTGACTGTTAACAAAATCAAAAATATTGATGGCTGCAGTTGCGTCTCCTTTAAATAGGTAAGCTTTCCCAGTCAACAAATAAGCGTCATCTACCCAGCGGCTTTTGGGGTGTTTATCAATCATGGTGCTAGACCTCTTGATAACATCGTCCATGGCAGCTAAATTAGATTGTAAAGATTCTAAGGTTCCGTAATTGAAAAGTTCAATGGGTTGTCTAAAATCTTCTTTGTAAGCATCTCTAACTGTTTCAACAGTGGTTAGCCAGTTTTGCTCTGCATTGAAGTATTTATTGTAGTGCGCAAGGGTATTGTGCCACTCCTTGTATGCCCAAGCATTTTCATTTTTACAAGAATATCCTCCAAAAATGAAAAGGGCTATCAATATTGATTTGTAGGTAAACTTACCTTTTAAGTGCATAGATTTGTTTGTAGAAAACGATATTTTTGAAAAAATATTGGTCACTGAGGGTTATGAAAAGCAAACGCAGCAAAATTATCTCTAAACTTCGTAACAAACATCGTTTTGTTTTAATAAATGATGAGTCGTTTGCAGAAGTTGCATCGGTGCGACTCACTTTGCTTAATGTTTTGAGTATTTTTAGTGGACTATTGATCTTATTTTCTTTGGTTTTCTATTGGATATTTGCATATACCCCTGTTCAGAATTTACTTCCCAAGGAATTGCCAAGTTCTGCTCGAAGTGAAATTTTAGAGTTGCATGAGCAACTCGACGTATTGAAAAATCAAGTGGAAATTAGAAATTCCAAAGCAGAAGTCCTAAACAACCTCTTATCGGGCAAAGAAAGCCTTTACGATTCTACTTCTCAACGTCAAAATCCTGCTAATAATTGATTATCTTTGCAGAACATGTTGGGAAGTTCAAAAGCTAAGCCAGCCGTTGCAGGCCAAACTCTTCTGAATCTCATAGGTTCAGGTACCGTAATCAAAGGCAACATTGTTTGCAATGGTGACATTCGCATTGATGGTCATGTAGAAGGCAATGTGGAAGTAGGTCAGAAACTGGTTATAGGTGAGTCAGGTAAGGTAAAAGGCCACATCATTGCGGGAGATATCAATATATCAGGAGAGGTATTAGGCAATATCTCTGCAGATAAGACTACTGTGCTTCACGGCAAATCAAATGTTACCGGTGATATTGCAACTCAACAGATCATCATTGAACAAGGCGCCCAGTTCAACGGTAAATGCAGCATGGGTTCCATTAAATCAACGCAACATTCTCAGAATAACGATTGACCCGTATATGTCGGTGAAAAGCAATCTTGGATTTTTAAGGTTTGCTAGCATGGCATTTCAAATGATTGCAACCATATTGATTTTTACCTTTTTAGGAAGATATATTGACACATATAAAATTATAGATTTTCAGATTTTTACCGTTGTTGGGGTCTTGCTTGGATTAAGTATTGCTCTCTACCAAGGTTTTAAATCAATCAAACAAATAAAATAACACCATGAACAGTTACGAGAAAAGAATATCAGTGGTGGCAGGTTTATTGCTCATCAGCGCTGCCATCGCTCAAAACATCATGAATTATCCATTAACGCCCTTGGCTTATTTAGCCGTTGTTTATAATTTGGTTGTTTTTTCTGTGGTTCATCGCTTCATTCAGAACGATGGCGGTGATCCTAAAAAATCCATCCGTCGTGTGATGATTGGCTCTATGATTCGCTTGTTTTTAATGGTTATTTTCTTAGGAATCAGTCTTTTCAATTTAGGGAAAGTAGATCTTGGTTTTATTCTTGTCTTTATTTCAAGTTTTCTTTTCTTTCTTTTCTTTGAAATGTCTAAAATGTATTCTAAATTGCGCCCCGATTCGAAGCAAGCCAAAAAATAACCAAATGTCTGATAATCAATACGTTGTGAAAAGTGCTTTTTTCGGGAAGTTATTATTTCTCCCCTTATTCTTGTTTTTTGTAGCCAATTTGGCTTGGGGTAATCCCGAAAATCATGCAGCACAAAATGTAGCAAAACACACTATCGCTGTTTCTGATAGTAGCCACAACGGTCACGTTCATGGAACTGAAGCTTCAGTTCATGAGGAAACTTCAGAACATTCGGAAGCTGCTCATGCAGAAGACGCAAAATACGATCCAGGTAAAATGATCATGGAGCATATTGGTGATGCACATGATTGGCATTTATGGGGTGAAGGTGAACACGCTGTTTCTATTCCTTTGCCTGTAATTTTATATACATCTTCTAAAGGCTTAACTATTTTCTCTTCTGCAAACTTTCATCACGGTCACGAGCCTTTTCAAGGTTTTATGTTGCATGATGGACATATAGTTTGGGAAGTCGAAACAAACACTGAAACCATTTATGATCTTTCAATCACCAAGAATGTTGCAGCTATGATGGTAGCCGTATTGTTTTTGATTGTGGTGACCATCAGAATGTCTAAACATTACACTTCACGCCCAGGACAAGCCCCTAAAGGATTTTACAACCTTATCGAGCCCTTGATTTTGTTCATCAGAGATGATGTTGCAAAACCAGCGATGGGGGACAAAGCACATAAGTTTGTTCCTTTATTGTTATCTATTTTCTTCTTTATTTTTGTAAATAACCTTTTCGGTTTGATTCCAATTTTCCCTGGTGGGGCTAACGTAACAGGTAACATCGCAGTTACTATGGTTCTAGCTTTGGTGGTTTTCATTACTGTTAACTTAAATGGTAATAAATACTACTGGAAGCACATATTTATGCCAGATGTACCAGTTTTGATGTACATCATCTTGATACCTATCGAAATTTTAGGGGTTATTCTTAAGCCATTTGTTTTGATGTTGCGTTTATTTGCAAACATCACAGCCGGACATATTATCATACTTGGATTTTTCAGTTTGATTTTCATTTTTGGTGCAATGAATCCAAATTTGGGTTACGCTGTAAGTCCGCTGAGTGTGGCATTTACTGTTTTCATGAGCATGTTGGAGTTGTTGGTGGCGTTTCTACAAGCATTTGTATTTACGTTATTGACCTCTATTTACATAGGAATGGCGATTGAAGAACACCATCACGCAGAAGATCATCACGAAAAAATTTAAAACCAACACATAAATAAAATAAATATGAGTTTAATGAACACGCTTCTTCAAGCAGCAGACTTAGCAGCTGCTTACAGCAAAATGGGTGCCGCTATCGGCGCTGGATTGTCAGCTATTGCTGCTGGTATTGGTATCGGTAAAATTGGTGCGAGTGCAATGGAATCAATTGCTCGTCAACCAGAATCTACTGGTGACATTCGTGCAAATATGATTGTTGCAGCAGCTCTTATCGAAGGTGCTGTATTCTTCGCAATCGTAGTTTGTTTGTTGATTCTTTTCTTGTAAGATATCCATCGGGGACTGTAAAAAGGTCCCCGATTTTTTAAAAAAATTAAAAAAATGCAATTAGTAACACCCGCAATAGGTTTAGTATTTTGGATGGGACTTACGTTCTCCATCCTGTTGTTCATCTTGCGTAAATTCGCATGGAAACCCATCTTGAATTCAATTTCAGAACGTGAGGAAACGATTCACAATGCACTAACTCAAGCAGAGCAAGCGAAAGCTGAAATGGCTAGATTGCAGGGTGAAAACGAGCAGCTTTTAGCACAAGCTCGTTCTGAACGTGATGCTATGTTGAAAGAAGCTCGTGAAATTCGCGAGAAAATCATCGGCGAAGCAAAAATCACCGCAGAAGATGAAGCTAAAAAGCTCATTGCTCGTGCTAACGACGAAATAAGTAAGCAGAAACACGCAGCAATGGATGAATTGAAGAAAGAAGTGGCAAATTTCTCTATTCAAATCGCCGAAAAATTAGTTTCAGATAAACTTGAAAACAACGAAGCCCAGCAAAAGCTGATAGCTCACCATTTAACTGATTTAACCCAAAAAGCAACTGCATAAAGGATTATGTCAGAATATAAAATTGCATCAAGATACGCGAAAGCCTTGTTTGACATTTCTGTTGAAAAGGGCGTGTTGAATGATGTGAAGAAAGATATTGAGCATATGCTCCATTTGACAAAAGAAAGCAGAGAATTAGAAGTGTTTCTTGAAAGTCCTCTGTACAAAATGTCTATGAAAAAAGAAGCTATTGATAAGATCTTCGCTTCGTCTCATGAATTAACCCGTAACTTATACGCATTGATGATTTCCAAATTCAGAGAAGCGTATATACCTGCTATGGGTAAGGTGTTTTTAAAACAATTCAATACCAAGAATCAAATTGTTTCGGTTGAAGTTACTTCAGCGGTAGAATTAGATAAAACAGTTTTATCACAAATTGAGTCTTACGTTATTGAGAAAACACAAGCAAAATCAGTTGAACTTACTACCAAAGTAGAAAAAGAACTACTTGGTGGGCTTACCGTAGAGTTTGACGGAAAGATTTACGATAATACGGTAGTTACTCAAATCAAAAAAATTAAAAAAGAACTTCAAATCGCATAACATTATGTCACAAATCAGGCCAGACGAAGTATCCAGCATCTTAAAAGACCAAATTTCAGGTTTTAGCAGTGCTGCAAGTTTAGAAGAAGTAGGTACTGTACTCCAAGTAGGAGACGGTATTGCTCGTATTTATGGACTTTTCGGAGTTCAAAGTGGTGAGCTTGTTGAATTCGAAAACGGTGTTCGCGCCGTAGTTTTGAACCTTGAAGAAGACAATGTGGGCGCGGTTTTGATGGGTAGCAGTACCAACATCAAAGAAGGTGATAAAGTTAAAAGAACCAATAAAATCGCTTCATTGAATGTAGGACACGGAATGCTTGGACGTGTTGTTAATGCGTTAGGAGAACCTATTGACGGTAAAGGTCCTATTCAAGGTGAAATGTTTGAAATGCCCCTTGAGCGCAAAGCACCAGGTGTATTGTTCCGTGAGCCAGTAACTGAGCCTTTACAAACGGGTATTAAAGCGATTGATGCTATGATTCCTATTGGACGTGGACAGCGTGAGTTAATCATCGGTGATCGTCAAACAGGTAAAACGGCCATTGCACTTGATACCATCATCAATCAAAAAGAATTTTACGAAGCTGGAAAACCCGTATATTGTATTTATGTAGCTTGTGGACAGAAAGAATCTACCGTAAAGCAAGTAGTTAAAGCGTTGGAAGAAAATGGTGCAATGGCATACACTGTTGTAGTATCAGCTCCTGCTTCAGCTCCTGCTCCATTGCAATTCTTTGCTCCAATGTCAGGTTGTGCAATAGGAGAGTACTTCCGTGATTTAGGTTTACCCGCATTGGTTGTTTATGATGATTTATCAAAACAAGCGGTAGCTTACCGTGAGGTATCTTTGTTGTTGCGTCGTCCTCCAGGGCGTGAAGCTTATCCTGGTGACGTGTTTTACTTGCATAGCCGTATTTTGGAGCGTGCTTGTAAGTTGAACTCCAACGATGAAATCACTTCAAAAATGAATGACCTTCCTGCTAGTTTAGCTGGTAAAGTTAAAGGTGGTGGATCTTTGACGGCATTACCAATCATTGAGACACAAGCAGGTGACGTTTCGGCATACATTCCAACAAACGTAATTTCTATTACTGACGGACAGATATTCTTGGAATCTAACTTATTTAATTCAGGTGTTCGTCCTGCAATTAACGTAGGTATTTCTGTATCACGTGTGGGAGGTAATGCTCAAATCAAGTCTATGAAGAAAGTAGCAGGTACTTTGAAGCTAGACCAAGCTCAGTATCGCGAATTGGAAGCGTTTGCAAAATTCGGTTCTGATTTAGATGCTGCAACTAAGTCTGTACTTGATAAGGGTTCACGTAACGTAGAAATGTTAAAGCAAGCTCAGTTCAGCCCTCAAACGGTTGAAAAGCAAATTGCAATGATTTACCTAGGTACTAAAAACTTGTTGCGTACTATTCCTGTAAATCGTGTTCGCGAGTTTGAGGTTGCTTACGTTGAATATCTTGAAAATAAACACAAAGACGTATTAGATTCATTGAAGTCCGGTAAGATTGATGATAATGTTACCAAAGTTCTTGAATCTGTAGGCGCAGAATTAGCTAAGAATTATTCAGCTTAATTAAAGATTTCGAACCATCATGTCGAATCAAAAAGAAATCAGAGCAAGAATTTCGTCTACCATCAGCACACAGCAGATAACCAAAGCTATGAAGTTGGTGAGTGCAACGAAATTGCGTAAAGCGAGCGATGCAATTGTTCGTATGCGCCCTTATTCTTTGAAATTGCAAGGCATCATGTCGAATCTTCAAGAAAGTGCCGACGATGAAAAATTGGCTGGCTATTTCCATCAAAGGGAGCTTCAAAAAGTCACTTTAGTTGTAGTAACTAGTGATCGTGGTTTATGCGGTGCCTTCAACGCGAATGTGGTAAAGCGCACAAGAGCTTTGTTGGAAAACGATTATTCCTCATTGGTGAAGAATAACAAGGTTGAACTTCTTTGTATCGGTAAAAAAGGTGCAGAAAGTTTAAAGCGTTTAGGCTATTCAGTGAATACCGAACACGTGAGTTTGTTGTTGACTGCCAATTCGGAATCCGTTTTTGCCTTCGCTCAAACCTTGATTAACAAATTTTTGTCTGGGGATACGGATAAAGTGGAAGTGATTTATAATCAGTTCAAGAATGCTGCCACTCAAATATTGAAGAATGAACCTTTATTGCCTATTGCAAAAGCAGTGTCAAACAAAAACGTTCAGTCAGACTATATTTTTGAACCTTCAAAAGTAGCCATCTTGGAAGATTTGATTCCTCGCAGTTTGAAAACACAAGTTTTAAGAGCCATTTTAGATTCTTTAGCATCAGAACATGGTGCTCGAATGGTAGCGATGGACAAAGCCACTGAAAATGCAGGAGAACTTCTTAAAGCATTGAAACTAGCTTATAACCAAGCCAGACAAGCAGCCATTACACGCGAAATTTCAGAAATCGTGGGTGGTGTTGCCGCTTTGGAAGGCTAATTTTTTGTAAGGATAGTATTAAAAGATCTCATGATGAAAGGCCGCCTCAAAAGGGTGGCCTTTTTATTTGCCTTCAATTCTGCTTACCTCAATGTGTTTATGTGTACTTTTTATTCGGTCGCAAAGCAATTGTAAATCTTCTGAGTTTCTAACCAATACTTCTATTTGTCCGCCGAAAGTACCATCATCATGGGCTTTGATGTTGATGCTTTTCATATTTACTTCCATATCTTTTGAGATGATATCAGCTATCTTGCTTACAATACCTACGTCATCAATACCTCTTACAGAAATATGTGCATCAAAGGCTGTTTCGTAAACTGATCTCCACGTGGCAGGAATGATTCTATAGCCATATTGACTCATCAGTTTGGAAGCGTTGGGGCATGTGGTACGGTGTATCTTTACTCCTTCACCCACGGTGATAAATCCAAAAATCGGTTCGCCAGGCAGCGGATTACAACATCTTGCTAAAGAATACGGTAGGTCATAATCTTCGCCAAAAACAATTTGAGCTGCTTTTTTTCTTATATTTTCTGGGGATTTATTTACCCCATCTTTAGTAGTTGGAACTACCGAATCTTTGTTTTTGTCTTTTTGTAGAATTTCCAAGAGCAACTCTTTGTTCATTCTAATTTGCCCATCGGCAACCGCATGAAAGAATTCGCTACTATGAGTATAACCGTAGTGTTTATTGAGTAATTTTATGTTCTTATCGGTAAAATTTATTGCGTGCTTTTGGAACATGCGTTCCATGATTTGTCTTCCTCTACCTGATTGTTTGGTTTTTTCGTCTCGCAGAAATTCACGAATCTTTGATTTAGATCGTCCTGTTTTTACTATACCCAACCAATGTTGAGTTGCCCTGTATTTGGTGGTAGTTAATATTTCAACGATATCTCCATTTTTTAACTCATGACTGATAGGAACGAGTTTATTGTTGACTTTTGCGCCAAGCGTTTTTAATCCTACTTCGGTGTGAATGGAAAATCCAAAATCAAGGGCAATAGAACCCATTGGGAACGATTTAACAGCTCCTTTGGGTGTAAATACATAAATATCTTCCCCAAGCAGGGTATTCTTGAATTCATTGACCAAATCAAGGGCTGATAAATCATTGTTGTCTAAGGTTTCTTTTACAGCATCTAACCAATGATCAAAGGCTTGATCTTGTGGAGTAGGAGGAACATCTTCATTATGAATGGCTTTATATCTCCAATGCGCAGCAAGTCCGCGTTCCGCAATTTCATCCATCCTTTTGGAACGAATTTGCACCTCAACCCACCTTCCTTTTGGACCTAAAACAGTTGTGTGTAATGCTGAATATCCGTTATTTTTGGGTCTGCTCAACCAATCTCTAAGACGAGATTCGTGAGTTTGATAACTATCTGATATTATGCTGTATACACGCCAGCAGTCTGTTTTTTCTTGATTAATGGGAGAATCTACAATGATTCTAATGGCAAAGGCATCGTAAACTTCCTCAAAGGGAATGCCTTGTTTTAGCATCTTTTTATGGATGCTATAAATACTTTTTGGGCGACCCTTTATTTCATGAATATTCAAACCAGAGGCATTCAAGGTTTCCTTGATAGGTTCTATGAATTCCCGAATATAACGTTGTCTACTGAGCTTTGATTCTGCAATCTTTGATGATATTTCTCTATACACGGATGGGTCCGTGAATTTTAATGCCAAATCTTCCATCTCCGTTTTGATGGCATTCAAACCCAGTCGGTGTGCCAATGGAGCGTAGATATACATGGTCTCCGAAGCAATTTTCAGTTTGGTATTTTCTGAAACTGACCCTAACGTTCTCATATTGTGGAGTCGATCACACAATTTGATGAGTATCACCCTAAGATCTTCGCCAAGGGTCAGAAGCATTTTTTTGAAATTCTCCGCTTGGATGCTGGAATTATCGACGGCTTCAAATACAACAGAAATTTTGGTTAATCCGTTGATTATATCAGCCACTTTCGGTCCAAATCGACGTTCAATTTCATCAAGAGTAACGTCAGTATCCTCAACCACATCATGAAGAAGCGCTGATATTACTGACGTTGATCCAAGTCCCAATTCACCCACAGCAATTTGAGCAACTGCCAATGGGTGGAATATATACGGTTCACCGCTTTTTCGGAAGGTTCCTTCGTGCGCGCGGGCTGCAAAATCAAAAGCTTCTCTGATTTTGGCCGTCTTTTCCTTGGTGATTCGGTTTCCGAGGGTGCGCAACAACTGACGGTATCGGTTCAGTAATTCTGTCCGATATGCTTCATAAACTTCCCCGTCAAGCAGCGCCATATTACTTGTTTAATTCAGCGAAATGGTGGAAGAACCTTGGTATGGTTTCAATTCCTTTAAAGTAATTGAAAACTCCATAGTGTTCGTTAGGGCTGTGAATCGCATCGCTATCCAATCCGAATCCCATCAATACTGTTTTGGTTTGTAATTCTTTTTCGAATAAAGCTACAATAGGAATACTTCCGCCGCCCCTGCTTGGAATGGGTTCTTTACCAAATGTATCGAACATGGCCTTTGCCGCCGCTTTGAATGGAACACTATCAGTTGGAGTAACTACAGGTTCACCGCCGTGGTGAGGAGTTACCTTTACCTTTACCCCTTTAGGAGCAATAGATTCGAAGTGCTTTTGGAAGATTTCAGTAATTTTATCAGATGTTTGGTTAGGAACCAATCGCATAGATATTTTCGCATATGCTTTACTTGGCAAAACGGTTTTTGCACCTTCGCCAATGTAACCGCCCCAAATACCATTGACATCTAATGTTGGACGTATACCTGTTCTTTCAATAGTTGAAAATCCAGCTTCACCCATCACATCTTCTATGTCTAGGTGTTTTTTATATTCATTGATATCGAAAGGAACTTTCGCCAAAGCATCGCGATCAGCAGCAGAAACCTCCAACACATCTTCATAAAATCCAGGAATGGTTATATGACGATTTTCATCGTGCATGCTGGCAATCATTTGACACAATACGTTGATTGGATTTGCAACTGCTCCGCCATAAACGCCTGAATGAAGATCAATGTTTGGACCTGTTACCTCCACTTCCACGTATGACAGTCCACGTAAACCAACATCAATGCTCGGAATGTCATTAGCAATCATAGAAGTGTCTGAGATTAAAATAACGTCGGCCTTGAGTTTTTCTTTGTTATTGCGGCAATAGGTTCCAAGGTTCGAACTTCCAACTTCCTCTTCACCTTCAATCATGAATTTGATGTTACAGGCCAATGAATTGGTTTGCATCATGGTTTCGAAGGCTTTAACATGCATAAATGCTTGTCCTTTATCATCGCAAGCACCACGAGCATATATTTTACCGTCTCTGATGGTGGGTTCAAATGGGGGAGTGTGCCAAAGTTCGTTTGGAACACTAGGTTGCACATCATAATGCCCATAAACCAATACTGTAGGTAGGTTAGGGTCAATTATTTTTTCTGCGTATACTATGGGATATCCTGCGGTTTCCTCTAATTCAACGTGGTCTGCACCTGCAGATTTGATGAATTCGGCCACTTTTTCAGCACATTTTCTGACTTCGGCTGAATAAGAAGAGTCAGCACTTATGCTTGGAATTCGAAGAATTTCAAATAGTTCCTCTAAAAATCGCTCTCGATTTGCTTCAATATAACTCAAAGTTGACATACCGGCAATTTACAAAGAAATTCGCGTAATTTTGCAGCGTGAATCCCGATACTTCGACAGCCGCCCAACTTCAACGACAAGCAGAAATCAACGCATTTAAAGGTGATGTTTTTCTATGGGAAGTGGTGCTGACCATCATCATTTTTGTGGCCGCTTATTTTGCACTGAAGAAATTCAAATCTTCAGAAACACAAGCCAAAAATCACAACAAGAAATATCGCTCAGAATTGTAATAAGTTTAGGGTTTAGAGTTTAGCGGTCAGCTCTCAGCTCTCAGCGGTCAGCTCTCAGCTCTCAGCGGTCAGCTCTCAGCTCTCAGCTCTCAGCGGTCAGCTCTCAGCTCTCAACTCTCAACTCTCAACTTGCGGCAAAGCCGCCTAGCCAAAGACCAAAGACCAAAGACCAAAGACCAAAGACCAAAGACCAAAGACCTATAGCCTTACAACCGGAATTTCGCCCTCTATCACCAATCGGCCTTCCGTCTTTTGCTTTACCTCGTCAATGGTAACGCCTGGGGCTATTTCTTTGAGTTCAAATCCGCGCTCTGTGATGTCAAATACACCTAACTCTGTAACTACCTTTTTAACGCATTTTAAACCCGTAATGGGAAGGGTACAAGACCTCAAGAGCTTGCTTTCTCCAGCCTTGTTGGTGTGTTGCATCGCAACAATGATGTTTTTAGCCGATGCTACCAAGTCCATAGCTCCACCCATTCCTTTTACCATTTTGCCCGGGATTTTCCAGTTGGCAATATCTCCTTGGTCACTCACTTCCATGGCGCCGAGAACCGTTAAGTCAACCTTTCCGGCTCTAATCATACCAAAACTGGTGGCACTATCAAATAAAGATGCTCCCGCTGCCATAGTAATGGTTTGTTTGCCCGCATTAATCAAATCTGGATCTTCCTCTCCCTCAAATGGAAAAGGACCCATGCCCAAAAGTCCATTTTCGCTCTGAAGAACAACCTCAATGCCCTCAGGTATATAATTGGCCACCAACGTGGGAATACCAATACCTAAGTTGACATAGTACCCGTCTTTCAATTCACGAGCAATTACCTGAGCGATACCAAACTTATCTAACATGTTGCACAAATTTAACGCCCTTGATTCAAAAACTTCAAATGAACTTGCTTTTTTTCAAGATCACCCACTCGGTCATACAATTCCGATAAAAATAAATGCGCAGTCTGGTTGTTGGGCTCCAGTTCTAAAACCTTTAAATAAGCCCGCTTAGCCTCAGTCAATTTGTTGTTTAAAAAGTTAACGCTGCCCCAATTGATCCATGTCAATGGATGCTTTTGAGCTCTGTTTAACTGAGATTTTAACAATGTTTCAGCTTCCGGAAGTCGCTTGGAGCGTATTAATGCATTGGCGTACTCTGATCCAAAATCGAGGTCTAATTTCATCAAATCGTGGGCGCTTTTGTAATAAGGCAGTGCTTTATTGAGCATTTTCAACTCATCAAAACTTTTGGCAATTCGGTAGTTTGTCCAAGCATCTTTCAATTCAGAGATTGCATCATTTTCTTTCATTGCAAGATCTGCTACCTCCTTAAATTTACGTTGTACAAAGTTCAAATGAATTTGCGCCTCAATCTCATTTTCTGATTCTAACATTTGCTCTGCCTTTTCCAGATACAAAGGTTTGTTGTCAAACTTCTCAAAATAGCTGATGTACCCTCTAATTTGATCTGCTGATTTCGGATTTTTATTGTTTACGGCGTGTAATCCCAACAAGGCTCCCTTCGATGCATCTAGGTTTCCCGTTTTTTGGGGACGCTGAATCTTGTGGTCATGCACCATCACGTGAGGAATGTCTTCAGCGCTGCTGCCGGGCATATGGCATCCCACACAGCCGTTTTGGTGGATTTGTTTTTTCGAGGAAAGAGAACAGCCCTTTAATTCACTCTTTTTACTCTCAGCTTGATGGCAACCGTTGCAGGTATTGTTAAACGATTGAATACGCGTAGCTTTTACGCTAACGTGCGGATTGTGACAACTGATGCAAGTGAAGTTCACTTTTTTATCATAGACCTCCGTGTTTTTCGGGTTCGATGAGATGAAACAAGCACTTTGCTGAAATCTATCAGAATGCCCAGCCATGACAAAGTAATCGTTGTTTTGGTATTTGGGCATGTAAACTTCAAACACGTCAGATAACTTCATTCCGGGTCTGAAGTCTTCGAAGTGCTTGCCGGGTTTAAGAACATTGTTCCCCTGCAAATGACATCTTTGGCAAATGTCTACCTGCCTTTGATACGATAGTCTTTTGGGATTCACAATGCTTCGGTCAGCTTCCTTCGATGTATCAACCAGAATTCCTTGTTTTTTCAGATTTACATGCAGTTCACCCGGTCCATGACAACGTTCACAATCAATGCCCAAGGGAATCTTTTCGAAGAAATTTTTGGAATTCTTATTCACTGCAGGCATGGCGTTGTGGCAACTCATGCATTCCACGTCAATTTTTCGTGAAAATCCCGAATTGTTTTCTTTGAATCCCGGTGGTAAATCCCAAATGCCTTTTTGAGTGTAATAGGTGAGGGGCGCTTGGTATAAGTACTTTCCGTCCTGCCAGAAATGGCTGTTGGTGTGTTGTCCGCTTCCAATAATGAAAGGAATATGCTCTTTTCTTGAACCCACTATTTGACCGCCCATTAGGGTGTGTTCGGCAATAAATAAACTATCCTTGTTCCAAAAGGCTTGATACCAACGGTTGGTTTTGGGGTCTTTTATCACGGGGGATGCCTTGTCGCCTTTAAATACCAAGATTGCCTCTCCATTTAAGGGGAACTGAGCACTGGATTTTTCGGGTGTGGCAGCTCCGAAACTTTTTCCCATTCCCGTGTGAATGAAGGTTTCGTGAACGTTGGAATGGCAGGTTTGACATTCTTTCATGCCCACATAGTCAACGGTATCATGCAGATTCCAAAAAGCCAATGAGTCAGTTTGCTCACTGCTGGAGTTTGATTGAAAAAATTGACAAGAAAAAACAAAGAATGCACTTACAATGGCTGTAAATGTTACAATTCTTTTCATTTCTTAAAGTTTGTGAAATTTGACGCTGTTTTGTCGGCCGTCAACCGTAAATACTTTTGCGTAATAAGTTCCTGACGGAAGTAAACTGATGTCTATGTGGTTTTGCTGATCCGCAATTTTCACCAAACGTCCGGCCGCATCAAGAATATGCACAGATAAAACCACCGCATTCACCGATTCAACGGTGATAAAGTTTTTCGCTGGATTGGGATATGCTCTAACGGTAGGCTTTTCAATTTTAGGTGTTGAAAATGAATAGTTTGCGCGCTCACCAAACATCATTCGGATCATTGGAGTACCCTTGATGCTGTAGTCTGCACGTTCCCAACTTCCCAAGAGATTATAAAAAAGGTGCGGATTGTATTGATCTTTTCCTTGGTAACGATAATTGTTGTCATAGCCCACATTTAGAATGTAAGGCATGTTTTGAAGCCAACCCACGTAATAGGTTCCTTTTGGAAGGAAGATGGCAGTATCGAAGAAGAAATAAGCAAAATGATTGGTGCTGTCTCTGTAAATGGGTCTATCTACTGGAAACTCATAAATGAGCTGATCTTCAATGTCTTTTCCTCCAATGGGTGATAGTTTTTTCCAAATTCTAAGTTTGAAGCTCCTAAAGCTTACGTCTTCCTTAGTTTGGGTAAAGTACATAGACAATCCTCGGAGAGTGTCATTACTTAAGGTATTGAACTCCATGGCGAACTGCCCTTTAATGTTTCCTAAATAAGCGTAATCCAATCCAAATCCACCTTCAGCAGATCCATCATCGTAGGAATACCAGGGTTGAAATTGATGATTCAGGGTGTACCGATTGTTGTCTTTTTTGGTGTTGTAGTTGATGGGGGTAAGATCGTTACTTTGAGGATTTATAAAGAAATTGTAACTCAGCAATGGAGTAGGACCTGAAAGGGTATCAAAAAAGGGAGTGTTGAATGGTTCCGTTGAGTCTGCCATGGGAAGAATATTTCTCGAACTCATGGCAAAATCTTGGTCAAATAGTTTTTGTTGGTATTGATTAAAAACCTTCAAAGAATAACGCGTTTGAACAGTAGCAGCCTCATTTAGATTTCTTACAGTAACAAAAGCACCGTTTCCTTGACTTTCGTTTTTGTTCAACCTATAATGGCTGTAGGGAATGTTGGAATAATCAAAGCACAATCCGGTACCCGCAGTCACAATACCTACATCCTCAATATCATTGAATCCTTTGAATCTATTTTTATCCATTCGGATGTAATCAACGTGCCAGTGATTTAAATTACCGGTTGCTTTTGTGTAGTTAACCCAACGAAATTGAAAATCAGGAATGAAAAACTCCTGCTTGTTCAATGATACAAAAACCTCTTCAAAGGGTTTTCTTGCATGACCCGATACACCCCAAACCTTATGCCACTGGTTGTTTTGTCCCTTGAAGAATAAAATCAAGGAATCTTCGGGTTCAGGTTGATCTCCAATTCCCATGGATTGGTAAAAGAAGCTCAACACCACATTATCAGTCAATTTGTAGGGGTATGTTGTATTTCCTAATTTATAAAATTGAAGATTGATGGGCTGGCTCGTTAAACTATCGGCGTAAACTGAATAATTCTTAGATAGGGAACTGTAGGGCTTGCCAAACTGATTTAAATGATCAAAGGTGGCAACATTTTGATTGGGAGCTCCCATTGGGAAGCCATTATTTACCCAAACCTGTTTATCGGTCCAAAATTCTTTTCTGGGAAACCCTTCGTTATCAGCAAAGTCTTCGAAAAAGGGAAGATTCAATGTATCTGTAATTTGCCAAGCTAGAATGGATTGATTTTTATGTATTTCAATGGATCTGCTCCTTTGAGTTTCCATGATTGGAACAACGGACAAATTTTGCGCTTTGACAAGCGGAGAAAAACCCATGAAAAGTCCAATTCCCAAAAGGGATTTAACTAGGTATGTTGAATTAAACAATCTCACGACTCAGTTGCGTATCCACGCATTAACGCAATTTCGTTGAAAATATTGTGTTTCTACTCAATTTTATTGTAATCTTTTAAAAAGATCAGAACCATGGTCAAATACCAAAATCTTCAGATACACCTTCATCGTTGATGATTCCAGTAGAATCTGTAGTAGTTTGATATTGTCTGTCCGTAGAAGCGACTTTAAGGTCAATGGTTGACCCTTTGGGGAGCAGTGTGCCTGCTTCTAAAGCTTTACCGCGATAAAATTGCTCAACTACAAGATTGTTCCCAATTTCATCGTAGGTGTATGAAATGCTGCCCAACTCGAAACCTCTGTTTTTCAATACAGCCTTAGCCAAGGTGATGCTCATATCGGTCAACTTTGGTGCCTTAATTTTAGGTTTGTTTCCGCTATTGATAGTCAGATAAATGGTTCTTCCGGGTTTAACCTCCATATCGATGGGCGGATTTTGTTCTACTACAGAAAAGGCGGGTAGTTTCTCGCTGTACACCGAATCAATAATCACGCAATTCAGTCCTAAAAGATCCAATTCAATCTTGGCCTCGTCAAATGATTTTCCGGTTAACTTGGGGACCTTAATTCTCTCGCTATGGTTGGTGTACCAACCCAGACCTTGGATGGCCATGAAAAGTAAAAGTAATCCAACCATTAAAGCAAATCCAATATTTACCAATAGGTTTTTCGAAGGATTGAAACTATTTGACATAATCTACCGCAAATTTACATTATTGTGCGCTTCCAATTTGTTGATATTTCTGTCCGAAATGCAGAATGCCTTTGATGAAGTCAAACGGTTTGTAGCCGTTTATTGCCGCCTGATGATAAATACAGGTTGCTGGCGTCATGCCTGGCAAAGAGTTGATTTCAATGATGTACGTTTCCACTTTACCATCGCTGTAAATTTTCACAAACGCATCAATTCTGCAATATCCCGTCACATCCAATGCGCGCGCCACTTTTTCCAAAGTGCCTTTGACTTCGTTGGAGATTCGTTCCTGTTCCTTTGCATCTTTTGAAAACCTCGATGGAGTGAGATTTTGTCCTTCTCCAGCCAAAAACTTCTCTTCCAAACTCAAAATTTCAGATTCTGCCAATGATTCAGATGGTTCAAACATTTCATACCTCAAGGTTCCATCTTCGTTTATGTGTGTAAGCATACCACCGGTAACTTCCAAAAAGCGTTCACAATTGCCTTTGTCTATGAACTGCTCAATCAACAATTCAGACTTCCGAGGAAGTTCATCGTAAATGGAAATTCCAAGTCGGGCTGAAATCACTGAATCTAGTTCAATAGAATCTCTGAAAATCAAAGTGCAGAAATCTTCTAACTCTTTAACCGACTTAATCTTTCGAACCGCTGCTGAACAACCATCATCTGCTGGTTTTGCAATCAATGGAAGTCCAAATTCTGCAACCAACTTTTCTACTGATTCGGTTGGATTGCCGCTAAATTCAACTTTTGAAAGCATTTTTTGCTGCGCTACCAAAAATCCCAGTTGCTTCAACTTTTGATTGGTGTGGTATTTATTGATGGTGATTTCAGAGCTATGTGATTGAGAACCATTGAAATAAATTCCATAATCGCTCAGGTCTTTTTGTAAAGTTCCATCTTCACCCGGTCTTCCGTGCAAGGCTATAAACACACCTTCCACCTCATTTTTT
Source organism: Bacteroidia bacterium (assembly GCA_023653095.1). Classification (GTDB taxonomy): domain Bacteria; phylum Bacteroidota; class Bacteroidia; order NS11-12g; family UBA955; genus VMCP01. The sequence goes on along the minus strand of JAMNXP010000001.1, from coordinate 571,405 downwards.
AACTCGTGTAAGGTTATTTTTTCTGGTTTGAATTGCGCGCCCGACGGATTGTATTTCAGCGTGATTCCTTCAGCTTCTTGCTGAATGCTTGACAAAACGGGGTGAGGTTTAAAGTTCAAAACCTTATCTCTAATGTCATCGGCGTTGTCTTTTAACATGGCATTCAGAGGCAATCTGTAGAGTTCATATCCACTAGAATCTCCCGCTAAAAACAAAGGCAATGCTTCAAAATCTTCGCTGGAACTGATCTTCTCGTAAATATTTCTACCAGACTCCATGCTGATGTGTCGTTCAAAACTGTAACCTCCCATGATAACCGCAATTCTGCGTTTTCTCGTTTTGTTTTTCGAGGGATTGTGAATCAGGTCTAACATGAGCTGTTTCAGTTCTATGTGTTTATTACCGTTAGGATGTTTTTCAATTCTATTTCTGAGGGACGTTTCAATGATGAAGGATATAAATTGACTGGGATTCAATCCAATTTCGGCAGCCTGATGAAAGAAAAACGAGCTGGGCATCATACCGCTGGTGGTGTTGGGATCGTTCAGGAAAACGTCCCCCGAAGAAGAAATAAAACCATCAATTCTCGCATATACTTCAAATTCAAGTTCGCGATACAATTCACAGCAGGCTTTGCGAATTTTATCAATCCAAGCATCTTCAATTTCAATGGGGGTCACCTTGTTGCTGAGCCCAGGCAAATATTTACTTCTGTAGTCAAACAGGGCGCCTGACTTTCTGATTTCGGTGGGAGGAAGGGCAATGATGTCGCGTGAATTTTTCTCCACCACGATGCATGAAAACTCTTTTCCTTCAATCAGAGATTCTACGAGTACTTCAGATTCACTGTCAAATGCTCTTAATTCGATGGTTTCCTCAGCGCGTAAAATGAGTTTCAATAACTCATCTGGACGCATTACTTTTTGGTCATTCAACCACAAGGGTAACCCCAGGCCACTTCTGAAATCAGTAAATTCCTTGATCCACTGAATCTGCTGATCAGCAGGTTTTGATTTGAATTCTTCAGGATCCATAAAGGTTTTGAAGAAAGCCAAATCAACGGCTTCGCAAAACTGCTCAAAATTACATTCTTTCAAAATACTTACGCCCAAAGACGAACCTTGGTGAGCAGGTTTTACTACCATGTTATCTCCCAAAAGGCTGATCAATTCTTGAAATAATTGATGTTTTTCAACCGTATCTGAATTGATCCATTGTTCCTGTTTGATGCTCGAAAATTGATTGACAAACAGATTTGATCGAGATTGAAGTTTCTTCTGAACCGATTTATTAATTCCAATGGCCGAAGGTAAAATGCCCGAACCCGAGTAGGGGATACCTAGCCATTCCAACAAACCTTGAATGCTTCCGTCTTCTCCAAAGGTGCCGTGCAAGGCTAAAAATGCAAAATCAATGGCATATTTCAAGTCTTCGAGAGCAATGGGTTGACCAATGGTTTCTAACATAGCCATTCTAACGGTATGCCCGTTGATTGGGTCATACACGGAATCAAGCTGCTCTGCATACAATTGAAAACCATGAGGCAATTCAGGTAGAAATTCTACCGGTGGATAAAAATCGCGGATACTGCCTTTGTAAATGTTTTCCCAATTCAAAATCACCATCGATCCGAAACTGTCAACAAAAAGTGGAACCGGTTCAAATACCGATTTATCAAGGTTGTCGTATACGGTACGTCCGCCAGCAAACGAAACTTCGCGCTCTCTCGAAGGGCCGCCAAAAATTATTCCAACACGGATTTTTGCCATTTCAACAAAATTAGGTAGAATTCCCTCGATTCATCGATTATGAACTCGGGATTTTATCGTTATTTTGCAGTACCGTATTTAAAAATTTGGGTATATACGGTTAAACGCCCCTCAAAATGTCAGAAAACAACATAAAAATAGGTATTACTCAAGGCGATCCTCACGGTGTAGGACTCGATATCATTCTCAGAATATTTTCCAATGATTTGATTTTCAAGTACTGTACGCCCATTTTGTATGCTTCCCCAAAGAGTTTCGCATTTTATAAAAAGCTCTTGAATTTGGAGAAACCCATGTACCAATTGGTGAAGTCTGCATCTGAAGCCCAAACAGGTAAGTTGAACTTGGTCATATCTTCTGATGAAACCCTTGAAATACAACCGGGAAAGCCTTCTGCTTCAGCAGGAAAAGAAGCTTTGTTGAGCTTACAAAAAGCCCTCGACGATGCTCAGAACCTAGATGCTCTGGTAACTGCGCCCTTAGATAAATCAACCGTCGCAGAACATGAAAAAGGATTTTCTGGACACACTGGATATATAGCCAAGAAATTCAACGTTGAAAATTACTGCATGTTTTTGGAAAGCGAAGATCTACGAGTTGCCTTGGCTACTGAACACGTTCCAGTTGCAGAAATTGCAAAAAAAATCAGTAAAAATCTCATCATAGACAAATTAGATTTGGTCTATAATTCGTTGCGCGAAGATTTCAATTTGGTTAAACCCCGTATTGCCGTCTTGGGATTGAATCCGCATGCTGGTGATAACGGTTTATTGGGCAAAGAGGAGCAAGAAATCATTGCGCCCGCAGTGAAAAGCGTTTTCGAACAAGGAAGATTGGTTTACGGTCCGTATCCCGCAGATTCATTTTTTGGAGGTGGACAATACAAGCAATTTGATGCAGTGCTAGCCATGTACCACGATCAAGGGTTGATTCCTTTCAAATCAATGGCATTCTACGATGGAGTGAACTTCACCGCCGGCTTGCCTCTAGTAAGAACCAGTCCTGATCACGGAACCGCCTATAGTTTGGCTGGAAAAGGCGAAGCAGAAACGCTCAGCATGCAAAACGCCATTTTTGATGCTATTTTGATTGTTAAAAACCGCAAACAATTCGGAAAAGACTTCGAAAATCCGCTTCCTTATGCTGAATTGCGCAGAGAAAGATTTAGAATAGACTTCTAGTTCATTCTGTTTTTCATCCAAGCGGAGAGTTCAGTTAAAACCAATTCATCGATGGTGGTTTCAATTTGAGCATACTCTCCAACATCACCCGTTTTGCAGGGCTGAAACAGATGATTCAAACCTTGAAATTCTGTATAAGTCAAAGTAGTTGGTCTGTCCACATGCATCAAGCTTTCCGCATGCTTTCCCAATGCTCTATTGTTTAAAAATGCCGGTACTTGTTTGTCCATGCCACCCTGAAGAATCAGGCCCTCATTGAGTTCAAACCACAATTCACCCGGATTGAACTTAAGAAATTCCTTGAACCAGGCAGAAGTTAATTTTGGGTTTGTATACGATTGAATTAAACTAGATTTTAATGGGATTCCTGCATTTTTCTTGAAGCTTTTATTGGCCATATTTCGAGATTTTTTTGAGACCAGTTTTAGTTCCGTTTCAATGATTTTCACCACCTTGAGACTGTCGAAATTTTCAAAAGTGCCCTGTTCTAACATGGAAGAGATGATTCCGCGGTGCAAATATTCTAAATCATTTAGAACCAACGAGTCTGAAACTACTTTTCCGAATACCAACCGGTTCTGATAGGCGTTGATTTCAAATCCGCTAACCAATGCAGGCGCCAATCCGATGGAATAAATCTGGTTGGCAACTCCAGCGCTTTTTAATTTGAGATTTACCCCAGCCGCAAGGGCTCCACCTTCTGAATGTCCAATTAAAAAGAGGGGTTGATTTCCGCAAATAGAATCCAAGGCCCAACGCGCATAGCTATATCCGTCATCGTCAATGAGTTCTTGGGTGGTGAAATTATTGGAACCCGGCGCACAGACGCTTCGTCCTGCGCAACGATCGTCCACCCTCAATACCGCAAATCCATTTTGGGTAAGGTGATGCGCAATCACTGCGAACGGTTTATGTCCCACAAAACTCTCATCCCGGTCTTGAAGTCCGCTTCCGGTGAACAGAACCGCGGTAGGGAAGTTCTTTATAGAATCAGATTGGGGATGGGTCAATGTACCTTCAAACCTCACGGTGCCCTTTTGGTTGGAAAAGTGTACCGTTCTGGATACGTAATTAAAAGGAGTTTTGGGTGTCTGGGGACGTTTTAACTCTGGTGCTGAGCCATAGGTCAGAGTGAGTGGAATACTGTATTTGCTTTGCGTCCATTTGCCTTGAATTTCACCGTTTTTAAGTTCCCCCTCAAATTGAGCCCCGAATCCGTCAAAGCTCACATAAATAGACCTACTTTTTACTTTTACCGAAGATGCTGCGTAATTTCTCACCCCTTGAAGTGGCACGTCTAATTTGGCTTGATATTTTAATTCTGGGGATTCTATGGGATATTTAAACAGGTTCAAAGTTATGGCCAACAACATGCCTCCAGCATTCAATTCACCTGTCCATTTGCCCTTTTCAAATTTGGGATTGCTTAAGTCAGGTGTGAAAGAAATTGGTTTCGTAGTTTGTGCATTGACCCAACTGGTAATGACAAGGAAAAGGGTTAGGAGTAATTTTTTCATCTCAATTCAACGGGTTCTCCCCAAATCATTTTATTGACTTTTTTGAAGCCTTTGTTCTTTAATTTTTCAGCGAAGATATCCATCACATCGGTGTCTCCATGAACCAAAAATACTTTTTTTACATCTTCAATTTTTTGACAAGACAAAAAGTCTATCATTTCCAAATAGTCAGCATGAGCACTGAAATTACCCATGCGCTCTACCCTGGCATTTACTTGAAATAAGTCTCCGAAGATGCGCACTTCTTCTTTTCCTTGAATCAATTGCCCTGCTAGGGTGTAAGGGGTTGCATAGCCAACAATTATTATGGTATTATTGGGGTTTTCAATGTTGTTCATGATGTGGTGTTTGATTCTTCCAGCCTCGGCCATGCCACTGGCCGAAATGATGATTGCCGGACCTTCATGAGTGTTGATGGCCTTTGAGTCCTCTACTTTACTTACATAATGCAGCTGAGGAAAATCAAACGGATTACCGTCTTTAATGATGTATTGCAGGATTTCTGGGTTGAATTCTTCTTGGTGTTTTGCCATGATGTTTGTGGCTTTAACACTCAAAGGACTATCAATATATACCGGTATGGTTGGGAGTGCTTTTTCGAAGCTCAATTGATCTAACAGATAAATCAATTCTTGGGTTCTATCTACCGAAAATGCAGGAATAATGACCTTTCCACCTTTTTCCACGCAAGTTTCATGTACAATTTTCAATAGCTGATCTTTTACGTCTTCGTTAACAGAGTGCAAACGATCGCCGTAGGTGCTTTCACAGAGAATGTAGTCAGACTGTGGGAATGGGAAAGGTCCGTCCAAAATTTGGTCGCTATCGCGTCCAATGTCCCCCGTAAAAGTAAAAGTTATGGCATCGCCTTCCAGCGGAAGAAGTTTCATATGAATGGCGGCACTTCCTAGGATATGGGCATTTAAGATTAAGGTGACCCAGGTGGAATCTCCCACTTTAAAAGGCTTTCCGTTATCCACTACAGACATTTGGCTAATTGCTTGGAAAGCATCGTCTTCGTCATACAGTGCCTCAATGGTGGGTTGTCCTTTTTCAAGTCGTCGCTTATTGACTCTTTTTAGGTCACTTTTTTGAATAAACGCACCATCTAAAAGCATGATTTCGCACAAGTCTTTGGTTCCAGAATTGCAAAAAATGGGACCAGTAAAACCGTCTTTTACTAATTTAGGAAGCAGGCCTGTATGGTCAATATGGGCATGCGAAAGAATCACGTAATCAATTTCACGAGGTTCGAATCCCCAGTGTCTATTCATTTCGTCGCTATCTTTCCCTTCGCCCTGAAACAAACCGCAATCGAGCAAGATTTTTTCTCCTGTGATGCTGGTAATCAGGTGTTTAGAGCCGGTAACTTTCTGAGCAGCGCCAAAGCTGCATAGGGTGGGGAAGAGTTGCATAGTATGATTATTCATTAATTTCAATTCGATTCTTAGCAATTTCAATCGCTAGTTGTAATTTTTGTTTTAACAACTCTTTTGAAGGCAATAGTGTTAAATATTCAGCAACACGAATATTGCTTTTGTCTAATTGCATTAACTCGATATGTTCTTCATTTTTTCCTGAACATAGGATCAATCCAATGGGTGAATTTTCACCTTCAATCTGTTCGTGTTTTTCTAAATAGCGGAGGTATAATTCCATTTGACCTTTGAAAGATGCTTCAAAATTTCCTATTTTTAAGTCAACTACAATTAAGCATTTTAATCGTCGATGATAGAATAGTAAATCCATGTAATAATCAGTGTGATCAACTGTTATTCGTTTTTGTCGGGCGAGAAATGCAAAATCAGTTCCAAGATCAGTTATAAAACGCTGTAATTCTGCTAGAATCGATGTCTCCAAATCCTTTTCAGAGAACGTGTCTTGAAGTTCCAAAAAATCAAGGATATAAGGATCTTTAAATACCAAATTAGGGCTAATTTTCTGTTCTTTTCTCAGGAGTTCCAATTCAGATTGAATTATGACTTCTGGTTTTTTACTTATTGTTGTGCGTTCATAGAGCATAGACTGGATTCTTTCTTGAAAAACCCTAACACTCCATTTTTCTAGTTTACATATTTCAATGTAAAAATCTCGTTTTTGTGGCTCATCAATGGGAATAATGAGTCGTAAATGTGACCAACTCAATTGTGAACACAGTGTGTACACAATTTCAGAATCTGAAAAAACTTCAGCAAAACGAACGCAATGATGTAATTGCCGCTTACTCCATCCTCTTCCGTATTCAAGCGACAAACTAATAGACAGTGATGATATTATTTCCTTACCATATTCGGCACGTTGATTTTGTAATATTTCATGTTTTATTCTATTTCCAACTTGCCAATATAACCACGAAACTTCAGTATTTACAGCATTAGCAACTTTGATTTTGCTTTGATTGATTAGAAACTTAACTTGTTCGGTGATGTTATTGTTTTTAACTTCTTCCATATAAATTTACTTGAAATGTCTGTTGAATCGACTTGCAAAAAAGAATATTTGGGCTTTTGTAGATTGAAACGGAAACTTCGTAAAGTTAACAAAATTGAGCGGAACTTATTATTTTGAATTACAAAAATCACATAAAAATAGGCCACCATAATGATGACCTTTCTTTGTAGCGAAGGGGGAATTGCCCCCCCCCCGACCTCAGGGTTGTATCAATATTAGGTGTCTTTTTAAATGTTGTTCCGCAATTTGCAATTTCCGTAAATGCGAGAAATTTAGTACTCTATAATTATTTTGCAATACTAATATGATTGTGATAGCTTCGTATATAATCAAGTTATGTGTCATGATTAAAGACCGACTAGAATGAAACTCACAATTTACATATTTGGACTTTTGCTTTTGACTGGTTGCCACCGTGGTTATGAATTGTCAGAACTTTATATTCAGGGAATCGAAAATTCGGACAAGACTTTAATTGAATATGGGGCTTGGAGTACATTAAATGATGGAGCAACATACGGGATAACTATTTTGGATAAAAATGAATCTTTAGACATTAGAGATGCAGAAAAAATTTCATTTAGTTTTTTAATTGGAAATCCGACCAAAGACACTCTTTTTGTTATTGGTTTAAAAGAAGGTGGTACGAGAATTCCGAAATATGTTTCAACAGTAATTTCGCAATTCAAAGGAATTATTATCAATACTGATTTATATTCATATGAAATTGGTACTTCTCACAATTTGACATATAAATTTTCAGGCTTTAGAGAAACCAAAGATAGTCTCATAATTATTGGAATTGAAAAAGAAAATTTTAATCTACCGACTGAAAAAAATGAAGTAGGTTTTCTAAAAGGGAACATTAAGTTAATAGAATCGGACTCTTTAAAAGGAATATTAAGACAAATAGAAATACCGGCTTTTCTTCTTCGTAATCCGAACAAGACTTCAATTGACAAGGTTACAGTAATTCGAAATGACTCACTTCAAATAGACGGGTTGGTATATTTTACATTTGAACCAACAAGACTACTTAAAACAAGTGATTTCTCGAATTTGGGAATTTTCAAGAAAAGAGAAATTAAAGACGTAAAAATGTTACAATGAATGAAATAAGAATGCATAACAGCACCCACAAGAATTTGGCGGTTTAGTGTTTAAATGAAGCTTTTTGCTTCGTTTATTGTTCAGTGCTGGCAGATAGTTTAGTGATTCGAAATCGCTTACTTCTAGTAGCTGTAAACCGTTATGGGCAACCCTAAAAAAGACAACGACAATGGACAAATATCTTCAAGACTTATTAGAAAGAATGGCGGACCGTTCAGATGATATGATAGATATGCCAGGTGGCGGACGACAATCAAATCCTGATGCGACTTTTAAAAAAGCACATGACGAAGCAAGACAAATTAACAATCTTGAATACATTGACCAATTAAAGATCTTTATTGAGAAAACTAAAAAGGAAGGCTTAAAACAAAATGCTTATTGGATCTTATTCAATATTTACTCAAATACAAGACAAATTACGATATTGAAATATTGCATTGACAGACTCGCAACTGAGAAAAAAGAATGGATATTATACACAATATTATGGAATATAGAATGCTTAAAAAGTAAAATTCCAGGTGACATAAACATTGACAATATTCTGGCACTTACCACGTGTAAAAAGCATTTAGTCAGAGACGGTGCAATAAAATGTTTGAAAAATACAGACAACTCAAAAGCAGAAGATAAATTAATTGAAATCATTACGACAAGTTCAGACCAATATCAATTGGCCTATGCAAATTCTACCATTGGATTTATTGGGACATCTAAGAGCATACCGTATCTCCTGCAATTAGTTGACCATAAAAAACAAGAAGTTGCAGCGACAGCACTGGGAGCAATTTTGAAATTATCAGACAAGTCCTATTTGCCTTTATTCATAAGCAAGCTTGAAAATGGCAAATTGAAATATCTTGGCCTTAAAGGAGTAATAAAGTATGGCGATAAACATGTAGTTCCATTTGTTGAAAAACGAGTTAAAGAGCTTGTAGCCAAAAAGCGAACTATTGAGTTTATCTTGTCAAAAAACAACACAGAGTTGACAGTAGCGATGAATTTTCTATCTGCCTTTTCAAAAGAAATTGAAACCATAAGAAAATTATACAATACTCTAATGACAAGTAAATGGGAACTATTGTGGGACATTGAAAAACAGTGGTTAAATGACAATAAAAATCGATTTGAATAAAAAGGCAGCCCATAACTGTCGTTTGGCTCAATGGCGGGTGACGCGGTCTATGGAACATTCTACTTATCATCAACTTTTGTGGTATTGACAGTTTTTGCTCCGAAATCCCCCCCACTGAGCCAAGCGCCCAACACGTAATATGGCATTTTAAATACGGACACCACCTATGATAATCGAAGCAGAAATAATTAGTCAACCATTTTCAGGTGAATACACGGAAAGAATTTACGACAATGAAAGTGTGTGGAATTCTCAAAGTTGGACTTTTATAAAGTTTACCAATGACGATTACTCAGAATGGTGCGGACAATTTCGTGGCTTCCCAAGGCAAGTTGGAGTTTCGAAATTCAGAGAAATAGTTTTAGTTTTAACATCGGACTACTTATATCAGCTTGACAGAAAAACCGGCGAACTGAAAGAGTTTGAAGACCAACCGCAATTTCAAAACTTTACAACAACCCCTAATGGTGATTTTATTCTTGCAGACTACTACAGTATTAAGAAAGTTACAACAAGTATAAAAGAAATAGAACCTATTGAAAGTCCAATAGAAATGGACAACATTGTATTTAAACAATGGGCAACGAAAAACTTGAATTTACTTGTGAAGAATTTTCGAATTGGGACAGGTACTTAACTATGACCTATGATAGTGAAACAAACAAGATTGAAATAAAAAATGCTACATAATAGCTATTGGCAATAGGTGGGGTTTCTTCGCCACTTGACAGTTTTATGGGTGCCGAAAGTTGATTTATCCGAATTAACTTTTAATGCTATTTATGGTTTTTTTAATCCGGTTTTTTGACTCGTGGCTCACATCACATTGTTTTGCATAGATTTCCCAATTGAAAACAACAGCTTGCACTTCATCAATGATTTTATTAGCGTCTTTTATATTAAAATATTCCCCCAATTCCATGAGATGTTTTCTCGTGGGATTTTTGCTCTCTCTAGCAACGGATGTGCTGTGCATGCCATGTCCCGAAGTGGAAAAAGTCAAATCATAGGCAGGTGCTACTTTCCAAGTTCCATCAGCATCCATTAAAAAAGCAAAGTTCTTACTGTGATCATCTCGATTGTGTGCAAATACGTTAAAAGCAGCCAGGCGCAATATTTTTTCGTAAGCACGAACATCTCTTTCCAATTGAAAGGCACAATCCATTAAATCGCCATAATCCATATTGCTCAGTCTAAAATTGTCGTGCATTATTCCAGCAGCAGAATGCAAATGCAATCGCTTATTCCCAATTCGATCAAAGCGTTTTGTTCCAAAATAACTTTGTCCCGAAAGTCCTTGAAAAAGTTTGGACTCGCTCATTTCGATACCAGCATCTAAAGCCATTTTGTAATACGCAAATTCAATATTTGCTATATCCGGACGATCAAACGACGAGGGAAATTTAATGAGCCAATGCTCGTAATCATTGGGCAACGTTTTATTGGAACCAATGATATTTTGAGTTATAAGATTATATCCTACCAATATTTTTGGACGAGCACCACCTGATGATCCTCCTAGTTTAAACAAATCATCCAAAACATCGGTTGCTGTCCCAGAAATAATTTGATGAGTGGCTTTTGCAATTTTATCTAGTTCAACTTCAAATACTTCTAGCTGCTCTTGTTCCAACTCCGGTTTATAAGTCAATGCACCCATTCCGCTGCTTCCTACATACGCTAAACGATCCAGAACTGTAATGTCATCAACAATAACGCCTCTCGAAGTTAGAGCTCTATCCAATAATAATTTCCCCCAACCATCGGGTAAGGAATCCGCAAAGACACCATACAGTCCATCAAACGGTATGGGATCATTTGTATTGATTATATTGTTTAGTTTCAGTTTAATCGGTGATATTTCTAAACCTCTTTTTACAAAATCAGCATTATACTTGAAATAAATATTTTTTCCTTTACTGACTAATTCTCCCACTGGAATTTCTTCTTCGTTCAATTGAATAAATACAAATATTTTTTCTACGTGTTCCATAATTACCTCGTTTTATCGCTGAATAATTTTTCTATCTTTTCTAAATTATCCAATGGTTTGAAAATGAGTTCAAAGTCGTTTAACCGATTTAAAACGTGAGCAAGTTTTAATAATGACTCCAGCGAAATTTGTCCAGTTAATTCAAATCGTTTGATGCTTCCCAACGAAACACCCGACCGTTTGGCCAATTCAGCCTGAGTTAAACCCATCTGCTTCCTTAAAGTTTTATACTTTACAGGAAGATCTACCAAAACATCCGTTGGATTCTTATTGACGCCAAATTTTAACATAATAGCCAATATATTAGACAAAAGTACTAAATAATATTCAAAATAGATAATATATTAGCTATTTATAACCTTGCGTATTAAGTCAAATTTGAATTTGCAGGTAATAATAGAACTCTTACCACAGGGGTATGAATAATGTGACGACTCAGATAGATGATCAAAAACTGGTGTGACATGCGGAGAATAATTAAAATATTTGCCGCATTTTTGCGGAGAATAATGCTTATATTTACCGCAACATCTATTCGCAAAATTGGCTAAATACATTTACGAATACAAAAATTGGACAGATTTTACTTGGCGGGAAACTGAGATCAATGCCATATTTGGTGAAGTCCGCAACCTGCAAGGTAAGATCGTAGGACAGATGAATACATTGGGTTTTGCCACCAAAGAGGAAGCGACACTTACTACTTTGACCCTTGACGTTATTAAATCATCTGAAATAGAAGGAGAAAAACTCGACTATGACCAAGTGCGTTCATCCATTGCAAGAAGACTAGGTATTAATATAGCCGGACTTGTTCCTGCAAACAGAAACGTGGAAGGAGTTGTTGAAATGATGCTTGATGCAACCCAAAATTATCTAAAATCACTGACAAACGAGCGATTGTTTGGCTGGCATTCGGCACTATTTCCGACAGGACACAGCGGAATGCACAAAATAGAAGTAGGAAGCTATCGCACAGGTGAAATGCATATAGTTTCAGGTGCGATGGGAAAAGAAAAAGTTCACTATGAAGCGGTTCCTGCAAACCGAGTTAAAGAAGAAATGGACAGTTTTTTAAAATGGTTCAACGATCATGATAAAATGGACCCGGTTATAAAATCTGCAATTGCCCATTTCTGGTTTATCATTATCCACCCATTTGACGATGGTAATGGGAGAATAGCTAGAGCAATTTCGGATTTAATGCTTGCCCGTGCAGATAGGACAACGGAACGATATTATAGTATGTCAAGCCAAATTTTGGTTGAACGAAAGCAGTATTACCAGATTCTACAAAAAGTTCAATATAGTACTAGCGATATTACAGAATGGTTAGGCTGGTTTTTGCATTGCCTTAGAAATTCTCTATTGACAACAGAGGCTACGATGCAAAAAATATTGCGAAAAATTGAGTTTTGGAAAGTTCACGAAAGTAGTGAGTTCAACGCACGACAAAGATTAATGTTAAATAAACTTTTTGAAGGATTTGACGGAAAACTGAAATCATCAGAGTGGGCAAAGATTGCCAAATGTTCACCCGATACTGCATTGCGTGACATTAAGGATTTAATGGCCAAAGGAATATTACGTCAAGAGCAACAAGGTGGGCGAAGCACAAACTACGAACTTGCAGATTTCTGAAATCAAGGTTTTTGGAGACAATAACCAAGAGCTGAACCCAAACATGGCACAGAAATTAGGCACAAGATAAACTCTCAACCCTCACCTCTAAACTAAAAAGCCCCCAAACTGGAGGCTTTTTTTTAGTAGCGAAGGGGGGAATTGAACCCCCGACCTCAGGGTTATGAATATTGTGGTATATTTTGTAAGTAATTGATATTCAATCTTATTTTTGTTCTATAATTCAGGATTTTTTGGGATTTATGATGAAAAAATGGCACAAAAAACTGGCACAGACTGAAACACCTATCTTCTGAATTGAAGGAATAACGAAGTAATTGGGTGTTTTATAAAATCGTGAATACGAAATTTGCAATTTTCGCAAATGTCAGAAAATCAGTAATCTATAATTATTTTGCAATTCCTATGCGATTGTGATAGTTTCGTAAATAATCGAGTTATGCCCAAGCGTAAAAAGACAGTGCAACCCTGAAAGTGACGACTGAAAAACGGAGATTTTGCAACTTGACAATTTAAACGGACAGAATTAAAAGCGTGCTTTAACAAACTGACACTTATCAACGAGCCGACACTCAATTTTTTAAAATTTTTGCCGACCCGCGTTTTTAATTTTTTCTTGCCAGCCGCACATTTTAGCACATTTGGTTTTGTCCGACACACAAGCCCACCCTTCACAAAACCAAAAGAGCTAAAATTTTCCAACGCTCGACTAAAGATGTGTAAAACTTTTTGTGGACTTTTTATGTCCATTTAAAAAGAGTTCTTATATTTGGACAAAATTTGTCCTGAATGGCAATCGTGAAAAAACATACAACAATTGGAGAGCAACTCAGACAACTGAGAGAAACTGCTGGTATGACTTTGAGAGAAGTTGCTGCAAATATTGAAATTGACCCTTCTCTACTTGCTAAAATTGAACGTAACCAAAGACAGCCGACAAAACATTTAATCAAAAATATCGCTGACTTTTTTGAAGTTAACGAAAAGGAATTGCTCGAAGAATTTTTGAGTGACCAGATTGCTTACAAAATATTGGATGAAGAAGCAGACTTGAATATTCTGAAAGTCGCAGAAGAAAAAGTTGCGTACATCAAAACATTACGAAATGAGTAAAATAATAAATATCGAACCATACAAACAAGAACTGCCAAGTGACTTTGCAGACAGGATAGGTATTTATTACACTCAACAAGTAACAACTACGCACAAGAAAGTCAACGGGCAATTTTTTACTCCTACTCCAATCGCTCGACTTCTAGCTTCTTTTTGCGACCTTTCAAAAACAAGAATCAAAATTTTAGACCCTGGTTGCGGTACAACTATTTTATCTTGTGCTTTGATTGAGCATTTAGTAGAATCACAGAACGGAATTGAACAAATTGATTTAGTAGCTTATGAGACCGACCGAGAGTTAATTCCATATTCACAAAAAGCACTTGATTACCTCAAAAATTGGCTTTCAAATAAAGGAATACAATTTAACTATACTTTGCACTGCACTGATTTTGTTTTGGAAAATGCAACTGTTCTTAAAAAAAATAGATTACCAAGTTTGTTTGAAGAAACAAAGGGCGTAGATAAAAATTTCGACATCATCATTTCGAACCCACCCTATTTTAAGCTTTCTAAAGATGATAAAAGGGTAATTGCTTCGCAAGAATTAGTTAGCGGACAACCCAATATCTATTCATTTTTTATGGGAATTGCTGCTAAATTACTTTCTGAAAATGGCGAACTAGTTTTTATTACACCGAGAAGTTTTGCTTCTGGTAACTATTTCAAAGCGTTTAGAGAGTTGTTTTTCAATACAGTTCAGATTGAAAAGATACACTTATTCAATTCTCGAAAAGACACGTTCAATCGTGACAGTGTTTTGCAAGAAACGGTTGTAATTAAAGCAATCAGAGAAGGAATAGACTCAAAAAAGAAAGTACTTGTTTCTTCAAGTGCTGGAATTAAAGACATTTTTGAGCCATCAATAAAATATTTCAATGCTGAAGAACTCATTGACCTTAACTCAAAGGAGAAAATTTTGCATTTGCCGACAAGCGACAAAGAAGAAAGCATTTTGAGTTTAGTTTCTTCTTGGGAAAATGTTTTGACGGATTTCAATATAAAAATTTCAACTGGTCCCGTTGTTTCGTTCCGTTCGTTAGATAATATCCAAAATAATTACGAAAACGGGACAGTATTTTTAGCTCCTTTATTTTGGCTTCACAACGTGAACAAAATGATTTTGGAATGGCCAAAACATCTCAAAGAAAAAGGGCAATTCATAAGAATAGAGAGCTGTTCAAAATCTTTGTTGATTCCCAACAAGAACTATATTCTTTTAAGGCGATTTAGCACCAAAGACGACAAAAGCAGATTAATTGCAGCACCTTATTTCTGCAACTATGCCAAATCGGATTATATCGGAGTTGAAAACAAAGTAAACTACATATACAGGAAGGATGGGCATTTAGACAGAGACGAAGTAGTTGGACTTTGTGCATTGCTCAACAGCGAATTGTTTGACACATACTTCCAAATCTTTAACGGTAATGTAAATGTAAGTGCTACAGAATTGAGAGAAATGAGATTTCCACCATTAAACAACATAAAAGAAATAGGCAATAAAATCATACTATCCAATGACTACTCAATAAATAATGTAAACAGCATTGTCAACGAGATTTTTGAATTGGAAGTAATAATGAACTGATATGAGTAAAATAGAAGAAGCACAAGAGATATTAAAAGCGTTAGGACTGCCACCAGCACAATACAACGAAATGGCGGCTTTGACATTTTTAGCGATTTGTAACATCAAAGAAAATGACAAATGGGCTAAAGCAACACGTCAAAGTTTAGGAGTTACAAAAGGCATTATGACTTTCGTGAATGAAAATTACGGTAAATCATACGCCCCAAATACAAGAGAAACATTTAGAAGACAAGTGCTTCACCAATTTGTACAGGCAAGAGTAGTTGATTACAATCCAGACGACCCAACACTACCTGTTAATAGCCCTAGAGCACATTATGCTTTGACTTCCGAAGTTTTGGAAGTCGTAAAAACATACAAAACAAGAAAATGGAAGAATGCCTTGAAAAACTTCATTGATACCGTTGGCAAACTTTCGGAGGTCTATTTGAAAGAACGAGAATTGATTCAAATTCCAGTAGTACTTCAAAACGGTGAAATTCTAAAACTTTCTGCGGGGAAACACAATGAAGTTCAAGCCGCAATAGTTGAACAGTTCGCCCCAAGGTTTGCCAATGGTGGAACACTTCTTTATTTAGGTGACACAGCAAAGAAAGATCTGTTTGTTGACGAGAAAGGTTTAAAAGATTTAGGCATTCCGATTGACCAGCATAGCAAACTGCCTGATGTTGTAATCTACGACAACAAAAGAAAGTGGTTGTTTCTAATTGAAGCTGTTACTTCACACGGCCCTGTTTCTCCGAAACGACTTTTAGAACTGGAAGATTTTTTAAAAAACTGTAAAGTCGGAAAAGTCTATGTAACTGCTTTTCCTGATATGTTAGAGTTTAAAAAACACTCAAACAACATTGCTTGGGAAACAGAAGTTTGGCTAATGGAAGTGCCTGACCATATGATACATTTTAACGGAGATAGGTTTATGGGACCGAGATAATATTTTAATAATGAAGAAAACAAAAAAACACATATCGGTGGGTAAAGCTTATGCAAGGGCAAATTATTCTCAAATTAATGGGGAGAAAAAAAATCGCAATATTGCTTATTTTAAACTAAAGCAAAGTTTAATATACCCTGAATTATGTAATGCTTTTGATTTTCTCACTAAAAATATTCATAAAACGAGAACAGAACTTTTGATAGGCAATCCTTTACCAAAAGGCTATTCTGAACTTGGAAAATTAAAAGAACGCCCCATAATTGGACTATACACAGATAAAGGGCTAACATCTGTAGAATTAGCATCCGAATTAAATCTAGTACTTATTGGCATAAGACAATATAAGTTTGAAATAAATCTCTTTTTAAAATACAAAGAAACTTATGAAACATACCTTTTAATTGGAGATTATGAAAATGCAGAAAAACAATTAGCGAAAATTGAAAATGATATTTGCTTTTCATTGTGGAGTTTAGAAAATCGTTTCGTTCTGAAAGAACTATCAGGAAAAGCATCAGAAAACAAGGAATTTCTTAGTCAATTCAATGAATCAAATGATACAGAGGGCACAACCAAGCATTTAGCACATTATTTAAGCCTGAGAGCAGAGCATTCGCTTTCAATTAATAGATATTTCAATGATTTAGAAATTTCTTTGAACAACCTCAAGGAGAGTGATACGAAAGAGGCATTCCAAAACTATTACAGATTTAAACTTACATTCCTCAATCATCTTGATTTCAATAATTATGGAGAAATAATTGCTCTTGACTTTCAACACAGTATCATAGATAGGTACTTAAACATTACTAAGGTCTTAACAAATCTACTTGCTGTTTCTAGTTACTTGGATGAGGAAAAGGATAAAAAAATTGCCCTTAAAGGTTATCTTCAGAATCGCATTAATTATTTGCTTCGAAAGATAGACGATCCTATCTTATATAAACTCAAACTACTTTCAGGTGAAACCCTTTTCCCTGCCTTTGATATTAAAAAGAGTCAAGACGAAATCAAAATTATTGATAATTACACTAGTGGCTTATATGATGTTGTAGAAAAGGAACTTCAAAAACTACTGTTGACAAATCCAACTCAATTTGACTTATATGTACTTTACATCAAGTCGTTAATATATCAGAAGAAGAGTTTTGTTCCTGTAGGGAACAAAAAAAGTGTTCAAAACGAAATACTGAATGATTTATTCAAAATCATATCAGTGACAACCAACCCTGACCAAGCAGCACTTAACTTGTTAAGAATAGCAAATAATATTACGAGTTGCTCACTAAGTTATGGGATAACTGATTTCGTTTATTTTCAAACACAGGGAAAAAAGGAAAGAAAGTTGCTTTCACGGTTGTCATACAATATCGCGAACCCAATTATATATGACGTATTTACCGAAGATGCAGAGAAGCAATATTTCTTAAATATGCTTTCTGGAAAATTCCCGAACTCCATTACGGTAGAGTTTTTTAGCGAACGGTTAAAAGGCTTAGATTATTTAATAAAATATGAAAAGAAAATTCCTGAAGGGAAATTTAAGGTTGAGCTTGCACGTAAGTACCAAGAAAAGAATGATTTCATAAATGCGTCTATTGAATGGCAATTTCTAATCAATAATTACAAGGATACAGCTCCTATTTTAGAAACTGCAATTGTTAATCTTTTTCAGTGTTATCTGAAATTAGACCAACCTAATAAATGTATCGACTTGTTTGTAGATAGTTTCTTTTACAACAATCACATAATTGACAAAATTGAATTTAGAGAACTACTAGACGAAATACATTCAAAAAAGTTTCGTAATGTAGAAAAGGGCATTGATCTACCTATCTTTTACACAATATTAGATGCTGATGTTGTAGAAACACATATTGCATTTGAGTTGTTCAACAATAATTGTGGTGCAGAAAAACCTTCTCAACTCCTTAACAGAATTGGAGAATTTGATGAGAAGAAATTTATATTCTTCTTAGAATTTACTTGTAGCCCTAGAGTATTGATGCATTCAACATTTATTGACAATTCTAAAGAACGATTAGAAGAAAGGTTAACAATAGCAAACTTTATTAGGGAAAAAGCACCCAAAAACAAAAATATAGTTTCAGAGATTAAAAATATTGAGAACATTCTTGTTATTCAGCAGGGCTTAATGGATTTAGATGAAAGTAAAATTTATGTGAATGAGCAAGGAATAATTGAGAATGAGTTACAAGAGTATAAAGCAATTTATGAGCGATTTGAAGTTATTTCAAGAATTACTGATAAAGGCAAAGTATTTATTTTAAAAGGGGGAAACTTAATAACATATTCATCTCAAGAAAACACGGAACTTGAAAAAATAGAATACTCAAATAATCCTGTTTTTGACATCTATATGGAACTATTTAATGCTGTAAAAGATAAATTTCTAAATAGCCAGTTCGGAATTGTCGCTTACTTAAGTACTCGAATTCGTCACGGTGTTTTAATAGGTGAATTGCGTCCAATTTTTGAAAACCACCAGTTAATTACTCTTAAAGAAGGAAATAGTTCAAAATATCGCAGAAATGTTTACTGGGATTTGGTTTATAATAACTCTAGTCAAATAAGTCAAGCTCAAAAAGAACAAATTCAAATTACATTAGCTGATTTTGCGAGCAAAATTGATGGAGTTATTTTTGATTTGATTAAAAAGCATCTTCAAGTTTATAAACCTGAAGTTAATGATGAAGGTTGGTTTAATTATGAATTTGATTTAAACGAATTATGGTATCATTCTGTGGCTTCTATTTATAGTCAAAGTTTTGAAGAATTTGTTCAGGGTGTTTTTGATGTGCTATGGTATAGGACAGATGAAAATTTGGAATTAATCAGAAATAAAATTCAAAACGATATTCTTAACCAGTTCAATTCATACTTTGATGAATTGGAAAGACAAATTGTAGGTCAATTAGGTGTACAGAATAGTGAACCTATTCTGAAATCAATAAAAAATTGTTCTACCGAAATCCAGACTGTTATACAAAAAATTAGTAGGTGGTTTAAACGAAGTGAAATTAAGGCTGCGGATTTTAAACTCTCTGAGTTAATCAATATTGTAGCGGAATACACAAGCAAAAGCAGTTGGCAAAAAAGGCTAATTCTAGCAAGAGAAGTAAAATCAGACTGTAGTTTAAAAGGGGTTTATAAAACACATTTTGCCGATCTTATTAGAATATTTCTTGAAAACATAATAAAACATTCTAGTGAAAATGCATTTGATTTGAAATGTAAGATATCGGCTGATCTTGAAGAAGAAAATAAATTAAATATCGTTATTGAAAATGAAATAACCGACAAAAACTCTATAGAAGCACTAAAATCAATTTGGAATGGAAACACTCCTGATACAGACAAACTTCTTAATGAAGGTAAGTCAGGTTATCATAAGGCATTTAAAATATTAACATCTGATTTAAGGTGTTCAAAAAATCAATGTCTTAAAACAAGTATTTCAGAAGATGAAAATTTGTTTTTGGTTATACTTTCTATCGATATTAAAGATTTAAAGCAATGAAAATACTATTCATAGAAGACCATCCACTTAAACAAGCTCAAATCAATAAGTTTGTTTTAGAGAAATTTTCCGATTGTCAAATCGAATCAAAAAACTCATACATAAGCGGATTAAAAGAGCTTATTAAACATCATAATAATTATGATGTTTTGCTTTTGGATATTAGTATGCCGAATTATGATATTTCTTCCGAAGATAGTGGTGGTGATTGGATGCCGTTAGCTGGTAAAAATATTTTAAAGGAAATGTATTTACGTGACATACCTACCAAAGCTATTGTAGTAACAATGCACGGCAGTTTTGATGATGGTACTAAAATTACAGAACTTGATAGTGAATTAAGAAAGGAATTTTCAGACAACTATATTGGCTATGTTTTCTACTCACAATTAAATGAAGATTGGAAAGACAAGATTTGTCAACTACTAAAAACATTTGAAAAATGATACGTATTTTAATAGTTGATGATTTGCAGTCAAAACGAGAAAAGATATTTAATACTATTCTTGATAATCACGATATACTTGAAAAAGACATTGTACAAGCTAAATGTGTCAAGGAAGCAAAGAAAATACTCTATCAAGAATATTTTGATTTAATGATATTAGATTTAGTTCTTCCAATTGAAGAAACTGGTGAAAGCAATGCTAAAAATGCAACAGGATTTCTTAATGATATAGAAATAAATCCTTCAATTCATCCCCCTATACATATTGTTGGTATTTCTGGTTATAAAGATCAAGTAGAAGAACACCATCAGGACTTTAGTAAGAAATTGTGGAATTTAATTGACTATGAAGAAAGCTCTTCTAATTGGGAAGACCAATTGAAATCAATTATTTTTCATTTAGTTAAAATCAGACAACAGTTTATCAGTGCCTCATTTTCCAATCAATCTGACATAGTCATAGATTACCTTGAAAACAATTCCCTACCAAACACTTTAATTGGTTTTAGTTGGAGGGAGATAGCAAATAATATTGCAACAATTGTTGAAAAATCTTTAGATGTCCCTAGCAAGTTTTCCAATGGAACTAAAGCAAAAAATATTAATGTCGGATCTATAAAAATATCTAGCGAATACGATTTTCAAAATCTAACACACTTGGTCTTACGACCTTGGTTGCCAAGTCTTGAAGCGGAAAATATTGCAGTTGTTTTTGATGGAAACACAAAAAATGCAGACTTTTCCATAAAAGGCAATTCCTTAATCGTTGAAGCAAAATATATTGACAGTACTGGAAAGAAAAACGATACTTTAAAGACTCTTGAAGGTCTAAAATCATTTTATAGTAACAACGCAAATGTCAAAGCATTGTTGTTTTTGATACTTGTTGAAGATGGAGTTGAAATAGATAAGCACAAGATTGAAGCTGAATTTAGCCAACAAAGCAAAGAACCAATCGTTTGTATTAGAGTAATAAACAATAAATTAAAGTAATGCCAACCCTTCACAGTCATACACATTGGCAAGCCCCGCAAGCCGACACGCAAACCAAAGCTTGCCAAAGAGTATGCCTGTCCCACGCTGAAAAGAAAAAATTAAAAATCCCCTTCCCTTCTAAAAATTTTAAAAACGCCAACACACAAACCGACACAAAAACATTCGGACAGTTGGTTGCAAGCCACGGGCGGCAAGAACGCCAGGGCATAACATCACCTATACGCAAGCAGGGGTTTCGAGCTTCGTAGGACAGTTAAGTAGTAAAATTAAAGTTCAGTTCTTCGTAGGAAGTTCAGTGGTTAAAATCCCTGCCTGCGTATAGCTGAAAACCGTTATGCGGCAGCTTAAGAAAACAACAACAAACAATTAAAACGACAATATGAAATTGGTAAGACCTGAAAAACTAAATCTTTTGACACATAAAGAATTAAATGAAACTTGGGTTCAAAAAGTAATTGCTGACGACCCGACAATTTTAGGACTTGGTGACCTTATTCTTAAAGACAAAGAACGTATTCACCCAAAAGCAGGTAGACTTGATTTACTTTTACAAGACGCAGAGAGTAAAAGAAGATACGAAGTTGAAATCCAACTCGGAAAAGTTGACGAGAGCCACATCATAAGAACAATTGAGTATTGGGATATTGAAAGAAAAAGATATCCACAATACGACCACTGTGCTGTAATTATAGCTGAAGACATTACAAGTAGATTTTTAAATGTAATTGGACTGTTTAATGGGTTTATTCCACTAATAGCAATTCAAATGTCAGCCTACCAATTTTCAGAAAATGAAGTATCATTAATTTTTACAACAGTATTAGACGAAGTAAATCTTGGACTTGTAGAAGAAGACGAAGAAACCAAAGAAGTGACTGACCGTAATTATTGGGAAACAATTAAAGGGACAAAACAAACTGTAGCATTGGCGGACACACTTTTGGAAATTGTCAAGGAGTTTAGTCCAGGACTTGAATTGAAATATAATAAGTATTACATAGGGTTAGCAAAAAATGGACAGCCAAACAATTTTGCAATTTTTAGAGCAAAGAAAAGCAGTTTGCTATTAGAAATAAGACTTAAACATTCACCTGAAATTCAGGAAAAATTAGACAATGCGAAGCTTGACACAATGGACTATGACAACAAGTGGGGCAGATACAGAATTCGTGTTGACAAAAACGATATATCAAAAAATAAAGACTTGTTGAAAGAATTAATAATGCAATCATATGGAGTTGCAAAAGACGAATAGACATGAAAGCCGACCGCAAAACAGCGTGCAAGCGCCATAGCCCTGCCGCAGGCGCAACACAGGGCTACGGTCGCCTGCACGCAAACCGTTATATGCTATTTTATGACGACACAACAAATAACAACGACAGACCATTGGAAATATACATTACAAAACTTAAACACATTCTTCCGACATTTTTAGCTGTAACATTAGGGACAGTTTTCGGACTTGGATTTATTAGATGGCTTTTTTGCCTACAATTCACAATCATTGACATCAAGGAAGAAATTTTGGTTTTATGGCTTCCTTTAATTTTTCCTTGGATACCAATTACACTTTGGTTAAGACAACGTTTTAGAATTCTAACATTCAAAGGCGACACAGACAAAGGCAGATTTTTCTTTCAAATAATTTCTTGGGGTGTTATGACAGCAATGCTATTTGTATCGCAAGGTTACTTAACAACAGCAACTGGAAAACTTCAAAATTTATCGACAATTAGTGATATAGCAAAAGTTGAAAAATCACGTTACTATAGGTTGAAAAATTTTTCTGTGGCTAATTATTTTGGAGGCACACACACAGACTTCAGACAAAGCGGAAAATATAACCAATACTTAAACTTTGACATCTTTTTCGTTACCCCAATTCTTAAAGACACATCGGAAAGAATTAATGACATCCCCAAATATTGGTATGGTGTAAATTTTAAAGAGCAGATAAGCAACAAAATTAGTAGCGAAGAAAAAGAGAAAAAGTATCAAGCGTTTTACAATGACTGCATTGAGAAAATGAATAAATATGAATTTCATTCATTAGACCATTTTGAAAGGAAACCGACATCGGACGATAGACAAAATTATTTGAAAGCAATAGAAGCAAGAACTAAACAAACAGCAGATGATAGTTTTATTGTTTTGGAACCTATCAAAGAAAAATACGGGGACAGAAACGGAAATAAATTTGCTTGGATATTCGGTTCATTTGGTATTGGACTTGGAGTTTTGTTGTTCGCCTTAATTTGGCCAGGTTACAGCGAAACAGAAAAGAAAAGACTTTTAACAAGTAAGAAGCCAAAGCAAGACGATTTAGTTGATATGCTAAACTATCTTGTTCCAAAAGGCGACCATTTTGCAACTTCAATAATTTTAGACCTAAATATTCTTGTCTTATTATTCATGGTATTTTCTGGTATTTACATAATATCACCAGATGGAATGGAGTTACTTCAATGGGGTGCAAACAGACGACTTGAAACAACTGGTGGAGAATGGTGGCGACTTTTGACAAGTATGTTTTTGCACGGTGGTATTATGCACTTGTGTCTAAACATTTCAGGACTTGTAATTGCAGCCATTTTTGTTGAACCATTACTCGGACGAAAAAATTATTTCACCTTGTATATTTTGTCCGGACTTTGCGGAAGCCTTGCAAGTATTTGGTGGTATCCAAATACAATAAGTGTTGGTGCATCAGGTGCAATTTTCGGACTTTACGGTGCAATACTTGGACTACTTTTAACAAACGCATTTCCAAAAGGAGGTAAAAAAGGAATACTAATAAAGATTGGAATTTATGTTGGTATAAATTTACTTTGGGGCTTGACAGGTGGCATTGACAACGCAGCACATATTGGCGGACTTTTAAGCGGAGCATTAATCGGAATAATATTATACAAACTTGACGGTGGACAGAAAAACGGCATATAACCGGAAAAAACGCTGACGACAAACCCTTTTTGTCAAGGTTAACTGAATCATCTTCGTCGGAACCACTCACAACCAATAATACCCAATTTAACCCCTAATTATTCATTATTGATTTGTCTTTGACGATGGGGTCAATTTCAGTCTGACGAATAGGGGTTGGGTTGTCTGATTATTCCACCCAAACATGGCACAGAAAACATTGCAAATAATAAACTCTCAACCCTCACCTTTAAACTAAAAAGCCCCCAAATTGGAGGCTTTTTTTCGTAGCGAAGGGGGGAATTGAACCCCCGACCTCAGGGTTATGAATCCTGCGCTCTAACCACCTGAGCTACCTCGCCTGATTTTCAGGGTGCAAAAATAGCGATTTTCTGCCAATTTGCAAAAAGCTTTACTTTTTTAATACGCGCTGCAAACTTTCAAACACGGTTTCAGAGGTTAAATCTTCCATGCACGATGTGCCTAACTTGCACTTACCCAAATAGAAACACTGACATTCCTTCGATGGTTGAACAATCTCACCTTTGTTGAATAAATCGAATTCATGGGCATTAAAAATGTTGTTCATTAGTACAATTCTTTTGCCCAATCCCAAAGTTAAATGCATCCCCATGGTAACTTGAGTAACCACAGCATCGCAATGTTCAATCAAGTTGATGAAATGACTCAAAGAAAAATGTCCCAAATAAGGAGCGCCGCTGCCTTCTTGAATTTCTAAATTTCGCTCGTGCTCTTGACTACCGCCCAAAAGCAAAGGATAATACCCCGCATCTTGTATCTTTTTGGCCAAATCAACCCATTTCTCAATGCTCCACAATCGGGTGGTCCATCGATCTCCACAACCGGTGTTCAAACCAATGATTTTTTTATCTGTTGGAAGATTCCATGTGTATCCTTTATCTGAATGATTATCAAGAAGGTATGGCTCTCCGTGGTATTCCATTCCGCAAAGTTCAAAAATCTCCGTGCAGTAGTTTTTGGTGTTCGATTTGCTGACATCGTCAAACAAGCCCGTATCAAATTTGTGCTGGGCCAATTCATTGGCAGGCTGAGTGGCGCCATCTTTCAAAATGTAACCGTATTTCTCTTTCGCAGAGACCATTTTTAACAAGGCCGACGCTTCTTTTTCCTTATCTAAATTGATGGCAATATCCCAATCAACGTTGGTGACATAAAGTTGTGCCTCAACGCTCAATTTATAGATTTCGTGGATTTCTCCCTTTGGGAGGATATCTGGAAACAGGGTAATCCAAGTGAATTTTGCGTTGGGATAAAGCGATTTATATCGAGTAATCAAGGGCGTTGTTCGAATTACGTCGCCCATCGCACCCAGTTTTATTATCAAAATGCGTTTCTCGATTCGTGTGTACTCGGGACAGTTTTCGCAGTGATATCCGTGCTTTTTGTGGGGTTTACAAGGTATATGTCCCAAAAAATGCAGGCAATCGGGTTTGTAATGCATGTCGCGAAATTAGGTTATTTCAGAAAAATGACGTGCGTTGGCAACTAAAATGCCTAAAAAATTGTCTAATTTAGTGGTTTGAAAATAGCCTTAAAACCATTGAGAAAACCTAGCTTTTTGACCTTGAAATTTTGGATTATTTTGCTCGCTTTTTCGGGGGCAGGAATTTCCAATGCTTCGCACTTGGTGGGTGGTTTTCTGACTTATGAATGGCTGGGTACCAACGGCACCAACACCCAATACAGAGTTACATTTTTCGTTTACCGAGATTGTGCTAAAGACGGCACCAATGAAGAAGTGCCTTTTGATCCAGAATTAGATTTATGTGTTTACAAGGGTGATAAAAAGATTCATACCACTTACGTCATCAAACTCTTAGCCAAGAAAAAAGTGCAGCCCGTGGGCAATACCAATTGCCCAGAAATAGCTTCGGCGTGTTTGGAGCAGGGAATTTATGAATCAACCATCAGCTTGCCCAACAGCAACACCGGTTATCACCTGAAATGGGAGCGCTGCTGCCGAAACACTCAAAACAACCTCCGAAACCAATTTGGTGAGGCCTACCAAGGACAAACCTATTACGGGTTTATTCCTCCAACCAACATAAAAAATAGTTCACCCTATTTCCAAGATGTTCCCGTTCCTTTTATTTGCCGAAACGATACCATCACCATCAGAAATCGTGCTCTTGACCCAGATGGAGATTCGCTTTCCTATAAATTGGTAACGCCTTGGCAAGGTGCTGATATGAACAATCCTACCTTGCAAACGTGCCCATCTACCATGACCACGCCTTTCCCCGTGGTAGACTATAATACCGGTTATTCAGCAACCAAACCGTTTGGAAGCGCCGGAATTGCCAGCATTGATGCGTTTAACGGACTTACCACTTACATGTCTACTATTGCAGGTCGATTTGCCGTTGCAATTGAAGTTACAGAGTGGAGAAATGGGGTCGCAATTTCCACGGTGAGGTTAGACCTTCAAATTTTGGTTATCAACTGTTCTCCCAATAATAAACCCACACTTGAATATTCTAAGGGAAAGCGCTATTGGGAATTGGAATTGGGTGAGCCCATTTGTTTTGATGTCAAAGCAGTAGATGCCAAAGATATTGATGACGTAGTTACCCTTAAGGCTTATGGCGATATCATTACGGGTTCTTCAAGCTACACCGGACCTAAGGCTACATTTAATCCTTCGTTGCCCGTTGCAGGAAAAGCAAGCATAACTTCTCAATTCTGCTGGAACCCTGGATGCAATGTAAACACCAACGATACCTTCCGGGTGATTTTTGAGGCTTATGACGATGGATGTCCGTCCAAATTCATCAATCAGAACGTCCTGATAAAATACAAGCCCTTTAGTCCCCAGGAAAAAATAAGCGGACCATCAAGTGTCTGCCAAAATCAACAAGGAGTAGTTTACACGGCAAATAAACGCGACTATAAAAATATTCTGAAATGGAGCGTAACAGGGGGTACAATCATTGGCTCTGATACTTCAACCAAAATTGTAATTAACTGGGGCAATTCAAATGCAGGAAAAGTGTTTCTTAGAACTACGAATACTTACGGTTGCTCAATCATCGCAGATTCTCTTTTAGTCAATCTTTCTTCTCCTCCTATTAACCCATTTTTTGAAGGAGAACCGTGGTGTTGTTTATCAGTTAAGTATACTTATAGATCTTTTGCAACTGAAAAAATCATCTGGGAGGTAAAAGGTGCGAAATCAATTAGCGAAAATTCTGCGGATAAAACTATCAGTATTGTTTGGGACGAAAACTTTACAGGGCAGCGATATCTAATTTGCTATCAAATGAATAGTTCAGGATGTAAAAGTGGAGGTGATACCTTAAAAATCACTATGACCGCGGCGGGAAAGCCCATCATCAAAGGACCAACCAATGTTTGTCCAAACAACGATAATATTGAGTATTACATTGATTCTATCGAATCACTTTATACCTATGAATTCTTTGCAACAAATGCCCGTAAAGTTTCTTCTCCAAGCAAGGGTAGAGCTCTGATTGATTGGGGAGATGTTGGGCCTGGAAGGGTCATGGTCATTGCTACCAATATTTTTGGATGTAAAGACACGGCTTATTTTGATGTACTCATGACGCATGCTTTGCTCGGACAGCCGCCCATTGGAGATTCATCCTTGTGCGAATTGACCTCCAATGTTCCTTACAGGGTCAATAAAATCAGCGGCGAAGATTATGCTTGGTCTATTTCCGGGGGAAGTATTGCCTCAGGACAAAATACGGATAAAATAACCGCCGACTGGGGTGTGGCTGGGAATGCTTGGGTAGGAGTTCGGTCTACGGGTTACGATCCCATCAACAAACGAGTTTGCCAAAGTTCATTGTATAGATTGAATGTGGTTCTGCATCCAACGCCAACTTCCAATCTTTTCCCTGATGTGCAACCTGAACAATGTCAACAGAACGGTCAAGTTTTTTCATTGATTGATTTTTCAACCTTGGCTGGCATCGATTTTGGGGATGTTGTTGAGTTTCAAATCACACCTAATACAGGTTTGACATTAAACCAAATTCCTTCGGGTGGAACGGGTAAACCTAAACCCGGAAAACTAGAAATCAGCCTACAGCAATTTGGAACATTTACCATCAGAGCACGCATCATTTCAAAGTTTGGTTGTCCTGGACCTTGGGATGAATCCAAAATTACCATCAATCCTAAACCCATAAACACACTTTTGGTGGGTGACTCGGTAATTTGCAATCCCAATATAAACAATATTAAGTATGTCATCAATGGGAATTCGGGTAGCTCATACATTTGGAAATTGACCGGCGGCACATGGTCAACCGATGCAGGAACTGGAAACGTTGGTTCAGTGAATTGGGATGTTTCTCTGCCAATAAGGAATCTAACAGTTAGGGAAATTTCTGACAAAGGTTGTCCTGGTGATAGCATTTCATGGAATGTATATTATGATAATCCATGGGTGGAAAGTCGCCTAGTGACGGTTTCACCACCTCCTGATAAAGACGGTAAGATTTTAGTTCAATATGAATTGAAGAATTCTCCAAGACCCAATGGTCCGGTTTATATTCAACGAAGACCTTTCAACAGTGGGCAATTCTGGAACGTAGGGCAGGGGCCTATCAACAATACTGAATATCAAGATTTAGATGCCAAACCCGATGCCTTTTCCTACGATTATAGGGCCATGATTTTGAATCAGTGTGGTGATACGCTATATAGCCCTGTAAATACGAGCATTCTTTTAACTGGACAAAGAACGGGTCCCATGAGCATGTCGTTTACTTTCACCCCTTATTTTGGTTGGCCTGTTGAGAAATATGAACTTTACCGGGAATTAATCAATAAATCGGGATATGAACTCTACCAGACCTATCCCAATAGCACCTCAGATAGTTTCAATAACGGAGAGGAACATTTTGGACAAAAATACAGAATCAAAGCCTACGAATTGGGTGGAAATCGGGTTTCTTGGAGCAACGATATTTTGTTGTATTTTGATCCTGTGATGTTTGTTCCTAATGCGTTTACACCTGATGGGAAAGGCGCAAACGAAATTTTTAAGCCCGTTATTTCAGGAGTTTTAGATTACCAATTCAGCATTTACAATCGTTGGGGAGAAAAGCTTGCTGAATACCGCAATGAATCTGAAGGATGGGATGGAACTTACAACGGCCAAAACGTACCAGATGGTGTTTATGTTTACAAGATTTCCTTCAAAGATTACAAAGAAGAAATCTATCAGTTCAGCGGAACCGTGCATTTGCTTCGTTGATTTTTCCTATATTTGATTCATTATAGAATTATGTCTAGTCCATTATTTTCTGAAAAAGCTTTCTCAGCAACCCGCAGCGGTTCTTACGAAGGCAGTATGACACTAAAAGGTACCGTTGACAAATCAATCGTTTTATTTCTAACCTTGTTGGCTCCTGCCGTTTGGATTTGGAATAAAATGGGTGGAGATCCAGAATATGCGATCAACAACGGAGTTCAAACCTACATGTACGGTGGATTAATCATTGGTTTGATTAGTATCTTAATCATGAGTTTTAAGAAGTCTTGGTCACCTTATTTAGCACCGGTTTATGCAGCTGCTGAAGGTGTATTGTTAGGCGCTCTTTCTATGTTTTTTGAAGCTATGTTCCCAGGCATCGTGATGCAGGCAGTGGCTATTACCATGGGTATTTTCGCTTTGATGTTGGTTCTTTATAAAACCAATGTTTTGCGCGCAACCCCTATGTTTACCAAAGTAATTTACATCGCTACAGCAGGTGTAGGAATTTTCTACTTATTGATGATGGTGTTGAATTTGTTTGGTGTTCACGGATTGTCAAACTTTTATGCTGGCAGCAGCCCAATGTCAATAGGATTGAGCGTTTTAATTGCTGGTATTGCCGCTTTCAACTTGATCATGGATTTTACCTTCATTGAAGAAGCTTCAAACGCAGGCGCTCCTAAATATATGGAATGGTATGCAGGTGTTGGATTGTTGGCAACCTTGATTTGGTTGTACATCGAAATCTTGCGCTTGTTAGCAAAATTGCAAAGCAGAGATTAATCCTCGTCGTATTCCAATTCCAACTTCGCACTTTGAAGTTCAGATAAGGAATGTTGTTCACCGCACTCTTTTGCCTTGATGATTCCGGTCTCAAAGCAAGATAGTGCGGTTTCTTTTTGCCCTAATTCTATGTACAATTTCCCCAAATGATAATAAGTTGCAACATAGTTGGGGTGATTTTCTATCAGATATTGATACTTCTCTAAAGCCAGTTCTTTGTTGCCCATAGACTTGTGTTCTTGAGCTATAGCATAATGCAAAAATGCATCGTTGGGGCTTTCTTTCAAGAATGATTGTAGTTGTTCTAATCGGGTCATTATTGAATTTGAAATTGAATCTGAGCCAAGTTGCCGTTATTGGGTAACAACTGTAAACTCAGCTTTTGGTTTACATCGAATTTGAAAAAATGAGCATCAACGGTAGCATCAATAATCTGTAAAGCATAAATGGCTACAAACGCAATACCGTATCCGTCACGCAACTCTCTATATTGGTCGCGCTCATCCATTTGTTGTGGGGTGGGTTGGGAGCCAGCGGCATACAAATCTCTAAATTGTTGGTTTCTATCCAGCAATAATTGTCGATTTTGTACAAATTGATATCCCGTAAAGGCCAATCCCCCATAAATGATGGGCAACTTCCAATACTTTTGATTGTAGACTTGTCCAGCCCCTGGCAACACAGCAGATAAAACCGATGCGAGATGCGGAGAATGTACTTTTGGTTGAGTTTGAATGGAATCAGCAGACTGGGCCTGTGTGTCAACTGAATGACACAACAAGATGGCCAATATAATTATTCCCTTAAATCTCATGAATCAGGTCAAGAATGCGCTCTAAATCTTCACGATTCTTGTAAGAAATAACGATTTTACCTTTTCCTTTTGAGCCATTCTTTAAATGCACTGCCGACTTTAACCTACGGTGAAATTCTTCGGTGATGCGGTCAATTTCTGGATCCCAATCAGTACCGGTGATCAGTCCAAAGTCTTTCTCTGGATTTTGCTTCTTTTCTTTTACGGCTGATTCAACATCGCGCACCGACATTTTATTCTCAATGATGTCGCGGTAAAGTGCCATTTGATGCTCTTCGGTAGGTAGGTTGATCATGGCACGAGCGTGTCCCATAGAAATTTTACCTTCCTTGATTCCAATTTGAATTTCATCGGGAAGTTTAAGCAATCTCAAGTAGTTCGTTACCGTGCTTCGCTCTTTACCCACGCGTTCGCCCAATTCTTCTTGTTTTAGGCTACATTCTTCTATAAGACGTTGATAACTGAGTGCTATTTCAATGGCGTTTAGTTCGCTACGTTGGATGTTTTCAATCAAGGCCATTTCAAGCATGCCTTGATCGTTTGCTGTTCTAATGTAGGCCGGGATTTGGGTCAATCCCGACATCATAGCTGCGCGGGTTCTGCGTTCGCCGCTGATGATTTGGTAATTATCACCGCCCATTTTACGAACGGTGATGGGTTGAATTACCCCGTGAATGCCAATAGATGATGCAAGTTCTTCTAAGGCTTGTGGTTCAAAGTCGGTACGAGGTTGAAAAGGGTTTGCTTCAATATTGGAAATGGGGATCATTGCAATGCTTCCTAAGGAAATTGCATTTGAACCTGTGTTTTCTGATTCTGCGGACTCTAATAATGCGCTCAATCCACGGCCTAGGCCAGCGGGCTTTTTCTTTAATGGGGTTTGTGTCATGCTACAGAGGTTTCTTCAGTGGTGTCAATAATTCCATTTTTAACTAATATTTCTTTTGCAAGGTTCAAATAGTTGATCGAGCCCTTGCTATCGGCGTCGTGATAAATTACAGGGACACCAAAACTTGGGGCTTCCCCTAATTTAGTGTTTCTCTGGATGATGGTATCAAATACGATGTCTTGGAAGTGAGTTTTTACGTCGTCAACTACTTGGTTGCATAGGCGCAAACGCGCATCGTACATGGTCAACAAAATACCCTCAATTTCAAGGTGTCTGTTTAAGTGGTTTTGGATGATTTTAATGGTATTAAGCAGTTTGCCCAATCCTTCCAAAGCGAAATATTCGCATTGCACGGGAATTACCACGCTGTCTGCCGCTACCAAGGCGTTGGTGGTTATCAATCCCAAAGAAGGAGAACAATCAATGATGATGAAGTCGTATTGATTTTTAAGCGGTTTCAATAGTCCTTCCATGATT
Organism: Bacteroidia bacterium; assembly: GCA_023653095.1. Taxonomy (GTDB): domain Bacteria; phylum Bacteroidota; class Bacteroidia; order NS11-12g; family UBA955; genus VMCP01. Next base: position 538,819 of record JAMNXP010000001.1, on the reverse strand, counting down.
TTTTCGCGGTTGGGAAGATCTAAGAATTCAATTTCAGCACCCACCAAGTCAATGTTTGAAGGCATGATGTCAAGAAACGGGGTTTCGGTTGACATTATGACGTCTTGGGGACGGATATCTTGAACCAAACACTCATACAAACCCAATTTGATGTTCTTTGGGTTCATGCCAATTCCCGAAGTGGAGTTTGCTTGAGGATCTGCATCTACCAGCAGTGTTTTGTATTCCAGAACGGCCAAACTAGCGGCTAAATTGATGGCCGAAGTGGTTTTTCCTACTCCTCCTTTTTGATTGGCGATGGCTATGATTTTTCCCATTTTACAAGTGTTTTCAGTGGTGCTATTGTTTAAAAAGTTTACTTTTGCCTCATACCCGAAGTCTTTCGTAGTATGCGAACAAACAAAGTTATCTCAACTCACAGCACATTTGGAAACATTGCCCTCATCGTTTTATTCACGATTTTTGGTTTTAATCGTTGTAAAAATGTGGATAAAATTTCGGAGGCCCAGGTTTTTCGCTACAATGAAGATGTTTCGGTCAATACCCTAGATCCTATTTACATCAAATCACAGTCTGAAATATGGATTGGATCCCAAATTTACGAGGGTTTAGTGGCATTAGACGATAAACTGCAGCCCGTTCCAAGGCTCAGTAAATACTGGGAAATTAGTCCCGACGGACGTGTGTATAAGTTCGTGATTCGCACAGATGCCTTTTTTTCATTCGTGGAACCCAATCAAAATGGTAAATTGAGTCCTCAATTTTCAAAAGTCACAGTTAACGATGTGGTATACAGCCTGAATCGCTTGATGAATCCCAAAAATGGATCTCCGGGTATGTGGGTCATGAACAATGTGGATAAAGCACCGAGGGTTGTGAACGACTCCACCGTGCAGATATCCCTCAAAGAACCCGCCCCCGCATTTTTATCACTTTTGGCTACAAACTATTGTTGGATTGTTCCAGAATTCACCCAAAATTGGTCTGAAGGTAGACTGTCGCAACAACCCGTGGGTGCTGGACCCTTTTATTTGAGAAGGTGGGAAACCGACGTGAAGTTGGTTATGCTCAAGAATCCCCAGTATTTTGTGTTTGATGGCGATCAACGTTTGCCATTGTTGGATGCCGTCAATGTGACCTTTGTGAAAAACAAACAAACCGCATTCATGCAGTTTATGGCGGGACAATATGATTTTTTCAACGGTATTGATGGATCGTTTAAGAACAAACTTCTCAATCAAGACGGCAGCATCAAAGAGGATTACCAAAAGAGAATCAATGCCGTGGTGACTGACTTTTTAAATACCGAATACATTGGATTTTACTTGGGGGATACGTTGAAGGGGAAGCCTAATCCCTTCACGGATAAACATTTGAGAAAAGCGTTGCAATTATCCGTAAATCGACCAGAAATTTTGAGGTTTTTCCGTAACGGATTGGGAAGTGAGGCAGTAAATAATGTTTATGGTTTTGTTCCTCCATCGTTGTTGGGTGATGAAATAACGACTGCAAAGCAGCATGAGAATAGTTTAAGTGAATTTCAAAAAAGTGAATACTTTAAAAATCCCAAAAAATTCGCAAAAATCAGTTTAACTACCACCGCAGATTACCTAGACATTGCCGTGATGCTTCAAAATACGTGGAAGAAAACGTTGAACGTAGATGTGGCCATTGAGCTGCAGACCGGGGGAATGTTGAGACAGCTGCGAGAAAAGGGTGATTTGGGTATGTTCAGAGGTTCGTGGATTGCTGATTATCCAGATGCTGAAAACTACTTAGGTTGTTTTTATTCGCCCTATTTGGTGCCCTTTGGACCGAATTATACCCGCTTCGTTTCGAAAGAATTTGATCAATTGTACGATGAGATTTCTACCGGAGTTGTGAGAACTCCAGAAGATATTTTAAAGCGAAACGCAAGCATCAATAAAGCCAATAAAATCTTGAGCGATGAAGCTCCTTTTATACTGCTTTATTTTGATAAAAGTTTGAGATTGATGCAGAAGAACGTCAAGGGATTGAGCAATGACCCTATCAACCGTCTGGATTTGAGACGGGTTTCGAAAAGTTAAAAACTCGCTCTAAAGAAGTTATCTAACTCAGGGTTTTCTTCTCGAGCGGATGACAAAATCGATTTATTCCCTTCCCACCATTTTTGTCCTTGGTAAATGAAGATGATGTTTTCGCCAATGTCATTAACCGTTTTCATGTCGTGAGAATTTATAACCGTGGTGATATTCAAGTCAGTGGTGATTTGTAAAATCAGTTCATCAATGACTCTACTGGTCAACGGGTCAAGTCCGCTATTGGGTTCGTCACAGTATAAATATTTGATGGGTAATGCGATGGCGCGTGCAATGCCTACCCGTTTTTTCATTCCACCCGATATTTCGGAAGGGAATTTATGATTGGAGTTCACCAAATTTACTTTTGCCAAACACTCATTGACGCGGTGTTTTCGTTCCTCTTTGGACATGTCTGAGAACATTTTCAAAGGAAATTCTACGTTTTCTTCAACGGTGAGTGAGTCAAACAAAGCATTGTTTTGGAAGAGCATTCCAATTTGCTTTCGAAGTTCTTGTTTTTGGTCGTATTCGAGCGACAAGAAATCTTGTTCATCATACAAGATTTTACCTTCTTGGGGAGTTAGAAGTCCCACCAAACACTTTAAAAACACACTTTTTCCGCTTCCGCTAGCCCCTATGACCAAATTTGGGACACCAGGATGGAAAGTCGCATTGATGTTGGTCAGGATTTTTCGTCCTCCCAAAGTAATCCCCACTGATTCTACCGTTATCATAATCCCAAGAAAATCTGCGCAATTACTAAGTCAAAAAACAAGATGAATATACAAATACGTGTAACTGCGTAAGTGCCGGCTGCACCTACTTCCAAGGCGCCGCCTTCGGTGTAATAACCTTGATAGGAGCTCAGACTGGTGATAATAAAGGCGAAAATGAACGATTTGATCATCATGATTTGAACATATTCAGGATGAAAAACCATTCTAGCACCCTCAATTAGATCGTCAAAGGATAGGGCAGAAGTGAATTTTGTAGCAACGGCACCGCCGGTCATCAGTAAAAAGTTCGCCGCAATAATCAACGAAGGGATCATAATCAATCCTGCAACAATTTTGGGCAAGGCCACAAAAGAAGCGCTGTTGATTCCCATAACTTCGTAAGCATCAATTTGTTCAGAGATTTTCTTGTTGCCTATTTCTGATGCAATGTTCGCACCAACCTTACCCGCTAACACCAAACAGGTGATGGTGGGCGCCAATTCAAGAATGGCACTGGTACTCACCACAGATCCAACCACAAACTTTGGAATCAATTGGGTAGGGAATAGATCGCTGGGCGTTAACAATTGGTTGGCCGTTTGAATGGTGGTTACTGCGCCCAAGAAGAACGCAATTAAAGTAACAACCAACAACGATTCGATGCCAATGTTGTGCATTTCTCGGAAGGTAATCTTCCAAAAAACCGACCATTTTTGAGGTCTTTTCATGACGTATTTCATGAAAATCATGAATCGACCGATTTCGGTAAAAAAGTTCATTTTCGAGGGGTGAAGTTACTGATTATTTAAGAAATTTTAGACCAAATTGTTCTGTTGGGTGTTTTTGATAATTCGTATCTGATGGGTTCGCTTTCTGGCAGCATCAACATTTCGTCTTTTTCGAGCCAATTCACGGCTTCATGTCGTGCAGCGATTAAAATGGCTTCATCCTGCCTGATGTCGGCCAATTTAAGGTCTAAAATGCCGCTTTGTTTGGTGCCATCCAACTCGCCCGGACCCCTTAAATCCAAGTCCACCTGGGCAATTTCAAATCCATCGTTGGTGCGCACCATGGTTTGAATGCGTTTTTTGCCATTTTCGGAAAGTTTATGTCCCGTAATTAATATACAATAGCTCTGTTCAGCGCCTCTTCCCACACGTCCCCTCAGCTGATGCAACTGCGATAATCCGAATCGCTCCGCATTTTCAATGACCATCACCGATGCGTTGGGCACATTCACACCCACTTCAATCACCGTGGTAGCAATCATGATATCGGTAGCGCCGTTTTTAAATTTCGACATTTCGCTGTCTTTTTCCGACGGTTTCATCTTTCCGTGAAGCAAACTGTATTTGAAATCGGGCGGCGGAAGAAATTCTGTTACCATGTCGTAGCCCGACATTAAGCTTTTAAGTTCCAGTTTGGGAGAGTCGTCAATCAGCGGGAATACGTAATATATCTGTCTGCCGCGGGCAATTTCATCTTTGATAAAATCCATCACCGAGGTTCGCATGGCTTCATTCCTGTGCACTGTTTTGATGGGTTTTCTTCCCTTGGGAAGTTCATCTATGATACTCACATCCAAATCGCCATAAACAGTCATGGCCAGCGTTCTGGGTATGGGAGTAGCAGTCATGACCAAGATGTGTGGTAACACTTTTCCTTTTTTCCAGAGCCTAGCCCGTTGAGCTACACCAAATCGATGTTGTTCATCGATGACCACAAATCCGAGGTTTTGAAAAGCCACATCTTCTTCCAACAAAGCATGTGTGCCAATTAAAATATCTATTTCGCCGGAGGCATTGGCTTCTAAAAGTTCTTTTCTACGTTTTTTTGTGGTGGATCCCGTCAGTAATTCAACTCTAAGTCCCAAAGGCAACAGCGATTCACTCACCGAAAAATAATGTTGAGTAGCCAAAATCTCGGTGGGCGCCATCATGCAGGCTTGGAATCCATTATCAAGTGCGAGCAGCATGCACAGCGTAGCTACCATGGTTTTTCCGGAGCCCACATCCCCTTGAAGCAGCCGGTTCATCTGCTTTCCAGTGCGAACGTCTTGTCTGATTTCCTTGATCACTCGTTTCTGAGCATTGGTCAATTCAAACGGAAGATGATTCTGATAAAACTCGTTGAAATGTTTCCCAACTTGGTCAAAAATGACTCCTTTATACGTCCTATTTCGGTTTCCTTTCAGTTGTAGATGTCTGAGCTGCAGATAAAACAATTCCTCGAATTTGAGTCTTTTTTTTGCTGTTTCGAGGGACGCTACATTTTTGGGAGCATGCAACATTCGGAGCGCATCGGTACGGCTCGGAAATTGAAATTTCTTGCATATTTCCTGCGGAAGATTCTCTCCAATGGCGAAGTCTGATTGCCCCACCACCATCTTCGTCAGTTGAGCCAACATTTTACTATCTACTCGCTTTCGTTTGAGCGACTCTGTGAGAGGGTATACGGGTACAAGTCCCAAGCTCGAAGGTTGAAAATCAGCGGTTAGAACTTCGAGTTCAGGATGAACTATGCTCAGTTTACCCTTAAAATCATTGACCTTTCCATACAGAAGGTAGGTTTCATTGGGTTTGAGGTATTTTTCTATCCATTGTGCACCTTGAAACCAGACCAGGTCCAACTCGCCGGTAGCATCTCTAAAAGCCGCAGTAAATCTTCGCCCCGGCCCTTGACCGGTAAGTCCTTCGGGAATGATTTTCCCCACCAGTTGCACTCCAATATCTACAAAGTTCTTCAGTTCGGCCACGGCCATAATCTGCGATCGATCTTCATGTCGAAAGGGATAATGACTGAGGAGGTCAGCCACGGTAAAAATGCCCAGCTCGGTATTGAGGGCCTGCGCTTTGGCGGGACCAACACCTTTGAGAAACTCAATTTTGGTATCGAGCGAGGTGGGCATGATGCAAAAATAGGGGAAACAGCTGTTAGAGTTTCAACTAAGCCATACATTTGAATATTGTGCAAAACAAAAATATTTCCTTAATTGCAAAATATACCATCACTTAACCCATGAAACCCCTCAAATACCTCTTCACCTTTGTGCCTGCCGCCGCAATTTGGGTGTCGCTCACGCAGAACGGCTGGTTGACGTGGTTCGGAACCGTGTTTGTGTTTGGATTTATTCCGCTACTCGAATGGATATTGGGTGTCAAACAAGCCAAAATTAACGAAGATGAACTGGAACTTCGGGCCAAAGATCCGCTCTACGACTGGATTCTCTACCTCGTGGTGCCTTTTCAATGGTTCACCTTGGCCTACTTTGCCTACACCATGAAGTTGAACGTCCACGCGTCCCCCGAAGATCAACTCAGCACTTCCGAAATCCTCGGGCGTATCTTCGCAATGGGTATTTTGTGCGGATCTTTTGGCATCAATGTGGCGCACGAACTCGGACATCGGACCAACAAAATGGAACAATTTTTGGCTAAAGCGCTGCTGCTGAGTTCCCTATATATGCACTTTTTCATTGAGCACAACCGCGGACATCACAAGTCGGTGGCCACTCCCGAAGACCCGTCTACCGCCCGCTTCAACGAGCCCGTTCAGATTTTTTGGATTCGCTCCATGTTCCAGACCTGGGTCAGCGCTTGGCACCTCGAGTTTGATCGACTTCAGCGCAACGGTTTTTCCCGCTTCAGCCTTCGAAATGAGATGCTTCAATTTCAACTCATTCAGCTGGCCTTTTTGGTTGTGGTTTATTTTTTCGGGGGATATTTTGTCGTTCTCGCCGTCTGGGCAGCAGCCTTGGTTGGCGCCATACTCCTTGAAACCATCAATTACATTGAGCACTACGGATTGATGCGCAAAAAACTCGAATCGGGCTACTACGAAAGGGTAGAGCACCACCATTCTTGGAACTCAGACCATTTAATAGGTCGTCTCATTTTATTTGAACTCTCTCGACATTCATACCATCATTACAAAACCAACAAAAAATACCAAACCCTCATCAGCGCAGACGATGCCCCACAAATGCCCACTGGTTATCCCGGCATGATGGTGTTGAGCATCATTTTTCCGTTGTGGTTTTGGGTGATGAATGAACGGATTCGATAGGACTCACGCTTCGCTAGGACTCACGCTTCGCTAGGTTTCACGCTTCGCCTTTTTTAGCGGCAAAGCCGACCACCGACCACCGACCACCGATCACCGAAAACTGATCACCAATCACTGATCACCGAAAACCGATTTCCACTATCTTTGCAAAATGCTTAACGGAAAAACCGCGCTCATTACCGGTGCTTCTCGTGGAATCGGGAAAGGCATCGCCGAAGTTTTTGCAAAAAATGGATGTAATATCGCTTTTACCTTCGCTAGCTCTGTTGAAAAAGCACAAGCGTTTGAAAAAGAATTGATCGAAAAATACGGCATAAAAGCAAAAGGTTACCAAAGCAATGCGGCCGACTTTAAACAAAGCGAAGAGTTGGCCACTCAAGTCATTGCCGATTTTTCCCGTGTTGATGTCCTCATTAACAACGCTGGAATTACCCGCGATACGCTCATGCTCCGTATGACCGAAGAACAGTGGGATGAAGTCATCAATACCAACCTAAAATCTGCGTTCAATTTAACCAAAGCCATGTTGAAACATTTCTTGGGAAATAAGGCTGGTTCTATCATCAATATGACCTCAGTTGTGGGTGTTACAGGTAACGCCGGACAAGCAAACTATGCGGCGTCGAAGGCGGGTATGATTGGATTTACCAAGAGTATTGCCAAAGAATTGGGTTCTAGAAATGTGCGATGCAATGCGGTGGCTCCAGGTTTTATTGAGACCGAAATGACCCACGTCTTGAATGAAGAAGTAAAGCAAGGTTGGATAAATACTATTCCGTTGAAACGCGGTGGTACCCCAGACGATGTTGCCAATGTGTGCATGTTCCTGGCTTCAGATATGAGTTCATACGTTACTGGACAAACTCTGTCGGTTTGTGGCGGTATGTTGATGTAATTTTCACGATCTTTGCAAAATGCCACTCGATCAGGTAGACGCTGACGAACTTTACCCCGATGACAAAAGTATGGGGTTCTTTGATCACCTCGATGAGCTTCGTGCACGTCTGGTGAAAATTGCCTACATCCTCATTGTCGCTACCATCATTTGCTTCGTATTTGTGGAAGACATTTTCAATCTGATTGTGATGTCACCCTTCGAGCCCGGTTTCTGGGGATATGAATTCTTCTGCAAAGCTGGCCGATTATTCACCAATTCCGATGCCCTTTGTTGGACGCCTCCCAAGCTTTCCATGCAAAGTCAACAAATTCAAGGTCAATTTGTGAGTGCTTTTAAAATATCGTTTGTGGTGGGTGCCATTGCGAGCTTTCCTATGGTTGTATGGCAGTTATGGGCGTTTGTGCGCCCTGCGCTTAATCTCAAAGAAGTGAAACGAGTTCAAAGAAGTTTGTTTGTAGTGTCACTTTTGTTTTTCACGGGTGTGGCATTCGCTTATTTTTTGTTGGTGCCCGTCGCCACTAATTTTTTATTAACCTATTCTTTGAACGAGAACATACAAAATATCATCACCATTTCATCAGTGACCGGGTTTGTGAGTTTCATGAGTTTGGCAACAGGACTGGTATTTGAACTGCCTGTTCTCATATATATTTTGGCTAGCATAGGTTTAGTAACCTCTGATTTATTGAAAAAATACTGGAGGTATGCTGCGGTAATCATATTTATTATTGCAGGTATTGCTACGCCATCGCCCGATATGTTTTCTCAGCTTTTATTGGGACTTCCGCTCATGTCTTTATATGTTGTGGGTATCCAAATTGCAAAAAGAGTAGAGAAACGCAAAGCACAAGATTAAATTTGAAGCATGAATATTTCAGTTGGCTCCGATCACGCAGGTTTTGAGTTAAAAAACGACCTGTTGGTTTATTTGTTGGAAAAAGGACATCAACCACAAGACATGGGTCCAGACTCTGCCGATAGCGTTGATTATCCTGACTATGCGCACCGTGTGGCTGAATCGGTGGTGGATGAGCCCAATACCCTGGGTATCCTCATTTGCGGAAGCGGAAACGGCGTTTGCATCACGGCCAACAAGCATCAAGGTGTTAGAGCGGCTTTGGCTTGGGAACCCGAATTAGCGTCCCTCGCAAGACAGCACAACAACGCCAATGTCATTTGCCTACCAGCGAGATTCATCTCAAAAGAAACAGCTTTTGCCATTGTAGATGCCTATTTGGCTGCCGAGTTTGAAGGCGGAAGACACGCCAATCGTGTGAATAAAATTGAAGGAAATGTCTGCTGAGCAGAACCTCGAAGCCGTAAGAATGTTGGGCCTGAAATTGCCCACTGACCCCAGATGGGTCAACATCGCTGAAAAGTCGATTGAGGAAATTCTCATTGATCATGCTTTCTGCGAGCAAAAAGCGGCAACTTCGGGAATCTCTCTGATTGTAAAATATTCGCATTTGGAGCGAATTGTAAAAGAGGTAACACCCTTGGTAGCCGAGGAATGGGGGCACTTTCGCAGAGTTCTCAAAGAAATGGATAAGCGCGACATCAAGCTGGGTAAAATGCGCAAAGACGAATACGTCAACGGATTACAGCAAAACATGAGAATGGGCGACCATAAGATGATTTTGTTGGAAAAACTGTTGGTTTTCGCGCTCATCGAAGCCCGCAGCTGCGAGCGTTTCAGATTGCTAAATCTGTACTGTAGCGATGAGTCACTTCGATCTTTTTACTACGAATTCATGGTATCTGAAGCCGGACATTACGTCATGTTCATTGATCTAGCCAAAGAGTTTTATCCTGAAGATGTGGTCAAAGCCCGTTGGCAAGAATGGCTGCAGATAGAAGCTGATATTTTGTCGAATTTAGACCTTCGCGGAGACCGAATGCATTAAATAAAGTGTATCTTGCCTTACTATGAATTCACTGACGCATTTTTTCGAAGGCATGTCGCCCATAATGCAAGGATTCACAGGGTCAATGTTCACCTGGTTTCTAACCGCATTGGGGGCATCGGTTGTTTTTTTCATCAAAGATGTTAAACGCGGTTTTATGGACACCCTGCTCGGATTCACCGGTGGAGTGATGCTCGCAGCCAGTTTTTGGAGCTTATTAAATCCAGCCCTCGAAATGGCCGAAACCACTTGGGGCGCTTCTCGCGCTTGGATTCCCGTTGGTATCGGATTTTTAGGCGGCGCATTTTTTCTTTTTGGATTGGATCAGTGGCTGCCGCACCTGCACTTAAATGAACCCATCACCAAAGCCGAAGGAGTTAAGACCAATTGGAATAAAACCGTTCTGCTGGTTTTGGCAATCACCCTCCACAACATCCCCGAAGGACTCGCCGTTGGCGTTGCTTTTGGAGCCGTTGCCGAAGGCATTCCAGGCGCAGATCTCACCGGTGCTATTGCTTTGGCCATTGGTATTGGAATTCAAGATTTTCCCGAAGGGATGGCGGTTTCACTTCCCCTTCGCAGATATGGACTTTCCCGAATGAAGTCTTTTCTCTGGGGACAGTTATCTGGCGTAGTTGAGCCCATTGCGGCCATTTTAGGTGTTGCCCTGGTTATGTGGGCACAAGACATTCTACCTTACGCGCTTGCCTTCGCTGCCGGCGCCATGATATACGTTGTCGTAGAAGAAGTTATCCCCGAATCGCACAGCAACGGCCACACAGACAAGGCTACCTTAGGCTTGATGTTCGGCTTTGTTTTGATGATGTCGTTAGACGTGGGGTTGGGGTGATGACGGCTTCGCCGGAGACTTTGAGACTTTGGGACTCACGCTGCGCTAAGCTCACGCTTCGCTGGGATTCACGCTTCGCTAGGACTCACGCTTCGCTAGGACTCACGCTTCGCTAGGACTCACGCTTCGCTGGGACTTGCGCCTTCGGCGCAGCTTAGCGGCAGAGCCGCCGCTGACGGCTGAGAGCTGACAGCTGAGAGCTGACGGCTGATGGCTGATGGCTGATTGCTGACAGCTGACAGCTGACCACTGACCACCGAACACCACTTGTAACATATCACTAAAATCATTAGATTTGATGTTAAGTGGCTGAGTTGATTAAAATAGCAATAGTTGCACATCAAATGGACAATCAAAAGTCGATTGATGAGAATACTATGAGCTGGATAGAAGCGTTTTACAAAGGATTGTCTGTAAAAATCGGTCAAATTCTGAAGGGAACGCCAGAGATAGATGTTCTTTTTCCTCAAGATTTGGTGGGCGGAAGTCAGAGAGAACCCAAAGCGTATCAAGTGATTATTCCAGTTTACTCGCAGTGGTTTATTCGGTCTCAAGATTGTGTAGAGGTTTGTTGTGATGTGATTCAGTCATCTGCGATGAATAATGAGTCTAAGGTTTTTGTAGTTTGCAATGCAAGTATCAATCCGGCCTTATATCCTTTAGCCATTCAAGCTGATCAAATGTATCATTTTTGGTCTCAAGATAATGTAACTTTTAGAGCAACCAGATTTGAACCAAAGTCCCAAGAAACAGAAAAATTCTTTTGGTCAAAAATTGATGATATTGCCAACGATATTGCACAACTAAAGATATCCCAAGAAGAAATTTTGGTGCAGCAGGAAACTAACGGAATTAGCGTTTACCTGTCAGAATGTAGCCAGGATTTGGTTGTTTATAGAGATCAACTCAAGCGAGAACTGGTTTCTATGGGAATCACGGTTTATCCTGAGAAAGAACTCACTCATCACGTGACATCGGCAACAGCCGAAATTCGCAAGTATTTGGTGAAATCGAATATCAGTATTCACATGTTAGGAAGCGAATATGGCACAATTCCACAAGGTTCAAACCGAAGTATTGTAGAAATTCAAAACGATATTGCCGAGGAAGTTTTTTCTACCCAGCCAGGAAGGAGATTTTTGTGGGTTCCTGACAATGCAGTGGCCACCTCTGATAGACAGGCAGAACTGCTCATTGATGCTAAGACAACCATGAAAAATATTGGATCAGCCGAGGTGGTTGTTGGGTTCATTGAGTTGTTCAAAAATGTTATAAAAGAGAATCTTCAGAAGGAGATAAACATCATTAAAAAGGAAAAAGAAGAAGTTAAAAGGCTCAATGGTAAGAAAGTTTATGTGATTTGTGATTATAATGATAAACTTGACATAGACCATTGGATGAACAACCAACAAAACGAGGAAATTACTTTTCTGTTTTCTGCGTTTGAACCCGATGAAAAGTCAATTAGAACCCATCATATGAACCATTTGATTTCGGCAGACGCTCTGATTTTTCTGAAGAATTCAGGTTCTGATAAATGGTTAAAAATGAGAACCAATGAGGTAATGAGAGCAAGAGCTTATGGCCGAGAAAAAATAGATTTTCCCGCCGTTATCATTCGAGGTATCAAACATAAAGGATCTGATATACTTCACCAGGAAATTGAAACGATTGAAATTAATCAAGTTAAAGCATGGCTCTCTCAACTATAAGTACTTTAAATAGTTCGAAAATCAGCAATCCGTTTCCAGGATTAAGATCTTTTGAGGAAGACGAACATATTCTATTTTTTGGTAGGGAAAATCAAGTCGATGATTTAATATCCAAACTGAGAAAAAATAGATTTCTAGCCGTAATTGGTACCTCAGGTAGTGGAAAATCATCGTTGGTTAAGTCAGGTTTGTTGCCATCGCTTTATGGCGGATTTATGGCGCAGAGAGGCTCCACTTGGAAGACGGTTACCATGCGTCCCGGCAACAATCCAATTGGGAATTTAGCCAAAAGTTTGGCTATTGAAAATGAAGATTTTCTTTCACAACTTGGCATTGATGGCACTGATTATTCAGACATCGTTGAAGCAGGTTTGAGAAGAACGGAAAACGGCTTGATTGAGTTTTATGAACAAAACATGGGTCAATCTGGCGAGAATCTGTTGATTTTGATAGATCAATTTGAGGAAATCTTTAGATTCAGCAAATTCGAAAAAGAAAATAAAGGGTTTTCAGACTCAGTAACATTCATTAATTTATTGTTGAAGGCCAACGAACGAAGAGATTTACCGGTTTTTGTTGTGCTCACCATGAGAAGCGATTTCTTGGGTGATTGTACCAATTTCAAAGGACTTCCCGAAGCAATCAATGACGGACATTACCTAATTCCACGCATGACCAGAGAAGAGGTTAAGCAAGTGATAACGGGTCCTATTGCAGTGGGTGGTGCAGAAATTGAACCCGCCTTGGTTAATAGGTTGCTAAATGACTTAGGAGATAATCCAGATCAGTTACCCATACTTCAGCATGCATTAATGCGAATTTGGGATTATTGGCAAGAGCAAGGTGCCAGTGGACCACTAAACGTTGATCAATACGAAGCCATTGGAACTTTAAAGTCGGCATTATCGCAGCACGCTGAAGAAGCCTACGATGAACTGAATTTAGATCAACAAATATTGTGTAAATCAATATTTAAAACGCTGACAGACAGAAGTACTGATAATAGAGGTATAAGACGTCCCACTCAAGTAAAGGAGGTCGAAACATTGACTGGTACATCCATCCAGCAAATTACCGATGTGGTTGATGTTTTCAGAAAACAGGGAAGGGCATTTTTAACTCCAGAGATAGGAACAACCATCGATACGAACAGTATTTTAGATATTTCGCATGAGAGTTTTATGCGCGTTTGGGTTCGTCTTCAGGCTTGGGTAGACGAAGAAAACGAAGCCATTCAGATGTATTTGCGACTTACAGAGGCCGCTGAACAATACGAAAATAGACGTGGAGGTTTGTGGAGAAATCCTGAACTTTCTTTAGCTATAAAATGGAAAAACGATAACAATCCCAATGAATTATGGGCGTCTAGAATAAACAACGAGTTTGCTCGAACTATGTTGTTTTTAGATTATTCCATAGCAGAACAACAAAGGGAAGAAGAATACAAAGAATTTCAACAAAAAGCCCGACTTAAAAGGGCAAGAATTTTTGCTATTACTGTAGGTTCGGTGGCATTGGTTGCGGTGTCAATGGCGCTTTGGGCAAATACGGCTCGTAAACAGGCTACTATAGCTCAAAAGGGAATGGCCGTTGAAAAGAAAAAAGCCGATGATCGTTTGGTTGATTTGAATAAAGCCATGATCAAAGTAGAAGCTTCCAAAGCGGAATTGGTGAAAAAGGGTGATGCTCTTAAGGTGGCTTTGAACGAATCTAAAGAGAACTATAAAAAGGCATTAGCGGCAACTGATCAAGCGTTAGCTGAAAAAGAAAGGGCGAATCAAGAGAAGATTCAAGCACAAATTGCTCGTAATGACGCTGAAATTGCAAAAGTTAATGCCCAAAAAGCCGAGTTAATTGCCAAAACTGAAAAGGAAAAAACGGAGCAACTCAAAACTTTGTCGGATGCTGATGCTAAAGCTTTGGCTGCTGCCTCCAAATTTGCCCAAAATGAATATGAGCAAAGTTTAGAATTGGCAAAATCTGCTTATGAGATCAATAAAAAAATGGGCGGTTCAGAATCAAAGAACAGCATTATCAATGCATTGTATCTGGGCTGGACGCATAAAATGCAAAGAAAAAATGAGTTGCACAGTCATAAGGCAGCAATTAAAGTTGCCTCAATTTCAGATAAGTTCATTCTTAGTGTTGATGAAGCACGTGTTGCCGTTGTATCAAAAATAGAAGACGGTGCAATTTCCCCTATGGGTTCCACAGAGCTTCCTAAAAATGTTGCAGGTCTGAGATTTGTCAATCAATCTAAAGAGGCTGTCATTGTTTTTAACGATGGACAATTTTCATTGTATTCGGTTAGCAACGGGAAGTTAAATTTTAAACAGAATATTTTCAAAGATTCTCGTCCAACAACTCATGCTATCATTCATGAGCAGGGTGGAAATTTATATGTTTCCAACGGAAGTCATGTTTGGGCATTTCAGAATTTTAAGGGAACACCTAAATTCATTAAGGATGTCAAATTATTTTACATTTCACCAAAAGGAAAAGTCTTAAGTTGCAACAACAGCAACCAAATTAGCTGCTTCAATTCCATTGCTGATTTTGAAAATTCAGGAAATGCTGCTTGGAGAAAAGATTTCACTGAGAACATAACGGCTCTTTCAATAAATCAAACTGAGTCTGGATTTGTACTAGGTACGAATAACGGAAAAATGGTCATTGGCAATCTTCAAGATGGAGAGTTGATAAAAGTCAATGGTATTAAAGACAATGATTTCCCTCGTTTGCATCTTTCCAGAATTTCGGAAATCATGTGGGTGAATAACCTCAATCACGATGAAACCATCATCAGCGCTGGCTATGATCATACCTTAAGAATGATCACCATGGAAGATGTTCGAAGCGGAAATATTTCGTCAGATGCCTTGCGTCTGGATATTCATAAGTCGTGGATTTATGGAATGGAATGGATTTCAATAGAGAATGATCATGGAGGTGTATTATCTTGGAGTGAAGATAAAGTATTGAAATACAGTTTATTGTCTTCTGAATGGCTTAGTAAAGCGTTAAAATAATTGGAGATGTTATCAAAGAAATTTAAGTCTATTTTTGTTTTTTTCGGGGGATGTTTCCTCGCGTTCTCAACGCAAAATATTCAAGCACAAAGCGGCTGTGATCGAAATTTAGATGAAGTAAAATATCTATACGAAATTGGTAGATTTCAACAAGCTATTGATGCTGTAAATATTTGTTTGGAGTCTTCTGGATATAGCAGACCTTCTAAAATTGAAGCCTATGCCATGCTCTCAAAATCGTTGCTAGCCATAGATTCATCGGAAAGAGCCAAATGGTATCTGCGTGAATTGCTTACCATCAAAGATGATTACGAGCCTAAAATTGATGATCCTCTTCGATTTAGAAAAGCCCTTGATGATGTTAGAGCTTCCATGAAAACCAACACTATTACTTCTGTTTCGAAAAAAGCTGAAAAACAAGAACTTGCCCCTGCAACTATTGTAGTTTTGACTTCTAAAGACATTGCTGAACGCGGATATCTGACGGTAGAAGAAATGCTTGATGATCTTCCAGGTATGGATGTTTCTCGTACAAATGGACTTGTAAATAAATCTGTTTTTGTAAGAGGTTATCGTTCAGCCAACATGTCTGACCGTTTATTGGTAGTTATTAATGGGGTAGAGGCCAATGAAATGTGGACGCAATTTGCGTATCTCGGCAAGCAACTTCCCGTTGAATCCATTGAACGTGTTGAAATGATTTATGGTCCGGCATCTTCATTATACGGAGCCAATGCATTTTCTGGGGTATTGAACATTGTGACCAAAGGGGGAAGTACCTTGTTTAAATCGAACAAATCATCCTTCGAAAGCGAACCCAAAACCGAATTCATGATGTCTGGGCGCATTAATACAGGGGCTTTCAACACTCAGGCGCTTGAAGGCACCACTGCAGTGAAACTGAAAAATGGGGTAGTGATTCAATTGAATGGGAAGATATTTCAAAGCGATGAGAATAATCTAAGCAAATATTCAGATTGGGATGGGCAATGGACTGAAGCTGATTTTGGACCAAACCACTACCGTAAAACGTTGTCACTGGCAACCACCAAAGATTCTATCAAAAATATTTACACCACAAAAGATCCTACTGGAACATATCACCAAATAAAGGGAGATTCAATTATTCCTACTCAGTTCGCCATTGATGAAGCCAAGCGATTGGATCAGTTGAAATATCATGAAATTCCCAATATTCCTGGCTCCTATAATAAATCAGCGGATCCCACGTTGTTCGCAGATAATACCGTTGGATTATTTACAAATCTTCGAGTAACATTGGGTGACCTCATTCTTGATTTACACATAGAAGATAGAAATGAGGGCGCTTCACCTGATTATATTGATAAATTCTTTTCAGTTAACGCATTATTAACTAATTGGCAAGCAAGGCAGCAATTTATTTCATCGCGTTATTCAAAAAAATTGGGTGATAAATGGTTTTTCTATAATACTGCGTACTACCGAATTTCTGATTTTGGAGCGAACTCAAGACTTACCACCTTCAATGGTTATGCTCAAGATAGGCGTGAATTGATAGATTTTTTTAATCCCAATAGAGTAAATCCAGAATGGGTCAGAACTTCCTACTTCCAACAGTGTAAACAATTTAGAGACGAATTTCGTGCTCAATACACTATCAGTGATAAATTTGATTTATTGGTGGGCTTAGAGATACGAAATGGAATCTTCCAATCCAATTATCTAACTTCCACTACATCAGATAATGCGATGTTTAACGGTACAGTTCCCTCAAATCCAGGAGGAAACAATCCTGCCATGTTTGAAGGAGGCGGATTTGGGTCATTTACCTATTCCAATACAGCAAAGAAAATCAATATCAATGCAGGTGGAAGATATGATTATACATGGGTAAACGAAGACAGTAAAGTTTCTTATGGTAAGTTTAATCCACGGTTAAGTGCGGTGTATTACCCAGGAAATTGGGTTTTCAAGTTGATATACTCGGAAGCTATGTTCGCCTTTCCAAGCTTTGTGAGATTCTCTTCATCTGTAAGCAGAATCCCCCCTGATAATTTGGCTCCAGAAACTGTTAAGAACATAGAATTCAATGTAACACATGTGTTAAAAGGAGGAAAGTTCACCACTGAATGGGTGGTATATAAATCAACCTATGCAGACATGCTAATCACCAATAAAGTGAAGGGATTAGATCAATATGGAAACTGGCCTAATACCACCAATGAAGTTATTGGTGGGCAAATGAACACCCAGTTGAAAATCAATCGCTTTATTGATTTCAATACCAATGCAACAGTTAATCATTCTGTTTTCTTAACGCCATCTTCCACCAATCCAGATGAAATTACCACTTTAAAAACAGCTCAAATTTCTGATTTTACATTTTATGCAGGAGTGGGCACGAAATTTTTGAAGGATAAAATTTATTTCTATATTTCTTCGAATGTGGTGGGCAATAAATACACTGGTAAAGGCACTAGTTTAGCAAATACTGCTCAACTGATCACTATTCCTGGATACCAACTAATAAATGCAGCGTTAAAAATAGATGTGTTACAGAATATTACATTTCAAGTAATTGGAAGGAATTTATTGAATCACTATTATGCTGCACCTGGTATTAGATCTGCTGCTGGTTCTCAAAGTTCTCTGGTTCCTCAACCCGGCCGAAACATACATTTAGCCCTAAACTTCAGGTTTTGATATCAACGGTTCAAATATCTAAACTCATTTATGGAGATTTAGACTCCGACAAAAAATGGCTATTGAAGCGATTGATTGCACAATCTTTTTTTAGCGGATTGGCCAATGCTTTTTTCTTTGTTGCGGCCTACTCATCTATGTTAGGAGCTCTGAAAATAGCTGAAGTTCCGTATGCCTACCTTTCTTCGGGACTCGGGGGAATTCTTTTAATAAAGCTATTTCAAAGAATTCAGAAAGATTACGGTGCAATAAAGTCACACTTTATCATTACCATTTTGTTTGCTTTGTGGTTGTTTTTTCTATTAATTATCAATCAACATATTCCGGAAGAGGGAATTTTAAGGAAAATCATTGGTATAGCTAGTTTTACTTTAGTGATACCCTTTAGCGCAGTTTTTGCTTTAAATATTGCTACAAATTGTTTCCAAGTTCTTGGTGTGGTACAAGGTAAAAAATGGGTTGCTAAATTGGGAATTGGTGAGACATTGGCAGCAATGCTGGCTTTCTTGATTACTCCCACCATTGTAGACTTATTTGGAAATTCTATGGCATTGTTTGCAGTCGGTGCATTGGCCATGTTGCCCCTTTTGGGATTGTCTGTAGTTGAATATATCAAAACAACAGGAAGCAGGTCTACATACTCATTGCAAGATAAAGTTGAGATTAAAAGTCTTTGGAAAATTCCTTTCTTTAAAGTGGTTATAATCGCCACAGGTATTTCTGTTTTAATGATTTATTGGGTAGATTTTACTTATATAGTTGCCGTAAGAAAAATCGCCTTTTTTAGTAATACAAAAACCTCAGATGTCGTGTCATCCTTTTTTGCACTGGTGAAATCAGGTGAACTTTTAGGCTCTATTTTATCAGCAGAAATCATTCGTAAACTGACAACTCGAAAGTCTTTGATGGTTTTTTCTTGGGTTTTATTATCTGTGGCTTTGCTGGTGATAATCTTACACTTTGGATTGAACTTACCCATGGTGTCATTGATTTATTTCATTTTGAGTTTAAAGTGGTTTGAACGAGTATTCAGAAGAACCATTGAAGCACCAGCGTCTAGAATCATGATGCAAGTAGCCAAACCAGCAGAAAAAGCTGGATTGCAAACGGCAATTGAAGGGGTTGTATCTCAAATTGCTACGGCAATAGCTGCATTTTTATTGTTAATCGCTGCGCAACTTCATCCAGATGCCGAGAGTACGGAGTTTTTGGTTTTAGTTGTAATAATGATTTTAATGGTAGCTCTATTTTGGGTAACTCGAACAAACAGAGTTTCAAAACGGTACACCGTAAGATTATCAACTTATTTAAAGAGTGTTGCCGAAGACAGGTTGTCGGTAAAACCCATTTTTACTCAAATTGAGGTTTCTGAAGATAAAACAGATACCTCAAGTATCGAGACTAAAGAAGCCATAAAAAAATTCTACCATTCAGATATTCTGGTTCAGGCTAAAACTGTTCAGAACTTACCTATACAAATTTCAAAGATAGAAGAGCTATTAGAATTAGCTCGGGCGGCCTCACTGCCTTTTAAGGCAGATATTTTAAGCCGTTATTTCAATGAGAATCTCGATTTACATGGTGAAATTGAAACGAAATTCAATATCATGTTGATGGATATCGGTGAGGCTTTGGTTTGGATAGATTTGAGTATTGAAGATCTAAGAGGTGAGGACTTAAGAGAATATTATCTATACTTATCGCTGAAGCAAGCCCGTGACATGTACATCAAACAAGTATTTACCCTCTTGTCTTGGAAGTACAGTAGGGAAGAGATGGAAGTCATTGAAGGGTTTATGACAGGAGATAAGTCAAGTGCTGATGATGCGCAGTTTGCCATGGAATTATTAGATACTGTACTTCCACAGTTATTAAAACCATATTTGTTGCCCATTTTCGAATCAAATACACTTGAGAGTAAAATTAAACGGTGGCGTCAGTATATTCCTGCTCATCAGTTCAATTCTGATGATCGATTGAAAGACATTGTGATGCGCGATTATGCTCAAGTACCTTTATCGGCGAAATATTGGGCTCTTAGAATACTGAATAAAAATTCTCATCACGAAGACTTTGTTCGTGCATTTCAAACTACATCGAAAAAAGCACTTTTCTTTGCAACGGAACCCAAAATTTCAATTGCAGGTAATTTCCTAGAACAATTTGAAAAGTCACTCAATTACAAGAATTCTAAAGAGGTCTTTATTAAAACAGAATTACTGGTAAATTGGCTGAATCAAAAAGAGAAATTCATCAACTTAGACAAAGAAAATAGAGATTTTCAAGCCTATTGTGAGTCGAGTTATAAATTGTTGTTTGACAGTCTAAAAAACTGATAGATGATTAGATTAATCAGGAATTTCTTCCTTTTTATTGATCATTTTTTCAGCTCTAATTCCTTTTTGGATTACCCTATTTTTATTGACTTTTGAAACTTCCACTCCTTGAACTTGTAGTCTGATTTTAGGGTCTTTTTTACTGGTAACACACAGTCTATTTTGATAATAAATTACAAATCGTTCGTCAATGATAGTATCAGGAACTAGATAGAAAAGGTCTTCTTTTTTATCCTTTGCGAAAGTCAGATATCCATCGGGATCCTCTGAAAATTGAACTACAGCGGTATCTTTTTGGAATTTTACCAGAACACCTGTAGTAATGGGTGTAAATATGAATTCATCTATTTCGCGTTTACGAATAATGAAATGTCCACCCGCATTTACGGCAAAGTCTACATTTTTTTTACCCGATTGTAAAACCAAAGTTTTATTTGGAACAAATTGTAATTGGTACAACCAGTTAGAATCAGTGATGTATCTAGATACAAATTGGTATGAAAAGTTTTTATGAGAACAACTTCCCAAAAGGATAATGAGCGCAGTTAAGGTAAGAATACTAAGGCGTGTTTTCATACGCATTTTCTCGTTTTTTCAAAAACGATTGGATCAAAAAGTTAAGTAACAATCCAAATAATCCACCGACTAAAAATTCCATCCCCGTATTTAAAATAAAGCCGGTCAGTCTAAACGTAATGGCAACAATTAGCATGATGCTAGGCACCACAAAATAATAGCTGTACTCATACAGTAAAACCATTCTTACTTTTTCATCAAACATGGCTACAGAAAGTGCTATCATACAACTAATAAGCAACACGGTAAAAAACATGGCTACTACACGTCCAATTTCCTTATATTCAACGGCTTGAAGATTGGCTTTTTCAATTTGCTTGGTTTCTGGCTTCTCAGGAAGAAACGGATTGTTCGCTAAATTGATTGCACTCATTACCAAGGCTTGGTTAACAGATAAAATAGAATCAATGTTCGCTCCATCTGGTATTGACATGAAACTCTCAGTAAGGTTGTTCTCTGCTAGGGTTTCAGGAACTGCAAACTTTTTATAAACCAGGGGCCAGAATTTTGAGCTTTTACTCATAGCTCCAGAAACATGATAATAACCGGCGCCTTTAATATCTTTTTTATTAATATAATCTGCTTTCAGTGACAAACTCTTTAAATTTTCACCCCAAGTAATGAACCAATCTGTTCCGCTACTAAAAGAAATATACTGACTTAAATTATCTTCCTCGGCGTGAGGTCTAAACCTAACACAATAATCTTCTTCGAAGGTGGTAAACGGTACGATTCCAAAAAATGTACCGTCGTTACTACGTGTATTGATTTGTTTCTGGGTAAATTGTTTTCCAGATAAATCAGTAACTAAAACCATTTTATTAGTCGGAACCCCTCGTCTAATATAATCATTGAAGGTTTTATCAACCGATAATCCGTCTGGGCGATTTGAAACTAAAGGACTTATTGCGGAACATAGAATGCCGCTGTAGTTATTGTAATCAGAGGTAAACAAAATGACACGATCGCAAATATTTGCAATGTCTTGGGCAGAGTAGGCATTTTGGATGTCGTGAGAAGGAAGAATAACTGAAAGTTCTAATCTATTGGAAACTTCACCCAGTCTGTATTTGATAAACTTGATGAATTCTTTATATTGTTTTTGAGTTTTATCGCTTACACCGTAAAGGTCAATGACCAAACCTGATCCATTGTTTTTTGACAGTGCTTGTATGGATGAATCAGCAAATACTTCCCAAGCTTTTTGGTTTGAAAGAAAGGATTCTGTCTCACTTCTTGATGCAATCACACAAACCAAATCAAGTGCTACTTGATATTGGGAACATCGTTTTGCCAAATTTGAGTTAACCCAATTTGGTAATTTGGTTGGTCTTCCGTTTTTGCTATTTATTTGAAAACCAATATATCCAATCCTGGAAATTGCATTGAAATCATATAACTCGTAGGAGTTTCCTTCCCAAAATCCATGAAACGCATAAATTTCTTTAAGGAAATTTTTTCTTTGTCTTTTTTCTGCAAATGCTGGGTATTCTATACCTGTCCATTCAGATTCACTCATTCCAGGTTTATTGAATTGTTCAACGAGTTCTTGGTATCTGCGTGGCTTAGTTAAAACAACATTTTCTTTGACACTGTTTTTGGGGACTTGATCTAAGTAATCAAATCTATTTTGTCTTTCTACGATTTCTTTGAGATAATCACCAAACTCATCTGTGTAAGCAGGAATGGTGTCTAAAACAAAGGTTTTTAACTTTCCGCTTTTTTCTTTTCCCGTTTTGATTTTTTCGGAAATTTTTTTGGCTTCCTTCTTTATTTCTTCCTCATTATTCTGTGTCCAAGCCAAACCAGACCAAAGCAATAGAACTGCAACCAATAGAGTTTTTCTGTGAAGGATTAAATTGTATATTTGGCCTAGACTTCTATGCATTTGGGTGTGGGAGGTCAAAAGTAATACAAAAATAGAGATATCCACAAATATCCCACAAAAAAAAGAAGATGAATCGCGCTATAAAATTATTCTCATTCATGCTTTTGTCGCTGTTTTTTACATTCTGCGGAAATAAAGCACAAGATGTCATGTTGGCGGCGGCTAACGAACTGTTTGAAGCTGAGAAGTATGAAGAAGCAAAAACAGCCTATCAAAAATTATTGGAGATATATCCTAAAAATAAACAGGCATATTACAACTTAGCGGTAATTGACATTAAATCTAATAATATGGATGGGGCTTTAGCAAATTTTTCGAAGGCCATCGAAATAGATCCATTTTATGGAAATGCCTATCTCAGTCGAGGCAAAGTGTATATGTCACAAAAAAATTATGAATCTGCTGAATATGATTTCAAATCAGCACAAATCGATGAGTTGGTTTTTGAAGAAGCTTTAAATGAATTGGGTCGACTAAAAGTAGCAACGGGTAATTATGAGGAGGGCATTCAGTTGATTACGAAGTGCATTCAGTTGAATGACACCGCTTTGCTTTATCGTTTAACTCGGGCAAGTGCATTTTTTGAGTTGGGTTTATATGATAGAAGTTTAAGTGATATCAATCATGTCTTGGGTAGAAAACCCAAAAATTGGGAAGCCAATTTATTAAAGGCGAGAAATTACATGGAGAAACCACTTTTAGACTCTGTACTGTACTTTTTAGATAGAGCTCGTTTATTTTCACAAGATCATCCTATGGTATACAGTGCATTTTCTGATTATTACCTTATGACCGATGAACCTTCAATGGCTATTGCTTATGCCGAAAAAGGATTGCAATTAAATACAAATTACATTCCTCTTATTATTAACAAGGCAAGAGCGTTTGATGGAATGGAAAAATTTGAACAAGCCAATACCATTTATAACGAATTTGCAGAGTTGGCAGATAGCATCCCTGAATTTCATTATTATCTTGCCAAGAATAAGGTGTATTTAGGTGATTCTGCTGGAGCCATACTTTCACTTACAGATGCAATTTCATTGAGAAAAAACTACTCGGAAGCATATAAGTTTCGGTCAATTTTAAAAGCCAGATTGGGTGATGTAGAGGGTGCTTTAAATGATCAAAAACTATCTGAGGGTGGTGGATATTTACTCAATAAAAATGAAACAGCCGTTCAGAAACAAGATACTAAGGAGCCTTCCACTCCGTAAAAATCATGTATGATGTCCATGGGAATTTCATGGTGGCATATCCCCAAGGAAGAGTTTGCATGATGATATCTGAACCGTACCCTTCAACTTCAATCATCCATTTGCTGTCAGACTCTTTCCAAACGGTTCCTCTTCTCAATAGGAAAGATTCAATAAATCCGCGGTTGCTAAAATTGATCATCACCGGCCATTGACTTCTAACGGCTGAAATGAATTTGGTAATTTCTTCAATTTGTGCTGAAGTTAGCACAGGCAAACCACTAAGTTCATTTTCCGGTGGAATACCAACTATAATTCTGGGAATTAGATCTTGAAGCTCTAAAGGCGTTTCTTCTTCAATTCTTGCAATGGCAAGAATGGTTTGATAGGCCAATAATTTATGCTCCGATGATTTAAATTCGTTTTTTTCGAGCAATTCCAATCGTCTAAATAAAGTACCCCAAAATGGAGCAAGCAACATCATACCACATAAATTGGCCGTATATCTGGTGCCACGATTGATTTCTGATTTAATTTGCTCATTAACCGAAGCCTTTTTCTGTTCAAAGTTTACTTTGATGGGTATTTCTATTCTCTCACCTAATTCCTGTAATTTTAAGATTTCTTTTTGAACTGGATCGGTCAATAACTTTTGAGTCTGTTGCAAGGGCTCAATTTCCCTTTTCCAAAGCTCATTTAGTTTTTCACGCACTTCGGTTTTGAATTTATTAACCTCATCAGTGGCTGTTTCTGTGTATTCTTTTTTCTGAGATTTGATTAAAGAAACTAGCAATTGTTCAATAGGGCTCCCTTCATGTTTTTGTGGGCCTCTTTCAAAAAGTTGTAAAAAATTCAGTGTCCAATTTTCGAAAATCACCAAATCTTCCATCTCTTGATTGGTTCCTTGGATTTCTGAATAACGAATCACTGTTTTAGGTAGCCAATAATCTAGCAACCACTGATTAAAACTGAATTTTCGCAATTGATGTAACCACTGATCAATTTCTTGAATAGGATGTTGAAAAGATGTGTTTTCAGTATTTGATGAACCAGATATTTCATTAAATATTATTTCGAACAAAGCAAGAATTCCGCTCACCGGCGCCGTCGTTAAGGTATTGACTTGCTCTAATTTATGGTACCATTCATGACTCTCTGTTAACAGCGAATAACTGATTTTCTTCTCTAAATTCTGGAAAAATTCAGCAATCAGTTCTTTTGCACTCTCAGATGTCTGATTGGATTCTTCATTGATTTTTTGAATAATGGATGTGTGCCACTCCTTTTGATAAAACAATCCTGTATTTGAACCAAATAATGCATGATATATTCTCAATGCCACCAATGTTTGGAATAACTCATTTTCATTGGGGGTGGATTTTATCACTTTTTTTAATTCATCATGAATAAATAGGATGGTTGATTTTAACGCTTGTTTTATTTCTAAGGATATAAATTCTGATTGTTGTTCCCAACCATTAAAAATGGTAGCAATGAATTGACTAAGTCGGGTTTCACTGCTTACCAGTGTGACCAGGAATAATTGTTCTTTGAAACTCTCAGAAACTAGGTCCCCATCCATCTCTAAAAAGGCTGATTTCCATTCTTTATAAGCAGATATCAGGTATACAATATAAGTCGGTGACGCATCATTTGGACCTAAAACCTCCCAATTCAACTCATTGAAAAAGCTTGGATATGGGGCTTCTTTCTTTTCTATTATTGGTGTGTTTTCCTTTTTGATTTTTGACTTGCCCAAGACTTCTGAGTTAATTTCTTTGAGTGGGTCACTGATTTCGCTAAATTTTGTAGCTTGTTTTAGGAAATTTGGCGTCTTTACCGTGTTTAACCATTCTAACCAATTTATGGGTTTTACATTGCTTATTTGTAAGGTGTACGGCAATTGGTAAGTACTTTTCCAATGAGCAAAGGTTTGTGCCATGGGCACGAAATAGTTCAATTTTTGGCTTAAAGGTTCACTCGAATTTATGTAGTGGTTCCACATAAAATTAGAGATTTCTGTTTTCCATTTATTTACTAAATCACCTTTTACCAATCTTTTTTTCAATTTAGAATTCTTATTCAGCCAATTTTCCCAAACTAAATTCAAAGTGGATTCAAGTGCTGTTTCTGTTATGTTTGGATGTTCTAATGCCCAATAAAACAATGAGGGTTCTATTGTTTGTAAATCAAATTCAGTGGTGTTATTAAAGTTTTCTAGCGGTGGGATTTCTTTTATTGTACTTTTTTCCTCAACCTTGGGGAGGTCATGTTCAATTCTAACAAATTCTTTTTCATTGTCTGAGAATTCAAGTAACTCTTGAAATAGATTGGTAAATTTTGCTAATTGAACAATTCCTAAATTGGGCTCTATTCTCCGGTATACTTTTAGTACTAATTGAAGAAATTGGATTTTAGTCAATGGGGTTTGAACTTCAAATAACAGTTGTTTAATACCATCAATAAAAACCCATTGTGAATTGCTGGAGTGTTCATTTTTAATGAAAAGGGATAAGTCCCAAATAGAATTTTCATGCATTTCCCAGCCATAAGCAGCTATGGTATTAAACCAATCTACAGAGGTTTCTAAAGAAAATAGATCGCTCAGACGTTTAATTCCTTGTTCTGTTTTTAAAGAAAGTGTTTTAATCCATTCATTTCTTTGCGGATGTTTCTTTAAAACATGAATCATCTCAGAATTTTGTTTCAAGAACAGTTCCCAGAATTGTTTCGACGCTTTAAATTGATCAAGATCTAAAGTGATTTCTTTAATCGTTTCAGAGACGTCAATCAAATTACCCCATCCAATTTGTTCAAAAAGACTTTGCAGTGAATATAATTCTATTTCAGGATGCGGTTCATTGTTGTCTACCGAATTGGCATAATCCAATTTTATCTCCTCTAGACCTTCAATTGTTTTTACGGTTGCTAATACAATCTCGTTGCGAAGTGATAAAAGTTGCTGATTTTTGGGGACAGAATATTCTAGAAGCTTTTCAATTCCGCGTAGGAACGTCTTTGACAGCAATAAGTTCTGAAAGAAATTCTGCGAATTTGATTTTATAAGGGTCAAGATTTTTAAAATAGATTCATCCACAACCAAAATGGTGAATCCGTTTAAATTGGCCCAATGGTTTGTAATCAATTGATTGATTTTTATCAACCAAGGACTCTTTTTCTCGACATCAAATTGCGTCAAAATGCGAAAAAGGTCCTTAACCAAAGCCACAACATCTATGTATAAACCGGGTAGAATAGGGTCGATGTTATCATCCAGTGGGTCTATTTTTAAAATCAGTGTAGAAACTTCTTCGGCTCTAGCAATAACCTTTAAATCTTGGGAATATTGAACTTCCAACAAAGCGTAATTGCCGAGCTCAATGTCATCTTGTTTATTTGGCAATTCATTTGGGATGTTCAGTAGTAGGGCGATATCATTAATGGCTTTTTGAAATTCCTCCGTTTGAAAGAATGTCCCCAAAGAAATTTCTGAACGCTGCCATTGAAGGCGTTTAATATTTGCTCGGATCTGATTTTCGAGAATCCAAATGAAATTATTTTGAAATGGATCCAGAGAAATTGATTCCTCATCTAAATTCCACTGGATCAAGGTTAAAAGAGCCTTGCTGATTTTTAATAAAAAATCATATTGAGGAGAATTGGTAACATGGTGACTGCTTAAAATGATATTGAGCCATTGCGATGTTTTAGATAATTCTCTCCACCATTGAATTTGGAACGTTCTGTGAACCGTTTGGATTTTGATTGGGACTTCTAAGGCTGAAGTGGTTTTCCAATGTGCAAACCAAACCAATAGTGCATTTTCGATGGACTTAAATTTTAGTTTGAATTGAGCTGCTTCGGAACTTTGTTCTTCAATGAACTTTTGAAGTACGCCCCATTCTTCTTCCGTTAGCCAATTTTTGAAGTCTTCTATCTGGTTGTATAGCAACTCGATGCTCTCATTCGCCTTTATATTGAGAATTTCACTCGATTCATCTACGTTTAAATTGAGGTCGTTGTTTTTGAGGTATTCCCTTTCGGCTATTTCTAGGGTAACCACTTGTTCAAGTTTTTGAATTTGTAAAACAGTATCTCGCCAA
Organism: Bacteroidia bacterium; assembly: GCA_023653095.1. Taxonomy (GTDB): domain Bacteria; phylum Bacteroidota; class Bacteroidia; order NS11-12g; family UBA955; genus VMCP01. The sequence continues at coordinate 510,798 of JAMNXP010000001.1, read as the reverse complement.
ATATTGAACAAATTCTGTTTTTGAATGGGCGAAGTAAATACCCATTCGCGCCACCATCCTTCAGAGCGGTTGTAGTACCTTGATAAAATCATTAGGAAAGTTTCAAAGTCAAATAGAAGACTTTTAATCTCACCTACAACCAAGTGAATGTGCAATATTTCTTTATCAGAATAATTCGTTGTTGAAAATGGAGTGGTAACATTTAGCCAACTTTTAATGTCACCTATCAGGATTTCAATGACTTTAGGAGCATCTTTGGAGATATTGGGTGATAAATTAGTGGTTGGAAATAGGCGTTTTTTCCACGGGTATTTTGGATTTACCGTTGCACTCTGATAAAGATATTCTGAAATTAGGGATAGTCTTTTTAATGCAGATGGTATACTTTTATTCCAAAGTACCATAAAGATATCGCTTTGTTTTATCCAAAGCCAATATTCTGAAATTGATTTAATGGACTTTTTCCCTTCGCTGTACTGAGATAACTGAAAGTATATTTGCTCTTCAAATCGTTTTGGATTTCTCCATTCACCAGGCAGTTCAGGATAAACCAATTCGAAGAAATGAATAATCCATTCTGAGATGTTAAACGGTTTCCCTAATAGAACGGCCTGAATGGCAATTGAATATAGTTTTCGGTTGGGAGAAATATTCAAAAAGGCGAGGAGATGTAAGAAAAACTCTAGTTCCTGATAAGATTTTTTTCCTGTGGCATTTGTCCATTGAATGGGTAGAGTTTCAGTTAGAAAATCATCTGCTTTTTGAAGAGAATAGGTTTGAATGAGTCTTTTCTGCCAGACTTTTGTGAGATTTTGATAATCTAAACTGTTTCCTTTAATGATGCTTTGAAAAAATCCTTGTTGATTGATTTCCATGATTTCATCATCAGATAATCTAGATAAAATTAGATGTAATAATTTCTCTTCAAAAGGCCCGTTTTTTGAATGGAAAAGAAGTAAATAAATATCTTTTTTAAACCATAATTCAAAAATTGATTCAAATAATGTGATGTTATTGAATGATAAGTTGTTCCTTTTTCTTTGAAATAAAAGTAGGAATAATTTGAGCAAGTTGGGATCAACCGTTTCCCCAAAATTCTTGCGGTACCATGAAATGAGTTCTCCAGATAGTTCATCTCCCAAGAGCTGAATCATCAATTCATGTATATCAGATAAGCTTAAAACTGAATTTTGTTCCCAGTTCTTTATTAATTCCTCAATATTTTGTGCACTGAATTCAAATGATGAATTCAAATAGGACCATACTTCATACGTTTGATTGTTTTTTTTTGGCGACTTGAAAAGATCATACAACGTTGCGGATGAATTTTCAGAGTCTAAAATTTTAAAATATGGGGCAAAAGTCACCCACAATTCTCTTGTCAATGCATCTGTGAATTCATCTATACTCGACAAGGTTCCCAAGTCAATTTCAATGAAATCTATGCCATCATTTTTGAAGATTTGATTTTTGGAATTGATTTGATCAAAAGCATCTTCAATACCCTTTTTGAGTATTTGCACTAAACCATCGTTCCAGATCAGGGAATTTGGAATGTCAATTTTTAATTCTAGTTCGTTTATGGTTAGCTTTTTAGGCATAAACGAAGTGTTTAATCATCTTGTTTGAGCAAGATTTCCAGTATTTGAGTTCTACTATTTTCTAAACTAGAGGAAAATTTATTGATGTAAAAGTCTTTTAAATTCGCCAACAACAACTGAAAATCAAAAGGATCAAGCCAAATTGGATTGACAATCAAATGGGGTGGGGTGATATCGTCAATGAGTTTTAAGATACGTTGTTTATCTTCCTTCTTGAAACTTGAACTGTGCCAATCAGGAAACACTAGTGATAATGTAAAGCTGTATGGGTCAATGACATTCCCAAATTTAAAATACTGATTGTCAAAAAATTGGTATTTGAAATTATCTGGTTTTAAGAGTTTAATCAACTGCTCTTGATCGCTTTCTGCTTCTTTTCGAGTACTGTAGAACTTTTGGATTTGCAATTGATTGAAATCAAATTCAATGATATTAACAAACTGTTTTCTTCCAACAGATAGAACATTGAATTTATAAGATTCAGAGTTTAAAGCAATTTCAAGTTTATTTAAAATCTCATAGATATCTGCTAAAAGATATTTTGAGTCAAGAGAGAAAATGATATAGTCATTCAGGTGAATTTGACAACCAAAAACAGGTTCATTGATGTGCGGAGTGAGTTCAAAATGTTCAATGAGTAAAAAGCCTTCGCTTATATCGTGAATATATTTAACTCTGGAAGTAATTTCTTTTTTTTGTTCTTCATCAATGAGGGTATTCAGGGTGCCAATACAACTGAATTTTTCATTGACAATTTGAGTTACATTTTCGGAATTGGTGATGTAATTCTCGGCACTTCTTCCCCAATAAACGAAGGAATCAAAATCTTGTTTAAGTTCAATGGATGTGCCATTTTCAACTTGAATTAATTTAAAAATACTTTCCAAATACTTTACAAATTCAACGGTTTTAAAGTTGTAATTCAATAAAGTACTCATTAGCCCAGCAAATCCTTGATTAGAAGGTCGAACCAAGCATAAACCTGTAGAATTGACGGTATGTATACGTTGGTTTCTGTTTTTTAACCAAAATGAAAGGATTGATTCGTAGTATCTGGTTTCGTCTTCTAAGGTAAGTTCGGGTTTAAAATCCCTAATAAGATCAAAGTCAAATCCGAAAAGATGTAAAAGAAAAGCGTAGGTATTTTTCCTTTTTTCAAAAGTATCTCTTTCAGATCTATAGGTATGACTAACTAGCTCATGTAGGTTGTTTTTATGGTCACCTAAATATAATTTCCATTGAGTAAATCGATTAGCACTGTCTTTTTTATTTTCAGCTATTTGTGCATCGTATTTATCATTAAAATCTGCCCAAACATATTCTAAACCAGGAATTTCCTTTAATATTCTTTGCGAAAGTTTGGTTAAATTAGAGGTTTGTTGATTGAGTATATCAAAAGATTGTTCTAAATCAGAAATAAACTTTGATATAATCAAATCAAAAACTGTTAACACACCTTTTAACTGCAAACCAGAGGCGTCTTGTTCTTTAATTTCACCCCACAATTCCTTTTCTTGGTCAAAAAACGACGGTAAACCTTTCTGTATTGACGAATATTCAACCATTTCGATATCGGGTTGATTATCGTTAGTGCCCTTTTGATTTACGGTGTTTTTTTCTTGGATATTGATTCTTTCAACCTCGTCAAATGTCAAACTCTCAACCAAATTATTGCCTGTAAATAAATTAATTTTACTTTTAGGGTTGAGAATTAAACGGAAGGGTTGTTGATATTTTAAAGTCCAAACAAAGTTAAATTCAGGGTCTTTGATGGAAATATTTCTAATGTTCTGGGTGTATTCATTCTGATTGACAGCCGTAACTAAATCAGCAGATTGAAGTTCAAAAGAGACCTTTTTAGAAAAAGTGCTTACATTAAAAATACGAGAATTGGAAAAATCAGCCGTTGTTTGTCCCCCGCGAAGAAAATCCATGGCCTGTCCAAAATAAGAATGGGCAATTTTTTGGGAGTTATCGTGATTTTTAATTTCTACATCAATGTTAATGGTAACTTCTCTGTAGGGCGGAAAATGAATTCCTTGAATAGAAGAACAAATGGGTCTTGCACCTTCCTTGAGTTCATTGATGAATTGCTCTAATTCTAAATCAGAGGTGAAGTTATCGCTAAAAACAATGATATCATAGACCCCAGAAGCGCATGGATTTGACAGCGAAGGAATGTAGAAAACCTTGTAAATGTGCGGGTGTTCCAACAATCGGTCTGTGAAGTCTGCAAAAGTAAGAAAAGCACTGTGGGTGATGAGCTTATCGGGACTTAGGAAACTATTTGCAGATAAGAACTGCTCTAATTGATCTGGATCTTTGAGTTTTTGAAATTGAAAAGCAATATCGGCAAATGCAAAACAAATTTGTTCTAGAACGGTAATACCAGGATCGTGAATGTTGTGGTCTGTCCAAATTACACCACTATAAGCTTGTACTTTTCTTATGGCTTCCTCTCTGAGTTTGATCAGGTCAAATTCTTCGGGAATTACTGTTTCGATGTCGATGGAGTAGTTTTCCAATTCTTCATCCATAGCCATTTACCCTTTTTCTGGGGATTTTATTGACGTTGATTGTTGCTGATTGCGGATTTGAAGGTGTATTTTTTCAATCAGTGGATGCACCACTTTGTAAGGTTGGTTTGCAAGTCCATCAAGAATGATGTTAATTTCCTTGGCGGTTATGGTGATTTGAAATTCGGTATTTTCCTTTATTGCCATAGCAATCCTACATGGTATTTTATAACGGTTTCACGAGCATATGGACGCATGGTTCTTATTTGTAAGTTGTATTTGAAATAATCGCCGTCCCATCTGAGTTGAATCCTATTTCTTGATCTACCAAAAAAGTTTTGAGTTTGATTAATACCTCCTTTGCTTTTACCAAAGGTACAAAGCGCAATTGCATGGGTCATAGCGTGAGCACCTTTTTCACCGCAATTTGCAATAACTTCAAAGGCAGAATAGCTTTCTAGATTTTCCACAATGGAGTGCCATTGTCCGTCAGCAGGCACTTCGCCGAACCGGTAATAGTTTATTCTTCCATGAGAACCAACGGTACCATTTACATCTAAGGTATGCAATGGATCGTCAATACCTATACCCACAGAACCTGAACTACTCAAACTCAACACAGGAGATTCATTCATGCTGTGCTTGAATTTCAGTACTTGATGGTCACGCTCATCTTCCACTTTAATTCTCCAAAAGGCCTCACTCTCTTCGTCGTGGCTTTTGATAGAAATAGCGGAGTGATTTTCTTTAGTAAAGACTACAAGTCCTTCTGAATCATTGATTTCAATGCCATCGTCAACTAAGTTCACGGTAGAATCAATCAAATCCTGGAAATCTTCTTCTTTTGGGATTCTTCCCTTGATGAAATAGTTTTTTAATTCAGATCTGCGACGGGACCCCATAACTGCGTGAAATTAATAACATTATCTGTATAAACCGTTTTTATTAGCAATTTTCGTTCTATATTTTTATGATTTTTGGTAGTTTGGATTGATTATTACTACTTTTTTCGGTTTTAAATGTATATCCTACTTTTAATTTACCAACTCCCTTGCGAAGCTTGAAGTCTTGCAGTCTATCAACCAAAAAATCAGTTTCCAACGTCATATTTGAAACTCCAATACCATCAGAAGCGTGTTTATTAGCATCTTTTATATCTAACAAGTGTTTTTTGCTTGGAATTAAAACGTGTGATATTTTAGAAGGATCAACTTGATAATTTAAACTATTAAATTCACTCGGAAGTTTTAGATAATCATCAAAGCGCGTATAAACAGCAAAATTGGTCACTGAAGTGACAAAACTTTGGCTTCTTAATATGGAGAGTAATTTGGAACTATACAACGACTTACCGAAGGAAAATCCAGTTTCTATAGCTCCCGTTTGTTCCAATGTACCTTCCAATAAAACACGGTGTAATTTTTCTCTCGCTTCTGCTTTATCCATTCCAGCTGCAATGGTGATGTTACATTTGATGATCAATTCTTCATAAATGGGATTTTCTACTTGAAATTTACATCCCAAAGGAGCGTTAGAATTCAGAAAATGTTCAATGATTCGCAATTCTTTACTGGTTAAACGCGACCATTCCGCCTTCATCAATTGTGAAATATCAGATTTTGGAATTACAACTACTCTCACCAGTCCGCCCATCCAATTTTCTTCTTCGTCTTTGTGACTGAGAACCAATAAATCTTGAATTTTGGGAAATTTGACCAATAAAAATTCCCTTAAATCTTTGAAACTACTGATTTTATTCTGAAGTCTAAATTGAAATGAATAAAGAGCAGTTTTATTATTAAATAAATTTACAGGATAAAGGTCTTTTTGTTGATAGGGTGCAATTTCACTAATTACTTCACCCAAAAACTCTGGTATTTCTAGGTTTGTAAGCGTGATTTTCTTGTCAAATAAGGGATTTTCGGTGAGTTCTAATTTGATGATTTGTGTATCAATATTCTTAACCCAACTCAAAGAAGTATCAAACGGTGAAACCACTTTAATCCATGGTAATTCTTCAGATTGGGTTAAATTCTGGATGAGAACTTGCCCCGAAGTTTCGAAGTTTAAAGTATCGTCTTTAACAATATTCTCTTCAACTATTTTGTTCCATTTAAGTTGAGAAGAATCATACCAATACCATTCTTTAGGAGATTCTATGCTTTTACCGCTTCTAAATGATGGTAACTCAAAGAACAAAGCTGCCGAAGTATTTGAAAATTCCGATAAATTCAGATAAATAGCGCTTTTGTGATTGTCTTGAGGCATCAATCCATCATTATAACTAGCTTCTTTATTTAAAATGAAATGATCTATTCCATAACTGCTGATGCGATCTTTGAAATCTTTGGAAGTAATTGATTCTTGCAAAGATGCATCGATGACTAAATTGCCTAACGTGGGTGTATAAGGTTCAGGCAAATACTCAGTCATTTTGGGGTTTCCTACCTTTTTTTGAAGGTTCTCGGAAAACTTACCGTGACCAAATGCGCCCACCGGACTTACTAGTTCAAGAGCGAGATAACCGTATTTAGATTTAAAAGGTTCTTTTAGGTTTTCGAAGGACTTTTGAGGGCGGTTTAAATCTAATTTTAGCAAATCAATTTCATTGATTCGTCTAATATTGGAAACGGTTGGTTTCGAATCGATAGGGTGAGATTCCGAAAGGTCGCTCGCAAATAATGGTACTAATTGTCTTTCTGTTTCTGGAAACCATGTGCCAGATCTCAATGCACTTACCGCAACCATGAAATCATCGTCTGACTCAATTAAACCGTATTTCTTATAAAGATCAGAAAGTCCTCCTTCGGCATCAGTCAAACCATACCACTGCCAAGTTATTTTTAAATTGTTTAGCGCATTGGAAAAAAGCATGGGGTGCCCAATGAAGAACCTTGAACCCAATTCAGGTTTAGTGCCAAAAGGGTTAAACGGGGTTGAAGGTTCAATTTTTCCAAAATCGTTGTAAACCTGAACATCCCCCAAAGAGAGAACATCAATATTTACGAGTATCCGATTAAGTTTATTGTGGCTGAAAAATCCGTAACTGTATAAAAAGTCACGTTTTAATTTAAATCTTAGTTCTACATCACCATTAGAATTTACCAGAGGTAGAGGGTTATCGCCATCAATGATGATTGACCAGGAAAGAGAACTTTTTTCGGTAGCTTTATCAAGAAATACACTGAGTTCTATTCTACTCAAGGGGATTTCATATTCTATCCCATCTAAAGTTTGATAGAAAATTGCTAGCGACGGAAAGATCCAATTCTTTATGACTGTACTTTGAGAGTCTTCGCCGTAAACTTGTTTTAAATTGGGTTGTGAATCAAAAATAGCCTTATAAATTCGCTGGAATACAAAGTAATCAAATTCTATACCTATAGTCCATTTCAGAACATTTCCTTGGATTCCAAAAAGGGGGCTTTTAATCTGAAAATAAAAGGGAGAAATTTGATGATCTGTTGTTTTTTTGGTTTGATCTAGTCGAAATTTAGAAGGATACTCAGTATTGATATGAATGGCGTCATCTTGTGTCTTAGATAGAATACCTTCCGAATTTACCACCAAAACTTTTTTAAGTATGGTTTGATTATTCAGCTGAATGAAGTCATTTAATTCACCATGAAGAGTTATTTCAGGATTTGATTTTGCTCGTAATGCAAATGAAGTACCCGGCGATAGTGACCTCCCCACCGAATCTGGGTTCCAAAGGTATTTTGCAAATAACGTATCAGGAACAAAATCAAACTTTGAAATACCCGCCCTCTTTTCTAAAAAGAATGTAGCTACGCCATCCAATACCCTGTCGGCGTACATTTTGCCCATTTTATTTACCATATCGCCCGTAATATGGGCAATAGCGGCTATTGGGTCTAAAGAACGTTGTTCAATTAAATTGTCGAGAACCAATTTGGCTTCTAATTTAATCTTACCCCAAATTAACTCAATTACATCAATGTCTTTTTTCAGTAGTTTGATTTTTTGGAACCAAGCTAAAGAATTTAGAGATTTTTTAGACGATTCGATAGAAAATACAGTCAGCGCATTGAGTTTGAGATTTAACTTTTTCTTTTGTGAAATAACATCAAATTCATACCAATGACTGAGAGACTTTTGGTAATAATTTACCAATTCATGAAAACTCGGAATGAGTTCTTGAATTTCAGATTGTTGCGCGATAGAGGCATTTTTGAGCACCTCTAGGTGGTCTAATTGAATATAAATCAAGTTGTACGTTGAAGCACGCTGACTTCTTAATACATCAAGACCTTGAATCCATCTATTTTCTACCTGTTTAATGATATCTCTAAGGTCAAAAATAGACTTCCCTAGTTCTTCACTCAATACAGCGGCAAGAACCAAAGATAAATTGTTGGAGAAAAAACGGTGAATACTACCGTCATTCTTACCTTTATTGTTGTAATACGTTATTTGTTTTGACAGATGCAACAGAGATTCAATAACATCGTCTTTAGATAGTGGAGATATCAGCGAATGTGAAACATCAAGCTCTCGTTTAACAGAGGTTTGTGATTTCGACTCAAATCTGATATTGTTCCTATCCCAACTCAATGAATTAATCTTGATTAGCTTCCTTTAAATAGAAGGGATAAACATAATTCGAGCGAGTATTGGTTGCTCGAATGGTGAATTTAACATCAATCAAAACTACACCTTCCAAAGCATTTATTTTAAATTCTACTGATTCCGGAATGATTTGAGGTTGAAATTGAGTTAAACCATCAATGATTCTGGTTTCAATTTCTTTTAAAGTTGCTTCATCAGCGGGTTCAAATAGTAGGGGAGTTAAATCTATTCCAAAATCAAGGTGATACAATCTCTCACCAGGCTTTGTTGACATGATCACATGGATGCTTTTTTCAATATTTTCAGCCCCACTAATCATTTCTGTTTTTCCGGTGGACGGATTTATCTGGAAGGGCATTTGAAGTCCCTTTCCTAAGAAAGCCAAATCATCTTGTTCCATCATTAACCTCCAATTAACACTGTGGGACACATACTCATAAGTGAGCCACCATGTGCAGTGGTATCACCCATTCGAGCTGCAGGTTTATTACAGATAAGAACGGTTGCAGAACCTTTTACGATGCTGTCTGGTGGACCCACACAAACGCACATATCTCCCATAACCGCCGCTGGCATATTTCCAATCAGAACGGTAGGGGCTCCTGGACCAGTAATAGGCCCACCCACATGAGGAATGGGTACGATTCCAGGTGTTTGCATTGGGCAAGTGTGCATATCGGTAACTCTAGCTGCTGGTGGCATGATGAGCGAATTTATTAATTAATTTTTACTAATGCACCTTTAATAGTTAAAATACCTGATGCGCTTACCTCGGCCGTAGCTTTTCCCGCAAGTTTCAAGGTAGTTTTAGCTTCGCCCTCAACTTGTAAACCAGAAATTTTCACTGGTCCACCACTGGCCGCTAATGCAATACCTTTTAAACCACTAACCTTAACTTCCTTTGATGATTTTATGGAAATGCCTGCACTTCCCAATTCTATGCTGTTTCCATTTTTATCTTTTAAGGTAATTCCTTTTGCATCATCGAATAAAATGGAATTACCACCTGGCGTTTTCAGCGTCAAGTTCTTTTTTTCGTCGTCAAATTCTATGGTTACTTTATTTTTAGATACAATAGCTCGCTTATTGTTTTTTGCATCTATGGTGTAGGGTGCCGTATTACTTTTGTTATATAATGTACCAAGAATAATGGGTTGATTAGGGTCGCCATCAATGAACGAAACAGCTACTTCATCGTTTTTTTCAGGTACAAAAAACATTCCACGAGCTTTGCCCGCGTCAGGAAAAGTCAATCTTGCCCAGACCAAAGCATCAGTTCCAAACACAGGTAATTTAACCTGAATTCTCATTTGGGAGTTAGGATCACCATCCAACTTATTGACTGTGCCCAGATGTATGCCATGAATGGTTCCTACGGTAGACGCCACAAAATCGTTGTTCAACGAAGGAAATCTTTCCCAATGAGAATATTCATCAATTCCAAAAGACAGGGTAGTGGTAAATAGACCATCTTCCATGGTATGTTCTATGCCCGAGCAGAGAAATTTTCCTCCAAGCTTCCCTAATCCTTTGATTTCAAAAATATCACCCAATACTACCGTGGTATCACCTAAAATGGTGGCCTGTCCCTTCTGAGAAGCCAATAAAGAACGAATGACCTTTCCATTGAGCAGTTCTTTGAATTGATTGGCTTTGTGAATACCAGAAGTAAAGAAACCCACTTTTGCCGTAGGCTTGCCAAGCACTTTTAATTTATCGAATTTGACACCATCTGGAGTTAATAATTTGGTAGTCGTGTCTGATTTCTCCGCCTTTACATTTGTGGTGTCATAATCCCATCGAGTAAAATTGATCTCAGTCAGAGCAGGTTCACCCGAAGAATGATTCTCGAAAGTAAGTAGTTCCTTACCGTATGAATACGTACCCGTTGGTGAGCCACTCAAAACCGGTTTTTTTACCGCAACTTCGCCGTCTGAATTAAAAACTAAAAATCCATTGGCTTCAGCTCTCATGAGCATAAAATCCCAATCGTTGATTCCATATTGAACCATTTTCTCGTGTTCAATGGAACAAGTATCTACTTTAGGAGTAAGTCCGGAAGTGTTGCCAATTAAAGTTTTAATGATGGCATCGTCTTTTTTCTTTAGAAAGATCTTAGTATTTCTACCCTTAGTCATTCCCAAAGCTTTATCAGCGCAATGAATCACTAAGAAACTGTTGTTAGTGGCCACTTCTGAGGCAACACCGCTAACCATACCTTTAAAAACTTGTTTAAGTCCGGTAACAGTTCCGCCAATTTTGATGATGACATCATCTCCAATATCAAAAGAGTTTTGTTCAAAAAGTTCAAATTTTTGAAGAGCAACATCACCGTCAAGAATCCAAATTTGGGCTCTCGAAATTTTATTGGTCTGCTTTGAAACTTCAACTTTCACCACATGATTGGATAAAGTTGAAACTTTACCTTTGATGCTCAGTTCAACCGAGGCGGTTTCATGATCTTTTACTGTGGCTCCAAACATGGTACATTATTTCAAAGGAGGAAAATACAATTTTTGCCCCACTTTAAGGTTTCTAACCGATTTTAATTGATTGATTTTTGCGATTTCGACGTAATAATTTGGGTTGTCGTAAATTCTCTTGCATAAACTCGGAAGAGTATCGCCTTCCATGACTTCAACCATATGGCTGACGTCAGGCGATTGCCTGCCTTGCTTTGTGAGCATGGCCTTTGCAGAAATCACTTCTAAAAAATCTGCTTGAATGTGGGCACGAGTTGGTTTTCCATTCTCATCAAATCGACCATAAATTATTTTATATTCTTTGATAGTCGTTTTCATGTTGATGGTATCTCCCCAACTCAAAAGTAAATAATGGGGTCTATGGGTTGTAGATTCATAGCCAACTAAATCTTCAAATATTTGAATTCTATCACCGAGAGAAAGCAACGATTCTCTAGCCGGCAATCCGGTAGAGAGAGAATACATGAAATTAGGTTCCGCACCTGGATCAATAACCAATTCAACCGAAAGGATTTTGGGTTTTTGAGCGATAAATTTCGGATTTATTCCGCTGTAACCGGTAGGTTGCAGAAGGTTAAATTGATTGGAAGATTTGATTTCAAGGGAATTAGGATTGAACGAGAACTTGTACATCATTTTCATAAAATCAAAGGCAATCATACCTTTTGCTTTTGGGAAAACGGAAGATGTACAATCTACGTCTTTGTAGGCAGTTATTTGGAAACTATTGAAGGTGCTTAATCCTGGAAGCATACCACAAAGTTACTTTTTCATTTTCTTGGATAATACACTGTTTATCCGTTTGTCTATGTCACTGCTCATTTGGAACTTTAATTCTTCAAGAGCAGCTAATAATTGTTCCTGAGTAATTTGTTTATTACCCGTTTGATCAACTTCTGTGGATGATCTAATGGATGCCTTTATAACCAATTTTTTAATTTCTGTCATAAAATATTATTCGTAAGCTTCTTCTATGGCATCATTTGTATTTTTTACACCTTCTTCAATTTTTTTCGAAGCAATATTTGCGCCATCTTGAATTGCATCGGTTGCGGTATCTACTCCTTTTTTAATGGCATTTGTAGCTGGGGCGACAGCTGTTTTAGCAATAGAAGTAGCTCCATCAACAGCACTTTTGGCCACTTGAGCACCTGCTTGGGTTACTTTAGATCCAGCATCTGCCACATAGTTGGTTGCACCTAATGCAGCACTTGCCACTGCGCTAAATATGCCCGTTTGCATATTCACTTGTTTGTACCAATCATATTGAATGACAATGGTCTCAGTAATGTATTTACCTGACATGGCATTAAATCCACCTGTTTCCCATCTGATAGGGTAGGCGTTATAAAAAAACCAAGAATAAATGGGAGTATGATTAGCGTCTAAAGCACTCACCACAATGGGTATGGGAATGCGTTTTTTGAGGGTGATGTTCATTTCGAACCAATCGATCAAATATGATCCTGGAATTAACCCTCTTTTCAGGGTCAATTCACCCTTTTGCAGTTCAACTGCAGAACTCAATGCAACGGTGTTTTCAGCCCCTTTTGCATCGGTTGGTTTCTTTGCGACAATTGACTTGCCTATTCCCTCGATGCTTTCAAATCGGGCATCGAGGGATTTTGACGGCAAGGGAAAGATAAAGTCTACCTTAAAATGAAACGCATTTACCGGTAGACTTTGAAACATTATTGAATTAGATCAATGAAAATTAAGCTAAACTCAAACCTTCGTGAACTAGGGTGATGGTTTCAACCGCTACTTCACTTGCATCAGACTTCAAGTCTGGGTTTTCCACTTTCTTTGGCCAAGCATTGGTCAAAGCCCAAGTCATAATAGGAGAGTGGGTTTCATCGAGAAGTTCGATGGTAACAGTTTTACGAACAGGGTTGTTCATTTGAACTGCATTGTACCAATCCCAATATTCAACGTGATCTTGGAAAACACCTTTTTTGATTACAATATCACCAAACTTTCTAAGTCCTGACATTTTTTGAGTGCTAAATTCAACACTTGCACCATCGCGATATTCTATCACGTCTAGTTCGGTATTCAATCCGGTTACTTCGCTGCAATTGATTACAGTGCTGTCAAAGGTAACACGGAAGTGAAACCTTGGTAGTGGATAATCTGGATTTGCCATGATTTATTTTTTAAATTTTTAGTTTTACAAAGGATTTAATTAAGACTCTTGCATTTTGTGAGAGAATTTCAACACAATGAATTCAGCAGGACGAACTACAGCCATACCAATTTCAACGTTCATTCTTCCTTCAAGAATATCAACTTGAGACATGGTTGTTCCCATTCCAATATTCACAAAGAAAGCCTGATCTGAAGAAGCACCTGCCATAGCACCCGCTTTCCACAAATTGGTTAAATAGTTTTCAATCATTGCCTTAACTCTGATCCAAGTAGAAGCATCATTGGGTTCAAATACTGCCCAACCTGTTGCGTTTCTGATGCTTTCCTCAACCATGTTGAAGAAACGACGAACTGAAATGTATCTCCATTCGTTATCGTTACCTGCTAAAGTACGAGCACCCCATACTAGAGTACCTTTACCAGTAAAGCTTCTGATAGCGTTTACAGATTTACCGCCAATTACGTCAACGTTCAAATCTTCTTGTTGAGCGTCATCAATTTTCACGATAGGCTTAGAAACAGTTGCAAGACTTACGTTTGCCGGAGCTTTCCAAACACCGCGTTGGTTATCTACCATGGCATACACACCACAAACTGCACCTGATGGTGGGATTTTTGACAATTCTTTGTAGATTTCATTAACAATGTTTTGCAACAATGGGTTGTAGTCAAATGCGATTTTGCCCAAGTTGATTTTGATAGATTCTGCATCTTCCAAAATGCTATCCATGATGTTTCTCAAATCAACACCCAACTTGTAAAGCATATCTTTCATCAACTTATTCTTCATTTCCTCTTGCTCAGCACCAGCAATGGCAGCGTTTGGAGAAGCATCACCCAAATCAAGAGTAGGGTAAGCACCAGCATCAAATGCACCTGAACCTGCAGCTGCATCGAAGCTTGCGAATTCTTTCAATAATCCAGCAAACTTGGAGCTAGCATTAACTTTCACACTCATTTCGTTTGCAACAGCAGCGCTGTTGAAGAAACTAGTAGCGAAATCGTACAATGCCTTCAATTCACCAGCCAAGTAACTTGCACCACCATTGTAATCAGCAGCATCACCGTTGATGTTGTCTAAAATGTCAGTAAGCGCAGTTTTGTAATCTTTTTCGTCAGAATAACCTTTTACTTTGGCGTAATCTGATACTGCCATATTCAAGTTTTTCACTGAAATAGGGTGAGAACAAATTTCTTCTAAACGCTTATCATCATCACCAACTTTGATTTTGATGGTTTCGTGATTGTATTTGTGAGGCAATGCGTTGTAAACCCATGGGTAGTATGAAGCACCGTATTTCAAGTTATTCACACCTACACCATTTCTAAAGTTCAAAACAACATCTTTATCTTTTCTGTGGATATAACCTTCGTAAACGTCTAACACAGCTACACGATCTTGCATCATAGCACACTGCATCAACATTTGTTGCTGTAAGCTGTAACACTGATCTGATTTGCTAAGTAACACTGCATCAGGACAAGCCAAAATAGTAGGTTGATTTTCGCGTTTGCAAGCATCAATACCATTTTGTAAAGCTTCGAATTCAATATCGTCATTGTAACCACCAACGCTTACAACATAACACTCTCCACCACCATTGGCGAAAAACATTCTGATTGCATCGTACAAGTAGAAAGATTTGTCCAATTTAATTCCTTCAACTTGTAAGGAAGAGTTTAAAGAAACGTTAATCTCGGATGGTACGTATCCACCTCCAAAATGATCAACGTAATCAAGCATAGAAGAGATGTGCACCGCTTGATTACGAATCGATGCTCCTCCTTTGATGGCCTTTGCTGTGTACCCCACAAACGCAGGTACAGCAGTAGGCACTTGTCCGACTGAAGGTGGTAACGTGGAGATTTCTTCAACGTAAACACCAGGGGTTTTGTAATTCGCCATATTATTTAAAATGTTAGGTTTTTATTGTTTTTTTTAAAGCACTGAAAACGCAAATCTATACAATTAATATTTTATTTCTTGAAGCAAAATGGGTGAATGTGGATAACTTGGGGATTTCGAAATGTTTAAAATCCCAAATCTGGGGACCTTGCACTTGAGTTTTATTTTGGTATTGTTGCCTTGTAGTCTGTAGGGTACACACTCTAGAAGGCTTAATTTATCGATACCAATTTCATTCTGAGAAGCGAAAAATGTATGACTTGAGTTATCCACTTCAATTTGGTTGAAGGTCGTAATTCCGGATTCTTCAACTATCTCAGTTGGCATCAATTCGGGATTTCCAGACTTGTCAATTGCGTAAACGAGTTGATAAGATTTTACATGTGCATTTATGAAAATATTTGTGGGACCCTTTGAAATATTGTTTTTTATAAATTTTGTAATTGAATGAACATTAATTTTTAATTCACCGATTTTAAAATAACCCGACGGAAGTGAAATAGGTTTTACCCCTTCAATAACGTTTGCATCTTTAATGTTGATCTCTTTATAATTGTCTTCATCTGATTGAATATCAATGTCTAAATTCAGCGAATGCGAATGTAAAGGCTTATCAGAGCAATCTGTAAATGAACTAAAATTGAGGTCTTTTGTGCCTAGATAAAAATGAAGGGATAAAGGTTGTTCATGCGATTCAATCTCGGGATTGATTTGATCTGCGGTTCTGCATGAAATGATGAATTTTCCTTCAACAGATTTAAAGAAATTCCGGTGATTTGTTAGCCATTCACGAGAAGAATTGCTGGGGAAGATTTCCAAAAACTCCATTTTACCGCTTTTGTAAAAAGGGTGTTTTGAATCAATAATCAGCCACGGTACAATTCTCATACCAACTATTTTTGATTAAGATTAGTGCCCAAACCAGAAATGCGTTCAATTTTCGAACCAAGAGAACTTGTGGGTTGAACGGGAATAAATCCAATTTTGTAAGCAGCAAAAGGCAAAAGTTTAGTGCCTATAGTACTCCAAACGTTGCTCAATTCGTTGTATTCGAAAGACAAGTAATCTACAGTCAGTCTGTCAATACTATCAGGTAAACCTTCAATTTTTGTAGAATCTAATGTCTGGTTTTGAACAAAATATTCCAAAACGCGTGAAATCAGATTGACACCCTCTGGATATTGCTTGCCTGAATGTGTTGCTGCAAAAATCACGTGTGCATTAAACAAGCTTGGAGTTGGTGCACTTGGGCCTCTGTAACCTCCGGTTTTATTGAGGGTTCTATCTTCTTCAATTTTTAAGATTAAACAATGAACTGTATTATCTTGCTGCAAAGCTTTTCCACCGTTTAAATCTAAAATATTTGAAAATATCACTAAATCTTCAGTGCTACCAAACTGGTATTTGAGGTGTAGATTTAACTCTTTGCTTATAGCATTTACAACCTCAAAAATCATAATTAACTCCGCTTAACTGCCCAAATTACAATTCTAGCTAGATATATGCTAACAAAGCAAAATACTGCCAACAAAAGGTAGACGGTTTCAACACCCTCCATATATATAGCAAGATCAATGATAGTGTTTGGAATGATTTGCGCGAATAAATAATAAAATCCAAACGCTAATATGGGTGCCAATAACAAGGTGATGAAGAACCATTTTACTTCTCTGGCAACAGCCCTTTTCATGGCTTCTTTTTTGTTGTTTTGGAATTTTTCAAACATCGCGTCTTGGCTTTGAGCAGCGGCTTTGAAACTCCGTCTGTAGAGTTCGCGTTCCGTACGCAATTCCATTTGTCTGAAAAAATTATCTGGATTCATTCATTCGCAAACCTAATGAATTCATATTGAATTCGTAATACCATTGGTAAAAAAAACGATTCTCTAATCAACTTCTTTGCATCGAATGTTGTAATTTGCTGCCGTTTCAGCCAATTTTCGAATCATGTTATCTGCTCAACTTCAAAAAGACCTTCTGGATTTAGAAAATCTAATTCAACAAAAAGTTGAACTTTTTGCAGCTGGACATACAATACCAGTTGATGTATCTTGGGATAACATTGAAAAAGAGAGCCAAGAATTTGATTATTACCATGATTTAATTAAGCATTACCAGTTTTCATCTATCGAAAGAGGGGCATTATTACTGGGTTTTGTATATGCCTATTATCCGTTAATGCTTGATTTTCTCCTTCAGTACAAGTTGCAATTTCAAGACCGCAAGAATTTAGGAGGCAAGTCAGATTCCAATCATTATTTTAAACCCACAATAGAAACCGTAGTGTTTTTATTCACAGATGGTTCCATTGAGGAGCGCACATTAGTTTATGAACTATTCAACGGTAAATCATGGCTCTTAAAACATGAAATTATTCAAGTCGAATCTGATGAGAGTCATTTTTTCAATAAAACAGTCGATATTTCTGGCGACTACAGGGAACTGCTGCTCAATCAACCCATAAATAAACCTGATTTTAATTCCGAATTCCCAGCAAAATTAGTAAGCACCAATTCGAATTGGGAAGATTTAATACTTGCTGATGAGGTAATTCATGAACTGAATTTGATTGAGGTTTGGCAGAATACCAAAGACCAAGTTTATAATCATTGGGGATTTGGGAATATCTTCAAACCTGGTTACAAAGCACTGTTTTATGGGCCCTCAGGCACTGGTAAAACAATGGCAGCAGTTTTACTCGGAAAAAAATTAGGTATAGATGTTTATAAAGTAGATGTTTCACAATTGGTTTCAAAATACATTGGAGAGACGGCCAAGAATTTAGAAAGGGTTTTTCGGCAAGCTGAAAATAAAAATTGGATTCTCTTTTTTGATGAAGCTGAATCACTTTTCAGCAAACGAGGAAATAATAATTCATCCAACGATAAATATTCAAATCAAGAAGTGGGTTATTTGCTCCAGCGAATTGAAGATTATTCCGGGATAGTAATTCTTGCTACGAATTTAAAAACGGTCATAGACGATGCCTTCACACGCAGGTTTCAAAACATCATTAATTTCTCCATTCCCGATGAAGATCAACGATTTTTATTGTGGACAAGTATGACCAAATTGCCAAATTCTCCCATTGAGTTTCATGTTGATTATAAGAAATTAAGTCAAAGCTATGAGTTGACTGGGGGGATGATTGCAAACGTAATTAGGGAATGTGTATACAGATGTTTGCAACAAAAGTCTACGGTAGTTGATCCGATATCCCTAGAAAAGTCCATAAAAAGGGAACTTCAAAAACAAGGTAAGTACATGAGGTCTTAATATCATGGGAACTGAGAATGATTTATTGGAACAACAAGGAACACTTTCTTTAGAGGGAAAGAAATCTCAAGTTTCTGATATTCAATCTGATGTACCTTCTCCTGACGTGGTATCCATTTCAAATAGATTACCCAATACATCTTCTGAATCGGAAGCTTTATCACCCGATGAATCTATAAGTATGTCAGATCAATCTTCTGAATTATCGCAGGAAAAATCAGAAGAGTCTATGACTGAGAATAAAAGTGTTGTCCCAAAATCTATGCCCAAATTGGTAGGGGAGAAAAGCACCCTAGCTAAGTTCAAAGGTTTTTTTGGTTTAGATACCAATTTCGCCCGTATCGAAAAGGCACAAGCTGAGTTTGAGAAGGCAACAGACAACGACCGAAAGAGCATTGTTCTCCGAAAATTAATCTCTTTGTGTAACGAATGGATAGGCAGTCATTCTGATAAAAAAGATGAAAAGTTTGAATCAGTTAAAGGCGTATTGTCCTTTGCTGAAGCAAAAGAAATAGAGATATCTAAAGAATTAGCATCCCCCGAAAAAGAAACCGAGAAAAAAACTGAATTAAGTACATCTGCCAATGCAATTATTTTAAAAGGTGAAAGCGGTTGGGGTTTCAATACTACATTCTCCCAAATTCAAAAGAAGGTCGAAAAGTTCCAGCAGTTACCTCCGGAAAGTGATCAAAAAAGCACCTTGAAGGCGGAGATTTTAGATTTGGCAAATACTTGGCTGTACAAGCATCCCGAGAATAAAACGGAAAACGATAAAACAAAAGAAGCTTCCATTAGGCAAATCATTCAGTTGGTAAATGCAGACCAGAAAGCTTTGGTCATGCGGCCTGAGGCCAATATTGGACTAAATGCAAAAGTGAAAGAGGCCCTCACGGGAGAAAAAAGCACCTATCAAATTCTGGTTGAAAAATATGCTGAATATACGACAAAAACCCAATCGCTTAAAACAGATGTAGTTGGAGTTTTTTTGTTGATTTCTGAGGCAAAATCAATCATTGGTATTGCTGATGAATGGCTTTTGGCTCACCCTGAGGGTGGTGATTCGTTGTTAGATCAAGTCAAGGATGCTGTTAAAGCTCCATTTACGGGTGATGATAAAGAAAAAAGAGGCATTGTTAATAACATGAAATCGCATTTGGGTTACTTGAATGCGTCATTGCAATTTGGTGGGAAAAATAATTTCTATGCATCGTTTTCAGGTTTGGATGTCGCAGCTGCAACGTCAGGAGATAGGATTATAGTGAATTCCGCTGTTTTAGAATTGGAAGTTTATGGACATAAAATAGGTGGTGAAATTACCAATTTATCCATTTATGATGGAGATTTTGATTTTACACAACTCAAACTGAATTATGATGGCGAAATTAACATAGCAGATGTTTTTAAAATTAATGGTTTTAAAGGATTTATCGAAAAGAAAGGTTCATTGATAAATTTAGACGTCAATGTTGGCTTAGGACTGCACTTAGAAGGATTTGAGGTTGGTGGAACAGTGGGAGTGTCGTACGTTGATGGAGACTATCATTTTTCTATCAAAGACGGACATGCATCTGCAAAAGGAATTTTAGGACATGTGGACCTCAAATTGGTTGGAATTAACTATGAGAGCGGAACATTGAAGGTAGGTGAAGCTTCTATTGATGTTCACGATATTCCTCATTTGGGAACGGGAAGCGGGAAGATTACAGATTTTTCATTTGACCCCAAGGGTACACCAAGATTCAACTGGGATGTGGCTGAAATTACGGTGTCAGACAAGGAAGAATTTGAGATTGTAGATGGTGTGAAGGTGGCAGTTCCCACGTTTAAAATTCATGGTCCCACTAAAAATTATAAGGTTCAGGTAATAGGTATTGGCGGTTCTGCTGAGTTTTTTGGAGTTGAGGGAACTGTTAAAGTAGATCTTGAGTTTGCTAAAGAAAATAATTGGAAACCAGAGGTAACTGGTGGCTCAGCAAAAGTTAAAGCTCCTTTGCCTTCAATTTCTGCGGAGACGGGATTTGAATTTCAATTTCCAATTGTGCCGCCTGGGGGTATTTATGTCTTCGCTTCATTTGAATTAATTGGGAAAATTGAAGGTGATTTTACTGCTGGGATTGCCTTTAAAAAAGGTCAAGCAAATTATTTCGCAGGTGCAAGAATTAAAGGAAGTGTTGAGGCGAAAGTTGGAGCCGGCGCTGGTGCGGGTATACCTTATTTAGTAGGGATATCAGGAGGTGTATATTTAAGTGGAGTCTTGCAGGCTGTTGGAGATGCAAAACTAGATTATTCACAGCTAACTAAAGACGGAGACAAATTTACCATGTCAGTTTTAAAACTGAATTACGGATATTCCGCCGATGCCATTTTACAAGGAAGTGCAGAGGTTAATGCTAGATTTTTATTCATTAACAAAAAGTTATATAAAAAGAAGCTTTTTGAATGGAATATGGGAACGACCTCTGGTGAAGGTGAATATATTTTGTCGAAATCAAAGAAAGAAATCAGTAAAACAGGTGGATTGGGATTATTCGCAAGAAAGAAACCTGTAAATGAGGAATCTCCATTTTCAACTGAGGAAAATCACTTTGCAACCACTTATGATGAATTAAAGGCAATTATTGATGGAACAGATTTAAATGCGGGTGTTGAAAATTTAAATTTGGAAGAGGGTTCAAGTGTTGAAAAACCTACTCTTCTCAATAAGAAAACTAGATTCTTGCAAAAGGTTGATGAAGCATTGGAGAATAAATATAGTCCTTCTAAAATTGAACGAGAATATCGGGAAATTGAAAATTTACAAAACAAAATTGATCAAAATGAACTAAAGAAGGCAAATCCTCCTCGGCGAAAAATTGCCAGATTCTTGGGTGACCGAGACAAAGCAATAAAATATTATTCTCAAAAGTTAATTCAATTAAGAACTAAGAAAGCCCAATTCGAAGATATTAAACAACGTTATATTTCCGAATACGGTCAATTGGGAGCGGTGGCTAACAAAATAAATGAAATTCTAGACCCTGATAATATATCAACCATTGACACGGTTAAAACAGATTTTCTATTGAAATATCAAGCTATGTTAGATGAAAAGCAAAGAATTATTCGAACAGACCAAGAAATAGCCGTCTTAAATAAAGAACCTGACTCCGATGAATAATACATCCCTAAATAACGACTTAAAGTGGCTCGAGAATATCATTCTTTATCAATTGGGCCAGGCTTCAGATGAACTTAAAGATCAAATTGAACATCACGGTGCCATTCAACCACCTGTACTGATTTCTGGTGAATATTACTCTGATTTTGTAACTAATTTGAGCCTGAATGGGGTTGAACGAGGCGTCTTTTTAATTGCTGCCGCAGTTTTTCTCAAACCCGATATTTTTCAACCTATTATCCGTGCTCTTAAAGATAAACACCCTGATAAT
This sequence comes from Bacteroidia bacterium, assembly GCA_023653095.1. Taxonomy (GTDB): domain Bacteria; phylum Bacteroidota; class Bacteroidia; order NS11-12g; family UBA955; genus VMCP01. The sequence goes on along the minus strand of JAMNXP010000001.1, from coordinate 488,851 downwards.
GCTCGTTTTGGCGGTGTCTTGATTAGAAATCAAACGGGTTTCATACCCACGGGAGAGACTGCCATTTACATTTTGACCAACGGAGATTTGAACGAACGCTTATCGGTCATGGATGTCATTTCCCCGGAACACAAGTTATTCAATAATGAATTTTTAGAGTTCGTATCTGATAATGAAAACTTCCCCATTACCTATCAAAAAATTCAACTCACCCGTGATACTTTCGATCTATTGACCACTGGTGTAGCCAATAAGCCGGATTACAGCGCAAATTTCCCTGCTAATTTGGTGAAGGTGAATTTGGATTGGGAGGATTTGGTTCTTTCGGGGGATGTTTTGAACCAGATCAAAGATCTTCAATATTGGCTCGAATTTGAAAATCAGTTACTTTCTAGCGAGTCAATGAGGAAGAAAATAAAACCTGGATACAAGGCAGTGTTTTATGGGCCATCGGGCACTGGAAAGACTTTAGTGGCTGGTTTATTGGGGAAGAAACACGGTTTAGACGTTTACAGAATTGACCTTTCTCAATTGTCAAGTAAGTACATTGGCGAAACCGAAAAGAACATAGCCAATCTTTTTAAACAGGCCAGAAACAAGCGTTGGATTCTTTTCTTTGATGAGGGAGAATCATTGTTTGGAAAACGAACTACCTCAGGCGGAAACAATGAAAAATATGCCAATCAACAAGTGGGATTTCTACTTCAAATGATTGAAGACCACCCAGGTGTGGTCATATTGGCAACCAACTTAAAAAGTTCCATAGACGAAGCATTTTTAAGACGTTTCCAAAAAATGATTTACTTCGAAACTCCCGATGACACTCATCGTTTGGAACTTTGGCAGAAAGCCCTAAATCTTGATCTTTTATTAGATTCTGACATAGATCTGAAAAAAATCGCAAAAGATTATTTAGTAGTTGGTGGTCAAATAGTTAATATTGTAAAGCAAGCAAGTCTCAGAGCTTTGGGTCATAACAATGGAGTCATTTCCCAAAAGATTCTGATACAATGTATTACGGAGGAATTAAAAAAATAGAGTAATGGTTGCAGTACACGATGAAAAAAAAGAAGAACATGCTTTACAAGATCATTCAGTCGAACTGTTGAGTAGACTTGCTTCGACTCAGGAATTTAATGCGATTACCCTTGGTTCTATGGAAATAAGTTCTGGCCGTAACGCTGCAAAAGGTATACAAAAACAACCTGTTTCGGTAGCCGGAGTTGGTGATGCTGGTGGTTCAGTGGCAGATAAAACTGCAAATCCCACTCCAATTGATGCTGAGGCCAATGCAAATAGTTCTGAGGGAGAACCAAAAACTAAAAAATTAACACCTGCAGTTGCCGAAGTTGTAAATAAATATATAAATCCTGATGCTGAGGCCAATGCAAATAGGTCTTTTGGCACAAGAATAATAAATTTCCTTGGTAAAATAAGTAGTTTAGGACTAGGTGCAGGGGGCGCTGCCGCAACAGGAACCTATATTGCAGCGGCTGCAGGTGATTCTAAGGCAAATGAATTAGTTAGCAGTGCATTCGGCGCAGGTACTGATGGTATCAGTGCTGGAAAGGATGCTTTGAATGTGGGATCATGGGCTAATTCTGATGCTTGGAATGGCAATCAAGGAATTTCAAAAGGCCATAATTACAATAAGGGTGTTGGTAAATTAGGTTTGGGAGCATACATCGGAGGTGCACTTTCCGCTGGATCAGGCCTCATATCCACAATTGCAGGGGGAGTTGATTGGTTCTATGGGAAAAAACGAGAAAAAGCAGCCCAAAAAAATGGAGATGCTGCCGGTGTCACTTTGGGCACTGAATCAAAATGGAACGGTATACAAAGTATAGCTTCAGGCGTTGGCAGTATGGTTAGCGGGGCTTCAAAAATATCCGCTGCAGCCACAGGAAGCGCGGCTGCTTTGGGTGTTGCCGGTGGATTTGGTGCTGTTGGTTCTGTTGTTTCACTTTATCAGGGTGGGAAAATGTTTTTTGAGGAGGCAAAAAGAAAATGGAAAAACAGAAAATTTACCCCCCTTTCTGACTTGGGAAAGAGTTGGAATAAATTCGTTAATAGTAAAAAAAATAAACGAATGGCATTGTCTGCCCTAAAAATGGTAGGCGCAGGTTTGGGCATTGCTGCTGCTGTTTTGGGCACGGTTGGAGGTGCGGGTATACCATTATTGCTTGCAGGTTCTGTGATTGCCGGTGGGATGGGTGTCGCAAAATTTTATAGGAGCTATTCAAATAATAAAAAAATAAGTGCGGCAAAGGCCAAGATGAGGGCTGATGGAAGATATAATGAAGAATATACATCCGAGAAAAACAAGAAAAAATGGTTTGATCCACGCAGACTCCTTAATCAAAGTAATAAGACTGTAGAATCCGGTGAACCTAAAATACCGGACGAAAATAAAATCAAAAAGGGTTCAACAGAGGAATTAGAAGAAATAAAGGAAACTCAACTTGCCCAAAAAAGAGCCAAAGCTGGTAATAAAAATAAAGCTGGTAATGAAAATAAAGATGGTAATGAAAATGTGGAATCGAAATTTTCTGTAGCAAGAGGAATTAAGGACAAATTAAAATCGGCAGGTGAAAATATTAATAAAATAGTTGAGAAAGTAGACAAATGGTTAGATACTAAAGCTTTTGAAAAGAAAGATCAGGATAAAGCAGCTGCTGCAGCCAATGCGGTTGAAAAGCAAGCTGCAGCTAGCAAAAAATCCTATTTTTGGAGTAATTGGGGTAAAAAAACTACTTCACCGGCTCTTGTACCAGCTGTACCCAAGCCAATTGCACCTAATACAACCGAACAACCTGCCGCTGCAGCACAAATGGTTCCATCTCCGAGTGATGTTGCTGAACCGGCTGCTGCTGAAGATTCGGCGACAGCTAAACCAGCAGAAGGGAACTCTACTGAAGATAAAAGCCCGTCAGAACCGTCAAACGATGATAAAGAGGTATTCGATGCATTTCATGTATCTCAGAAAATTGGAGTTACTCCAGAAGAAGCAATTTCTGGTTCTGGTGAAGAGCTCATCGAAAAACGGTTGTCAGTAACGAATTCTTTGTAAAATCATTGTTGAGAATTTTTAATGGTTCTTTCTTAATATTGTATTTTTAAGGAATAAATAATCAGCCTTAATTTAACAATAAATTATGATACAAGGACATCAACAGGCAGCAACAACGGATGAATCAGAATTAAAAGGCGCGGAAGTTGATGCCCCTGTAGGCGAAGGTGCGGCAATATCGGCTGCGGAAGCATCACCTAAATTATCTGTTCCACTAAATGACGGTTCGATTGATGGCGCTGACCCAAAGTTAGATTCAGATTCCGCAGCCATGTCTGCAACTACAATGTCAGTTGCTGGAGCAAGTCCTGAACAAAAGCCTCAAGCAAAGGAAGGTAGTCAAGCTAATCCCGACCTGAATGACTTTTATGATAATGCATTAAATCCCAATAGAAAAGTATTTGCTAACCGGTCAGGTGGAACAGCGATAACAAATGCAATTGCACGGGGAACGGGTAAGTTGGGAGCAACAACAATCGCAGGTGCTGGCTTAGCTTCTGCTGCCTTAGGGGGAACTACTATTGCGGCGGCGGCGGGTGATTCTAAGGCAAGTGAATTAGTTGGAAGTGCTTTTGGCGCGGGTATTGAAGGTGTGAGTTCAGCTAATAAAGCTTTAAAAGTGGATACCTGGGGTGATTTTTCATCGAGTACAGGACACGATTACAACACTGCAGCCAGTCAACTAGGAACTGGCGCCGCTGTTGGAGGCGGCTTGACGGGTGCAATGGGTGCAGTTTCGATTGGAACAGGAATAATGGATATTTCCGATGGCTTTAAAAGATCTAAGGCTGCATCTAAAAAGGTGGTTAATCCAGATGGAACGGTGACTGCGAAGGACGCAGCAGGTGTAACTTTGGGTAATGAAACTGCTGAATCAGGGATAAACTCGGTTAGATCTGGGATTTATCAAACTATCAGCGGTGGTACTAAAATTGCTGCAGCTACTGTTTCCAATGATGCACTAAGTGCCGGACTTTTAGCCACTTCAAATATTTATGGTGGACTAATAGGTGGGCTTACAGCGGCGCAAGCGTTAAAATTTGGTTTAACGGATGCTACAAATTGGATTAAAGGTTGGGGATTTAAACCCTTAACGGACAAAGGTAGAAGTTGGCATAAGTTTGCAAAAAATAAGAAAATTCAAAGGGGACTGTTTTCAGCACTGAAATTTACAGGTGGTGCATTGGGTGTTGCAGCAGCTGTTGTAGGAACTGTTGCCGGGGCGGGAATCCCATTGTTAATTGCAGGGGGCATTATTGGTGGTGGTATGGCCGCTTCGAAGATATATCGCAGTTGGTCAGACAATAAAAAAACAAGTGATGCCAAAGCCCAAATGCGGAAGGATAATTGGTATGAAGATTTATCCGGAGAATATAAAGCAATAGATGAAGCCAATAAACCGGATGAATCGGGTTGGTTTGGAAGCAAATGGTGGAATAGGAGAAAAAGCAGGAAAAAAGCTGAAAAAGAAAAGAAAGCTTTAAGAGACAAAAAAAGGGCTCAAAATGCCAATATCAAAAAATCTCAATCTGAATTAGAAAAAATCAAACAAACCCGATTAGAACAAAAACGGGAAAAAGCAGGAGACCCAAAAGCAGAATCCAAATTTTCCGTTGCAAGAGGAATAAAAGACGCACTTAAATCAGTAGGCGGTATTTTAGGAATTACAGCAGCTGTTCGAAAAGTAAAACAAATGTTAGATGCCAAAGCCGCCGATGATAAAGCTGCGGCCGATGCAAAAGCAAGTCAAAAGAAAGCAGCTGCAGCGGCCAAACCAAAGTTTTGGAGCAATTGGGGTAGAAAAAAGCCTTTAACAGCTATTCCAGCTGCCGCAGACATTCCTGCGGTAGAATCAGCAACCGAGGCTACTATAAATCCATTAATTAGTGCTCAAAGTTCAGCAGCCCCTGCTGCGCCTTCCGATTCTACACCTGCTGCACCTGCTGCACCTGCTGCAGAGCCTTCCTCAGAATCAGAAAAACCATCAGATATAGAAAAAGAGGCATTTGATGCATTCAACATCTCTCAGAAAATAGGAGTATCTGCAGAAGAAGCAATTTCTGGCTCTGGTGAAGAACTCATTGAAAAACGATTGTCTGTTACAAATTCATTATAACCAAATGGGTTGAAATGGGGATAGATGATAGCTGAGAGGTGAGAGCTGAGAGGTGAGAGGTGAGAGGTGAGAGCTACACTCTAAACTCTAAACTCCAAACTAAATCGCTCCCGTCTAATCACCGATCACCGATCACCGATCACCATCTCAATAAAAATACTCTTGCGACTTCTCCAACGCCCCAAAATTGAAATAGAAAGTGAATCCTACTTGTAAATTTCCGCCTCGGAAGGTTAATGGGAAGTTCTGGTTGTAAAATTCTCCATATTCTACGCGCATTTGGCGTGCAGTAGCAAAAGGTTGCTGGTAGGAAACAGTGAATTCGTATCTGTGGCCCTCTTCGGTGTTTCCACCCATCCCAAATCCCAAGTAAAAAGCAGGAAAAGTCTTGACCAAGTTTTCATTGATGATACGGTAACGAGCGTTTTTGGTTTGGTTGTAAATGGTATCTGTCAAACTCCCTCCAAGTTGTTGATTTAAAGCAATTCCGAAGTTTTCAGTGATGAAACTACCCGTGCTGAACCTCTGTCTAAAAGATATACCCAGCGAAGTGCTCAATATGTTTACGGGCTGCTTAATCATGCCATTGGCAGGCATGGTGTCGTTATTGATTCTAAATCCAGTACCTAAATATCCTAATTTGAAATTCAATGAGCTCGCTTTGCTTAAGTCGTAAGTTCCTTGTAGGTAGCCAAATACGCTACCTCGGTTGCGTGTGGTGAATGGATTAGCAAGGGTATCGCCGGTGGATGTTCGAGAAACAACTGCGCCTGCGTTAGCAGCTATAAACCATTTGCTTTGTCCAAATGCCGCTGCCGATAGAGTTGCGAAAATCGCAAAAAATAACCCCGATTTTGAGTTCATACTACGCAAAGTTACATTTTAGCGGTCGTATCTTTGCAGAATGGTAAGAGAAAATCAGATTCTTCAGCTACTCAAGCAATCCATTGAAAAACTCTCACAACAAGAGGAGGTTTTGCGGTTTGCCGAAATCAAGAATCCTTGGTTTACTCAAAAAAATATTACGGTTGCTTTGGACGGATGGATACATTCATTAAATGATCCAACGTCTTCCGAGTGGCTGAAATTTTATGACTTCTCAAGTGTAAATGAAAACGCCAATAAAAAATTAGGAATCATTGCTGCGGGTAATATTCCGTTGGTGGGACTTCACGATGTTTTATGTGGCGTTTTATGTGGTTATACCGTGTGGCTTAAGCCATCCTCTGACGATGAGACACTCATGAAATGGGTAATTTCCGATTGGACCGCACAGCTTCAACAAAACTCAATTTGGAATGCCATTGAAATTGTTGAGCAACTCAAAGGAATTGATGCGGCAATCGCAACGGGTAATAACAATTCTGCCCGATATTTCGAATATTACTTCAGACACATACCTCATCTTTTAAGAAACAATCGAAATAGCGTAGCCGTTTTAGGTCCCCAAGATCAACTCAATGAGAATGATTATATTAATTTAGGATTGGATGTTTTTCAACACTTCGGATTGGGTTGTAGGAATGTTACCAAGGTTTTTCTTCCTGTTGGATTTGAATTCAAGCCACTTTTTGATGTATGGGAACAACATTTTGCCGATACCCTGTTTCATAACAAGTACGCCAACAACTATAATTACCATAAGGCCTTGTTATTGATGAATTTAGATCCTCACATTGATGCTGGCTATATCCTAATGAATGAACGTACTCAAATTCATTCACCTGTGGGTGTATTGAATTACTCTTATTATAATGATATTCAAGAGGTCTCAGCAGATCTCACTCATAATAAAGACGTCATACAATGTGTGGTTTCAAGTTTGAAAGCGATACCTGAAATTTCAAACATACTTCCATTAGGAACTTCTCAATACCCACTTTTATCTGATTTTGCCGATGGAGTAGATACTGTTGAGTTTTTGTTGGGAAACGGTGATCGGTGATCGGTGATCAGCGGTCAGCGGTCAGCGGTCAGCGGTCAGCAGCGGCTCTGCCGCTAAGCAGCGCGCAGCGCAAGTCCTAGCATAGCGCAAGTCCTAGCGAAGCGTGAGTCCCACAGTCCCAATGTCTCAGGCAAAGCCGTTAACCAATAACTGCTCCCATGATCTCACATACTGCCTTACACATTTTGTTGTCAGTGTCTAAGGATGGATTAATTTCTGTGATTTCGAGGATTTCGGTTTGGGGAAGTTGATAGAAATGGGTCAGGAGCTTTATGGCTTGATCTTTTTGTAATCCGTTTTCAACAGGGGTGCCTGTGCCTCTAGAGATTTCGGGATCTAGGGAATCTACATCGAAAGAGACATATAGGTGGTCAATTTTATCTTGAAGGTGGTTTTGTGCTTCATTTATGGCCCATTCAATTCCTTTTTCGTGAATTTCATGGGCGTAGATGACTTTAATGTTTTCATCTAAAACCAGAGCCACTTCTTGCTCCTCGTAACTTCTTATGCCTATAAAAACGATGTTGGATGCAGGAATGCAGTCGTTGTTTTTAAGAGATTTTAATTCATTCCACAACGAAAAACAACGTTGGTCAATGTCTCTCTCTTTATGGGATAAATTATCTGTTTGGAGAGCTGTGTTTAAGGCCATCCCATGGACATTTCCACTCGGTGAAGTATAAGGAGAATGAAGGTCTAGATGGGCATCAATCCAAACAATTCCTGCACGCTGACTATCAATATTTCTGCAGAAACCAGCAATTCCTCCCACTGCATTGCTATGATCACCACTGAGTAAAACGATGTTTTTATTGTCTATACGAATGGATTCTATGGCGTCAGCGAGTTTGCGCATGTGGTTGAGCAAGGGAACACCACGTTTTAAATAAGGCAATTGAATGGTGTTGACATCCCAATCGTCCAAATTTTGAGATACATATACCTTTTGCAAATAGGTAAAATAAGGTAATTGGGAATTTGAACAGACTTCAATGAGGGTATCAGGACCTTTAGAGGTGCCGGCCGTTGCTGCTCCGTATTCCCAATCTGAAACTACTAAACTTACACTGTCATACTTCATACGGAGTGAGTCAAAAGTAGGCGGGGAAACCTAAAAAAGCAAATTTTTAACGATAAGAGTTTGTTAATGCTTGGTTTTTGGTTTCCAAAGGATGTATCCAGAAAGCTGTTTTTCAGGGGTGAATTTTTCAGCAAAGAAATAGTCTGCTTCCCAATCACAGCGAGTGATTATTCTGATATTATTTCCGTTTTTGGATGGATTTTGAGCATGAGATCTTCTGTTGGTTTGCTTGGGATACCATTCGTTTTTTTGGGCTGGCCACTCGGGATTGAGCCTTTTGAAATCATCGGGAGTGAAACGACCATAAAAATAGAGCGCGTGGGTTTTGAAGTACCAAGTTTCAAGAAAATGACCTTTCGAAACTTCAGATTTGATCATCTTGTTGAGATTTCCTTGTAAAGATTCTGAAGCGACAGGAAGTAAGGTAATACTCGTCATTAATGATGTAAGTCCGCTAATAACAAATAAATAGGCAGGAGAGGGAGATTTTTTTAAAAGGGAAAGTAGCATCCAATTCAACCACCAAACCGTGAACAGCGATGCAGGAATGAACACTGTCCAATTCCAAATGGGAGCGTCATAGAGGATGCTCGAAGTAAATGGGTCAAGTTTTAAATTCAAAATGGAAATGAAGGGCTTGTATGTCACCGCTAAAGGAATAGCCCAAAGAACCGCTGAAATTCCTAATCCAGATAAGAAGACGCCTAAATTCAATGCGTATGGGAATTTCCATCGATTGGTGTGTACTACATACACTTGGTAAGCTCCAAAGTAGGTGAGTGGCCACCAACACAAAGAACTATAATGAATAAGCTTTGTAGATACAATGCTGAAGAAAATCAATACAACCCAAAATAAAACGCGCATGATGGAATGCCAATCTTCCACGTTTCTATCCATAATGCGATTTTTGAAAAGGTGAGGCAAACCAAGAACCGAAGCAGGGAAGGCAAGGAAAAATAACACAACAATATGGTAGTACCAAGGCTGATTGTGCCATTCAAAATACTGACCCTGCATGAGATCAACTTGATATTGGAAGAATTTCACAAAAAATTCAGAACCATTTGATTGCAAAAGAGGCAAAACCCAAATGGACAGAATGAGTGATAATCCCAAGAAAGACAATAAAATTTGAGGGGTGAAAATCAAGTGCCATTTACCGTTATGGATGGTTACAATAAGAATAACCAATCCCGTTATCAATATACCTACTGGTCCTTTGGTAAGGAATGCGAGTCCCAAGAAAACACCCAAAAGTAGATAATACAATGGGGTGCGTTCTTCCTTGAGGTAAGCCTGCATAATGTTGTGCCATTGGTACAAAGCCATGATAATGAATAGGTTAAATATTGGGTCTATCAATCCTGAACGCCAATAAATAAAGGGGATGAAGGTTAAAAGTAGCGAAAGAGACCAAAATGCACCCAGCATTCGTTTGCCCATTTTATCTCCAAAATGATAGGCGAAATTCACCACAATTACCGCGGCTAAGACATTGGGAATCTTAAAAACCCATGCTTGTAATTGTCCGAATACGGAATAAGAAAGGGCCTGTAACCAAATGAAAAGCGGAGGCTTTTCCCAAAATGGTTCGAAGCCAATTTGATTGTAGAGCCAATTGTTTGAAACTACCATCTCTCTTGCCGATTCGGCGAAAATGAGTTCGTCCCAATCAAAAAGGGCGGTTAAATTCAACCCTGACAAGGTGAAAATCAAAGTGACCGCGGTCAAAAGCAAGTGTACAGGAAGTCTTTTCATGCCAATTTAGCCGCATTTGAACGGTCAAAGTAAAACAAAAATACGAAGGAAAGTAGAGAACCTAAAAAAGCCCCAAATAAAACATCTTCTACAGAGTGTTGTCCGAGATATATTCGACTGTAACCCACCAAAAATGCAAGGAAAACAATGGAAATTGAAAGTGATTTTGGTGTTTCTAATTTATCTAAAATGTAGATGATGATGCCTGTTCCGAAGAATGCTGCGGCCGTGTGTCCGCTAGGAAAAGCTTTCCATTGTACCAATTTAACCCCATCAATATGCCGCATGAGTTCTGGGAATTTGACCGATGGTCTAGGCAAATTGAACCAAAGTTTTAGTCCTTGAGTTATGAGTCCTTCAGCTGCAAAAGCCAGGAAGAAAGGCCATGATTTCCATCGAAACATCAGTACAGAAAAGAGTAATGTAACAACAACCATAGGCCATTCTCCCCAAAGTGTGATTCGAGAAAAAATGGTATCTAGCCATGAATGGTGAAATTTCAATAAATACTTAGTGGTCTCATCAAACCCAAAAATTCCTGCCCAAAGTGCAAAAGGAGCAATAATTAGGGCAACAATGATGAAATAGTTTCTGGCAGACATGTCAATTCACAAATATACATGAGAAGTTAAGTCGAATTTATTTTGAAAAGTCAATGATTTTGTTTTGTTTGCAAGAAAGGAGGCCTCCTATGTCAAAAAAAGTCATCGAAAAAAAATCTAAATTAGAGCTTGAATACTCTCTGAGATCATCGCCTCAAATTCTTTACCAATACATTTCTTCTCCCTCAGGCTTGCAAAGTTGGTTTGCAGATCATGTTGACGTTCAAGGTGGCGCTTCTTTTAAGTTTTCTTGGGACGATGGTACGGAATATAATGCCGAACTCACCAAAAACATTCCAGGTAAATTGGTAAAATTTGATTTAATCGGCTCACCTGGCGATTTTCTTGAGTTCAAAATTTCTCAAGATGAAATTACGGGTGATATAGAACTCGTCATCACTGAAATGGTTTATCCTGACGAAGCTGAAATGTCGGCTTCCATTTGGGATGCAGCTGTTGAGCAGTTATGCAGTGTGATTGGGGCGTGAGATTGACGGCTGTGCCGGGAACATTGAGAACCACGCTACGCTAGGACTCACGCTACGCTAGGACTTGTGCTTCGCGCTGCTTGGCAGCTAAAGTTGCCGCTGTGAGTTGAGAGTTGAGAGTTGAGAGTTGAGAGTTGAGAGTTGAGAGTTGAGAGTTGAGAGTTGAGAGTTGAGTGGCGAGAGCCTAAGCGATACACTCTACACTCCAAACTAAATCGCTGACGGCTGACGGCTGACGGCTGATCACCAAAGACCAAAGACCAAAGACCAAAGACCAAAGACCAAAGACCAAAGACCAAAGACCAAAGACCAAAGACTAAACCCCAAAAACAAGGTACGCCATCATTCCAGCGCCGTTCGCTAAGGCCGCCTCATCTATGTTGAATGCTGAGTTGTGAGCGCTGATATTGGTTTTTAATTCTGCATTTCCTGTTCCTAATCGGTAAAAAACAGAGGGTACTGCTTGAGAGAAGTAGGAAAAGTCTTCGGCGGCCATCCAAATGTCTAACTCTTTTACTTGAGATTCGCCTAGATATTCTTTTGCGGCGAGTATGCAGTTTTCTGTGATGGACTCTTCATTTTTTAAGAATGGATATCCCCGGGCAATTTGAAAATCAAGTTCACCACCCATTCCTTCTACGATTCCTTTGGCAATTTCAACCATTCGTTTGTGTGCCTCATCGCGCCAAGCCTCGTCTAAGGTTCTAAACGTACCTTCAATTTTTACCTCGCTTGGAATGACGTTGGTTGCGCCCATTCCGGTGATTTTTCCGAAGGTTAGAACGCTGGGTATGGTGGGACGTGCAATTCTTGAAACCACTTGTTGTAAGGCCACAATCATGTGAGAAGCAATCAAAATAGGATCAACGGCCAAATGAGGTAAAGCACCGTGTCCGCCTTTACCTTTGACCGTGATGTAAAGTTCATCGGCGCTGGCCATGTAAAGACCTTTTCTGAAGCCCGCTTGTCCGGTCTCCAAAAAGGGCATTACGTGTTGACCAATCATAATGTCTACTTTTGGATTTTCGAGCACGCCATCTTTGATCATGAGGCTGGCGCCGCCAGGGATTTTCTCTTCGCCGGGTTGAAAAATTAGTTTTACCGTGCCTTCGAATGATTCGCGCATTTCGTTCAGAATGGTTGCGGCCCCCAATAAACAGGTTGTGTGGGCATCGTGACCGCAGGCATGCATGACGCCTTCGTTTTGGCTTCGGTAGGGACGTCCGTCGTTGACTTCCACAATGGGCAAAGCATCCATATCTGCGCGCAATCCAATGACGCGTTTCGAGGGATTTTTACCTTCAATGAGAGCAACTACACCCGTATTGGCAATTCGATGGGTTTTTAATCCAAGTTCGTTTTGAAGGTAATTTTCCACTTTTTTCTGAGTTTCAAATTCTTCAAATGAAAGTTCCGGATGTGTATGCAGGTCGCGGCGTATTTCTGTTAATCGAGGTAAAAGTTCCTGTGCTCGGTTTTTGATTTTCTCTAACATGTGGATGTTCTGAGTTGGTTCGATATGCAAATTAACCTTAAATTTGATGTTCTTCATCATGATTAGTCCGAATTCTGTAGATCATTTACTTCAAGTTGCCGTCATCGAAGACGTAGTAGGTGATTATGTAAAGTTGAAGCGGGCCGGATCTCGTTACAAAGGCAATTGTCCGTTTCATGATGAGAAAACACCCAGCTTCGTAGTGACCCCCAATATGGGGATTTACAAGTGCTTTGGTTGTCAGAAAGGAGGGAACTCCATTCAGTTTATGATGGATATTGACAATCTTACCTTTACCGAAGCGGCAAGACAATTGGCAAAAAGATATGGCATTGATTTGGTGGAAACCAATTCCGAAAACAAAGATGCCGAAATGCAGTCCCAAAGAGAAAAGGAAAACCTGCAGGCTGCCAATGACTTCGCACTGGAATTTTTTCAAGAACAACTGCATAGATCTGAAGAAGGAAAAACCGTTGCAATGCCCTATTTCAGGGAACGAGGTTACACTCCAGAAACCATAAAATATTGGAATTTGGGTTTCTCACCGTCTGGATGGGACGATTTTTATCAAAAGGCTAAAAAACTAGGTTACAGCGAAGAGTTTCTTCTGAGTGCTGGATTGATCAAGCAGCGCGATAAAGACGGAAGTTATTACGATTTATTTAGAAACAGAGTCATTTTCCCATTGCTGGGTGTTACAGGTAAGGTGGTGGGGTTTGCCGGCCGAATCATGGGAAAGGTCGATAAGGCCCCCAAATATGTGAATTCGCCGGAAACTTTGTTATATAAGAAAAGCGATTTCTTATTTGCGCTTTTCCAAGCAAAGGGAACCATCAGAAAGGAAGATAAAGCGTATTTGATGGAAGGTTACACAGACGTGATGACCTTGCACCAATCGGGAATTACCAATGCTGTGGCTAGCAGCGGAACCGCGCTAACGCCCGGTCAAATCAAGTTAATTAAGCGTTTTACCGACAATACCACCATCATTTATGATGGAGATACTGCAGGTATGAAGGCCTCTATGCGAGGCATTAATTTGCTTCTTGAAGGTGGACTGAATGTTCGCGTAGTGCCTATGCCCGAAGGGGAAGACCCTGATTCCTATTGCAAAAAGTTGGGTCCAGAAGGATTTAAAAGTTATTTAGATCAAAACGAACAGAACTTCATTACGTTCAAAGCAAAACTCTTGTTAGAGGGAACTCAGAATGATCCCTTGAAAAAATCAGATGCTATCCGAGACATTATTGAGTCGGTATCGCTGATAGGCGATCCACTGAAAAGAGACGTACTCATTAAGGAACTTGAGCATATTTTTGATATCAGCAGTGATCTCATTTATACGGAGTTAGGGAAAGAGCTAAGGAAAGTACAGCAGAATGAACAAAAGCAATTACTTGATGAAGTAACCCAAATCATCAATCACATTCAACCTGAAAACGAGGTAATAAGAACTGCGCAACTTACTGATATTTATCAAGAAAAGGCCCTTCTTAGATTGCTTCTATTGTACGGGGGAAAGCCATTTTCGGAAGGGAAAAATGTGGCCGATTTTATATTAGACGAGTATTCAAAGGAGGAATTATTTCAGTTTAAACACGAAGAAACGAAATACATTATCAAACACATTCTAGATCATTATGATTCTCGAAATTGGTTGCCTTTAGAATTTTTTACCAGGAGTTTAGATTCAAAGATTGTTTCGTTTGCAGCAGATATTTTTAGTGAAGATAACAAGTTGTCAACTGCTTTTGAAAGCAACTTGATTTATGTTAAGCAACAAGAGGATAACTTTATGCAAGAGATAATAGACGTCTTCTTGCATCTCAGACGTACCAAAATTGAAGAACTCATCATTGAAGAACAAAAAAAATTCAATGACCCTGAAGAAAACCCCGAAGATATTTTGGAATTTATAGTCTATTTAAACACTAAAAAATTAGAGCTGGCTAAACAAATCGGTGCCGTGGTCACGAGATATTAATGATTCAGTATTTCAGAAATATCGTTCTCTTTTTTGCGGCCACAGTTTTATGTTTTGCCACCCTTAAGTTTAATCCAGAGCTCAAACGTCCTCATGGATTACCCAAAGAAATCAATGCAGTGGTGGTTTCGGATTCATTTTTATATGCTGATAGTTTGGAATTACCCCTTTATGAAATTCCTAAAGTTAGCCAAATACATACTGTAGCCAAATTGGTGCTTGGTAAGTGGGCTAAATTATTTACTGTATTGAAGATAGAGGAAAGTGGGAGCGACGGACAAACTTCGGTCTATGCTTTGAAGTATTACAATTTGGTTGGGATGAGATATCCCCAGAAAAGAAAAACCACAGCCATCAGAAGGGGATACAGTTATTACAGCGTTTACGAGAATTGGTACGAGAGTATGCTTGATTTTCAGTACTATATGGACTACATGGAGGGCTCATTTTACCGAAAATACAAGCGATATCCCAAGAATGAAAAGGAATTCGTACGACACATCCATGGGTCTTACAATGTGTACGATAAATGGTTGAGAGATGTATTTTGGCTGTTAGATAACTTCAACTATCGTTGATTGGATCTGATTTTAGCGATAAAAATCAAACTAAAGAGCAAGCTCAAAACAAAGGTGGCTAGATTCATTCCAAATACCCAATCATAACTAAGTTTCCATTGGGTAATGATTTTGCCGGCCATCAATCCGCCAATGATTACACCAGTCTCTAACGCAATGAAAATTGTGGATAGTGCTTTACCTCTATTTTCGGGAGTGGCAACATCGCTAGCCCAAGCAAAAAGACTAGGTGCGTTGAATCCTTGTCCGATGCCGTAGAACGCAGCGCTGAGGTAGAAAGAATATCCAACACTAAATACGGGAAAAAGCAAGAATAGCATGGAAATGATCTGGAAAACGGCACCAATTGCAGTGGAATAAGGTCTACCTAGAGAGTCACTGATTTTACCTGAAAGCAACCTTACCAACAAGGAAAACGCAATGTATACAGTTAAAAACACCCCTTTGTTTTTAAAACCTAAAGAGGTGGTGTAATCGGGCATGATGGTTAAAATTGAGCCCAGAGATATGCAAACCAGCAACATAAGCAATGAAGATTTCCAAGCCGGTAAATAAAGGAGGCTGCTGGCTTTGAATTCAAATTTTCTTTTGCTGCTTGATTGAACAGTTTCAGGTAGTGTCCAGAAGATGAGCAATGCGGCTATTCCTAGGAGTGAACTGAACCAAAACATTTGATTTCGTCCAAAATGAAGAGCAATGAGGGCACCTAGGCCATATCCTAAGCTAGATCCAGCGTTGTTGAACATACCTAGCCAACCCATGGCACGACCTCTGTGCGATTCAGGTATGATGTCAGCAGTGTAGGTGGTGAAGCCGGTAGGAGTGAAGCCCGTGGAGAAGCCGTGAACAGCTCTGACCAATAAAAAGGCGGTGATGCTGCCAATCAAGGGATAAAAAAGTCCGGCAATGATGCAGAATACCGCACCCAAAATCATGGTAGATCTTCTACCTATATTATCGGTCAGCCAACCGCTTAATGGACGAGCAATTAATGCGCTGATAGAGAAAGCAGGGATGATCCAGCCTAGGTATTCGTGTGCATTCAGATCGTTGAGCATAGAAGATAGCTCGGGAATGACCAAGTTGAACGACAGAAAAAATAGCAGGGCTGCGGCGCACAGTCTATAAAATGCCGGCGGATAGTGTTTCATTAATTTACGAATATTTAGCCACCAAAGGCATGATACGACCTTTTCCGAAGGCCTTGCTGCTCACTCGAATGATGGGAGGAGCTTGGTATCTCTTGTATTCGTTGGCGTTGACCAAATGGATGATTCTGCTTACGGTTGAGGCATCATACCCCTCTAAAATAATTTCATCTTTGCCTTTACGCTCTTCGATGTATAAACGAAGGATACCGTCTAAAATAGGATAAATGGGAAGGCTATCTGAATCTTTTTGGTCGGGTCTGAGTTCGGCGCTAGGCTCTTTCGTCAATATGCTTGTTGGAATTCTTTCTGTTTCCTTGTTGAGGTATTCAGCCATGGCATACACTTGGGTCTTATATACATCGCCAATGACAGATATACTTCCACACAGGTCGCCATATAGAGTGCTATATCCAACAGCAAGTTCACTTTTGTTGCTCGTGTTCACGAGGATTTTTCCAAATTTGTTGCTCATGGCCATAAGAATAACGGCACGTGATCTTGCTTGAATATTTTCTTCTGCGATACCCATGGAAGTCCCTTCAAAAACGTGAGACAAGGTGCTTTCATAGGCTTGGTGAACCTCGGTGATAGGAAGAATATGGTAAGGATTACCTAGGTTTTTGCTTAATTGTTCAGCATCGCTTACAGAACCATCAGATGAATATTTTGACGGCATCAATACAGCCGTAACATTTTCAGGGCCAAGAGCATCAGAACAGATGGTTTGAACCAAAGCCGAATCCATTCCACCAGATGACCCTAAAATGGCTTGTTTGAAGCCCATTTTTTGGAAATAATCTTTCACTCCAAATACCAAAGCTCTGTACATCAGGTCAACACTATCATCTCCCACGGTTAATACAGTGGAAGAGTCTTTGAATTTTCCATTTTCGAACTCAACAATGACCGTAGCTTCTTTGAATTCAGGCAATTGCATGGCAACTTCTCCGTTCGGATTAACCGCTCTGCTACTACCGTCAAACAGAACTTCAGTATGAATGCCTACTTGATTTACATAGAGAACAGGCAAGTTAAATCTGCTTACTTGTCCAACAAAAACCCTATTTCTGTGCGAATTCTTTCCGATGTTAAAAGGCGATGCAGATGGGTTAATGATGAGTTCTGCCCCTTTTTCTTTCAGTTCTTTTCCGGGGGATATGGTATATTCAAAGTCATTGTAAAGATCCCAAAGGTCTTCGCAGATGGCAACGCCAATTTTCACTCCTTTGAAATCAAATGGATCTTGAGATTTAGCGCTTTCGAAATACCGTTCTTCGGCGAATACATCATAAGTGGGCAACAGCGTTTTAGCAATGACGTGTTCAATTTTGCCGTTTTGCATGAAGCACATGACGTTTTGAAGCAATCGGCCTTTTCCTGGATTTCTCATAACTCCACCCACCAAAGCTGCAATACCTTGGCAACTTTGGGCCACTACTTCAAGGCTTTGTTCGCAGCGCTCAATAAAATGAGGGTAGTCAAGCAGGTCATCTGGGAGGTAACCACACACGGTCATTTCCGAGAAGACCACCAAATCAACGTTTTGTTGCTTTGCCGTATAAATGGCATCGGCGATTTTTGAGGTGTTGCCTTCAAAATCGCCGATGGTAAAGTTCAGTTGCGGAACGCAGATTTTCAATGATCCTGAGCTCATTAGAACATCAATCCCAATTGGATGGAAAGGAAGTTGTGTCTAGCACTGTAAAGATTGTCTTTCAAGAAATCGCCAATACCGTTATCAAATCTAACGCCGGCAGTCATGCGGAAGTTTCCAGATATTGGGTATTCAATACCAGCACCTAATACCATGCTCATACGAGCGCTAGAAATGTTATCGGTCATGGAATAACGACTGTCTTTATTTTTGCCACCGTCAAATTCTAACAAAGTTGCGGTTTGATCAGAACTGTTGGGATCGTGAGAATTAAAGTTGTACTGATCGTATAAATCAGGATCTGTTTTAGTAGTAAGTTTTTTATTGATTAAAAACGATGGAGCAATACCTACGTTAAACGTAAATATCAATCCATTCATTTCTGCGGTTTTGAATTTTAGCCCCAATGGGATCTGCAAATATTGTGCTTTGTAGTCTAACACTACACCGGTGTAAGAAATATCGCCCGTGTCGCTGGAGCGAATTAATTTATCTCCAGTGTGAAGAACACTAACAGGCGCCGAAGTTACCATTAAGTCAGCTGTAGCCCAGTAATTACCAGTGTTTCCCAGTTTGTAGTCGCCCGTCAAACCGTAGGAAAATCCCAATCCCATATTTTCATTTTCAATTGCGCCGTCCTGGACTTTCAACCAGGAGAAATTTGGACTAATTTTGAAACCCAATGAGAACGCGTTATCTGTTCCTTGTGCTTGAACCTCAGATTGAGCCATCAAAGCTAAAACTGCCAATGCCGACAAACCAAATTTTTTCATTATTCGTTAATTGATTATTACATGCAAAAAAACAACATTTTCAATAAAGTATTCTTCTGGATCGGAATCACGGGCCTTGTAGTTTTGAACGGATGTGGGGAACCCAGTGTTAAGTCTAAACAAATTGTGCACATTGACTTTGTGGATGAGTTAAATGAATTATCTAAAAAGCCATTGCAAGTATCTGATTTAAAAAGAATTAAATACAAGCATGGTCGATTTTTTGATGTATGGTTTTCCGAAATAATGGACTATTCCAAATATTCGCGATATCCTGACTCCATGATAGCCAATATGTTCAACTATTGGTTGCAAGTAAATAGGACTGTATTTAAAGCAGTACAAAAGCATGACAGTTTGAATTCAGATTGGAAAAATTCATTTAATAACCAATGGGCTGGGCTTCAATCGGAATTATCCAATGTTCCAGATCCAGTGCTTTATGGTTATTTTTCACAATTTAGCAATTACAATACGTTTGTAGATACGTTTAAAGGTAAGACCTTGTTGGGTTATAGCAAGGAAATGTTTATGAACGATACTTTTGCGCTTTACAAGGCTCTAGATGTCCCTTCTTTTTACATGCGCTACAACGACCCTAATCAGATTCCCACCTTATTGATTTGGAATTATTTGAAGTCGAGGTTTGAAGCAGAACATAAAATAAATAACATGCTTTCTCAGGCCGTATTTGAGGGAAAGATTTGGGCGCTGCTTATGCACATTTCGGATAGAGACGATCCCAATTTAGATCTGGGTTACACTGCAGATGAATGGGCGATGATGGAACGAGATCAAGGGCAAATGTGGAGGTTGATTTTGGATCAAAAAGCCCTTTACAGCACTGATTTTAATCTTTACAGAAGATACTTTGTATACGGTGATCAAACCTTTGGAGCCGGAATTCCTCAGGGATGTCCGCCGCTCATCGGCAATTTTGTTGGGTATAAAATTGTATCGAAATACATCGATGAAACCGGTTGTAGTTGGGATGAGCTCTTTAAAACAACCGATGCAACCAAGATTTTAAGATTATCAGGGTATAACCCCATTAAATAAGATTTATGAGATTAGATAAGGAAAGCATGAAGTCGTTTTTAACCGAACGATTAAAAAACAATCATTTCATCGCTCACATGGGATTGATTCTTGAGGACGTTGATGACGGATATGCCGAAATGAGTTTGGATATTGAGACGCATCATCTTCAACAAAATGGTTTTATGCATGGCGGCGTAACTGCAACATTGTGCGATGTCGTGACAGGAATTGCGGCTTATACCACGGTCAACGAAGAAAAGAATGTGGTTACCGCTGACCTAAAAGTGAGTTATTTGAATCCAAGTACCTGTTCAAAAGTACTTGGAGTAGGACGTGTAGTAAAGGCAGGTAAATTTCTGATTTTCTGTGAAGCACAGGTTTTTGATCTCCTTGAAGACGGAAGCAAAGTGTTGGTTGCTACTTGCACATCTATCATGGCTTCGGTAGATATTCCGGTAATGAATCGATAAATTTGAATATTCATGAGTACCAATTACAGGGAAACGCTTTATTCAAATTACCATTCCACCCAAAGCGGTAGGGCTTCTTTGACAGATGCAACTACCTTGTTTAATCGCGAAAAGTGGAGATTTCAACGGGAAATTCTTCCCCATTTTAAAGGAGTTAAAAAGGATGCATCCATTTATGATTTAGGTTGTGGATCAGGAAGTTTAATACATTTACTTAAAGATAAAGGTTATGTAAATTTAAAGGGGCTAGATCTCAGTCAAGAGCAAGTCAAGGTAGCACATCAAATGGGAGTGAGCGAAGTTCAAGAAGGAGATGCCATTGAATTCCTCAGGTCGTATTCCGGAAAATTTGATGTCATTGTCGGTACAGATATAATTGAACATTTCACAAAGGACGAATTGGTTGATTTGTTGAAACTCATTCAAGAAAAATTGGCTTCCAATGGTAGGGCAATTTTTAGAACGCCTAACCTTGATTCTTTGTTTGCATCGGTGTTTGCCAATGGTGATTTTACCCATGAAAATTACTTGAATGCTTCATCGGCACAACAGGTGATGTTGGCATGTGGATTTGAATCGGCCAGTGTTCATGCGTCAGATGTTTCCGTTCAAAATCCATTAAAGGAGTTATTGAGGAAAGTTCTGTACTTGCATTATAGACTGTGGTTTAGGTTGATGATTTTCGCCACAGGCAGAAGTACAAGGAATATGGTTGTTACCCCAAACATGATTATTACAGCCAATAAAAAATGATATGAAAAAGATTGTATTAATAACCGGCGGAACCTCTGGAATTGGTAAAGCATGTGCTGAACGTTTTCTTTCGGATGGATATAAAGTCATTATCACAGGCAGAAGACAGGAACGCTTGTTGGGGTTCCAAACTCAGTTTGGAGAAAACGATGTAATGACCTTGAATTTCGATGTGAGAGACAATAATCAAGTAGTTCAAGCGTTACAGTCACTGCCCGAAGATTGGAAGAATATTGATGTTCTTGTAAACAATGCGGGATTGGCATTGGGTTTATCGCAGTTTTACGACGGTAATGTTGATCATTGGAATACCATGATAGATACCAACATCAAAGGATTGTTGTACATGTCTAGGGAAGTTTCGAGAGGGATGAAGGAGAGACAATCAGGACATATTGTCAATATAGGTTCTATTGCGGGAAAAGAAGTATACACCAATGGCAATGTTTATTGTGCAACCAAACATGCGGTGGATGCTTTAAACAAAGCAATGCGCATTGAATTATCGCCTTTTGGCATTAGAGTTTCGGGTATACATCCCGGTGCTGTTGAAACTGAGTTCAGTGTAGTGCGTTTTGAAGGTGATGAAGAACGAGCAAAGATCGTTTAT
Organism: Bacteroidia bacterium; assembly: GCA_023653095.1. Lineage (GTDB taxonomy): Bacteria > Bacteroidota > Bacteroidia > NS11-12g > UBA955 > VMCP01. Next base: position 467,279 of record JAMNXP010000001.1, on the reverse strand, counting down.
CAGGGATTTGAGAATTTAGTGGCTGAAGATATTGCTGACGCAGTTCATTATTGCTGCACCAGAAAGCCTCACGTCAATATCAACGATTTGGTTATAATGCCTCAAGCTCAACCTCAGGCAGGTGTGATTCATAGAAAATAACGACTGAATGTATGAGCAATAAAAACAAAAACAAGTCGGGAATCGTTTACTCTACAAACTCAGATTATTTAAAACAACTCCATCAGGAACCTGAAACAGAAACACTTCCCCCGGAAAAACAAAAATTGTATGTCAGAAGGGAAGTCAGAAACGGAAAGCCAACGGTGGTCATAAAGGAATTTATAGGAAGTAAGGAGGACTTAAAAGAACTTGAAAAACAACTCAAAAATCATTGCGGTGTGGGCGGAAGCTCCAAAGAAGGAGACATTCTCATCCAAGGAGACGTTGCAGATAAAATCAAGGTCTTTTTACAGTCAAAGGGCTATAAAACCAAGGGCTAATTCAATATTGTCGCTATTGTTCGCGGCCATTTTGACCGCTTGTACTACTACAGTCAATTCCCAAAATTCAAAAATCAAAACAAATCAAATGGAACATATTCAATCTGAAAATCTAGATACCTGCGTTTTAGGCGGAGGGTGCTTTTGGTGTTTAGACGCGGTTTACAAGAACATGAAAGGCATTGTTTCTATCAGTTGCGGATATTCCAATGGGTTGGTGAAAAAACCTACCTACAGAGAAGTTTGCACCGGACGAACCCAATGTGTGGAAGTGGTTAAATTGGTTTTCAATACCCAAGAAACCTCTTTTGAAGAGATACTCACAGTATTTTGGAGAATTCATGATCCCACAACGTTAAATAGACAAGGAAACGATGTTGGAACCCAATACAGAAGCGGGATCTACTACGCTACAGATAGCCAAAAGGTAATCGCCGAAGCAAGCAAGTCAGCGGTGGAGGAATCTGGACTGTGGACAGGCAAAATTGTCACTGAAATTGTGCCATTGAAAGATTTTTCTGATGCCGAAGATTACCACCAAGATTATTTTGCCAACAATCCAGACAATCCTTATTGCACTTTTGTAGTAGGCGAGAAGGTGGAAAAGTTCAAGAAACTGTTTAGCGAGAAGCTGAAAAAATAACACCGTTTAATAAGGCTACACTTGAACCTACAATCCAACCTACTAGAACATCGCTGGGATAGTGTTTTCCAGCAGCAATTCTAAGTACACCTGTGGTTAACGAAAGCCCGGCAACTGTCCACGCCATAGTTTTTTGTGCTTGGGAGCTTGGGGTGTGATAAGCCACCCAAAGGCCTGTAGTTGCCGCAGCCGCTGACACGGAACTGTGTCCAGAGAAAAAAGAATAGAAGTCATCATTGCCTTTTGAGACGCCATTAGCACCTTGAGTGTAGGGTCTGTTTCGTTGGAAGCTGAGCTTCACACTTTGAGTGAGATTTGCTGTGATAAACAAATTTTGAGCCAATAAATTGGCGTGTGGCCAATCAATTTTGTTTCCATCAATGCATTGAAGTCCGCTAAGCAGTAATGTTGCACCTATACTGGCGTCTGAGGCTACAACAGCTGAAGAGTTGTAATTGTATACCGCTGCCTTGTCAATCACCGGAACGGTCCACGTTTGTGGATTGGGTTGAAGGTTCTTTTCCCATTGGTGATTGATAAAATACCAACCCGCATTTGCCGTGTAGATACCTACATGTAAGGGAATGTTGCTGTTTATGTTTTGGGCTTGTAGGTTGTTGTTGTTTTTGAAAGGGAAAAAACTAATGCACAATATTAAAAGTGTCATGTAAACACTTTTATATTTATTGTTTAAGGCTATATAATTGGTTTTCAATTTTTTGTGTATTAATTAATTGTAAAAAAAATTGAATTTAATTGTGAGTAATTCATACGAGGCATTTGTTGAAGAATTAGGCTCAACCCCTGATTTTTATGGGTATTTTTGCGCTACCAAAAATAGTGTAAATTTTCTATGATAACCAATGAACAGCTGATTTCAGCCATTCGAAGTAATGCGAGTCAGGTATTTGAAAACTTAACTACCGACGAACTCGTGCAAAAAGCGCTTGAGCGCAACGAAGGACAATTAACCGACCAAAATGCTTTGGCCGCTGATACGGGGGAGTTTACCGGTAGAAGTCCAAAAGACAAATTCATGGTAAAAGATTCAGTAACAGAAAACACCGCTTGGTGGGGTGCTGTGAATCAGCCAGTATCTGAAGAACATTTCGATGGCTTATTGAATAAGGTAACCAATCATTTGGAATCAAAAGAGGTTTTTATTCGCCATGCCTATGCATGCGCAGATCCTGAGTACCGTTTGAATATTCAAGTAATCACTGAAAGTGCTTACCAAAATCTATTTGCAAAACACCTGTTTTTGCGTCCATCGGCTACTGAAATTGCCACTCAGCCTACTGAATGGGTGATTGTTGCAGCACCTTCATTTAAAGCTGATCCGGCAGTTGACGGCGTTCGTCAGTCTAATTTTACCATTGTAAGCATGAAGCGTAAAATCATTTTGATTGGCGGAAGCGGATACACAGGTGAAATCAAAAAAGGTATTTTTGGTGTATTGAACTACATCCTTCCTCAAGAAAGAGGAGTGTTGAGCATGCACTGTTCGGCCAATATTGGTAAAGACGGCGACACGGCTATTTTCTTCGGATTGAGCGGTACAGGTAAAACTACCTTGTCTGCTGATCCTCAAAGAAAATTGATTGGTGATGACGAGCACGGTTGGTCTGAAAAAACCGTATTCAATTTTGAAGGCGGTTGTTATGCAAAATGCGTGAATTTGACCGAAGAAAAAGAACCTCAAATTTGGAATGCCATCAAACACGGTGCCTTGGTTGAAAACGTTCGCTTTTTCGAGGGAACCAACCAAGTTGATTTTGATAACATTTCAGTTACCGAAAATACCCGCGTTGCTTATCCTATAGATTACATTGATAACATTGCGGTTCCATCTATTGGAGATGCGCCTAAAAATATTTTCTTCTTGACGGCAGATGCTTTTGGCGTGTTGCCTCCCATTTCTAAGTTAACCTCTGCTCAAGCAATGTATCACTTTATCAGTGGATATACTGCAAAAGTGGCTGGTACTGAAGCCGGTGTTACCGAGCCTCAAGCTACTTTCTCTGCTTGTTTTGGACAGGCATTCTTACCGTTACACCCTGCGAAATATGCAGAAATGTTGGGTAAAAAACTGAATGAAAATCCTGAGGTAAACGTTTGGTTGGTTAATACTGGCTGGACCGGCGGACCTTACGGCGTGGGCAATAGAATGAAATTAAGCTACACTCGTGCCATGATCACTGCGGCATTGGAAGGCAAATTGAACGGTGAGTTCATTGAACATCCCGTATTTGGAATGTTGATGCCAACTTCTTGTGAAAATGTACCCGCTGAGTTGTTGAATCCTAGAAATACTTGGTCAGACGCTAGCGCTTACGATGCACAGTGTCAGAAATTGGCAGAACTTTTCAATAATAATTTCGAGAAGTTTGCTGACGGTTCTAGCGATGAAATCAAAGCTGCTGCACCCAAATTAACTGCAACCAATTAAACCAGTTATTTTATAAGAGAGGAAATGGGCCGCACGAAAGTGTGGCCTTTTTCTTTGTATCTTCGCGCCAAAATTTAGGCCTTCGCGCCAGTAAAATTAGCACTAAAATGAGCCAAAATTCCCTCGAAATCAAAAAGCAATTCCTTGATTTTTTTGCTTCTAAAGGACATAAAATTGTTCCTTCAGCTCCTGTTGTGGTAAAAGGTGACCCCACGTTGATGTTCACCAACGCCGGGATGAACCAATTCAAAGACTTTTTTCTTGGGAATGCCAATGCCATCGATACACGCGTAGCAAATAGTCAAAAATGCCTGCGTGTAAGCGGTAAACATAATGATTTGGAGGAAGTAGGACACGATCATTACCACCATACATTGTTCGAAATGTTGGGTAACTGGAGCTTCGGTGATTATTTTAAACGCGATGCTATTTTGTGGGCTTGGGAACTTCTAACCGATGTTTACAAACTCAACAAAGACCGATTGTATGTAACCGTTTTTGAAGGTGACGAGGCATCTAACATTCCGTTCGATCAGGAAGCTTTTGATATTTGGGCCGAAGTAATATCCCCAGAAAGAATTCTAAAAGGAAATAAAAAGGATAACTTCTGGGAAATGGGTGATACGGGTCCGTGTGGGCCTTGCACCGAGATTCACTTTGACCTTAGGTCAGATGAAGAAAGACAACAGCTCAGCGGAGCTACTTTGGTGAACAATGACCACCCCGAAGTGATTGAAATTTGGAACAATGTGTTCATGGAATTCAATCGTAAAGCCGATGGATCTTTGGTGAATCTTCCAGCAAGACACGTGGATACGGGAATGGGATTTGAGCGTCTGGTAAGAGTGATTCAGAATAAAAAATCGAACTACGATACAGACATTTTTCAATACATCATTCGCAAAACTGAATCTCTTTCAGGTAAAAATTACGGTGAAAATGAAGCGCAAGACATTGCATTTCGCGTGATTGCCGATCACATAAGAGCGGTAACGATGGTGATTGCCGATGGACAAATTCCGTCCAATGCAGGTGCAGGATATGTAGTACGCCGAATTCTTCGCAGAGCGGTAAGATACGGGTACAGTTACCTTGGGTTTGAATCGGCATTTATGCATGAATTGGTGGCCGAATTGGCTGATTATTTCAAAGATTCATTCACCGAAATCATTCAACAGAAAGATTTTATTGCTCGTGTCATCAAGGAGGAAGAAAACTCGTTTTTCCGCACTCTCAGCACAGGAATCCAGCGTTTGAACAATTACTTCTCCGAGAATCCTGGTAAAAACATTGCCGGATCTGTTGCCTTCGAACTGTACGATACCTTCGGATTTCCAATAGACTTGACCGATGTAATTGCTCGTGAAAATGGGCTGACATTAGATCACGCTGGATTTGAGGCGGCGCTGCAAGAGCAAAAGAATCGTTCAAAAGCTGATGCCAAAAAAGAATTGGGAGATTGGGTGGTTGTAAACGAAAATTCGGAAGAAACATTTTGTGGATACGACCAAACCTCAGTAAAAACCGATATATCTAGATTCCGAACCGTTTCCGTAAAGGGCAAATCACTGACCCAAATTGTGTTGGGTGATTCACCTTTTTATGCAGAAAGCGGCGGACAGGTTGGTGATTGTGGTTGGTTGATAGGTGACGATGGCGAGCGCATTGAAATCATTGACACCCAAAAAGAAAACAAACTGCACATCTGTATCACGGAGTCGGTAATCAAGAACTCCAATCAGTTATTTACTGCCGAAGTTGATGCTCACAGTAGATTGATGATTTCATCCAATCACAGTGCTACGCATTTGATGCACAGTGCTTTACGTGAGGTTTTGGGCGAACATGTTGCTCAAAAGGGTAGTTTAGTGAACGACAAAGCTTTGCGTTTTGACTTCAGTCATTTCGGCAAAATGTCTGACGATGAGCTGCAAAAAGTAGAAGTACGCGTTAATCAAAAAATTAGAGAGAATATCTCATTAAAAGAATATCGCAATTTGCCTATAGAAGAAGCTAAGAAAATGGGAGCGATGGCTTTATTTGGAGAGAAATACGGTGAATTTGTCCGCGCCATTGAATTTGATCGCCAATATTCCATAGAGCTTTGCGGCGGTACGCACGTGAAAAATACGGGTGAAATTGGCTTATTTAAGATTCTTTCCGAGGGATCTGTAAGCGCAGGCATCAGACGTATTGAGGCTGTCACCAACGAAAAAGCATGGGAGTTTTACAACGAAAAAATCGCCCAATTAGATGCTTTATCGGGCATTTTGAATGGTTCAAAAAATGTAATTGAGTCGGTTGAAAAGCTATTGGATGAAAATATGAAGTTGAGAGCGGAACTTGAAAAATTCCAACTCCAGCAAGTGGCACAAGTTAAAGATTTCTTAAAAGGTAGAATCCAACAGGGCAAGTGTTCATACATAGCTGAAAAGGTAGAACTTCCAAACGCCGAAGCGGCAAAACAATTGTGTTTCCAACTCAAGCAGGAGCACTCCAATTTGGTGACTGTATTGGTATATGAAATTGATTCCAAGCCCGGAATATCTGTTTACATTGACGAAAACTTAGTTCAATCAGAGGGTTGGAACGCTTCACAATGGGTTCGCGATTGGGGTAAATTCATTCAAGGCGGCGGCGGCGGACAGCCTTTCTTTGCAACTGCAGGTGGTAAAAATGCTTTAGGAATTGAACAGGTTTTGGAAGCGGCTTCAAATTTGTTAGGCTGATTGTAACGAGTTTAGAGTTTAGAGTTTAGAGTTTAGAGTTTAGAGTTTAGAGGGGGGAGTTGAGCTCTGATCTCTGAGAGCTGAGAGTGTATAGTTGGGAGTATAAACTCTAAACACTAAACTCTAAACTAAATCGCTGACGGCTGAGAGCTGATCACTGATCACCGATCACCGATCACCGATCAATGCCCAACATTCACCACCTTCTTTGTTTCAAAGAATGGCTCAGAATAAAAAGAGGCAATAGATTCAACTTTGACTTCTAACCTGCTGTTTTCTTGAATCAGATCATTCAGCTCGTCACCCAAGTCGCCCCCTTTTAATAAGGAAAAATGGGGTTGTCTTTTCCAGTTTTTGGACATCCAGCGATACAATTCAATAGATGGGGCTACGGCTCTGGCAACTGCCATGTCAAATTTGTTCGGTAGTGATTCTACACGTGAATTTCTTGCTGTTACATTAGTAAGTCCAAGATCATTGGCGATAGATTGAACCACACGTATTTTCTTTCCAATAGAATCTACCAAGAAGAATTCAATTTCTGGAAAAACAATGGCCAGTGGAATTCCGGGAAATCCGCCGCCGGTGCCAATGTCTACAACTGTTTGAGCGTCGCTAAAATCCCCAAATTTCACCAAGGCCAAACTGTGTAAAACATGGTGAATATAGAAATTATCCATATCTTTTCTAGAAATGACATTTACTTTGGCATTTTCGGTTTCGTATAATTCAAACATGAAGGCAAACTGCTCCAATTGTTTGTCAGTGAAATCTTTGAAGTAATTTTCAATGATTGAATGATCTACCATATGATTTTCTTTTTAAAGAAGGCGCTTGTGCCAAGAATAATGTACCAGAAAGATTGTATCAGATTCAAAACAGGATATAATGCGTTTGCTTTTTTCATGTGAAGAAGCTTTCCTTTTTGGGCAAAGATGATCCACTCGGGAATTAATTTTATAATGATTAGTATGGTTGGGTAAAAGAATGAACTCCCTGCGAAAATCCAAATAAGTGAAATAATCCAAAAAAATAGCTGAGAAATAGAGAACAGTCCTAATCTGAATTTTACAGCGCTGTTATAGAATTTGCCTACATAAAGGTGGCGCATTTTCTGGCGCCAGTAATGTTTGAAGTTTTGTGGGCCCGATGTGAGACAGTAGGCTTCAGGGTGAATGACAACTTTGGTATTGTTAGCAGTTGCGACACTTTGAACAAACAAATCATCATCGCCTGCGGGAATGTGGTGATGCGCTGAAAATCCGCCAACACTGTTGTATAGGGTTTTGGTATAGGCTAAATTCCTACCAACACCCATATAGGGTGCCCCTTTGATGCTCATTCCTAGGTAATTCATGGCGGTCATGAGATTTTCATACTGCACTATTCTCTCCAAGAAGGTAGTTGAATTGCTAGTAACAGGTGAAACACCCAATATCAAAGAGGTATTTTTAGAGAATTGTGCAGACATGTGTTTGATCCATTGATTGGAACTGGGCACACAATCTGAATCAGTTAACAACAAATGCTCGTATTGGGCTTTCTTTATTCCCAAACTGAGCGCCAATTTCTTACTTTGATTTTTAATGACCAAAGGATCAAGTAATACATACTTTAATAGAGGTTCTCTTTCTGCCGTTTTAACCAAAAGATAAGCCGTTTCATCACCGCTGCAATCGTCTACAACTACAATTTCAAATTGGGGATAATCTTGCTCCAGCCAAAGTGGGAGATTGCGTTCTAAGATGAGGGCTGCGTTTCTTGCACAGATAACCACCGAGATAGGAGGGAATGCAGTTGAAAGTGGATCTTCCGTTTGTTTTACTGATATATAGTAGTAGAAATAGTAAAACCATCCAATCAAAGCTGGAGTGATTGCGGCAGTCAGCCACCACCAATCATGATTTTGAAAGGGAAATAAATCGAAAAATGTAATTGTGTTTGTCAAGGTGAATGAACCTTCAAAATTACAATTTATTATTGGTCAATGTAAAAATTCATGAACTAATTATTTTGAAAATCGTGGTCTTCGACCCATATTTGCCGAACAAAATTTTGCCGCTATATGCCAAACAACATCGAATCGTATTTTAAAGCTGCAGTATCTGTTGATAACGTGGTTTTTGGATTCGATCAGTCTGGTTTAAAAGTGCTTTTGATTTACAGAGGTGCAGAACCTTACCGCAATTGTTGGGCGCTACCAGGTGATTTGATTCAGTTGGATGTTGATTTGAATACTTCTGCCAATGCTGTTTTGCAAAATCTTACCGGACTACAAGAGATTTTTATGGATCAAATCCGAACTTTTGGTAGAGTAGACCGACATCCCTACGGACGTGTATTCACAGTGGCCTATTTTGCTCTCATTAGAATTGAAAGATACATGGTTTCCGCTCAAGCTTGGGCCGAGCAAGCAGAATGGTTTCCGGTAAATGAAATTCCAGATCTACCGTTTGACCACAATGAAATCATTGAATACGCTAAAGAAAATCTAAGACAAAGAATCAGAAAGCAGCCCATCGGATTTGAACTATTATCTGAATACTTTACCTTGACTGAATTGCAAAGATTGTACGAGAGTATCTTAGACAGGGAATTAGACGTTCGGAATTTCAGAAAGAAAATATTGTCGATGGACTTCATTGTAGAGACAGGAATGAAGCAAAATGCAGTAACACATAGGCCTGCAAAACTTTATAAGTACAATTCAGAACAATACTACAAACTCCAAAATTCAGGGTACGATTTTGATTTGTAAAATAAATATTTAGATTCAATCTATATATCAAAAATCCCTTGTTGTAATACTCACAATTATATAAATTGCAGAAATAACAATATAGCCAAAACAAGGTTACAGTTATTTTAAATATGATGCAAATGAATTGGAAGCGATCGCTTATTGCTGCGGCATTTTTAACCTCAGCTCAGGCATTTTCCCAAACAACGCAGATTGATTCTTCTGCCGAAGGAATTGATGAAGTTGTTGTAGTTGGTTACACAAAATCCACAAAAAAAGAACTTACTGGCGCTGTTGGTAGCGTTAAGGGTGCCGATTTAGTGAAACAACCTGTGCTTACAGCTACCCAAGCCATACAAGGAAAACTTGCAGGTGTGCAAATTACCAATTTTGGCGCTCCTGGCTCAGCACCAACTGTAAGAATTAGAGGAACAGGTTCCGTTATAGGCGGTGCAGAGCCTTTGTATGTGGTTGATGGTATCATCACCGATGATATCAGAAATATTGCAACTTCAGACATTGTGTCTGTAGAGGTACTAAAAGATGCATCGTCAACGGCCATTTATGGAGTTAGAGCTGCAAATGGGGTGATATTAATCACCACCAAAGCGGGTAAAAGAGGTACTTCTTCGGTTAGTTACGATGGTTTTATTGGATTTAAAAGCCTCACGAATAAGGTAATAATGGCGGGGCCAAATGTATATACAGATTACTCCAATGAAGCGGCTGGTACCTTTGCAATTACTCAAGACCAAATTACAGGGAAAACCGATTGGATGGATGCAATAACACGAGTAGGACTGCAACAGAATCACTCTATCGCAATTACTGGAGGCGGTGAAAAAAATGCCTCTTTCTTTTCCGTGAATTACTTGAAAGAAGAAGGAATCCTCAAAGGAAATGATTACGAACGCTTAACCATTAGAAGCAATAACGATTATTACATTGGTAAAATTTTAAAAGTGGGTAATACCCTAAATTTAAGCAACTACAAGTCAAACAACAAACCATTCAGTGTGTTTACGCAGGCCTACAATGCTGCACCCTTGTATGATGCTATCATTTCACCCGGTGTTTATGGTTATACAGACGTGAATAACGTGGGCAATCCGCTTGCCACCCTTGATTACACCAATGATCAATCGTTTGGCTTCAGAATGATGGGTAATGTTTTTGCTGAACTGAAGCTCGCAAAAGGATTGACATTGTCATCTAGCTATGGAACGGATATTTATGATAATAACGGCCAAATCTACCAAACACGTTATCGAGTGAGTGCTACGCAACGGTATGACACAACCACGCTGACCATGAGTAATAATACTGGCTATCGCTGGGTATGGAATAATTTGGCGTTTTATGATAAAAACATCAATAAAGACCATAAGTTTAAGTTTTTAGCGGGACATACCAGAGAAAGATACGACGGTGAGATGTATGCTATTTCGCGAGATGGCGTTCCATCTGCACCTCAATATAGATATATCAATACGGGTACTTCAACCATCCAAGGAAATATATTGTATCAGAGACCTGTATCTGATTATGGCAGAAGAGAGAGTTTTTTAGCAAAAGTCAATTACACCTTTGCAGATAAGTTCTTTTTGTCTGGATCTATGAGAAGAGACGGTTCATCGAAGTTTCCCGTTCAAAATCGTTGGGGCAATTTCCCCTCTTTGGGATTGGGTTGGGAGCTTACCAAAGAATCGTTTTTGAGGAAGTCGGCAAATCTGAATTACCTGAAATTGAGGGCTTCTTGGGGTAAAGTAGGAAATGACCGAATTGAGCCCGCTGAGTTTGTTACCTTACTTTCAACCGGACTGAACGCTGTTTTTGGCAATGGGGACCTTCAAAACGGTTCTACCATCGCCGAAATTAAAGATCCCAACTTGAAGTGGGAAGTAACTTCTGAATATGACTTTGGGGTTGATTATGAACTTTTCCGAGGACGTGTAACCGGTACCATTGATTATTATTATAAACTAACCAATGGCGCATTATTTAATGTTCCTTTATCTGCCGGACTTGGAGATAACAATAATAGCATGTTGACCAACGCTGCTGATATTTCGAATACAGGTGTAGAGGTGACCGTTGGGTACAGGTCCAAACAGAACAAAGCATTGAAGTGGAGCACCAATCTAACTGCTACATTCAATAGAAATAGAGTGGAAAATCTAGGCTTGGGAAGACCTACCAACTACGGAAGCTTGAACAATGGTGAGTTTGCAACCAGAGTTGCTGCTGGTCAACCCATTGGAGTGTTTTGGGTATATGAAACCGATGGGATTTTCCAGAATAAAGACGAAGTGAACGCGGCTCCGCATCTTTTTGGAACCCAACCCGGTGATTTTAAATTGGTAGATAAAAATGGCGACGGACAAATAACCGACTTAGATCGTATCTATGTGGGTTCGCATCAGCCCATGGTTTATTTGGGATGGAATAGCCAATTTTCTTGGAAAAATTGGGATTTAAACATAGACTTTTTCAGTAATATCGGGAATAAGGTATTCAACGGCAAGAAGACGGTGAGATATGGCGGAAGTTACAATGTAGAGTATGCTGTAGCTCAAAATCGTTGGACCTTGCAAAATCCATCTAATACCGTTCCAAGAGCGTATAACGGGGTGCCTAAACCCAGCGATTATTATGTAGAGAGCGGTAGTTATTTGAGACTGAACAATTTCTCTTTGGGATATACAGCCAATGAGGCATTGAAGACCAAATGGGGAGCCAAATCATTGAGATTTTATATCACTGGTCAAAACCTATTAACCTTGAAAGCTTACAGCGGATTTACCGCTGAGTTGCCGGGAGCGCCGCCAGAGGCTGGAATTGAACTCAATATTTATCCAACGTCACGCACCGTATTAACCGGTTTACAAATTCAATTTTAAAAGAAAACTACATGAAATCAACCATAAAATTCGCATCGTTTGCTTCTGTTTTGGCACTGACTTCGGTGAGTTGTAAAAAGAACTTTTTAGATGAGCCACCAAGGGTTCAAACGGTCAATGATTATTTTTCAACTACCAATCAGGCAGCACGTGAGATGGTCAATGCCATATACAACAAGCTCTACGCATGGGAGACACATAGTTTCTCTTGGATGGGGATGACTGAAATTGCATCTGATAACAGCGAGAAAGGAAGCGATCCTGGCGATACCGGTGCTGATAAAGATCAATTGGATGGGTATTTTTTCTCTCCCACCTCTATTTCTTTTGGGGAAGTCTGGAATTCCAACTTTGAAGGAATTGCTCGTGCAAATAAGGCCATTGAGTATATTGGAAAATTGGATTTACCCTCTGCCGAAAAGGACAGATGGATTGCCGAATCTCGTTTTTTGAGAGGGTATTTCTACTTCAACTTGGTCCGTAGCTTTGGTGGTGTGCCTAAGATTGATAAAGTTCCTTTAACGGAAGAAGAAATTAGCAATACCTATGTTAGAGCTAGTGCTGATGAAATTTGGGATTTGATTGAGTCTGATTTTCAAGTGGCATTATCATTGCCAAGCACACAATTGGTTGATTTAGGTAGAGGAACCAGCGATGCCGCACGCGCATTTCTAGCAAAATCAGCTTTATACAGAAAGAATTGGTCGTCTACATTGGCTTATTGCGATGATTTGATTAATTCTGGACGTTATGAATTGATGGCTGATTACAGCCATATTTGGAGAGAAATTGGCGAATTTTCGAAAGAATCAATTTGGGAAATAAACTGCAAGGGTACGGATCCCCAAAAAGGAATCATTGGATACTTTGTGGTTCAAGCTCCGCGATCTGGAGCAAGAGGACTAGGTTGGGGCTTCAATACTCCGAGCTTGGATTTAGTCAATGCCTATGAGCCCGGCGATGTGAGAAAAGATGCAACAATAATCACATCAGGACAATCTTTGTGGGACGGATGGGAAACAGATCCCAATCACCCAAATAAATATTACAATTACAAGGCATATGTGAGTAGAATTGCCGAATCATGGGGTAAAGGCGATAATGAAACCACTAAAAATTTAAGAGTAATCAGGTATGCCGAAGTATTGTTGATGGCGGCTGAAGCCGAAAATGAGCTGGGAAACTCCTCAAAGGCCTGCGATTATTTGAATATAGTTAGAAAAAGAGCGGGACTGTCAGACTTTACATCTTCAGACCAGTCAGCGGTTAGAGAAGCTATCTGGAAAGAACGCAGAGTAGAGTTGGCCTTTGAGCACGATAGAACATTTGATCTTCGCAGACAAGGAAGAATTGGCCAAGTAATGAGAGCACATGGAAAACCCTTTGTAGACGGTAAACATGAATTGTTTCCCATTCCTCAAAGACAAATTGATTTAGGAGAAGGTAAACTCATTCAAAACCCTGGATATTAACCAATTTAACAATTTGAATATATGAAAAAACACAATTTATTCTCAATCGGATCAATGGCTTTGGTAAGCGCATTGGCCTTAAACTTCGCATCTTGCGGAGACGAACCAGATGACAATGGCGGCGGAAACACAGGTTACACTACTTCTGATCAAATTGCTGCCTCTAACTTGGTAGCAAAGTTTTCTTTTGAAAACAGTGTGGAAGATGCAAAAGGCAACATTACCAGCGGAACTACCAACAATGTAACTTTTGTTGATGGTGCTAAAGGTAAAGCATACATGGGTTCTGCCGACGGTTATGCTTTGTTTACCAATGTAGGTGCAGCTGTAACTGGTATTCAGTCAGTTACAATGTCTACTTGGATTAAAACCACAAACCACGTAGATGGTGCGGAGTCTTGGTTCCAATTGTTGAACGACTCTAACTGGATTGGTAACTTTTTTGTTTTGCAAGAGTCTGGTGCTGCTGGTGATTCAGTTCGTATCAAATTCAATGTAAACAAATGGGATGCTCCAGCTTGGAAAGAGCAGTGGATGGATCTTGGTGGTGAAAACCGTTTGACAATTGGTGACGGTAACTGGCACCATGTTGCTATCTCTTACGATGCAGTTTCTTCTATAGCAGCATTTTATGTAGATGGTAAAGAATTGACAATGCCAGAAGGTGTTACCAACCGCTACGGAGATGATCCAACAAACGGCGGTGCTCCTTTGGGACCATTGAAATTTAAAAACGCTACTCGTTTTGTATTCGGTTGTTACAAACAAAGCCTTCCTGGTGGAACTCCTGATGGTTGGATGAAAAACTACGATGGTGGATTGGATGAATTCCGTATTTACGATAAAGCATTGGCTGCTGCTGATGTTAAATCTTTGTATGATCTTGAAAAAGCAGGTAAATAATTTGCTTAATCAATCATTTAGAATACTGCCTCTTAATGGGGCAGTTTTCTTTTTTTCTGTGGGATTGCTTTCTATAGCTGCCATCTCATCTTGCGGAAAAGAACCTATCAAACAACCTGAACCTAAATATCCCATCCAGATGCAAAGCGTTACTTGGGATGGTTCAGCGATTTATTTGGTAAAGAAAAATGCTTCCGTTAATCCCGAAGTTAAAATCTCGTTTTCACAACCTTTAGACACTAATTCTGCCAAAGAAAACATCAAATTGATGTTCAATGGTGTCAGCAGCGTTGAACAAAATGTATCCTTCATTCAAGGCGATTCTACCATGGTCTTAAGACCTAAGTCGCCCTTGCGTTTTTTTGCAAAATATACCTTGCCTATTCCGGTAACCGTTAAATCTAGGGCAGGAGTTGCTTTAGATAAACACTTGACCATCCAAATTAGAACTACTTATAATAAGAGTCCTAAGTTTTCTAGAATTTCAAAAGAAGACTTGTTAGACTCAGTTCAAAGAAAAACACTTCGCTACTTTTGGGATTTTGCACACCCTGTAAGCGGAATGGCTCGCGAAAGGAATACCTCTGGTGATCTAGTTACCTCAGGTGGTACCGGTTTTGGAATTATGGCATTGGTTGCTGCCGTTGATCGCAACTATTTAACTAGAAATCAGGTAGTATCTCACCTGAATAAAATGTCTGATTTCCTTTGGACAAAAGCAGATCAATTTCACGGGGCTTATCCTCATTGGTTGAGCGGTTCAACAGGAAAAACCATCGCTTTTTCAACAAACGATGACGGTGCAGACTTGGTAGAAACTTCCTATCTGATTCAAGGTTTGTTGACCGCACGTAATTATTTCAATCAATCGTCCCCCGAAGAAACCAAACTCAGAGAAACCATTGACTCTATTTGGCATCGGGTGGATTGGTATTGGTTCACCAAAAACGGTGAGTCCAATTTATATTGGCATTGGAGTCCCAACAAAGGATTTGTCATGAACATGCAAATCAGGGGTTGGAATGAATGCTTGATTACCCACGTTTTAGCGGCAAGTTCGCCCACACATCCAGTGGCTGCCAATGTTTATCACAATGGATGGGCAAGAAATGGCGGCATGAAAAACGGTCGCTCATTCTATGGGGTGAAGTTACCCCTTGGAGAAGATTATGGAGGGCCTCTCTTCTTCGCACATTATTCGTTTTTGGGGATAGATCCAAACGGACTATCAGATCAATACGCCAATTATTGGGAGCAGAATGTGAATCATTCCAAAATCAATCATCTTTATTGCAAGAATAATCCTAAGAATCAAGCGGGATATAGTGATTCTTGCTGGGGACTAACCGCTAGCGATATTCCCAATTCTTATACGGCGAGTTCACCCACGAATGACCGTGGAGTGATAACGCCAACTGCAGCACTGAGTTCGTTTCCATATACCCCTGATGAATCTACTAAAGCGTTAGAGTTCTTTTATTACCAACTGGGTGATCTCATTTGGAAGGAGTATGGATTTGTAGATGCATTCTCTGTGGGCGATTGCTGGGCGGCAAATAGTTTCTTGGCCATTGATCAAGGTCCAATCATTGTTATGATGGAAAATTACAGATCTGGACTCCTTTGGAAAAACTTTACGGCGGTTCCAGAGGTTGTATCTGGGATGAAAAAATTGGGCTTTCAGGCCCCTTACTTAAATTAATTATAAAAATGAATTTCAAATACGGGTTTTTGGCGTTTGCCGCATGGTCTTTTGTGAATGTTGGCGAAGCACAATCTTTTGATGCAAGAGCAAATCAATTTGTTGATAGTCTAATGTTGAAAATGACCTTGGATGAGAAAATTGGACAATTGAATCTACCTTCGGTGGGATTTGATGTGACCGGCCCAGTTTTAAGCAAAGATGTAGAAGCAAAAATTGAACGCGGTGAAGTTGGAGGTGTGTTTAATACCTTCACCCCAGTCGCGGTCAGAAAACTTCAGGAAAAAGCCATCAAAAATACCCGTTTGGGAATTCCATTGTTGTTGGGATATGATGTCATTCACGGTCATAGAACTATTTTTCCTATTCCCTTGGGACTATCAGCTACTTGGAACTTAAAATTGGTAGAAAAATCAGCATCGGTTGCTGCGGCTGAAGCATCTGCCGATGGTTTGAATTGGACGTTTTCTCCCATGGTTGACATCGCTCGTGACCCTCGTTGGGGACGGGTTTCGGAAGGTGCTGGAGAAGACCCTATGTTGGGTTCAAGCATTGCCAAAGCTATGGTTTGGGGATATCAAGGCTATAGTTTGAATGGGCTTTACACCAATAATGATAAAATTATGGCGTGTGTTAAGCACTTTGCCCTTTACGGAGGCGCCGAAGCCGGTAGAGATTACAATACCGTAGATATGAGTACTTACAAAATGTTCAACGATTATTTACCCCCTTACGAAGCTGCAATCAATGCCGGTGTGGGTACGGTGATGACCTCTTTCAACGACATCAACGGCATGCCTGCTACGTGCAATGAAGATTTGATTCAAGGAACTCTGCGCAAGAGATGGGGTTTCGACGGCATGGTGGTCACTGATTACACTGCTATCAACGAACTGGAAAATCATGGAATGGGTTCACCAAAAACGATTGCGGGTCGCTCCATTAAGGCGGGCGCTGAGATGGACATGGTGGGCGAACTGTATTTACTTCATCTTAAGAATATTTGCAACGATATACCTGAATTCGTTCAATACGTTGACCGAGCATGTAAGAATATACTGATTGCAAAATATAGATTGGGTTTGTTTTCTGATCCTTACAGGGGACTTAATGAAGCAAAACAATCTAAAATGTTGTCAACCGAGCATCTTGATGCAGCCCTTAAAGCTGCCGAAGAATCGTTTGTGTTGCTCAAAAACGACGGCAACATCCTTCCCTTGAAATCAGAGGCTAAAGTAGCTTTTGTGGGGCCTCACATCAAGCGCAAACGCGACTTAATTGGAAATTGGAGCGGGGCCGGAGATTGGAAAAAATCCATTAGCATCTGGGACGCGCTTACTTCAGGAGATGCTTTGAATTCAAGCGGAGCAACCATTAATCTAGCAAACATCAAATATGCCGAAGGCTGTAATTTGTTGGAAGATGCCGATTTAATCGCGAAGTTGAATCCCCACGACGGACAAATTGAAGCACCGAAAGATGCAAAAGTTTTGTTGAAGGGCGCCATTTCAGTTTCTAAAAAGTCAGATGTAATTGTGTTGGTTGTGGGGGAGACCTTCGGAATGAGTGGCGAAGCAGCATCTAGGTCTAACATTCATTTGCCAGAACATCAAGTGGATATGATTAAAAGCCTACACAAATTAGGCAAACCCATTGTTTTAGTATTGATGAATGGTCGTCCCTTAGTTTTAACCGATGTATTGCCTTATTGCGCTGCCGTATTGGAGTGCTGGTTCCCAGGTACACAAGGCGGAAAAGCCATTGTGAATACCCTTTATGGTAAAAATAATCCTTCAGGTAAAATCACCATGAGCTTTCCCAGAAACGAAGGGCAAATCCCAATATACTACAATTCGCGCACTACAGGGAGACCTTTCGATAATAACCAAAAATACACGTCAAAGTACTTAGATGTATCCAATCAGCCCTTGTTTCCATTTGGATATGGACTTAGTTATTCCACTTTTGAGTATTCAAATTTGAATGTTTATCGTTCAACTGGGGTGAAATTGACCGTAACTGTAAAAAATACTTCATCCACCGACGGATATGAAGTGGTACAATTTTACATGAGCGATGTGGAAGCTACCTTCACCCGACCGGTTAAACAATTGGTGGGTTTTGAAAAGGTGTGGTTGAAAGCGGGTGAAGCCCAAGAAGTGCAAATCCAAGTTTCTCGTGATCAATTAGGATATTACAACGATAAGGGTGAGTGGTTTTTCGAACC
This sequence comes from Bacteroidia bacterium, assembly GCA_023653095.1. Taxonomy (GTDB): domain Bacteria; phylum Bacteroidota; class Bacteroidia; order NS11-12g; family UBA955; genus VMCP01. Next base: position 449,032 of record JAMNXP010000001.1, on the reverse strand, counting down.
AGGTAAATTCAAATTCTCGGCTGGTGGAAGTTCACAAACTTCTCAAACGTTAGAGATGGACATTCAAGGCTTACCGTTTAGACCTACTATCACTCCCGAATTCTAAGGCAATTTCGCTTAAATCTTTTACCACTACCGTGTGTTTGAACATGGGCTGCGCTAGCTTGGTGTAAACTTCTGATTGGTAGATGAACCCATCAAATCCGAAATGCGTTTGAAATTCGGGTTCGAACTTCAAGAGTTTGCCGTTGAGTTTTACCTGTTTATCCATGAATCCATGAAAAATCAATTGTACTCTCTTGTGAGGAAATTCTCGAGAACCTGATTTGATGAATTGTAGTTTACACTTTTCGTTCCTTACTTGGTAATTACAAAAGCTGCTGTTCTTGCTGATGCCATCGTCAAAGAATAGATTTCCGAAATAAGAATTTCCTTCATGGATGGTAGCATAAATGTGAATGTTAATGGTATCAGAATTGGATTCGGTATTGACTATTTGTCGAGCGGCATTTTCTGGAATTACACTACCTTCTTTAACAAAAACGGGTAATTGATGCAGCGGTGCCTTCACAAGAATTGAGTGACCAGAATGGTATATTTCATCGTGGGCGAGGCTGTACCAGCTTGTGTTGATTTCGGGGAATAAAATTTCGGTAACTTCGGTTTTACTGTCAACGGGCACCACTAAGAAAGATTTCCCAAAATAGTATTGATGCTCAAAACGTCCGCCAATCATTTCTTGATTGAACCAGGTATTTTCGAAGATCATGGGTCGCATGATGGGAGTGAGGCTGTCGCGTAAACTGCTGTATAAATAGGGGAGCAGTCTATATCTTAAATTCATGTAATGCCTAATAACATCTGTGTGTTTTTCACCGTAAAGCCAAGGTTCTGCCATGGCCTCATCAGACATTTTATGTCCTCTGAAAAAAGGAGTAAATGCGCCGACGGTCATCCAACGGGTGAACAATTGAGGAGAAGCGTTCCCCATGAATCCACCAATATCAGCGCCTACAAAATCCACCCCTGAAATACTCAAAGAGGTCAAAAGTTTAATGCTCAACATCAAGTGTTCGTCTGAAGCTACATTATCTCCCGTCCAAACAGCCGAATAGCGCTGAATACCCGTCATGCCTGCACGAGTTAGATTGAAAACACGCTTTTGAAGCTGCTGTTCAGCCGCAAATCTGGTAGAAATGGCCATCAAACTTCCGTAGGCGTTCCTACAGTCAACCATGTTTCCAATCAAACCTTCGCGATTCATAACCAAGTACTCAGGAACATCTTTTCCCCAAGCAGCGGGCTCGTTCATGTCGTTCCAAAATCCATCCAGACCCATGCTGGTATAATACTTCATTTGGTCGCCCCACCAAGTGCGTGTAGTTGGGTTCGAAAAATCAGGAAAATGGCACAATCCTGGCCAAACACTGGCTTCGTAGAGTCTCCCAGAAGGGTATTTCACAAAAACGTTGTTCTTCAAACCAGATTCATGCACCGAATAATCGCTGTTCACTTGAATGCCCGGATCAATGATGCACACCGGGTGAATTCCCTTTTTTTGCAACGATTGTATCAACATTTTAGGATTGCCATATCTAATCGTGTCAAAGGTGAATGCCCTGTTTTGATCCATGTAATGAATATCAAAATGCACGGCATCTAAGGGTAATTTGTGTGTTTTGAAACCTTCTACAACGTGTTCAATTTGTTCTTTAGATCGGTAACTCCATCTCGATTGATGGTAGCCCAAGCTCCACTTGGGAGGCAAGGGAGTGCAACCCGTCAACTGTCGGTATTTAGAGGCTATTTCAGTCAAATTGTCCCCCGGAATAAAAAAGAACACCAAATGGTCATCGTTCACTTCTATACTCGTAAAATCTTGCGCCGCTCCGAAATTGAACTTGCTCTTTTGCGAATGATCCAACAAAATACCGTAGGTGTGTCCGTTGTGTGCCCCATAGTAAAAGGCAATGGATTGATACAAGGGGTCAGTGTTTCCTGTGTAACCCGGATTATCTGAATTCCAGAGGGTAAACGAGTTTCCCGCGCGATTTAATCCACCGGTTTTCTCTCCCAAACCCAGAAAAATCTCCTGATTAGCCATCTTGAAATTTTTCACCCACTTTCCCGGACTTTGAATCACTGGGTCGCTGGTGTGGTCTTCTAAAATAGGGAAAGGCGATTGTTTTCTCTCATCAATTATTTTAAAAGTGAATGGGTTTTCATGAATCAGAATCGTTAAATGTTTGTATGTACTTGAATATGTGACCAAGTCATTTTCTCCCTTAGTGACGGTCATTTTGGTAAATGTATCACTGCTGAGTGCATCATTTATGGTTTTCTCATACGATTCGGCCAGCCCGTAAGAATGGTGTCTTGTTTTGTTTTTTTGATATTCAAAAGCCAAAGTTCCTGCCTTGGCTGTCTTGATTTTTAGGGTATAATCTCGGGTGTCAAGAGTCCATTCCTTTGCAGTGAGTTTTTGATTGATCAGGTAATTGCTCTTTTGATTTTTGTGAGTTGAAAACATCCATTTCAATACCTGTGGATTTTGAAAGGTAGCATCCCAAGCATTATGGTTAGCATCTGGATAGAATGTCGACCGAACGTCAAGACCTTTTAAATCGCTCTCAACTTTTTTACTGAACGTTGGGTCAACTACATCGTCTTTCAGTCCGTGGAACAACCAAAATCTGGTGCCTTTTAGCGGTTCTGGATTTCCCATTTCTCCGCCGCCGCAAATGGCTGCCACTGCTGCGAATATAGTGGGATTGCGCTTTGCCAATTCCAGCGCTCCCATTCCACCCATGGATAAGCCACTCAAATAAACACGTCTACCATCAATGCTGAACTCATTTTTCTCATTAAGAACTTGGCGCATCAATTCCTGCAGACTTTTCATGGCTTCGCTGGGGGCTCCGCCTTCTTGAAATTCAAAGTGAATCTTCCCTGTTTTAGGATCTACCTCACGCTTTACATTGCTCCAATAAGAGTTTTCAGGGCATTGCGGATAAATCAAAATAGCCGGTTCTTTCGTCACAGCATACTCTAGCAACCAATACCCACCGTTGTTCAATTGCTTCTCATTGTCGGTGCCGCATTCTCCTCGTCCATGAAGGAAAAAAACTACGGGTAGATTTTCTTTTTTTTCTCTGGGGACATATATTCTGTAGGGTAAGTCAATGCCTCCTTCGTTAGATTTAAAAATGCGTTTTTCAAGCGTTTGAAAATTCGGATTCTGAGCATTCACCATTTTTGAGCTCATGCTCAAAGTCCCAAGAACAAGGAACAATAGTGTTAAATTGAATTTCTTTAATAACTTAAACATCACGTAGTTTTGTAAAAAGTACATTCCTAGGTTTTTACTTTTTGTAAAATATACAGTAACTTGCTTGCGCATGAGGTACAATTCAATCATCATTCTGTTTTTGAGCGTTTGTGGTGCATTTTCTAAGCTAAATGCCCAAAATGTTCCAATTCAAAAGTACACTTCATATTCTGATTTTTCGGAGTCCGAAAAAAGAATTTTTGACACCGTTCAATACCGAACTTTCCAATACTTTTGGGATGGGGCAGAGCCTAATTCAGGTTTGGCCCGTGAACGAATTCACCTCGATAGTGATTACCCAGATAAAGACGAACACATCATCACAACAGGCGGTTCAGGCTTTGGCGTGATGGCCATTATGGTAGGATATAAAAGAGGATGGATCACTCTTGATCAATTGCTGGCCCGATACGAACGCAATTTGTCCTTCCTTGAAAAATGCGATCGCTTCCACGGTGCCTGGCCGCATTGGCTCGATGGAAACACCGGAAAAGTCAAGCCTTTCAGTCCAAAAGACGACGGAGGAGACTTGGTGGAAAGTAGTTTTTTAATGCAAGGATTTCTCTCGGTTCAGCAGATTTTCTCTGAGGGATTGAAAAATGGAAGCATCCCCAAGAATTCTAGAATAACAAAAATCAATAAGCGCATCACCAAACTCTGGAGAGAAATTGAGTTTGATTGGTACACAAAGGGAGAAGACGTTCTTTATTGGCATTGGAGTCCAAGCCACGGTTGGGCCATGAATTTCGCGGTAAAAGGGTATAATGAGTGTTTAATCATGTACATTTTGGCGGCTTCATCTCCTACACACCCAATCAAACCAACTGTTTATCATAAGGGTTGGGCACAGGCTCAGTCAGATGGTTCAGTAGCAGGAATCAACAAAATTTCTTCAAAGCAGAAACAGGCTTATTTTCCGCTTCAGCTCAGACACCAGGGTGATTTACAAAATGGAGGGCCCTTGTTTTGGGCACATTATTCATTTGTAGCCTTAGATCCAATGGGATTGCAAGATAATTACGCTGATTTTGGTAAAGAAAACATCCATCAAACTCTGAATAATTATCAATGGTGCGTTAACAATCCATTGAAATACAAAGGATACGGTGACAGTTCTTGGGGACTGACAGCCAGTTATTCAGTGAATTTTTACTCGGGACATGCGCCAGATTCATCGCGTGACGAAGGGGTGATATCACCAACGGCGGCCCTTTCCTCTTTTCCTTACACTCCTCAATTATCAGTGAAATGCTTATCAAATTGGTATATTAATAAATCCAAATATTTCAAAAAGTATGGGTTCATTGATGCATTCTCAGAACATAAAAATTGGTCTAAGCCTTGGTATCTAGCCATAGATCAAGGTCCTATTGTGGTGATGATGGAAAACTACCGTACTGGACTTTTTTGGAAGCATTTCAACAATCATATTGATGTACAAAAAGGACTTAAATTGCTTGGTTTGAGATACGGTGCTGAATCAGGATTGACTTTAGATCAAAAAATCAAGTCTAAAATAAGCAAAATGTCATTAACCGAAAAGGTGGGGCAAATGACCCAAATTGATTTGGGACTCATTGCCAAAGGAGATATCTGTGCCTTACAACAACCTCAAGTTTTGGATTCTTCGAAGTTGGCAACTGCTTTCAATAAATATAAGGTAGGATCAGTATTGAATGTGGGGTGTGGTTCAGGAACCATTTCACTTCAACGCTGGCATTCAATTATCAATGATATTCAGAAAGCCTCTTTCAATTCTGGTAATAACGGTGTATATGTGGTGTATGGTATCGATGCTATCCACGGAGCGAATTACACCATGGGGGCGACCTTATTTCCGCAGCAAATAGGACAAGCGGCCACTTGGAATCCGGCATTGGTCAGAAAAGCTGCTCAAATCACCGCCCAAGAGGTAAGAGCTTCGGGTATCCCTTGGAACTTTTCACCAGTTTTAGATCTTGGAAGACAGCCTTTATGGTCTCGTTTCTTCGAAACCTACGGAGAAGATGTGCATTTGGCAAAAGCCATGACCAAAAGTGCTATTGAAGGATATCAAAACAACGGTATCAATACATCGGTTGCTGCTTGCATGAAGCATTTCTTAGGTTATAGCTATCCCCTAAGTGGTAAAGACCGCACACCAGCTTGGATTGATGAAAGAACTTTGCGTGAATATTACCTTCCAACCTTTGAAACCGCCATTCAATCGGGAGCAAAAACCGTCATGATCAACTCCGGCGAACTAAACGGCATACCTGTTCATATCAATAAAAATATCTTAACGGGTTTATTGCGCGACGAATTGAAGTTTACAGGGGTAGCGGTAACAGACTGGGAAGATATATACAAGCTTCACACAACCCATAAAGTGGCTCCAACGCTAAAAGAAGCAGTAAAAATGGCCATCAATGCAGGCATTGACATGAGTATGACACCATCCGATTTTCAGTTCAATGATTTATTGATTGAGCTGGTGGAAGAGGGGAGTGTTCCCATGTCCAGGATCAATGAGGCCGTTTATCGCATATTGAAATTGAAATATGAACTCGGTTTGGTGGGTGAATTTCCTCAAATTCCCGTTTTACCCATCGGTACTCCAGAGTTTGCAGAAGTCAGTTATCAAACCGCCGTTGAAAGCATCACACTTTTGAAAAATGATGGCTCTCTTTTGCCATTGCAAGAAGGAATGGTCAAGACCATTATAATGGGTGATGCCGCTTCGAACATGGATTTATTGAACGGTGCATGGACCCACAGTTGGCAGGGCATCAACAATGGATACAGAACTAAGGGAAAGATCACCATTGAAGAAGCATTGAGAAAATACGACAATGTTTTATCGAGTTCAGCGGTTTTAATTTACTGCTTGGGTGAAAAACCCGGAACGGAAGTCACCGGAAACATCAATGACCTCGCCACAAATATTCCTGATAATGATTTGAAATTCATCCAAGATTGGAAGAACCGCGGTGGAAAAGCAGTGCTTGTTCTCACTTTAAATCGCCCACGAATCATTACTTCTTTGGTGGGACTTTTCGATGCCGTTCTTCATGCGTATTTGCCCGGTGATGAAGGCGGACGTGCCATCGCCGATGTTCTGTACGGTAAGCAAGTCCCCAGCGGAAAACTACCCTTTACATATCCCCGTTTTTCGGGGGATGTGGTGCACTATGACCGTAAACACACCGAAAACAACGATGTCAATTTTGGAAAAAACGCTTATCAGCCATTATTTGACTTTGGATGGGGGATGAGTTATACCAACTTTGAATACAGCAACTTCGAAATTGTTCGTTATGGAGATTCACTCATGGCAGCGCGTGTTACAGTGAGAAATTCGGGCAATTACGATGCAAAAGAGGTGGTGCAAATCTATTCGAGTGATCTTTTTGCATCAGTAACTCCGTCGGTGAAGAAGTTGGTTGGGTTTAAGAAGGTAATGATTAAGAAGAATGAATCGGTTTTAGTGGAAGTGCCTTTCAGTAAAAGTGATTTAACCTTTATTGGTTCAGGCTTAAAACGTCAATTTGAGGGTGGAGAATTTACCTTTTCAGTGGGATTTGAAGGAGGATTCGCCACCGATGAGAAAATTACGATAGATATTCGCTAATTAACGATGAAATTTTAAATAAAAAAGGCTGCCCATGGGCAGCCTTTTTTATACCTAAGTGAAATTTTCTAATGCAGATTACTGCTTGATGAAACGTGAAGTAAATACGCCATTTGCTGTAGTTACATTCACAAAATAAGTTCCAACAGGCAATGATGCCACATTAACGTTGTTCGCATTAGCCACTTCCAATACACGCATACCTACAGTGTTGTAGATAACCGCATTTTGAACAGTACTCGCACGTTCAAATTCAAAAGAAATCATACCATTGGTTGGGTTAGGATAAACCTTCATACCGGTATTGAATGTAGAAACGCTTCCAATTGGAGCCGCACTTCTTACAAATTCATAATACCAATGAGCACCACCAGAAATTGCAATTTCAACAATCATGGTATCTCCATTGATCATAGCGGGATATACAATGGTGTCTTTTGCGTCAGCAGGCTTTGCCAACTCACCACCGTTATAAACTTTCGCTAAACCTAAGTAAGAACCTTTACCAATGATGGTAATAGTACCGTTGTCTTTATTGGCAATCCAAGAACCTTTGGTGCTTCCATCGTGAGGAGCAACTGGAGTTCCGCATCCGTCAGAACCTTGCCATCCTTCTAACCAAGTACTTCCATCCATGATATTTTCGAAAGACCCGTCTGCATTGAATACAAAACGGTCATCCAATTGACACGCACGAACAGTTAAATCACCAGCAGGTAGTCCCCACCAGCTGTAATCGCCTTTTGATGGACCTACTTTAAAGCAACCAGCTTTTGGAGCAAATGTCCAGTTACCTTCTGGGTTTAGAGCTGGCATTTCTTTCACGAAATCATATTTCCAGTATCCACCGCCAATAGAAATCACCAATGTCATAGAGTTGGCAGTCATTGCATCAACTTCATAAACGATGGTGTCTTTTGCATTTGCAGGTGAGGTTAATTCGCCACCGTTTTATGGTTTTGGAAGCCCCATGTAGCAACCTTTTCCAATGATAGTTAAGGTTTTTGCAGTTTCATCGTACATCCATTTACCGGTAGTAGAACCATCGTGAGGAGCAACTGGGGTTCCGCAACCGTTACCACCTTGCCAACCTTCTAGGTAGGTTTGTGTACCTAGTTCATTTTTAAATGAACCATCAGCATTAAAGTTGAATACATCATCAAATTGACAAGCGCGAACACCTGTAACTTCTTCCGCAGGAACACCCCACCAGCTGTAATCGCCTTTAGCAGGTCCTACAGCAAAAGCTCCTGCCTTTGCTGCAAGCTTCCAGTTTCCCGCAAACTGGGCACCCGCAACTGACATGGACAGGAAACCTGCAGCCATAATACTGTTGCGAATGATTGATTGAATTGTAATTTTTCTCATCATAATTTATTTATGTTATTACAATAATAACCACTTACTTATGATTCTTGTAAAAAAAACAATAAGTTTTTGTACGAATCTTTTACACATTAAAAAGGGGAGTCAATTTGACTCCCCTTTTTAGCGTTCGGCGTTCAGTAATCTGCCTTTAGATTTAAACTACAAGTTAATTGACCTCTGCTCTAAATTTGAGACTAAAGACCTATCTAAATACCTGTATTTTTTTCACATCCTCACCTCGAGAAGAAGATATCTTTATTAGGTAAACTCCTTCAGGCACATAATTTAAATTTAGTATTGCACCAGTATTTCCGTGAAGATTCACAAATCTTTTTGATACAATCAAGCGACCATTTAGATCATGAACTGATAATTTTATTGTTGGTTCAAATCCGCTAAATTTAATATTTACTAAATCTGATGTAGGATTTGGTGAAACCACCAAATCATTCAATCCAATAGATTTTACCGAACTATTGCTTTGGGCGACAGTAACATCAAAATAAATAGTGTCGCTACCGCATGGAGGATTGTTTGCCACCAACATTACTTTGTAAGTACCATCTGCACTGAATGTATAAGTGGTATTTTGTTGGAAACTCTCATTTCCGTCACTGAAATTCCAATAAACATCAGCTGTATTGGTTCCTTCAAATTTGAATTCAACGGTTCTATCTTTAATCACCTTAAAGGAATAAGCCGCTTTTGGTTGCATTACACCATAAACATCCGTCGTTCTAATAGTTTCACAACCGGCACCATTTTTAACAGAAACGGTGTATGTGGTTTTTTCACCCGCTGCTTTTGCCCAAGTTGTTCTTGTATTAACACCTGTACTCCAAGCGTAGGTCAAACCACCTCCACCAGCATTGGCGGTTAGTTGAACAGAATCACCATCACAAGCCACAGTATCTGTTGCAGTTACAGTCACATTCGGGCCATTTTGTATTTGAACGAAGAAATTTCTCGTTCCTGTGCAACCCTTATCATCAACACCGCTAACAGAATAACCTGTTGTAGCAGTAGGAAGAGCATAAATAGTATCTCCTGTTTCAGAACTTAAACCAGTTGCAGGTGTCCATGTATATGTAGTTGCACCATTTGCAACAAATTTCAAAGGGGTGGTGGAGCCTGAGCAAAGCACACCTCCATTCGGAGTTACTGTGATAGTTGGAGGAGTAGCAGTATTGTCAATCCAAAGTTTGATACAATTTGACGTGTCAGCTTCTCCTGATTCATTACATTTTACAATGGCTCTAATATATCGGTAAGTTCCAATTGTAGCACTGAAATTGCCGGTGTTTACGGCATTTGTCCAAGCATTTGTATTGAAAGTTTGTGAATCAGTAGATAATTGCCAAGATAAAGTTATACCTGTGGTGCTCGTGTAATTACTTAAAGTTATGGTTGATGGACCTGTATTACCACAAATATAATAGGTGCTTGCAGTTACAATTCCTGCGTCGGGTTTGCCTTCGCAAAACGTGGGATAAGCATCCCAAGTCACACTATCAATGAAGATGTTTCCGGCATTTGCCGCACCGCGGGCGGTTCCTTGAATCATGAAGTAATTGGTACTTCCTTTGAAGCTTGAAGGAATAGCAAAGGAGTATTTGTACCATCCGTGTGCACCAGAATCAGGGTAATTTGCTCTGGCAAAACGTTTAATACCTTGAATACGTGTAGCACCCGTTAAACTTCGTGCTGTATTGAATAAAAACGTCAATGAATCATCAGTAGAATAAACTGTGTCTCTGAACATGTAAAAAGAAACATAACTGTTGGTTGTACCTCTTTTACTTAAGTCAATAACTGGAGACACCAATGTTTGTGTAGTTCCAGCTGCCACATTCCTACATGTAAAGCGTGCCATTGCTGAACCGGTTTGTGGAGTCACAGTAGGTGTGTTACCTGCATTTGCAATAGTTCTTCTTGACCAACCAGCACCAAATCCAGCATTTCCAATAGTTGACCAACCGGTTGGAGGAAATGCAGCTCCTTCAAAACCTTCGCCGGTGACAGTTTGGGCTTTAAGGGGTTGAAAATCAGACAATAAAAATAATATTGCCGATAGAAAGATGTATTGTTTTTTCATAATTGAATTTTTAATCTTTTGCATCTATAATCAATATAGTACCTTTTGCATTGAAGTTTCTATATCCTGTTACGCTTGAATCAAAGGTGGCCTTAATCAAGTAAACATAAATACCTGTTGGTAAAACTTTGCCATTGTATAATCCATTCCAAGCTACAGACAATGGCTGGTCTTGAAATACACACTCACCCCATCGATTGAAAACACTCCAAGTACCTTCTTTAACTCCGCAAGTATTTCCCCAATCATCTACAAACATGGGTAAAACCTCTTGGTTCAGCCCTGGACTTCCTAAAGGGGTAAAAGCATCTGGTATCCACATCTTACAATCACATCTAACTGCATAGGCTCTTACCGTATCCATTCTAATCCCACAAGCGTTGCTAGTTTCCAAAGTATATATTCCTGATTGGGCTACGCCTATATTTGGAATCTTTAAGCCATTGCTCCAACGATATTTGGTTCTTGGGCTATTAAACTGTTCACCATTAATTACGTAAGTTTCCCCAGAACAGAAATATACATCAGGTACCAATCGCTTTACTGGGAGAGTGTCAACAAAAATTTGAAAAGTATCTGTTATAAGACCACATCTGTTTCCTGCAGTAAACCAATATTTTCCGGGATAGATTAGCTGTCTTTTTGGGGATGTTGTGAAGTTTTCCCAAAGATAATAGTCTGCATCCCACTGAGACCAATCAACATCCCAAGAAAAACTGCTGCTGCAAAATATTGTATCTTTGGCTAATGCGGCAAACGGAGCATATTTTGTTGCAATATCGAAAGTGTCAAATACTTCACCGCAGGCATTGTGAACTCTCAATATTATCGTTCCTGATTGAAAAAAATCTTTAGGAACCATGGTATCCATGTCGGACCATTCGTATTTACTGGTCGCAATTTTAGGAAAGTCAACGTTCAATGATTGAGCAAAACAAATATTAGTATCAGGCAATACAGGTGATACAGGGGGTGGAATCACTTTGAATCTTACCGAATCAACCCTACTTCCGCAAGCATTACGAGTATCTAACCAATAAACACCAGCTTTAGTAAATAATCGTGTAGGTAAAGTACTTCCATTATCCCAAACGTATTTGCTTCCAATTTGGGATACATCCAAGCCATAACTGAAATTTGTAGTACAAAATGTTGTATCTTTTAATTTGGATGGCTTCACTGGGGCACCAGTTTTAACAACAACTACCGTATCTTGACGACTCCCGCATGGGTTGGAAGTTGTAAGGTAGTAGGTGCCATCGTTGAAAAAGCTCCTAGCTGAGTTGTTGTTTCCATCGCTCCATAAGTACGATTCTCCTAGGGGTTGTCCAGCGGCAATATTCACAAAAGTATTTCCAGGACAAATCAATAGGGGAGATGTTGTTGCTTTCACGGGCATCGGACAATCTTGTTTGCAATTAACAGTGATATTAATGCCAAAAGATTGTGTGTCAAAGGTTACTGAAGTCAAAGTACCCAAATCCACAAATGTGCTTGTAGAATTTGTCCATGTCCAATTCGCTGCTGCGTTATTTAAGGAAGCAGTGGCTGTGCCGCAATTTGTTTGACATGGGGAGTTAATCATAAAATTGCCGTGAATGCCGGCGGCATTATCTAAGCCAATTACAGAAATTCCCCCTTTTGCCAAAGTCTCAAAGGTTCTGGCATAATCATTATTGGTAAAGTTGGTATTTCCGTTAGACAATATTTTTGGGTTTGTAATGGTTGTTCCAGTAGCCGTATCAAGTTGATAGATCAGAGTTCTATTGCTTCCAAATGGTTGGCTTCTTGATGTAATCCATAAACTGGTACCCTCCAAAACAATATTTTGTCCGACTTCTTGATTGTTATTTGCACCAATTGATCTTGACCATCTTCTATTCCCATTTTTATCAAAGGCTGTAACGAGGGTTTGTGCTGTGAAACCTGTACCAGAAGTACCAATTGTATATACAATACCATGACTGCTTATTACACTCCGACCAAAAGTATTTTGTCCGTTAGAATTTCCTTTGTAAGCTCTATTCACCCAACCCGCATTATTTAAAAATATCACAAATGGATAGGTTTGTGTACTTTGTGCCCACCCCGTGATTGCCCATTCATTTCCAATTCGAACGGCACCAAAGGCATCATGTGAGTTATTATTTAAATCAATGTGAGTTGTCCAACTTGCATTTCCTGAGCTGTCAATTAAAGTGGCTATGATACACTGTTTTCCCGTTCTTTGAGTGCCATTTCCAATTACCAAAAACGAATTATCGTTTTGCTTGAAAATAGTATTGTATTCGTCACTTGCATTATTTCTGTTGGATGATGGAGTTCTCCTTGTCCAACGCAATTTCCCCGTTGCATCAATAAATGAAATAAAACCAAGGTTGGTAGTTCCTAAGGTAGACTCTCTTGTACTACCACAAACCATTACGGCTCCTGAACTTAAAGTTTGAACATCGTTGGTAGTTTCGTTATTATTGGCGCCGGTTTTTCCAAATTTGATGGCCCTAATGAACTTTCCGGTATCATTGAATTGCATCAACCAATTATCGGTATGATTGGCATTTCTTACGGTACCATTTCCAACGGTGTATATGTATTTACCATTGTTGCTGATTGCTTGATTATTCATCGATGACAAAACAGTGGTTGCCGCGCTCTCTTGATATCTAATGTACTTGCGTTGAATGTATTGATAACAAACACCCTGAGCCAAAATTTCAACCACACTCACTAATAAAAATGAAACAACTAAAAATGTTCTTTTACAATTCACACAAATTATATTTTTCAGACGCGCCAAATTTACCAAAGGATTGATGTTAAATGTTGAATTTCTTTAAGTCTAATTCAAAATGACACTAGTGTGACAGCTTCTTGTTTTCAGCTCACAGCTCTCAGCTCACAACTCTCAGCTCTCAGCTCTCAGCCGTCAGCCGTCAGCCGAGAATAAGAACTTTTCTTCCAAATCGTTGTTACTTTTGCATCATGTCAATCAATTTAGGAGATAAAGCCCCAGATTTTACGCTGATTAGTTCAGAAACTAAAGAAGTTAAACTCAGCGATTTCGCAGGAAAAAATGTTATTTTACACTTTTTCCCTGCTGCTTTTACCGGTGTTTGTACCACACAATTGTGCACAGTGAGAGATGCTATTCATCTCTACAGCAATGAAAATGCAGAGGTGCTAGCCATTTCTGTAGACTTGCCCTTTACTTTGGCGAAATTCAAAGAAGATCAAAAATTGAATTTTACTTTGTTGTCTGATTTTAACAAAGAAGTTAGTAGAAGTTATGGTTCAATTTATGAAGATTGGATCTTAGGACTTAAAGGAGTTTCAAAAAGAGCTGCTTTTGTCATTGATAAAGAAGGAGTTGTAAGACACGCTGAAGTCCTTGAAAACGCAGGTGAATTGCCAAGTTTTGAGCAAATCAATCTGACTCTAGAATCACTGTAATTTTTCAGTAATCAAATTATCAATCCTTTTATAATTTTACATTATAGAATTATAATCCCTGCCTAATTTGGTAGGGATTTTTTCATTTTAAACGAATAATACATAAACATCCAATGACAAATTTTGCAGAAACAAAAAACCAAATTATTCATGAAAAAGATTACACTTTCATTGATTGTTTTGGCCACTGCAGCATTTGCACAAGCCCAAAACGTTTTCCCAACGTTGGATGTAAACATCTACGACAAATCAAAATTCCCAACTGACCCCAACACTGTTGTTATTCCTGCTTCACCATTGAAGTATGATGTATTGTTTATTGGTGGAACTGACACAGTAACAAATCACAATGGGGTTAAAGCTCTTGCTAAAGAGTGGCAGGATTTTACAGGTTACGTGCCCATTAATGGTCGTTCAGATTCAGGTTATGTTATTGTGAATCACGAAATGGTAACTGCTGACCCTGTGAATGGAGATGGTGGTGGTATGACTGTATTTACTGCTTACTACAATCAAAAAACCAAGTCTTGGGAGGTAAAAAATGATGCTCAAGGAAAATTTAGAAATGTAGATTTTTCTAATGTTGGCGGAACTGGTGCAAACTGCGGAGGTATCCAAACAAATTGGGGTAAAGTATTTACGGCTGAAGAGTGGGGTGATGCGTTTACATCAAATAAAATTCTTGCAGCACAAGGAATGACTGATACTTCAAATTATACCATTAAATCATTCAACGGGCAAACTGTAAATCAGTCAGTTGAAAGATACAAGAATTTTCAATACATGGTTGAAGTTGATGTGAAGTCAGCTAAAGCAATTCGTAAGAATTACAATATGGGCCGCTATGATCATGAAGGTGGTTGGATTGCTTCTGATCGCAAAACAGTTTATCTTACAGATGATTACTCTTCTGGTGCTATTTTCTTCAAGTTTGTAGCTGATGCTCCTGAAGATTTTTCAAAGGGTCAATTGTATGCTTACAAGCAGTCTGACGATGCTCAAACGGGCACTTGGTTGCCATTGAGCATGGATTTGAATACCATGATTTCAGCTAGAGATGCTGCCTTCAAATTAGGAGCTACCATCTTCATGCGATTAGAATGGGTTGAAGGTATTAACGATGAAATTATTTTTATCGCAGAAACAGGTCGTGGTAAAGCACAAAGCGTTAAATCTGCTTTGTTGAAAGGCGCTAATTTAGCTTCACATTTAGTTCAATTAGATGCAAATGACGGTAAATTGGATTCATCTTTCAATGATATGTGGGGACGTGTATTGCGTTTCAATGTAAGTTCAGGTAAAATGGAAACTGCTTTAGACGGTGGAGGATTGCTTGGTAAGGATTACAAACCAACCAATAATCACCTTTCCTCACCTGATGGATTAACTCACACGGTAATCAATGGAAGAGTTTATCTTTCTATTCAAGAAGATATGAACCCTTCTGGAATGCCAGCAAATCCAGCTCAATTTGCAAATGTGGCCTGTGAAAATTACATGTTAGACGTAACAGGTGATCATGAAGGGTTGATTTACAACATTACCGATTTGAAAAGATTTATGGTAGGTCCAAAGGGTTGTGAGATTACTGGTGGTCGTTTTTCACCTGATGGTTCAACCTATTTTGTAAATATTCAACATCCTTCAACTTCAAATACATTCCCTTTCAACCATTCTGTGACTTTAGCTGTGACAGGATATAAAACCATCTTTAATGAGTCTTTCAAAACTCAACAAGCATTAAAAAACAGTGATTTTGAAAAGGATGGATTCCAAATGTTCCCAAATCCAGCTTCTCGTGAAGTATACTTCAATACAGTGACTGATGCAGCTCTTTACTCTATTGATGGAAAGCGTATCAAAGTGGTTCGTGAAACCAATGTGATTGATGTTGCTGATTTACAAGCTGGTACTTATGTTTTGAAAACAGCAAAAGGCGATACCCATAAATTGATCGTTCAGTAGTTTGTTTGATTAGTTGTTGTCAGGGGGCTTCGGCCCCCTTTTTTTGTATAAACTCATGAAAATTAAAACAATCACTCTTTTAGTGTTTAGTCTCGCTGCTTTGGCCGTTTCGACTTTCACCTACAGCACTAATTCTGAAGAAGATCAAGTGCAAAATAGAATCATGAATGCAGTTGAAAATTTGCATCAGCTTACCTCAAATTGGCAAATCCTGAAATTCTCAAATCAAGAAGTCAATTGGCGTTTGTACCTTGATATCCGAAAAAAATATAAATCTATAGAAGCATATGTTTCTTTTCGATATCCAGAACTAGAAAAATCAATTAACGGTGGACCGGTCCCAGGTATAGTAACTGATTTTATCACCTTGAAAGAAGAGGAGCCCCACGGGCTTCAAGTAATGGAAGAAATGATAGATGATAACGATTCTATCGGCCTGGAAAAGGAATGCTATTTGCTAATAAAGAATATTAGTTATCTTGAAAAGTCATTTAAACAGTTCAATTTAAAAACATGGGAAATTTTTGAAGCTAATCATCAAATTATTTCGAGATTGATGTCACTAGGATTAACTGGATTTGATTCTCCTGTAAGGTTAAATGCAATTGCAGATGCAACAAGTGTATTAGAGTCATTGAAATGGGATCTTTCAGTGTATCAAAAATGGGGAAATAATCAACTTGTAAAATTCTTAGACTTCCAAATCGCCAAATCACTTGAATATTTAAAACAAAATTGGCAATTCGATGACTTCAACAGAGTGGCATTTTATCGTGATTTATTGGTTCCTATTCAAATTAATTTACGAAGATGGCAAATATCAACACAAATTGAGTTGTATGAAGAAACAAATGCTCCCAAAAGAGCCATCAATACAAAAGGTGAACATCTGTTTGATCCAAATTATTTGAATCCCTATTTTTCATCCAGAGGATCTGACTTCAAACCTGACAGTAATCAAATTGCGCTGGGTAAAAAATTATTTTTTGATGTTCGACTTTCAGCCGCGAATAATATGAGTTGTGCAACATGTCATGATCCTAAATTTGCATATGCTGATACTTTAAAAAAGAGTTTTGAGAGGAATTCACCTAGTTTAATCAATGTTGGATTCCAAGGGAACTTTTTTTGGGATTTGAGGTCTGACGATATCAACAATCAAGTGCATCATGTGGTTCATCATCCAAATGAATTCAATACCAATGCAACTGAATTAGTATCCAAAATTGCAAGTTTAAGTGAATACAATAAATGGTTTGAAAGAGCATTCCCAAATGATAAAAATCCATTAAACTACAATCATTTAAAATTAGCATTGGAACAGTTTGTTAGGTCATTGATTGCCGTAAATTCAAAATTTGATAGATACATGAGATCTGAAAAAGATGTCAAACTTACATCAGATGAGATCGCTGGAGCGAATTTATTTTTAGGTAAAGCGGCTTGCGCTACTTGTCATTTTGCCCCTTTATTTAATGGGTATGTACCACCAAATTATGGTGAATCTGAGGGAGAAATATTGGGGGTTACAACTTCGCCAAATTCAATAGAAATAGATCCGGATTTTGGAAAGTATGAGTTATTTAAAGCGGCTTATCCCGATGCCCATTTTATCAAAGGGATGTTTAAGACACCAGGCATTCGAAATGTAGACAAAACCGCACCGTATATGCACAATGGGGCATTTGCGACTCTTGAAGAAGTAATGGATTTTTACAATCATGGTGGGGCGGTTGGAAAGGGTCTGAATTGGACCCAGCAAACACTCTCTCCTGATTCTCTGAACTTGAATTCTCGAGAGATATCTCAGATCATTGCGTTCATGAAGACATTGTCAGACGATCTTACACAATAAGAAAACAAAAAAGGCGGTCATTGACCGCCTTTTTTGTTTTCTTAAAAGTCGGGGAGACAGGATTCGAACCTGCGACCCCCTGGTCCCAAACCAGGTGCGCTACCGGCCTGCGCTACTCCCCGTTCCGTATAATGGAGCGACCCCGACAGGATTCGAACCTGTGACCTACTGCTTAGAAGGCAGTTGCTCTATCCAGCTGAGCTACGAGGTCTTTCCTGAAACGGAGTGCAAAGATAATGTTTTCAGATTCAATTTCAAACAAAATTTCATAAAATCATTTTTTGTCAGCCAACCTTTTGCAACTCAAAAAATTGTAATTTACCACCCAATTCATCCTAAATGAAAACTCAATTAATTATTAGCACCGTTTGTTTATTTACAAACTTCGTTTCTGCACAATCTGATTCCATCAACATCAACAACCAAAATCAATCATCAAAGACTCCTCCCGTAAGTCTTGTATCAATTGCGACTCCCAAAATTGACTTCTTCCAAAATGGAAGCATTACATTTTACTATCAAGGCGGCGGTGATTTTGTGCAACAACAAATTGCCGATCAACTTGAAGAACAATTGAAATACGATTATCCCACAATAGGTACTGGAAACATGCAAATGATCGTGAATTCCCCGTCAATCTTGGGATATCAATTTCATGTTAAAGATAAGATTGCCATCGGGTTGGCTTACTGCGTTTCTTCGGTTCAAACGCCTACATTAACTTACCCAGGCATTCAAAATCCTGATGATATTACCAAATATAATTATAGCGTTAAACTCAATAGTTTCATGGGCTCGTTTGACTATTTCTGGTTAAAAAGAGCCAGAATAAAATCAACCTTTGCTCTGTATTCAGGATTTCTAGTAGGGGTATCAAATGTCAATATTCAAACCAATGTTACTGAGGGTTCGGGAGATAATATTCCAACTTATAATGTGAGCACCGCGAATCAGGGTTTTCAGCTGAATTTAATCGGTTTTAAACACACCTTAAACATAAAACCCATTAAAAAACTGGGCTATATGGTTAATTTGGGGGTCGGATTTAATTCGGTTGGATTTTCGACTGGAATTTCCTATACCCTCTAATTATATTCTATGAATTCATCTTTTTATAAGTTACGCGAAATCAAAACCTACAGCTCAACAGAATGGTTGGCTGATAACACCAAAAAATACAGAAGCGTTTTTGAACAAGACGAAATAAGTTTCGTTTATTGTGAGGTTAGTATCTTTAACAAAAAATACGACGAAGAAGATTGGACCTTCAAAATGCACCTGAAGTGTATTGACGAAAAGAACAATGAAATTTGTAATATTCCTTGTGATAGGTTCATTCCAAAGGAAGAAAATATTTCCTACATCAGAGAGGGTTGGGGAGTTAGAATGCCAGGTACATATTGGAAGCCAGGCATTTACAGATGGGAAGCCTACGTAGGTGATGATAAAATTGCATCAAAGTCATTTTATGTAGAAAATATTGGTATCGTAAAGCCAGGAAGAAATCCCTATTTTAAACTAGAAGCTGTCAAACTTTACGAAGCAAGTGCAGATCAGTTTAATGCCAACGAAAAAAAGTATTATAAGATTTTTAATGCATTACACACAAAGTACATTTGGGCTGAAATCAATGCCCAGAATTTAACCCGAAGACATTCGCAACTTCCTATTGAACTCATTGTAAATTTCAGAACCAACTCAGGATATCTGAAAGGCAGAGTGAATAAGATTTTTTTCATAGAACCTGATCAAGACATCATTAATATTTCCGTAGGTTACGGCAGCGATACTTTGGGTTCTTGGGGACGAGGAAAGTACTTCATCGAAATCATTTTTATGAGCGAGATGATGGCCCATATCCCCTTTGAAATTGGCGACGATTTTGTGGAAGCCGATGAATCTGATTTTAGTCCATTTCCACAACATGCTTTTTATCAGGAGTTTCAATCACTTCAAGAAACTCAAGCTGTAGAATTGGCCGAACCTCTGAAAGATCCAAAGGAAAGCTTCGAATTGGTGATGAAAGAGCTCGATGGACTTATTGGACTTACGCCCATCAAACAAAAAATTCGTGAATATTCAGACTATTTACGGTTCGTGTCCCTCAGGAAAGAAAAAGGATTCGAAGAAACCGATCGAATCAATCTTCACGCAGTCTTCAAAGGAAATCCAGGTACCGGCAAAACTACGGTAGCGCGACTTCTTGGGCAGATTTACAAAGAGTTGGGCCTTCTCAAAAAAGGACATGTCCACGAGGTTGATAGAGGTGATCTGGTAGCAGAATATATTGGGCAAACATCCCCAAAAACAAAGGAAGCCATTAAAAAAGCCAAAGACGGCATTCTGTTTATTGATGAAGCGTACAGCTTGGCTCGAGCTGACGATGACAGCAAAGATTTCGGTAAGGAGGCCATTGAGGTGTTGCTCAAAGAACTGTCAGATGCAGATGATATCGCCATCATTGTTGCTGGATATCCATCGGAAATGGAAGTCTTTTTACAAAGCAATCCAGGTTTGAAGAGTCGTTTTGTGGTTCAATATGACTTTCCAGATTACACTCCACAGGAATTGGTTCAGATAGCCGAGTTTGCTTCCCAAAAAAGGGGAGTTAATTTCTCTGAAACGGCGAAAGAATCGTTGAGTAAGTTCTTGATTGATAGTTACAGAGACAGGGATAGATTCTTCGGAAATGCCCGCTTAGTTAACTCCATGCTCGATGAAGCTAAGATCAATTTGGGCCTCAGAATTATGAAATCTGAACACCCCGAAGAACTTGATAATCAAACCCTTTCTACCCTTGAAAAGGCTGATTTTGAGAAGATTTTTACTCAAAAACAACGCATTTTACCCGAAATCCCCATTGATGAGGAACTTTTAAAAGAAAGCCTCAATAAACTGAAGGGCATGATTGGATTGGGCGTGGTGAAGCAGGAAATTGAAGAACTCGTCAAATTGGTGAGATTTTACAAAAGCCTCGGAAAGGATGTTCGCAAAACATTTTCGTTGCATTCAGTGTTTACAGGAAACCCTGGTACTGGTAAAACCACCGTTGCGAGAATCTTGGCTCAAATTTTCAAGGCCTTGGGCATTTTGGAACGCGGACATTTGGTTGAATGCGACAGGCAAAGTTTGGTGGGTGGTTATGTTGGACAAACAGCCATCAAAACCACCGATATGATCAATAAATCAATGGGTGGAGTACTATTTATTGATGAAGCATACAGCCTAACCGATGGTGGTTCCAGTGATTATGGCCGTGAAGCGGTTGAAACCATCCTCAAAAGAATGGAAGACCAACGTGGTGAGTTTATTGTCATTGCAGCGGGTTATTCTCAAAATATGGAGCGTTTCATGGAAAGTAATCCTGGACTTAAGTCCCGATTTGATCGAATATTCCACTTCGAAGATTTCACAGCTGAAGACCTATATGTGATTGCAATGAATCAGTTGCACGATCAAAACATCAATCCTGAACCCAAAGCAGTAGATCATTTGATGAAATACATTGATTTCATGTATAAAACACGTGATAAATACTTTGGGAATGGACGTTCAGTTAGAAGAGTCATTGAAGAATCTGTCAGAAACCAACACTTAAGATTGGCAAGTCTAGACGCCTCCGATCGCAAAGATAATGATGTTGAAACATTGACTTTTGCAGATGTTGAAGAATTTACTACAGACATTAAGCCCAACTATGCATCAGGCGGAATAGGCTTTAAGTTGTAGATTAAAAAACGAAAATAAATGGCATGTAGAATAGAGTAGCGGGCATCGTTTTTCTGCTCTCGGTACTTAAAAACAGGCCTTTTTCCGTGGCTTGAATGGCTTCAAATTGTGCAGGTTTGTATGGTAATTTTACTCGCCAAAAGTGGTTGAAGGTTTTATCTCTGAGGTATCCAATATATTGATTCCCTGAGGGTGAATAACCGCAGAAAATGAGTCCTTCGTTCTGATAACTAACGTCTGTAACTAAAAACTTGGGGTTGAATGAGGCGATTTTTCGAGCCACCTGAACAGAGGTATCTTTGTCTGCAGGTATTTTGAATTCATATATGTTACAACGCAAGTTTTTCCAGTTTTTAGTAAATAGCTGAAAACTAGAATCGGTAATTCTGAAGGCTTCACAGTCAAAGTTGTGGAGCTTTCTGCGTTCAAAATTCGATTGGTTTTCGTACTTGAAATTATAAATCTTAACCACTTGCAAGCCCGTGTCAACACGCTTTAATTCTATAATTCTCAAGTCTCTTCTCGCGCCAGCGTTGTTTCCAAAATCTCCAATGAACAGGTGTTTTCCATCAGTTTCAATGGCTTCCCAGTCGTTATTTTGAACTGGAATTGGAAATCGTACATTTTTTATTACAGGCTGCCCTCCCCAAAAATAACATTGGTTTGATTCAATTTGAGAGTCTACGCTATCTTTGGGTAGCAAATGAACTTCGTTTGGATTGTGGCTGTCGTTGATGCTCCAAAGTCCCTCGCTGGTCATGCACAACCCAGACGTTTCTTCCAGGTTTTTCTCCAATAGCATCATTTGTGCACGAGAGATATACAAGTTCTTCTGAGAAAAAACAGTAGACACTGACATTCCAAGAACGGCGATAGCGATTATTGACTTTGTATTCATGGTTGAATGATGGGTGGACTTACTTTTTCGGGGTGCAGGGGGATGTTTCTGTAATGGATGTTTTTAAGTTGATCGTGTTTGCCCAATTGGAGATCAATCAATTCTTGCAAGGCTGTTTGCCATTTTTTTGTTTTCGATTTGGCTTTGTACGCTTCCAAAAGTTTGATTCCCGGAATCAGCATATGTTGCGATAATTGCTGAAGACTGTATTCAATGGCTTTTTGGCCACGGTCTAATAATTCTTGGTGCAAGGCCTCTTCGTTATCTTCGTGTTCTCTGAAAATATCTTGCAATTGCCTTCGGAATTTCATCATCACCAATTCCAATTCGTGCGATTTTCTCAAACAATTTTCATAATAATCAGAAATATCGGTCGGAACTTTCCCCTCATTTCTGCGTGCCAATTTGGAATACCAGCCCGCTGTTTTGTCTCGGAGGACTTCAAATTCGAAACGGTTCAATAATTTTTCTTTTCCGTGGATGCGTTTTTCTTTTTCGAGGATTTCGGGAAGTTCATCTACCGGAGCATTGTTCTGGGAGTACTCCACAATTCGAGGATCCAAGAAGATGTTTCTGCCAGTTATTCCCGATTTTAGATACAAATTATACAGATTTACTGCCCGGCTCAACGCCACATAAACCTGTCCTGGTGCGAAAGAACGCTCAGCATCAATGATGACTTTCTCCAAGGTCAGTCCTTGGCTTTTATGAATGGTGATGGCCCAAGCTAGTTTTAACGGAAACTGCTTAAAAGTGCCCACTTCCTCCTGTGAGACTGAATCTTTTGCAGGATCGTATTGATATTTAAGGTTTTGCCAAGTTTCTCTAACCACCTCTATCAGGGTTCCTTTAACCGGGTCTTCAACAAAGATTTTATCGTCTTGGACCTCTGTAACGATGCCAATTTTCCCGTTATAGTAACGCTTATCGCCAGACACATCGTTTTTTACAAACATGACTTGCGCGCCCACTTTGACTTTCAATAGGGGATCTATGGGATATTGACTCTCAAAAAAGTCACCGCGAATGTCAGCATTGAAGCGGTATTCCTGCGCTTGTAAATTCTCTAATTTGGTTTTATTGATGCTGTCTGCGGTAGCGTTGTGCGAACAAAGAGTGACAAACCCGTCTTCATCGGGTTCGAAATCAGGTTGGTAACGTTCTTGAAGGGTTTCAAAGTCCCCCTGCTCCAATGTGGCATTTCGGATGTTGTTGAGCAGTCCTACAAAGGATTTATCAGATTGTCTGTAAACCTTATTCAGTTTTAACTGGAGCACTCCTAAATCATCGTAAACCCGCGAATCAAAAAAGAACTCTGATTTATAATAAACGTCTAATAATTCTTTCTCAAATGGACGAACTACCGGTGGTAACTGAAATAGGTCACCTATCATCAAAATTTGAACACCACCGAAGGCCTGATGGCTTCTGCGGCTAAATCTGAGCGACTCATCAATGGCATCAAAAAGATCACAACGAACCATACTGATTTCATCTATGATCAGAAGGTCTAAATTCTTGAAAATATCTAATTTGGGACGAGGGTAGTGGAAATGACTGTGCAACATGGGTATGTTCTGAGCCATGTTGGGGTCAACCGTTTCAACGGTGGGTAAAAACATTCTGGTGGGCAAACCAAACATTGAATGTATGGTACTACCACCGGCATTGATGGCTGCCACACCTGTTGGAGCCACTACGACGCATTTTTTTTCGGTATTTTTTAGAAAATTTCGCAAAAACGTAGTTTTGCCTGTGCCCGCTTCTCCCGTTAAAAACACGTTTCTTCGCGTATTTTCAACAATATCAAGAGCAATATCTGCCACCGAAATGGATTCCACAAAGCAAATTTAAGTTAAGTTTGCACTGTGTCTAGTCCCAAGTTCTTCACACTTTCTGAAGTCACCACCCGAATCAAGTCGGTGGTGCAAGAAATATTTAAGTCTGAATTTTGGATAAAGGCCGAAATCAACAAATTGGGCATCCAAAAACACTCCGGACATGCATACCCGGAATTGGTTGAGAAGGTCAATGGAAAGTTGGTTGCAGAGATGCGAGCTACCCTTTGGCGCAGCGATTTTGAACGAATAGACCAAGACTTCCGAAGCAAAATCAAAGAGCCTCTGCGCGAAGGAATTACAGCACTCATCAAGGTCAGAATCACGTTTCATGAATTATACGGGTTGAGCCTGCAGATTTTGGATATTGATTCATCCTTTGTCTTAGGCGAACTCGAAAAAGAAAAAATTCAAAACATACAGTGGCTCAAAGATCAGAAATTATTTGATTTAAATAAGTACAAATCGCTTCCTCTGGTCCCCAACAGGTTGGCTGTAATTAGCATTGAAAGTAGCCAAGGATATTCAGATTTTTACAACGTTTTGACTCGCAACACCCACAAATACCACTTTTTTATCAAAGTGTTTCCCGCAACCATGCAAGGAGATAGAGCCGTAGAGAGCATTGAAATGGCGTTAGAGCAAATTGAAAAGCAACTTGATAATTTTGATGCAGTAGCCATCATTCGAGGTGGGGGTGGAGATGTTGGACTCACTTGCTATAACCACATCAACTTAGCCAAAAAAGTGGCCGAATTCCCAGTACCTGTACTTTCAGGAATTGGGCATTCAACCAATCTCACAGTAGTTGAAATGGTCAGCCATTATTCAGGAATTACTCCCACAGATTTAGCTGATTTTCTACTGAAAAAAATGGAGTGGTTTGAACGCGAAATTGAACATTTTTCTCAATCTATAGTTGGTTCTGCTTTTGGACTATTGGACGCTCAGAAATTGTCACTTTCTACATCTGCTGGACTTTTACGGGCAAATACCCGCATGAATTTGAATCAACAACATACCCGCTTAAACAGATGGGTTGAGTCGTTGCAAAAGAACATACCTAGAAGAATATCCCGAGAGAAAGAGTCCCTCGAAACACTAAAAATCAACCTCAAAACATTCTGGAGCAGACAACGTTCTCAAGAAACTCAGAAGTTGGAGTGGATGCAGAAAAACCTTGAATTGCTTGACCCCAAAAGACTCTTAGAACGAGGATATTCATTAACCCTCCACAACGGAAAACCCCTAAAATCAGCTGCACAAGTTAAAGCAGGTGAAGAAATTACTACTTGGTTGTCTGAGGGAAAAATCACATCAACCGTAAATAATACATCAAATGATTAATATGACCTATCAAGACGCATACAATGAACTTCAGGAGATAGTTTCAGAAATTGAAGCTGGAGAAATAGGAATTGACGAAATTTCTCAAAAAGTCAAGCGCGCCAGCGAACTCATAGAAGTTTGCAAAGCAAAACTATTCCAAACCGAACAAGACGTTGATCAAATTTTGAGAAACCTGGAACAACCCGAAGATTAGGAGGTTATTTAACCTGCAAAATCTGAGAAAATTGTTTTCCGTTAGCAGTCGCTCTTAGAGAGTAAACGCCCGCTGGTAATTCTGGCATTTGAACAGATATTTTACCGTCATTGGCTTTCTGTGAGCCTTTAAAAATCAAGCTGCCCGCAACAGAATATAATTCAAATTCTACGGTAGAATTATTTGCGCCGTTCAAGTTAATTTTAACTTCATTTCCAGCAATGACAGGGTTGGGACTGATTCGACAATTTCCGCGTGTCAAATCAAAACAACTGCTTGAGTTTAAGAATACCAGACTAAAGCGATCTGCATTAGCGGTTTCAGCGCCGGTTGCAACGGTAAACGAATATTCGGTTTTTCCGTTGTTGTTTAACGGTGTCAGTGATTTTAGGTATTTATCTAAAATATATCCTTCAATATTAAAATCGCCAGTATGGCTCACAACAAACGTATATTTCGAATCTCTATACTGTGTGATGTTCAAATGAATGCTATCGCCGTTTTGTGGTATGTTGCGCTTTTCAATAGAGAGCAATTTGCCTTGATTAGCAATGCCCATGTTTTCATCCAAGTTCTTGAATTTGGTGGCATCTTCGCCTCTAACATCATTCGAGAAAATGGTATCAAAATAAATCAAAACACCATCAGCAGGCATGGCTTGCGCATTCAATGAATCAGATTGGTATAACAATACATCGTACATACCCATAGGAGGAGTTGCTCTCCAAGTGCTCGTTAAGGTAGTCGATTTGCTTGCTTCAGTAAAGGTCAAAGAGGCGCTACCGCCGTTGCTAACAATAAAACAACCTTGTCCAGGTTGTAAAAACTTACGAGCTGCCGAACCACCCGTTGCGGTATTATTACTAATATCAACGGTGGTATACCCGCCTCGGGTAGACAATTTAGGATCCCAGATATATAGGGTAGTTTTAGACAAATTCGTAGAATTATTCAGAACTGTTCCCATGTCAACAGGTGCCTGGTAAGGATTACCCACAAAATTGCTATTTCCGTTCGTTGTATTGAAATCGGTAACCGTTTTTGAACCCGTGAACAAGGTTCCCGTTGCACGAATTACCGTGTTAGTAGGAGTAGGGGTATTGGTAGCCAAACTTACGGTTCTATCTCCACGAACCATCAAACGGTAAGGAGTTCCTGCCGTTAATGTAGTGCTGTTGGTATTGGCAATGCCTGACCAAGTTTGATTCGAATTATTAAAAGTAAACAAGGAAGCGTTTCCAGTTAAGGTTTGGTCAAATCCATTGGCTCCTGTTGTTGAACCAGCAATATGAGTTCCAAATCCAGCCACAGAACTGCCTGATTCTTGCCAGTTAGCGTAGATAGCGGTGGTTGTTGTTACCGTGGGACTTATAAAGCGGTAAGCACGTTTTGCAGGTATATATTGTTCTGTGGTTACATTACCAGATACAGAGGCTGTTGTACCTACAGGATTGACAATGGCCGTTCCCGATGAATTACTTTTCAGAGTTAAATGTCCCCCGGTAGTCAAAACACCATCGGTTAAGGTTAGTGAACCAAAAACATTGGTTGCCCCTTGTAGGGTTACACCCTCGGCATTGTCAATTTCAAATGCTTGTAAATTTTTAATTCCGCCCAAATATTGAGCAGTAGTTCCATCTAAAATAAACGTTGAACCTGAAGCTCCGGTGATTGTTCCTGAGTTAATGACGTCACCACTTAAAGTCATGGTAGTTCCCGAAGTAATGGTCAATGTCTTACCTACTGGGATTTGCAAAGCACCATCAACACTCCAATTTGCACCTGTAGAAAATGTAGTGCTTCCAGCCGTATTGTCTAAAATAAAGATTTTATCAGAGGCGAAATTACTAGGATTTCCCCCGGTTCCATCTGGATTTCCTGTCCAGTTCGAAGTACTGGTCAGCGCAGTAGTGCTGCCAGATTTGATATAGAATTTTACGTAGGGCGTCCAATTTGCGTACAAGGTTAAGTTGGCCGTTGTAGAATAGGTAGTTCCGGCAGTATAATTGGTTCCTGAACCTGAAGGTGTGGTATTCCAACCATTAAAATAGTATTCATCTTTTACCAAGGTATTCTGACCTGAAAGTGTGATTGATCCGCTGGTAAATGACTGTGGGGAAGGAGCTGTACCGGATGTGGCACCGTTGCTGAAATAGGTCACGGTGTAGGTAGTGGCTGCAACTTTGAATACAGGTTCTAAAGTTAAGTCAGCATTCAAAGTCAACGTGTAAGGATTGCTTGTAGAAACGCTATTGCCGGTGCTGGTATTTTTCCAATAATCGAACTGATAACCTGTATTGGGTGATGCGGTTAGGGTGATTTGAGTACCACTTTCGTAAACATCTCCATAAAGTGAACCACCTGTGGTAGTTCCGTTGGTGCTTTTTAACACCTTTAGCATATACACGGTGTTTATTTCTGATTCTACAGATCCACGAGTAGGGACAGTGCCTCTAGTAGTACCTAATTGATCCGTGGTAACTTTATAGTTGTTTGCATTGCTGCCCACAAGAGTAACCCAGCTTGATGTGGTTTTATTATAATATCCCACAATTGGACTTCCGTTGTTGCTCGAATATCCAGATTCGGTTCCTTTGTTGGACGTTTGATTGGGATAACTACTCAATTTGAGCGTAGCTGTTTTGGTGGCATTTGAAACCAAGTGGGGTTGAAAAACTTTTGCAGTTCCAATTTCAGCTCCTGTGCCATCGGTAATTTTGGTGTAGACGCCACCCGCAAAAATGGTGTTGTCAGAACCGTCTGCAGATCCCCCGTATTGGATGTTTCCAAGGGAAGAAGTACTAAGTAAGTTGCTACTTGAGTGATAGATACAATAATAAGCCGTTGAGTTGGTGTTGTGTCCTGCAAAATCATCCAAGGAATATGCCGTGGGAGATGAGGTTGTACCCGAATTTGAGGCAGATCTTCTGTAATTGTAGGCAAAAATGCAGTTGATTAAATTCGAATTACCTCCATTTACACCAACGGCCCCACCGCCGTAATCACCGTACGCAACATTTCCAGTGAATGTTGAATTCAATAAATACAACGTTCCGTTGTAATTATTAATTCCTCCTCCAATTTCTGTGCTTTTATTATTTGAAAACGTACAGTTATTCATGTACAAAGTGCCTTGGTTTTCACAACCTCCGCCACCGCCATTAGATGATTCAGAGCGGTTATCTGAGAAGGTAGTCTTCTCTATATACATGGTTCCAGAATTTAGAAAACCACCTCCGTATCCTGCTGAATTACGAATCAACTGGCAATTTGTCATATATATGGAGCCTGAGTTCCTTAGTCCACCACCACCTGTGAATCCAGAAGCTCTCCCATTCGAAATAGTAACTGAATTCAAGACTAATTTATTAGCAGTATTCCTAATACATGCACCACCACTGCTGTAATCTCCGCCTTTAAGTGTGAGGTTTTCAATGGTGATGGTCACAGACGAGCCACTAGTAGTAAAAATGTTGTGGGTTGAAGGACTTGTGTTGTTTACTCCCTCATCAGAAACACCTGTAACAGGAACGGTCAAGGTATTTCCTTTTCCCTTGATAGTTATAGACTTACTTATGGAAAGTGAAGAGGTTATGGTAATATTATTCTGAATTTCAATAATATCTATAACACTGCTCGAAGAATTGGAAATAGCCGTAGCAAGTTCTAAATGAGTTGTTACGTATCTGGTGGTTTGTCCGAATAAGCTAAAGCAGCTAACTGTAAAAAAAGAAAAAAGAATCTGTTTTCTTGAAACCATTTTGATTGATAAGTTTAAAAAGTTTCACGAAAATAACAAAAAACTTTCATAAATACTGTAAAATCAAAGGGATATGGCCAAGGAATTAGTCGAAAATTTATGAGTAATGAATTTTTTCAAAGAAGTTTGAAGGCATTTCAAAATCTGATTGTTATATATTGTTATCGGTTTTTAAGATTTTCGGGTAGATATTGTTACATTACACCTTTGCGATGGTTTGAACATCAACACAGTACTTTGCGCACACATTGTATAAAATTATGAATTTATCTAAATTACTCTTTACTAAAGCATTAGTACTTGTCGCTTTTTTTCAGATTTCGACATTGAGCGCACAAACAACACGCTACGTCTACACCTATTCCGAATTCAACACCGCTCTTAGTAATTCATCTAGTTCAGTGACTGATGTTATTGAGTTGATGGCCGATATTATTGTTCCTTCTAGTGTGACAAATCCGACATTGTCATCTGCTTTCAATATCAGTAAAAGTATTAAGATTAAAGGTAACGGTAAAACCATTTCTGTGGCCGGTCCCGGAATGTCGCCTTGGGGTACTCCCAATACTAGTTATTCTAAATATAGAGTGTTCCGACTTACAGGCTCAACCGTTACGGTTACCCTGGAAAACATGACCATCATTGGCGGTAATATGGAAAGCAACAGAGGACCTGGAGGCGCCATTGAGAATTTCACCACCTTGGTCATGAACAACGTTCACATTACCCGATCTAGAGCCTCTTCAGGAACCAGCTTTCCTACAAATGCCGGAAATGGTGGTGCCCTTTTCAATGACGCCACAGGAAAAGTATATGCAACCGATTGTCAATTTACTTTTAACACGGCTACATACGGTGGCGCTATAGTTAATAACGGTAATATGTTCTTAGACCGTTGTAGAATTGTGAATAATCGTTCTGATGGCTCTGGAGGTGGAGGAGGAGGGATAGAGAATCATAAAAATCTCTATATAAACAATTCAACTTTTAGAAATAATATTACAACCGACCAAGGTGCAGCCGTTCATAATTACACCGCATCAAGTGCTTCTCAAGCGTATTTGTATGTCATGAATTCAACCTTCTCTGGCAATGTGGCTAACAGTTCCAAATATGGAGCGGCAGTATCTAGCGTAGGAACGTTTTCCCAATTTGTGAACTGCGTATTTGCTTATAATTATGCACGTACTTCTGGTTCAGAATCAAATCCAACCGCTTTTACCCTAGAAGATTTTTCTCAGTCTGGATCTGGTACAACATCACACATATTAATAAACTGCGTTCATCACTCTAGTTCAAACAATATCAATACCAATTCCTCTTCTGGTAATATACTTTACACTGGAAATGCTACAGGAACCAATGACAGTATTTTTGCAGGCGGTGAATATAGTAGAATAACCAATGTTGATTGGTATCCTATAGGTACCGCAATGGTTTATAGACCTTTGGAAATAACTACAGCTAAAATTCAAAGTTCTGTATATTCAGCAATTAGAGTAGGTAGTTTCTTAAATAAAACCGCCAATAAGGGTATTTTAACTGGGTTTACCTTTGGTTCAGGTACTCCTTCTTTTGGATATTATAATAATAGCACATCAAGCTGGGTCAATATTCTCGGCACTGCAGCGTCTACAAACGTAGTTAATGTAGATCAATCTCTAACAACTCGAAGCACCACAGCCCCTACTCGCGGAAATATGGAGGTTGAATATCCTGTAATTTATTGTTATCAAGCTCAAAGATCAGATAGTGGCTATGTTACGGGTGCCGGAACCTGCGGTGTTGCTTATATTTCAGGTGGACAATACACTGTTACGGCAATTCCATATACTGGATATGAATTTTCACATTGGTACGACGTAATTGGAGACTCCATTCTATCTACCACGAATCCTTTAACCTTTATTTTAAATCGCAATTTGACCTTGAAACCCTTCTTTAAATCTACTGCCTCATACACGGTCAGTTATGATGGCAACGATCAAACCAGTGGTTCTGCGCCTTCGTCACAATCCTTTGGAACGAGCGGATCAGTCACCTTATCAGGCGCCGGCTCAACTTTGGTAAGAGATGAGTATTATTTTAATGGTTGGAACACAGAACCAACAGGACAAGGAACTGATTATTCAGCTGGATCAACCTATTCTACAACATCCAATATTACGTTATACGCGAAATGGGAACCTTACATTAAGTATTATCCACGCGCAGCTAACGCATCCTCATTAAATAGTGTTTCGAGTTGGAGACCATTCCCTGATGAATCCGGCACAGCGCCTGTGAATTTTGGTAGTGGGAAAATATTTATCTTAGATAATACCACTGGTACAACATCTTTTACATCTGGAGGAGATTGGAGTGTTGATGGTGCATTGATGATTCCAACTGGTAAAACTTTAAATTTAACTGCAAGTTCAACTCTGACTATGTCGGGTGACATGACAAATGAAGGAACAATAATAGGCGGAACATCATCTTTATTGAAATTGGATGGAACTGTAAAACAATATTTGGGTGGAAGTAACCAATTAGCAAATCTTGAAATAGATAACAGTGCTGGTGTTCAATTAATAAAGCCAAATGGATTTTCTTCATTTGTTTGGAGAGCGGTTATTTCTGAATCACTTACACTTACCAATGGAAATTTATCGACCGTTGCAACATCTTATAGTAATTTTGATCTAAGGTTGTGGTTAACTAGCAATTCATCTAGAACCGCAATAATAAATCCAATTGCTTCAGGAGCATCGATAACCGGTAATATTGGAGTTCAAAGATATATTCCAGCTAGAAGGGCTTTTCGTTTGATATCTTCTCCAGTAAATACTGAAAGAACAATCATGGAAAATCTGCAACTCAATAATCCAACCACTGGCTATGGAACACATATTACTGGTACAACAACATCGAGTAATGGATTTGATGCCACATTAACTGGTAATCCCTCCATGTATACATATAGTAATACTAGTCAAACTTGGAGTTCCATTCCAAATACTAATCAAACAAAATTAATTTCAGGTACCCCTTATAGATTGATGATCAGAGGAGATAGAACAATCAGCTTGGCAACTAATACTCCAACACCTACTAATACAACTCTGCAAGCAGCAGGGACTATTGTAGCAGGTACAGTGGCAGTGACCAACTTAAACCAAACCACCGATGGATTTAGCTTGGTTGGAAATCCATACATGGCACCAGTGAATATGCAGACTATCTTAAGTAATTCAACCAATTTAAATCAAACTTATTACTACATTTGGGATCCAACCATGTCAACAAGAGGAGCCTATGTTACTGTTGACGTCTCGAATAACACTTCAACAACAGGTTCAAATGCTAATAGATTCCTACAACCATGGCAAGCCTGCTTTGTTAAAACTGCTAGCAATGGAAGTGCTTCTCTCACATTTACAGAGGCTAGCAAAGGAACAAGTTTGACCTCCACATGGAGAATGACCCCACCGTTGTCAACACTGAACATTAATTTATGGCAAACTGACTCATTTAATATTTTGAATTCTCGCCCCTTAGACGGTGTCATTGTAAAATTTGATCCCAATTTTAATAGTTCCTATGATCAACTAGATGCTACAAAGCCTACTAATTTGGATGAGAATTTTGCTTTGATTAATCAAGGTAAAAAAGTAAGTATTGACTCTAGAAATTTACCCGAACTTACTGATACCATTCCGTTTGAGTTCACTCAAATCAGAGATAAAAATTATACTTTAGAACTTGAATTTACCGATGCTCTCGGACAAAATGTATATTTATTAGATAAAAAATTAGGACTAGATTATCCTTTAGAAACTACGGGTAAAACCACCTATAATTTTGTGGTTGAAAATGCTACTGATCTTTCTGAAAAAGATCGTTTTGCGCTGATCATTAATTCATCTTCTTCGTCTACTTCGAAAATCAATCGCAATGTGTTCTCTATAAAATCTACTGATCATTCTCAATCTCATGTTGTATTGAATTTTTCAACTCAATTTAACGGACAAGGAAAGGTTTGGGTCATTAATTCTTTGGGACAAATTATCATGGAAAAAGAGTTGAATTCTAACTCATCAACCTTAGAAATGGATTTAAGCGGTCAGACAACAGGGGTCTACTATATTAAAGTGGTATCTGGAAATCAAATCCAAACTACTCCGTGGATCATCAAATAAGATGAATACCTGTATCTGAAATTCGAAGTTTTTTGGATTTATATAATCCGCCAACCGCTTCCTTAAACGCCTTTTTGCTCATATTTAACTCCGTTTGAATAACATCAGACGGAGTTTTATCATGATAGGGTAGGAAGCCGCCTGAAGCCTTCAATCTATCCAACAAATCTTCGCTCACAGATCTTAACTTGCCTCTTCCTGGCAACGTCAATGAAACATCTACCAATCCGCCATCTCGAATCATTCGCACAAAACCTTCGGTTTCTTCGCCAATAGCCAATCTTGAAAATACCTCGTTTTTGTAAACAATTCCTTGATATTTTTGGTCAATCACCACTTTGAACCCTACCTCGTTTTCATCAAAACATAGAATTCTGACCTTTTGACCCTTATTCAATTCCACATTTTCTCTATCCAACCATTTAGTCACTCGGGCTGATCCAACCAAACGATCAGTCAATGAATCGAGGAACATGAAAATAACCGCTTTTTCTCCTTCTTGAAGTCGTTCGTGCATCTCTTTATAAGGGACAAACAAATGCTTTTCAAGTCCCATATCCATGAAAGCCCCTAAACGGGTGGAAGAAACAACTTCTAAATATCCAAAACCATACAAAGAAATTAAAGGTTCGATGGTTGTAGCTACCGGGCGTTCCTTACCGTCAAGGTAAATGAAGACCTCGAGTTCTTGTCCCTTAAAAGCTCTATCGGGACAGTATTTATTGGGAAGAAGGACTTCGTTTTCGAGGGCATCGATGAGGTACCACCCATTATCTGTTTGTCTATTTAATTTGAGCGTAGTTTTCCTTCCAATGCGAATCATGCCGCAAAGATAGGTGGTTTGGAACGAAGGGTTAGAGCATATTAGATATTCCTAGAGTGAATGACGAAGGGTTTGTTCATGTAAATAGGCCGCAGTATATTTGAGGAATTTGAATTCACTTTATTGAATATGAACCAATTCAATAGTCAGGATGAACCAGAAAATCCAAAGAAAAATTGGAATACCCTGTATAGAATGCTTACCATTGCATTATCTGTCTTGATAATCATTCTGTTTTATCAGAACAACACTTTAAAGAGTCAAATTAAAACGAAAAACGATCAACTACTCAGCCAGATCAACTCATCAACAAAACTGCGCGCTGATGCCTCAAAATTGAGAGAATTGGAAGAAGAAGCTGTTATTCTTCGGGATAAACTCAATGAATTAAACAAGCAAGAAATACAAAGAAAAAGAGATAGTATTAGTCAGGAATTTATGGACCTACAACATCAATTGGTTTATGAAAAAGTGAAACTAAAAGATATTTCCGAGTTTCATTTCTTAAGAAAGGCTGATGAAAAAAGAATGCAAATCCAAAATCAGGTTAGCATCATCCAAGAAATTCAAAAACGAATGCAATCCCTTTCAGATCAATTGAATTCACTCAATGAAACTCTAAAATTATATAATTAATGAAAACCCACTCCTTCAAAGGCTCCATCATCTGGACAGGCAACCTCGGCTCTGGCACCAGCGCTTACGATCAATACGGACGAAATTTCGAAGTCAACACACCCAATAAAATTCCCATTCTGGGGTCCGCTGACTCTGCCTTTCGAGGCGATGACGAAAGGTCTAATCCAGAAGATTTCTTCATGAATGCCCTATCATCCTGCCACATGTTGTGGTATTTTCATCTTTGCGCCGATCGGGGAATTGTGGTGACCGAATATTCAGACAACTTCGAAGGAACCCTTGAAATAGGAGAAAATGGCATCGGAAGAATGTCACAATTAATCCTTAAACCACAGGTGAAAATAGAAAGAAACCTCTCGGTTGATAATGCCCTGGAAATTGCCGAAAAACTTCACGCCGAAGCCCATAAATACTGTTTCATGGCCAATTCAGTTAACACCGAAGTGCTTTGCCTTCCGCAAATAGAATTTACTTAATCCTCGTCGTCGCTAAAATCGTCTTTTTTTCCAGAATCAAGGCCTTTTCCACCATTCAAATCCTCGAATTTCTGCCTCATCGTAGGATTGTTGTGCGTCAATTTTTTGATGGTCAATTCATCGGCTTTGTTGTTAG
This sequence comes from Bacteroidia bacterium, assembly GCA_023653095.1. Classification (GTDB taxonomy): domain Bacteria; phylum Bacteroidota; class Bacteroidia; order NS11-12g; family UBA955; genus VMCP01. The sequence continues at coordinate 413,338 of JAMNXP010000001.1, read as the reverse complement.
CCAATCTCAAATTATTCTCAGATGACAATAAAGCTTCCTTTGTTTTTTGCAAATGTAAAATGGTCTTATCAATCTCGTCTATGGCCGTTTTGAATTTTTGACTGGCCAATTGGTAGTTGCGGGCAAAACCATCTTTGAAATTGTTAATCTTCTCTTCAAAGTTGGTAATATCAATGTTCTGATTCCTCACCGCAGCTAACTCCGCCTTATATTTCAAGGTATTCATGGCAGCATTTCTCAACAACGTAATGATGGGTATAAAAAACTGCGGACGTACCACATACATCTTATCAAACCTATACGATACATCCACAATCCCAGCATTGTAAAGGTCATTGTCTGCCTCCAACATGCTCACCAACACCGCATATTCACACTTCTTCTCGTTGCGGTCTTTGTCTAATTCCTTGAAAAAATCCTCATTCCTCTTTTTAGTTGCAGTTCCGTCGTTCTCATTTTTCATCTCAAACATGATGGATATGATCTCATTTCCAGCAGCATCCGACTCTCGGTAAATAAAATCGCCTTTACTGCCACTCTTCGAATCATTGTCTTTTTCGAAATACGCATTTTGAAAAGCTGTTGCCCTCAATTTATTGAACTCGTTTTCGCAGAATTGCTCCAACGATTCGCCCACCATTTTGGTCGACATTTTCAGCTTCATGTCCTTGCGAAGTTCAATCTCCTCATCCTTCATGCGAATCATCTCATCTTTGGTTTTCAATTCCAGTTGAAACTTTTCTTTCAGCGCGTTCTCAGCCAAGGTTTTTTCCATTTCTTTGGACTTTAACTCGTTTTGTAACGCATTTTTTTCATCCAATACCTTTTGAACCGCCTGATTGATGCTCAACTGTTTCTCCAAATCTGAGGCAGCCAATTTTGCTTTCATGTCGGCCAATTCTTGATCTTTCTTTTGGATATGAGTTTGTAAAGCCTGCTTCAAATTCGCCTCACTCAACTTGAGCTCTTGCTCTTTTTCTTTCTGAGCCATGGCCATTCGAGTCTGAAGTTCGCTGTTAAATTGTTGGTCTCGCACCTGCTTCAAAATCGCCGCAAACCCAGCCTCATCAACCTTGAATGCTGTTTTACAATTGGGACAAATGATATCGTTCATAAAATCTAAAAAAAGGGTAGTGAAATTACAGATTTAACATTTCAAACCCAATCAATAGTTTTGAAACATATCAACAAATACGGAATTTGTTTTTTAATTATCTTGCGTCCGTGCAATTCAACCCCATATCCAACCGATTGAATTTCTTCTTTCAACCAAATTCATGGGCATTGATTACCGCCAATGGTTCATTTGCTGATAACGTGGTTGAAAAATTGAAAATTACCTGTCATCATTGGGGTAGCAGTTTGGAGTTTCCAGTGCAATTCAATCAACAGGCTTTCGAAGAATCATACGAAGCTCGACAATATTGGTTCAGCAAATTGCCTGGACTTGCGCTCCTCGATTACCGAAAACAGTATATTTTGATGTCAGAACTGATGCAGAGATACAATGCACAAAGAGCCAACCAAATTATATTGCAAAAACTCAAGCTGGACTTGAATTCCTGGGGATATTTAATCTGTTTCGGAGGCACCGGAAAATCCTACGCTATTCGATTTGAACATCAACCCCCCATTGCTCATTTAAAATCAGCAGTGGAAGATTATTACCGCTCAAACATCCCCCGAAACAACACAAATCAAACCGACATACCTCAATTACTCAATGAATTTGAGGAAAAGCATCAAATTTCTCCTACCATTTCAAAGATTTTAACACTGCTGTTCAACGACAATAAGTTAAATGCGCTTTCTGCGATAAATCGTTCTATTCAGCAACAACCGAGTCCTTTAAACATTGACACTTACGACTGTACGCTTCATTTTCAAGAGCTGAATTTGAAATGCCAACTTCCACCACTTTCTTTTGCCATTTACTGCCTATATCTGGAGGTAGAAGAGGGTTTTTCAAATGCCAATCGGAACCAATTTAAACAGCGTGCCATTGAATGGTACAGACGAGTAAAAACCAGTGATGATTGGGAATCAATCATTGAATCTTGCTTTGATGAAAAAGACAAACCTTGGCGCGATGCGGTGAACAATGCCAACAAACGCATCAAAGACACCTTGGGAAATGCTTTAATCACTCGTCAATACACCATTTCGGGCAGGAACGGACACAATAAACGTATCACTTTAGATCGAAATTATTTGCATTTTTTGCGTTGACGACGTCGACGAATCAACAATGCCGTTAACAGCCCTTTCTAGTTTTGCATCATAATATTTTACATTATGAGCACAAAAATTTTTGTTTACGGCACGCTGAGAAAGAATTTCAGCAACCATTCCTTCCTTCAAACTGCCCGTTTTTTGGGTAATGCTAAAACCGCTAAAAACTACGTGATGTTCACTTCGGGGTACATTCCATTTGTGAGCGACACACAGTCTGTTTGCCCAATCATCGGCGAAGTGTACGAAGTTGATCAAGTCACACTACAGAACCTAGATCGCTTAGAATATGGCTATACAAGAAAGACAATTTCAGTTTTGCTTGCTGGAGACATTGATTCTGCAGTTCCTGAGGATGCTTGGATGTATTTCAACAACGACCAAACTCATCATACCATCATTTCTACGGGCGATTTTGCCGACAATCAGCGATTTTACTCGAAGAAAAAGAGTATCTGGTATTTTGCATATGGCTCGAACATGAATCCCCAAAGAATGATAGAGAGAAATGCATTCTTTACAAAGCGAATCAAGGGTTGGATTGCCGACTATCGTTTGGTGTTCAATAAAACTACACGAAGCTCGGGTTTTGGGTACGCCAACATCATATCTGAAAAAAATCAAATGGTGGAAGGAATTCTCTACGAAATTGATGACAGTGGATTGGCAGAATTGGATATTCGCGAAGGGGTTGAAACCATGCACTACAAAAAGGTATTTATGTCGGTTCAACACTTTGGTGATGGCGATTCTATTGATGCAGTTGTTTACATTGCTCATCCAGAAAAAATCGAAAACGGTCTAAAACCTACGAAAAAATATGCATCACATTTATATCAGGGTTTAGATGTTTTGGGATGGGAATCCAAAGAATATCTAGACCGTGCCATCAAAGAATCGGTCATTTTCGATCATCCCAGATTCGTATCAGAATACGATATACCCAATCTTCAGCCAGAACATTTCGAAGGCAATTTTTTAAGTCACGCACTCTCCGTTTTCATTGATGGTATTCCTGCGAAAATCTATCAGTACGATTCTTTGTGGAGTCCGCGAATAGTAATTAACGTAGCACAAGACGACCTCAAGAGAGCATCAAAAAAACTTGACTTAAACTTCGATGAAGAAGGATTTTGTGGTACTAAGTATTTTGATATCCCTCGACCTGGAATTCTTCAGATAGGGTATAGACGGTTTGTGGTTGAGAGGGAGGGGAGTGAAGTTTAGAGTTTAGAGTTTAGGGTGGAGAGGTGGTCCAATACCCTCGCCAATTCCCAATCTTTTTCGGTGACTATATTCCCGGCATCATGGGTGCTCAATTTGACCATCACCTTGTTGTAAATGTTGGTCCATTCTGGGTGGTGGTTCAATTGGCTTATTTCCTGGCTCGCCCGAACCATGAAATTGATGGCCTCTTCAAAACTATTGAATTCAAAGGTTTTGGTGATATTATGGTTTGATTCCTGCCAGTTTGATGATGTATTCACAGATATCAATATTAAGGTAATTTCATCAAAACTAGGCTATCAATTTTGGATCCAGTTGCAACATTGAATTTGTATTTCAAATAAACTCTATTCACCTCTTTTCCAATACCTAAAGCCTTGCAATAAAAAGGGTCGATGGATTTGAGTTTTAACTGAGATGCTTCATCCTCACCTATAATTTGTTTCTGAAGTCCGAGCAATCGAGTTTTTGGTAACCATTGTCTTAAAGTACTATCTCCAACTAAATTAACATTTTGTGTTTTTCCGGATTGTTCAAATCTCAGTGATACTTGCCAAGAGTAATTTTCAATGGGATTCCCGAAACTAGGATATACAGCAAATGGCCAAGTATCAATATGGAAGAATCCAAAAACAATAATAGTCCCTAAATACCATTTTGACCAAAATGTTGATGGAGTTGTATCTGTAGCTAAGAGGTTATTGGCTGAAACTGTTTCGGATTTTTTGTGTGAATGAAATAATTTATCAAACGGAAGAAACACCAATAGGAATATTGGCAAAATCCAAAAGTTGATATCCATGATGAAATAAATGCTCAAATGAAAGATGCAGGTAACAATAATCATCCCAATTCTGGTATTCTTTTTTAACATCCAATACCCCCAAGTTAATTCGATGATTATAGTAATTAATCCAATGAATTTATATACCAATGGATTTTCAACAATAAAAACAGGCAAGGATTTGTTCAAGGAGATACACTGTAACTCAATTTGTCTCTTTGCGGCTTCACCCCAAAGCCAATCAAACCCACTTCCAATGACCTTCCATGCCCCAGGGAAAAAGTACATGACATATAAACTAAATAAAATGAGTTGAAGGAAATATCTATGGGTTTTACTGTTGTATATCTTTCGTTTGTTCTTCTGAACGGTCCAAACCTCGTTAGACGGAGCAAATACAGCGATTGCAGCAAACCACAATAAATGATGGTAATGATTGATTTTTCCATAAAATTGAGGAATCCCCAAGATCCATATCCCTAAAATCACAGAAACAATTCCAAAAAATCGCAATCTAAATCCTAGAATAGATAGCAATAGCGATAACTTAAAAAGAGGAATTAAATAATGCAGTGAATTTTGATCGGGTTTTAAAAAGGACAATATACCCGACCACCCGATGGGTGAGTGAATAAGTTGTCCTGGTAAACCACTCATCTCATAAATTACAGGGTATTCAGTATATACTAAAAGTGCGGAAAAAGAAATTATCCTGAACAAAGAAAGCGCGTATGGATTGTGATTTTCATTGATAAACGAGTCAGATAATTTTTTGAATTTATCTCCGAAACAAAGAATTAAAACAATAACGAAAGACCAAAAAAATGAAAATCTTAGCAGTCCAGATTCAACCATCTTTTTGTAATAATCAAAATTTCTTTCCTCTGGGTTTAAACTCTGATGATGTTTTAATATTGAAATATCACTTTGATTCAAAAAGTAATCAACCAAATAATTCGCAAAAATGAACCATGATATCATCATGGAAATCAAGACTATTAATGATAGAATTAAGACTTTTTGAAATTTTGTATAAGGACCGATGTTCATTCTTTTTGTAATAATACTCTAAAACGAACGCCAAAAATAATGGAATTACTGCTTGTTGACGAAGTTTTCCTCCATCATCTCAATCTCCCCAGTAAACTCCAAAATGGTATTGGCTTCAAAGGTGAATGCCGACTTTCCGAAGGACTTTAAAAAGCAGAAATGCAAGGCAATCATCGATAATGCCTGAGCATGTACGCCCACAAATCCAAGTCGATAGCTCTGATTGTACTTGTCAATCAACTCTTGCTTGCTCAATTCCTTGTAGGATTGATAAAATTCTTTGATACGCTCTTGGTCTCCCTCCCTGTGTAAATAGAGGTGTGACAGGTTTGAACTACGACTTCCGCCGTGGTTTTCGTTGGTGATTATAATAGGTCTACTCATGGTTCCTTAGTTTTTGGCTCGTTGCCCTCATCATTTTACCACCGCAGCTGGACGTTAGCTCGGTTGGTGACCCACAGGCCTCTTGATGACTTCACAAATATAGGTATTTAACTATTTATTTACTCACCCTTACTGGGGTGAGGTAAGTAAATAAATAGTAAATCCATGAAAAAAACACTCATCATTCAACCCGAAGATCCCACCACCGATTTTCTAAAAGTCATTTAAGAGGGTTGGGGATTCACCCAAGTTCACCGCAACTTTGAAGGAACTCGTTGGAATCTGGTGTTTCGCCAAGTCTTACTTCGATGCCCACGGACTTTCAGGCTTCCACACTGACATGTTCATTTCCGAAACTGCCGAAGCGCAAGCAATGGGCGTTTCTGCCACCGAAGATGAAATTCAAGCATCCAACAACCACTTCCCACAGTTACTCCAAACTTCAAACTCCCGTATCCAATTACAACGCCACTCGATTGCATTTCAGAAACCCTGGCGACCCCATCGAACCCTGCGATATGCCCGATTTCAATGAAATTTTAACAAATCCCACGATGATCAGCAATCTAATCAATCAATTTTTTAAATAGCCCTTATTCGTTACAATATTCTCCAGATGCAAATTAATTCCCAAAAATAATTGAGGGTGCTATAAAGAACTTCAACCTTTGGTCAGTTGGTTCAAGCGTTCTTGATAGGATTGGAAATAATTTCTTTTGGTTGAATTGTTGAGAAAAGAGGCAGCTATCATTTTGCCGACAGAATCAGATTTGGAGACCATTAAGCCCATGATTTCTTGAAATGTCTTTTCACTGATTTCCGCTTTTTCTGCGAGTTTCGCGAACCGAAAACCTATTTTTCCTTGAGCTATTTTTTGTGGCAAAAGTCCCTCATCCAAGGCAAAATCTCTGTCTTCAATATGTATACGACTACTCAACAGGTCATAAGCCGGACTAAGTCGGTAGTCACCAAATGCAGTTTCAAGTATTGAGAAGTTTTTGAAGTGCGCGTCCCCATTTGAAAACAAATAATTAAAAACAATTAACCTAAAAAGTTTTGGAGCTTCTATCTTATAGGTAGTTAAATACTGACGCATCAACTCAAATAGGTCTAAATAACTCCCCAAATACTTGTAGTGTTCACCATGAGTTTGTGGGGTTCTTTGCGCTAAGGATGCAAAATCATCTTGTGCCCATTTTGTGCCATCTTCTTTCACATCAAATCGCTTGGTAAGGTATGCAGGACTACCGTCTTTAAAAAAGATCATAGCATTTTCAGCAGTCTCAATACCATAAATCTGACGGGCGATTTGCATGGTTAAGTGCTCATTAGCCGGCATTTGATCTGGTCTTTTACCTGCACCTGGAATGGGTTTTAGGATATAGGTTCCCAGTTCATTCTCTTGAATCAACCTTAACTTGTTTTTATCAAGAAGCAATAAAAATTTTTCTTGTACCCCCGAAATTGACATGCGACTGCGGTTTTCCTCAAACATTTGATACATATCGGGATTGGATGTTGGGGCATCGTAAGGTAAAACATGAAATACCTTCTTGCCTTGAAAAATCCGTTTCAAAGCTGTTCTGCTATAGGTATTAAACCCTTCCGATAGGGTAGCAGGACAGTATTTAATTTCGGGCAAGTTCATTCTTGATCTAGTTTTATTATTCTAACTGCGCCAATACTGTCGTTTTTTGCAGTGGTCATTAACAATCCGAAATGATCCTCTTGGTCTATTCTATTGTGTTTGCAAACCACTTCTTTGTTGGACCCTTCAGGAAGCATACTAAAAAAGAAAGGGAATAAGTACTTTGAATGAAATTCTCTTTCTGTTAAAGGAAACGTGAGACTGATACCTTGCCCGTTGGTATGCGTTACCCAGTCTTCTAGATACCGAAACGAAAAAGATCCGTCATCGTGTTGGGTCAAAATTCCCGCTTCTCGATTCTTGAATAAAACTTTGGCTTTTCTCATTCAGATGGGTTTAAATTTTTGATTTTCAGGCAAACTTCCATGCCCAGCACATCTGAGATTTTTTGTAAGGTTGATAGCGTAGGATTTCCTTTGCCTCTTTCAAACTGCTTTAGGGTTCTTAATCCAACGCCAGATATCTCCGCCAAATCCTCTTGTGTGACTTGCAGTGCTTCTCTGCGTTTCTTGATGGTCGATACTAATTCCGAAAAGTGCATTTTAAGGCATTATTTGATGCAAAAATAACTTTATTTTGTTAAATGGCATTTAAAAATGCATTAAATGGCACTTTTCAATGATTGTAGTTTGTATTTAGGATAAATAAGAGCATACAAATGCGCCTTATAATAGATTACGCGCTTGGTTATCCGATTTTTCTGACTCTGCAGAGTTCAAACAAAAAAACCGCTGCGTTTACAGCGGTTTTTTTCTTGCGGTGAGGGGGGGATTCGAACCCCCGGAACAGTTTCCCGTTCGGCAGTTTAGCAAACTGCTGGTTTCAGCCACTCACCCACCTCACCAATGGGGCTGCAAATATAAAATTTGTTTACAATAAATCCAGCTTTTTTTGAAAAAATTATAATCCCCAGTTCAATCCCAAAAAGGGAAGGGGAGTGTAAGTCTCACGGTTCCTTCTGAATTCATATGTTCCATTGTCAGCGTTGTAGTAATCACCGCTGCTGGTGAAACTCAATCCCAAAACTCCCACATCGAAAAATAAATTCTTGCCCACCTTGATTCTCATCGCCGGACCACCCGCGTAAACGGCTCCCTCGCTCTGAGGAAACATGGCCCAAAACTCTGCAATGAATGCCACCTTTTCAGAGGTTTCTCTGGCATAACACGCCGAAAAAATAGGCAATTGCTCATCTAAACCCGTGTAAAAGCCGTAACCCGCATTTAAGGTGATGTTCTCTTTTTTGTCGCCATAAGTCATATTTGCAAATCCAATTCCCAACGTTTCTTCGTCGGCGAACCACAACTTACCAAATTGTCCACCCACACTTAAATGGAGCTTGTCGTTTATTTTAACTGAATATTTGGCATTTAAGAGGGTAGGCATAAAGATGGCCGTTGAGGTAATTCCTATGGAAAGGTTATCTGTCAAACCATATTGGGCCTGAACCACAGAAAAATACAATAAGTTTATGTAGCCCTCACCTTTATTGATGGGAAAAGCAGACGGCGAATACAAATACCTGCTGGCATGTTCGCTAGCGCGCGCCGGCGCAGATTTTCCGTTGACGTTTCTCTTGTATACAATAACGTATTTGGGAATTTCAATTTCCAAACCGTCTTCCCTTAATATGGTGATGCTCGAAGGTTCCTCTTTTTTTACCGTTCCACGGTGGACGTTTCCATCGCTGGTCTTGATTTCAACCCTTGATTTTGCCGAGTCAACATCTGTATTTTGAGCAAAAACAGTACCCTGCGCCCAAAACATCCCCAGAAAGAACAAACACTTCCAATTCATACCTTATTCACGAAGTTACGCAATTAAATCACTTGGGAATATTCAATGATTTCACGACCTTTGCAAACTTGTAAAATCATGAGTCAAATTGTTATTACATTTCCAGACGGCGCCCAGCGTTCCTACAACGCCGGAGTGAGCCCCATGGAAATTGCCCAATCCATCAGCGAAGGACTTGCCCGCAACGTGTTGTCGGCAAAGGTGAACGATCAAGTGGTAGACGCGAATACGCCCATTACCACAGATTCTACCTTGAGCTTGTTGACGTGGAACGACCATGAAGGCAAACAGACGTATTGGCACTCTTCGGCTCACCTTCTGGCGGAAGCCCTAGAAGCCCTGTATCCCGGCATCAAATTGGCCATCGGTCCGCCAATTGACCGTGGATTTTACTACGACATTGATTTTGGGGACATGAGATTCACCTCCGATGATTTCGAGAAGGTAGAAAACAAGATGCGCGAACTGGCTAAATCCAACAACTCGTTTGTGCGTAAATCAGTCAGCAAATCTGAAGCCATTCAGTATTTTACCGAAAAAGGCGACCCATATAAACTAGAATTGATTCAAGACCTCGAAGACGGTCAAATTACCTTCTATACCCAGGGTAATTTCACTGATCTTTGTCGTGGTCCGCACATTCCTCATACCGGCCACATCAAATCCATCAAGCTACTCAACACAGCAGGAGCTTACTGGCGCGGCGATGAGAAAAATAAGCAGTTGACCCGTATTTACGGAATTACCTTCCCCAAAAAATCGGAACTTGACGAATATTTAGAACTTCTTGAAGAAGCTAAAAAACGCGATCACCGCAAATTGGGCAAGGAGTTAGAAATCTACACCTTCGATGATGATGTAGGACCCGGATTGCCCCTTTGGTTGCCCAACGGCGGAGTCATCATTGAGCAAATGGAAGCCTACGCCAAGAAAATTGAAAAAGAAGCTGGTTACTTCAGAGTAAAATCGCCCCACATTGCCCGCGAAAGCATGTATATCAAAAGCGGACACTTACCTTATTATAAGGATAGCATGTTTCCACCCATGGAAATTGACGGCGTGAATTACTATTTGAAGGCGATGAACTGTCCGCATCACCACAAAATTTTTGCTGCAACTCCCAAGAGTTATCGCGATTTACCCATTCGTTTTGCTGAATACGGAACCTGTTACCGTTACGAGCAAAGCGGTGAGTTGTTTGGATTGATGCGCGTTCGCAGTTTGCAAATGAACGATGCGCACATTTATTGTACCGAAGAGCAATTCGAATCAGAGTTTCAGGCGGTAAACGCATTGTACCTGAAACACTTTGAAAAGTTCGGAATAGAGAAATATGTGATGCGCTTTTCCAAGCACGATCCGGCTAAGTTGGGACAAAAATACATTGACATGCCTGAGCTATGGTTGAAAACCGAAAGCATGGTTCGCAAGGTATTAGACAAAATGGGTGTTAACTACGTAGAAGTAGAAGACGAAGCCGCGTTTTACGGTCCCAAGATTGACATTCAGGTATATAGCGTCATCGGAAAAGAATTTACATTAGCTACCAACCAAGTCGATTTTGCTCAAGCCGAACGTTTTGATTTGAGTTATACCAGCGAAAACAATGAAAAGATAAGGCCCATCATCATTCACCGTGCTCCATTGAGTACGCATGAAAGATTCATTGGGTTTTTACTGGAACACTATGCTGGAAACTTCCCAGTTTGGTTGGCACCAAAACAAGCAATTGTACTTCCAATTTCAGATAAATATGCAGATTACGCAGAGGAAGTTGGAAAATATCTGAAAATATCCGATATTCGCGCCTCCGTAGATCACAGATCTGAGAAGGCGGGCAAGAAAATCAGAGACGCTGAGGTAGCGAAAATTCCCTACATGATTATAGTAGGAGAGAAGGAGCAAGAAAGCCAAACCGTTTCTGTTAGAATGCACGGCGGAACAGATTTAGGATCCATGGAAATACAGCAATTGGCTGAAAGAATACTGAATGAATCCAAACTTTAAACCAAGAGGCAGACGCCAGGAAGACCCGCACAAGATCAACGAAAGGATCTCTGCAAAAGAAATTCGTCTTGTAGGTGATAACGTCGAAATGGGCGTTTATCCAACAGAGAAGGCAATTGAAATTGCTTTTGAACTAGGCTTGGATTTAGTTGAAATCAGTCCCAATGCTGAACCTCCTGTTTGTAAGGTGGTTGATTACAAGAAGTTTCTCTACGAACAGAAGAAGAAACAGAAAGAAATCAAAGCCAATGCCATCAAACAAGAGATCAAAGAAATTAGGTTTGGTCCAAACACAGATGAGCATGACGTGAACTTTAAACTCAAGCATGCCATAGCGTTTTTAGATGAAGGAAATAAGGTAAGAGCTTACGTATTTTACAAAGGTCGTACCATCATCTTCATTGAGCGCGGTGTTGAGCTTTTGATGGGTTTTGCAAATAAACTGATTGAAGGTGGACACGCCAAGTTAGAAATGGAACCCAAAAGAGAAGGTAAGAAAATGGTTATCTTACTTGCACCCAAAGGAAAAAAATAATAAAGAATTAAGTATATGCCTAAAATGAAAACAAATTCCAGCGCTAAGAAGCGTTTCAAAGTGACTGGAACCGGTAAAGTTAAGCGTCTGAAAGCATTTAAAAACCACATCTTGACCAAAAAGTCTAAGAAGCGTAAAGAAGCCCTTGCAAAGCCTGCATTGGTTCATGATTCAGATATGAGCAACGTAAAATTCATGTTGCGCTTAGGAAAATAATAGAAAAACTTTGGCCGGAGCAAACAAGTGCCTTGTGCCGCTCAAGCCATTAAACTAATATAATATGCCAAGATCAGTCAATCACGTCGCCAGTAAGGCGCGCAGAAAAAAGACCCTGAAGTTAGCCAAAGGTTACTTCGGAAGACGTAAAAACGTATGGACGGTTGCAAAAAATGCCGTTGAAAAAGGTTTAACCTATGCTTACCGCGATCGCCGCGCCAAAAAACGCGAATTCCGCGCTCTTTGGATCATGCGTATCAACGCAGCTTGCCGCGAGCAAGGTGTAAGTTATTCTCAGTTCATGGGTAAATTGAACGCAAGTACTTTAGAAATCAACCGTAAAGTGTTGGCAGATCTTGCTGTTCACGATACTGCTGCTTTCAAAGCCATCTTCGATCAAGTAATGAACGGTTAATCCAAACCAAAACATTAATCAAAAAAAAAGCCACCCTCATCGGGTGGCTTTTTTATTACTTTCCAAATTCGTAATTTTCCAGTCAACCATTTTTATTCAATTTCCGTCTAAACATCACCTATGCGCAAACTCATCATCATTGCTTCACTTTTTAGCTTCTCTTCTTCTTTCGCTCAACTCATTACCAACAAACCCGAAACCCAAGTACAAATGCTTGATTCTAACGGGAATGTGGTTTCCCCGAAATTAGAAATCATCACTTCCGGACTGTCTCAATATAAAAACATCATCTATCAGCGAATCACCCAACAATACATCACCAACGAAAACCAATTTTTCTTGGATGTAAAATTAGATACCACTTACATCATCATCAAGAAAAGTCCCAAAATCAAAGATGTCTATTCTATCGGATTTTTCGGCGATGATAAAGGCAAAAAGTCCGCTAAAAACATATCTTCCGTTGAGAAAAAGGAGTGGTTAATTAAATTTAACGCCCAAGGCGAAATTGATTCACTTTACAACTGGAAAGAATTCAGAGATATGTTCGTTTCGGCCCTCTCTGTTCAGGCTCGGGAAAACCTAATCAATTCTTCCTTATTCGCTGAACGCAAAACTCAATTCAACAACCACGACGAAGTCCAAAAGCTTGTTTTAGGCGATATACATTATCTTTTTCTTCCCTATGGGGATACTTTTGATTTGAACGTCAAATACTTGAGACTGAAACAGGTAAAAGACCCTTTCACCCAAGAAGACCTCGAAATTTTGGGTGACTACTACGCCGAATACAAAGAAGGTTCCAGTAACACTGTCAATATACTAGCTCACAACCAAGCGGGTCCAGATGAAAAACCCTTGCTTCTCCAAGAATGCCAAGAATACCTCCGCAGCAGAAACAATACCAACGAACCCACTTCGGAGGTTACTTCAGTTGGACTAAACTCCGAGCAAGAATATCGTTACAACAAACTGAAGAAAGCCTTTATGTGGGTCACTTTTTCAGATGTCATCACCATCAACCTCCAATCGAGAGGCAATTTGCGCACCTACCGGTTGTGGGATGCGAATTGATAATCGGCCGGCAGCCGACAGCCGTCAGCTAACAGCTATCAGCGGACAGCGGACAACCGTCAGCGGACAGCGGACAGCGGACACCAGTCAACCAAAGAATAAAGACTCACAATAAATATTATCAAAACATTAAATATATGTTGCATATGCACAATGCCGCCCATTCTTGATTAGTTTCGCGTATTAACTATTATATAATGGCATTAAATAATTTACTCAGCATTTTCCTGCCCAAAGACCAAGTGTTTTACAATCTTTTTGAAGAGACTGCAAAGAACATTGCCGAGATGGGATTGAAATTCAAAGAATTTGTATACGAACCTGAAGAACAAAAGAGATCCATCATCAATAAACAAATAGAGGACTTAGAGCATAAAAATGATGAAATAACCCATCAGATTTTCCATGAGTTGGGTAAGAATTTCATTACTCCATTTGATAGAGAAGATATTCATTACTTAGCTACTGCTACAGATGACGTTGCAGATTATATTTATGCTTCTAGTAAAAAAATGCAATTTCACGGTGTGAATCCAAATGATACAGGAATCCAAAATTTAGCAGAACTTATTTGCCAAGGTGCAAATGAAGTTTCCAAAGTGATTATGCAATTGCGTGAGTTGAAACGCCCTGAAAAAATCATGGAATCAATTGTTAAAATTAATAGTTTAGAGAATCACGCCGATAATGTATTTGATCTGAGTATTCGCGAATTGTTTGAAAAGGAAAATGATTTCAAACAACTCATTAAAAGACGTGAGGTATACACGGTAATGGAAGTAGCTACAGATAAGTTTGAAGATGTAGCGAATGTAATCGAAACCATCATCGTTAAATACGCATAAATTCATTGCCATGACTTCAATGGTAATTTTGATAATCGTCTTGGCGTTGGTATTTGATTATATCAATGGTTTCCATGACGCTGCAAATTCAATCGCTACTATCGTTAGTACCAAGGTATTAACTCCGTTTCAAGCAGTACTTTGGGCTGCTATGTTCAATTTTGTGGCATTTTTCATGTTTAAAGATCATGCGGTTGCAAATACAATTTCAAAAACAGTCGCTGAAAATTACATTACGCTAGATGTGATTTTATCTGGTTTGCTAGCAGCCATATTTTGGAATTTGTTAACTTGGTGGTTTGGTATTCCATCCTCTTCTTCACATACGCTTATTGGAGGATTTGCAGGAGCTGCTATAATGCATGCCTTTATGGAAAAAGGCATGATGCCTATCAGCCAAATTGTAGAATCTGATAGTATCATGAAAACCATTTACTTTATTTTCTTAGCTCCAATTATTGGAATGTTACTTTCTGCATATATCACTTTGGTTACAATTTCTAGAAAAATGTGGCTTAAGCTGAGTTTTATTGCCGTGTCTTCGGTTGCGCTTTTCCTGATTTTTGATTATTATATGGGTGTAAAACTGGAAGAGAACCTTTCGAAGTTTTACCGTGTTGACAAATATAAAAAGGAATGGAAAAAACACCCAGACGACCTAAAGATTAAAGCCAATTACGATTTAGCAGTGCAGCATTTCGAAGAATCAAAACCATTCCTCGAAGAATATAAATCTAAGGGTTCTGAATATGTAGTTCAAAATATCATTTCTCATGTAGATGTATCTGACATACAAATCAACAAACAAAGAGAAGTTGTAGAGAAAATCCTTCGATTTGGGGCATTAAAGAAGGATGCCTTCTTTGATACTTCAAAAATTGCCGTTTATGAAGCAGCAAAAGAGAAAATTCACACTTGTCAACCTGAATTTGAGAACCTTTCAAATATTGGCGATTCAGCAACTGCAGTGGCAATTTCTTCAAAACTATCTTTGGGCGATAAAGAAAGAATAAAGTTCATTGATGCTTATAAAATTGATGTTGCTAAGTCTTTGAGAAAAGACCTCGAAAAAGCAGATAATAGAACTCTTTCATACATCATGATGGTTATGTTTGCTTTATTTGCGGGTATCTATATTTATGTAGAAAAGATAAAAGTTCCAACTGCGGCAAAAATGAACAACATGTTCAAAAAACTACAGTTACTGTCTTCAGCAGCATTTTCACTCGGACATGGTGGAAGTGATGCCCAAAAGGTAATGGGTATCATTGGCGCCGCCATGATAGCTAGCGGACAGATTATTGATTTTAAAGAAATTCCCAATTGGGTGCCATTAGCATGCTATACTGCAATTGCACTTGGAACTCTTAGTGGAGGTTGGAAAATTGTAAAAACAATGGGAACCAAAATCACAAAAGTAACGCCGTTAGAAGGAGTAGGAGCTGAGACCGCAGGTGCAATTACCTTGTTTTTAACAGCTCAAATGGGAGTTCCCGTAAGTACTACCCATACAATAACCGGGTCAATCATTGGTGTAGGAGCAACCAAAAGATTGAGCGCTGTGCGTTGGGGTGTTACCCGAAGCCTTCTTTTTGCATGGATTGTAACAATACCTATAAGTGCTTTAGTTGCCGCTTTGGTTTATTTGGTACTTTGCCTTATATAAAAACTAATTCTGCGAAAATTCCAATTCTGTTCCAGCCAAATCTACTTTTATGGGTTTGGCTGGATCTACAGAACCAGACAAAATAAACTTGCTTAACTCGTCCATCACTTTTTTCTGAATCACGCGTTTCAACGGACGAGCACCAAATTGTGGGTCAAAACCCAACTGAGCCAACCAATCCAACGCATCCTCAGTGATATCCAATTGATAACCCGCGTCGTTCAATCGTTGATATAAAAGATCAAATTGGATTTGAGCAATGGCTCTGATGTTTTCCCTGTTCAACGGTTCAAACATCACAATTTCATCAATTCGGTTCAAGAATTCAGGTCTTATTGAACGCTTTAAGATATCGAAAACCTGAATTTTGGTTTTTGCTTGAACTTCTTCATAATTGGTAATGGTTAGTTGCTCGTAGTTTTCCCTGATCACATCTGCTCCAATATTAGACGTCATGATAATAATGGTATTTCTAAAATTAGCGGTTCTACCTTTATTGTCGGTCAACCGTCCGTCGTCTAAAACTTGCAAGAGAATATTGAAAACGTCGGGGTGGGCCTTCTCAATTTCATCCAACAAAATGACACTGTAGGGTTTTCGTCTGATGGCCTCAGTCAATTGTCCGCCTTCATCGTATCCCACATAACCCGGAGGCGCCCCAATAAGTCTGCTCACCGTGTGTTTCTCTTGATATTCAGACATGTCAATGCGCACCATGGCTTGGTCGCTGTTAAACATATAATCTGCCAACGCCTTTGCGAGTTCAGTTTTACCAACGCCCGTGGTTCCTAAGAAAATGAACGACCCTATGGGTTTCTTGGGATCTTGAAGTCCCGCTCTACTTCTTCGAATGGCGTTCGACAACGCTGAAATGGCTTCCTGCTGTCCAACTACTCGCTTATGCAATTCATCTTCCAGTCTCAACAATTTTTCACGTTCGCTTTGAAGCATTTTACTCACCGGAATTCCCGTCCATCGGCTCACTACTTCGGCAATGTCATCAGAGTCTACCTCTTGCTTAACCATCGATGCCTTGCCCGTCTTGTTCTCACGCATTTTCATGGTCAAAGCATACAACTCTTCTTCGTTGTTTTTAATTAATCCATATCTAATCTCTGCCACTCTACCATAATTACCCTCACGTTCAGCCTGCTCAGCTTCCAATTTTAAACTTTCGATGTTTGTTTTTTTCTGTTGGATTTGAGTGAGGATGTTTTTCTCGTTTTCCCATTGGGCCTTGAGTTCATTTTGCCTTACACTCAAATTGGCTATTTCTTCGTTAAGTTTGCCCAGTTTGGCTTCATCATTTTCACGTTTAATGGCTTCACGCTCAATTTCCAATTGCATGATTCTACGGTTCAATTCATCCAATTCTTCTGGAACTGAATCCATCTCCAACCTCAATTTACTGGCAGCTTCATCCAGAAGGTCAATGGCTTTATCAGGGAGAAAACGGTCACTGATGTATCTTTGACTCATTTCTACCGCTGAAATAATGGCTTCGTCTTTGATTCTAACTTTGTGATGCACTTCGTAGCGCTCTTTCAGTCCTCGTAAAATTGAAACGGCCTCCTGTGTATCAGGTTCTTCAACCATTACTTTCTGGAAACGTCTCTCTAATGCCTTATCCGTTTCAATGTATTTTTGAAACTCTGCAAGGGTAGTGGCTCCAATGGCCCTAAGTTCGCCCCTTGCCAATGCAGGTTTTAATATATTTGCTGCATCCATGGCACCTTCACTTCTTCCAGCCCCAACTAAGGTGTGAATTTCATCAATAAACAACACAATTTCTCCGCTGCTTTGAGTGACTTCTTTCACCACTGTTTTCAGACGTTCTTCAAACTCACCCTTGTATTTTGCACCTGCTACCAAAGCACCCATGTCAAGGCTGTAAATTTGCTTTGATTTTAAATTCTCTGGAACATCTCCTCTAATGATCCTGTGAGCCAGTCCCTCTGCAATGGCCGTTTTACCCACACCCGGTTCACCAATTATAACAGGGTTATTCTTGGTTCTTCTGCTTAATATTTGTAAAACTCTTCGAATTTCGTCATCTCTTCCAATCACCGGGTCTAGTTTGCCCTCACGAGCCATTTGATTTAAATTAAGTGCATATTTCTTCAATGCGTTAAACTGGTTTTCAGACGTCTGGCTATCCACTTTGTGGCCTCCCCGAAGTTCTTTAACTGCCTTCTTTAAATCATTTAACTTAAATCCAGCATCTTTTAATACTCTGGATGTTTCATCGGAACTCTCAAGTACCGACATCAATACATGTTCGTTGGTGATGTATTCATCGCCGAATTCTTTCATGAATTTTTCAGCAACTGCCAGAACCCTACTAACTTCTTGCGATGCGTAAATCTGTCCACCGGCAACTTTAGCATACTTTTTGGCTTGAATTTCAAGTACCTTTTCGAGATTGGATATATTGGCCCCAGTTTTACCTGCGACAAATTTCATCATTTCCTCGTCTTCTCTGAGTATGGCTAACACCAAGTGCGCTAATTCTATACTCTGTTGACCTTCTGCCAGAACCATGTTCTGAGCATTATTCAAGGTCTCTTGAGTCTTGATGGTGAATTGTTGTGTATTCATGCTCTCGAACGCACAAATCTCATTCCACCCTTAATGTAGCGTCAATTTGTCAGTTTAAATCTTCAATTTCTTCGGGAATAACGTCAATTTGTCGTTTTTGTGGACCTCTAAGCTTTTCCACCGCCATGGGGTGTAGTTGAACTTTGAAATCTTCTCGGTCAAATTCTAAACTATCTACAGCCAGAAAACGATTTCTTAAAATGGTAAACCGGCTCCAACGCTCACTCGCTGCACCTGATGAGTCAATGCTCCAAGCCGCTTTACTCGGTGCAGGAATTAAAGACGCCAAATATACGCTCTCTCCAATACTCAATTGTATGGGGTATTTCTGAAAATAGAACCAACTGGCTTCACCAATACCGAACACATTGGGTCCCCACTCAATTAAATTCAAATACACTTCCATCATGCGATTTTTACTTACCGCTCTTTCACGTTCAATGAGCCAAACTAGCATGATTTCTTCTATTTTCCTTGCTAAGGTTTTATGCTGTCTCAAATAAACGTTCTTAATCAATTGCATGCTAATGGTACTGCCTCCGCGTGCAAATCTCTTTGCTCGGTAATTGTGTATCAATGCACCTCTAAAGGCTTCGGTATAAAATCCTTTGTGATAGAAAAACGATGGATCTTCAGATCTAAGAACACTTCTAACTACAAAAGGAGAAATATCATTGTAGGAAGTGTAATTAGGATTGCTAGGCCCCACCATAAAGGTGCGCATTGCATTATCTCCCTTAAAATAAGTATGACTGAAAGAACCATTTAATTTTGAAGGCTGTGCAAGTCCCCATTGAATGACTTTGAAATCTTTATCTGCAGTTAATTCGCTTTCAAAACGAGTATTTTGAAGTTTGTTGCCGTCTAAGAAAACAAAAAAGCGATAACCGAAGCTACCCGTTGTTTTAATTCCCGATGTATTTTGAAACAATCCCGCAGGGAGGCTAGAAAATAAATTTTTTCCTTGGTTTGTGGGGATTTTAAAGTTAACCCAATAGGTTTTCCCTTGGTCCCATTCATAGTGTCCCCCGGCAGTAAAATTCAATGCATTTAATTTGAATGCACTGTTGCTATCAAGTTCCAAAACACCTGAATTGTATTTTACTTTCACATTACCTGCAATATTGCTCAGCTGAACAGTAGTATCAGAAATTCTAGGGTGAAGCAGTCTTAAGTTTTCTATGTTTCCGTCAGCAACTATTTCTAATTCATTATTACTACCTTCAACGAGATCTTGAATTTCGAATTTTGCCTTTCCAAATCCAAAGAATCCACCGGGCAACTTGATTTTTCCATTAGGATCAGTACAATTAAATTCAATATTGCCTGTGAGATCGGTCCTATCTAATTGTCCTGTAATTACATAAGGGTCAATTTCGGCGTTGAGGCTTTCTCCCTTAAAACTTATACTCTGAATTTTGGCTTTATAAACTTCAGATGAATCTTGAATTCTGATTTTAAAATTTCTAACTTGGAGATTTTTTGGCACTTGAGCGAGTAATTTACGGGCAGCTTTGATCATGTTTGTTTTTTCGCGTGGTTCTTTGGATGTCTCTTCCTTTTCAGAATTAAACTGAAAATTCTGAATTCCCGCTGAATCAAACAAGTTCATCTCACCATGAGCAATTTTCAAATTTTGAATACTTGGCCCATGCCAAAGGGTATTCCAAAAATCCACAGAAAAACCAAATGTATCGCAAACAAACAAGGGTGGGAGGGAATGATTTGAAGTATTAGACCCCAAATAAACCTGGCCAAGACGAATGCCAAAAATCCCGTCAAACGAGGCATTTTTAATTTTGAATTCAATACCTTTTTGGGCTAATTTAGTTTGAGCCTTTTTTAATCCCCAGTCAACAAGAGCCTTTCTACCAAGCATCCAGACACCGGTAAACAAGGTGAAAAATCCA
The DNA here is from genome assembly GCA_023653095.1 of Bacteroidia bacterium. GTDB lineage: Bacteria > Bacteroidota > Bacteroidia > NS11-12g > UBA955 > VMCP01. The sequence goes on along the minus strand of JAMNXP010000001.1, from coordinate 392,950 downwards.
ATTATTATAAATCCGAGTATTTTAACCCTTTTTGGGGTAAACACCTGTGTAATTTTTCGGAGAAATTCCCTTGAGTTCATCTTTAATTCGTTGTTCAATATCTAAGGTATCTACAAACTCGTGAATGGTCTCACGGGTAATCTTACTGTTGCTTCGGGTCAATTCTTTCAAGGTTTCGTATGGATTTGGATATTTCTCACGACGAAGAATGGTCTGAATAGCTTCAGCCACCACAGCCCAGTTGTTGTCTAAATCTTCATCCATTTTTTGAGCATTCAAAATGATTTTATTTAATCCGCGCTCCAAACTATTCAAAGCAATCAAAAGATGTGCAAATGGAACCCCTAAGTTTCTTAAAACCGTACTGTCAGTTAAATCTCTCTGCAATCTGGAAATTGGTAATTTCCCCGAAAGATGCTCAAACAAGGCATTGGCTATGCCTAAGTTACCTTCGGCATTTTCAAAGTCAATGGGGTTCACCTTATGAGGCATTGCGCTTGAGCCCACTTCACCCGCTTTGATTTCTTGTTTGAAATAATCCATAGAGATATACGTCCAAACATCTCTTGAAAAATCAATCATTATATTACCAATGCGTTTCCATGCATCTAGTTGAGCCGCCAATGAATCATAAGGTTCAATCTGAGTAGTCATTGAATTCCTGACCAATCCCAACTGTAAATTCACGAAATTATCAGCAAACGATATCCAATCAATTTCTGGAAATGCAATATGATGGGCATTCAAATTACCCGTCGCACCTCCAAATTTAGCTTTGTATGGAATGTGATTCAAGGGTTCAATTTGCCCCCTCAATCTAATGGCAAACACGTACCATTCCTTTCCTAAATTCGTAGGACTGGCTGGTTGTCCATGAGTTCTAGCCAACATAGGTTGGTCTTTCCATTGATCGCCTTGTGATTCAATTTTCTCAACAATGCTCATCAATTTGGGCATCAGAACCTGATCAACTGCATCTTTCAATGACCACGGAATAGCCGTATTGTTAATGTCTTGAGATGTCAATCCAAAATGCACCAACTCTTTGTAGTAATCAAGTCCCAAAGAATCAAGCTTGTTTTTCACGGCATATTCCACCGCTTTTACATCGTGGTTGGTCGTTTTTTCAATTTCTTTAATTCCTAAAATTTCTTCTTCGGATAGGTTTTTAGCCCAATTTCTTAATTCAACGGCTTTATCTAACAGCATTCCAAAGTCCCATCCTTTCAATGAAACATGCGACAATGCGATTAAATACTCAATTTCAACTCGAACACGATATTGAATGAGAGCGGCTTCTGAAAAGAACGATTGTAGGGGTTGGGTGTTTTTGGAATACCTTCCGTCAATGGGGCTGATGGCTGACAAACTTGACATAAACTGGCCTGCAAAGTTAAGTATATTCTTTCTTCTTGGGGGATATGCGTAAATTTGGTGTTAAATTGTTTGTATGATTCGCAAATTTCTTTTCCTTTTAGCCCCGTTTGTTGTGCAAAATGCCCTTGTAAATGCCCAAACAAACAATTATAAAATCCAAAACACTCCAAATTCTGGTGTTTACATCGAGTCAACAAAGCCAGTCTCTGACCCATCTCTCGGCGTAGATACCGTTCGCATTTCCTCCTCCAACAGAAGCATTGCCAAATATGTGGTTGCCAGTCAACACGAACGCGTGGCATACACAGTTCAGCAATCAGAGCCCACTTATCAATATATCTCCAAGCCAAAGCGGTACATCAATGATTTCGCCCTCGGATTGTATTATTCCCAGGAATCATTTTTGGATCCCATTTCTTGGGATTCTCTTCGATTCCGTAATTCAGATGCTCAATTTGTTCCGGGGTCTCAGATGAATAAAGTGAGTGGATTTGGTTTTCATTTTCTTTTCGGGGGACGTCAATTCGTTCCACAAACACAAATTGGTTCATTTAATTGGGGCTTGGGAATGGATTTCAATCATTTTAGACGCGGACCAAAGAGCGATGTGATTTTTAATACAGATTTAGAAGATAAGGGTTTCACCCGATTGGAAACATCTGCTTTCAACTTCCATGGAATTGCACGTTTTGAAAAAAGGGTAGGGTTGATTTATCCGTATGCCGCTGCGAGAATTGGTTTTAATCTTTACAGTACCCAACAATACACAGAAGCTTACAGAAATTCGACCAGTTACGAATCTCAAAACACTGAAAATATTTCAACTGATGTTACTCCGTTTTTTTCATATGAGTTAGGAGTTCGTGCTAGACTTACAGGTGGTTTCAGTGTTTTCGCATCTTACGAAAATCGAACTGGTAACAAACTTGAAGTTGTAAATCTATCACAATCAACTTTTAATGGTTTCACATACCATAACGATGTTCGTGTTCTCGATTATAAAATTGAGAACATAAAATTCGGAGTTCTATTCAACTTAAGCGCTGCCGAAAGAGAACGCCGTGAAATCACTCCCGAAAGATTTGATACAACATACATGACCAATTTGGTCGTATTCGACACAGTTTGGTTAGATGAACCTATATACAGAGAAGAGATTCTAAAAGTTACTGATTCTCGACTTAAGGGTTATTATTTGACAAAATGCAAGAATTGCTTTTGTGACACTACAAAGAAGACCTCGATAATAAACTCCCGCTTAAATGGTGGCAACGGTAACGGTAGGCCAAACAACAATTCAGAATTAAAGCCCGCCCCTTCAAAATCTTCTGCCCCAAAAAATTCTAATTCTGATATAAACTCTGGCTCCAATTCTAGCGGAACCATTCAAGCATTTCCAAACAATCCCAATCCATCTCCAACCCCTTCTGGCTCTGGTTCCGGCACAATTAAAGCATTTCCTGGCATTAAACCACCTCCAACAACCATCAAAAAGCCGAAGGCTTAAATGGTGATCGGCTGTCGGCTGAAAGCTGATGGCTGTCGGCTGTCGGCTGTCGGCTGTCGGCTGTCGGCTGTCGGCTGAAAGCTGACCGCTGATAGCTGAAATCTGATCACCGATTACCGATTACCGATTACCGATCACCACCCTCACAACTCCAACTTCAAAAATCTTCCCGTATGTGATTGAGGTAACTTTGCAATTTTCTCAGGGGTTCCAACTCCCACAATCTCTCCACCTCCAACACCGCCTTCTGGACCTACATCAATCAGCCAATCTGCCACTTTGATGACATCCATGTTGTGTTCTATGACCAAAACAGTGTTGCCTTTGTCTACCAATGTTTGAAGAACACCTAAAAGTTGTTTGATATCGTCGAAATGAAGACCTGTAGTGGGTTCATCAAGAATGTAAAGAGTTTTTCCAGTGTCTCTTTTGCTCAATTCTGTAGCGAGTTTTACCCTTTGGGCTTCTCCGCCGCTCAATGTGGTGCTACTTTGACCCAAAGTGATATAACCCAAGCCCACTTCTTCCATCGTTTTGATCTTCCGGTGAATCAAGGGTATGTGCTCAAAAAACTCTACTGCTTGAGAAATGGGCATGTCCAACACGTCCGAAATACTCTTTCCCTTGTACCTAACTTCCAATGTTTCTCTGTTGTAGCGTTTACCAAGGCAAACATCACACTCGATTTCTACATTGGGCAAAAAGTTCATCTCAATCACTTTTCTACCTCCACCTGAACATTCTTCGCATCTTCCACCTTTTACGTTGAACGAGAATCTTCCGGGTTTGTAGCCCCTTATTTTTGCTTCAGGGTGGTTCGCGTAAAGATTTCTGATTTCTTGAAATACACCTACATAAGTCGCTGGATTGCTTCTGGGGGTTCTTCCTATGGGACTTTGATCTATTCGAATGACTTTATCAATGTGCTCCAAGCCAGAGATAGAATCATGTTCCAAAACTCTGTAATGTGAGCCGTAAATTCTTTGGTGAGCTAGAGGATAGAGGGTCTCGTTGATCATCGATGATTTTCCGCTACCACTAACTCCTGTCACACAAACAAAAACTCCCAAAGGAATTTCTAAATCGGTCCCTTTTAAATTATGTCCTTTACATCCCTTTAATTTGATGCTATCGGTCCATTTTCTCCTTGAACTTGGAACGGCAATTTGTTCCTTTCCTGCCAAATATCTTGCGGTTGTGGTATCTGATTTCAAGAAATCTGAAACGGTCCCACTCGCGATGATTTGACCGCCTTTTTTGCCGGCATGAGGACCTATTTCAACCAGCCAATCGCTGGCCAACATCATGTCTTTGTCGTGCTCAACTACAAGCACAGAATTGCCCATATCACGCAAATCTTTTAAGCTCTGAATCAGTTTTTCATTGTCTCTCTGATGCAATCCAATAGACGGCTCATCCAAGATATACAAGACGTTAACCAGTTTAGAACCTATTTGGGTGGCCAATCTAATTCTTTGTGCTTCACCCCCAGAAAGAGTTTTTGCTGGGCTATTCAAGCTCAAATATCCCAATCCAACACCCACCAAAAAAGACAATCTAGCTGAAATTTCTTTCAAAAGTTCGGTAGCAATGCTTTTTTGTCTGTCTGTTAAAAGCGGTTCCACCTGCATAATCCAATCATGGAGATCAGAAATATTCATGGAAGACAACTCCGAAATATTCTTATTTCCAATCTTGAAATGCAGTGATTCTTGCTTCAATCTCGCACCTTGACATTCCGGACATTTAACTTCGTGAATGAATTCTTCGGCCCATTGTTGCATTCTATCATCATCAGATTCAAAATAAGAGTCTGAAACAATTTTTATAACACCCTTAAAGGTGCTCTCATAAGTTCGGCCTTTATTTTCACCGCTGTTTATTTTGATTTCAATGGGATCTTCAACCCCGTATAAAACGGCGTTTAATTGTTCTTTTGTCAGCGATTCAATGGGGTCAGCCAAACTAAATTTATACATCTTAGCGATGCTGCGCAATTGCTGGAATGTCCAATTTTCTCTGAGTTCACCCACCGGAACAATACCGCCCTTGTTAATAGATATTTTAGGATTAGGTATGATGAATTCAAGGTTCACCTCAGATTTCACTCCAAGTCCCTCACAAGCTTGACAAGCCCCATAAGGAGAATTGAAACTAAATGAATTGGGCTGAGGCTCGGCATAACTTAATCCCGTTTTAGGATCCATTAAAAACTTCGAAAAAGGGTAGGGAATGCCTTTTTCATCCAACACAGTAAGGTAACCATCACCCACTTTTAGAGCAGTTTTTACACTGTCGTTTAGCCTTAGTGGCGATGAAGATTTGACTTCCAAACGATCAATGACAATGTCAATATCGTGAATTTTGTAGCGGTCTAATTGCATACCGGTGGTGATGTCCATAACCACACCGTCTACATACACTTTATTGAACCCGCGTTTTTTAATTTGCTCAAACAAATCGCGGTAATTCCCTTTTCTACCCTTAATGACCGGGGCGCAAAGGGTGATTTTTTGGTTTTCGAAGGACTTTAATACTGATTCTTGGATTTGTTCTTCTGAAAAGCGAACCATTTTTTCTCCGCTCAAATAGCTAAAAGCTTCACCCGCTCTAGCATAAAGTAAGCGCAGAAAATCATAAATTTCGGTAACGGTTCCAACAGTAGACCTGGGATTTCTAGAAACCGTCTTTTGTTCAATGGCAATTACCGGACTCAATCCCTTAATCTTATCAACGTCAGGGCGTTTCATATTCCCAACAAATTGTCGGGCATAGGCAGAGAAACTTTCTAAATATCTTCGTTGGCCTTCAGCAAAAATGGTATCAAAAGCGAGTGAACTTTTTCCTGATCCCGATAGACCCGTAAAAACCACCAAAGATTTGCGTGGAATTTCCAGCGATACTTCTTTAAGATTGTGTTCTCTTGCACCAATTACTTCAATGATGCCTTTTTCAGGCCCAGGAGTATGGATGTCATTCTGGAAATCCGACATAAACCGCGAATTTACGAAAATTACCAGCTTCCGCCGGCACCCCCACCATTAAATCCGCCGCCGCCGCCAAATCCACCGAATCCGCCGCCACTGCCTCCACCAAAACCTCCGTGTGAATTGCCTCCGCCGAAACCGCTTCCCCAGAAAAAAACAGGGGGGCTGTAAAATCCCCTTCGAGAAAATCCACCGCCGCCGCCTCTGCGAATAAAAATGAGGTAAAACAGGATGAAAAATAAGATAGGAATTACCGCATACGGAAACTCTTCTTTCTTCTTCTTTTCACGGGTTTTGCCCTTAAAATCTTCTTTGACAGTGAGAGCTAACGCATAAACGGTATTTCTGATTCCATTGAAATAGTCTCCTTTTTTCAATCCAGGAACGAGTTCTTGTCTCCCAATTTCACCCACAACACCATCGGTAAGTAATCCTTGCGTTTTATCAGCGGTAACAATGTGGTATTTTCGATCGTCTACAGCCAGATATACAAGTACTCCGCTGTTTAATTTTTCATCGCCAATCTTCCAACCTCTAGCTATGAACATGGCTCTATCGAAGACATCAACGCCATTCAAAGATTTCTCAATGACTACGGCAATTTCAACGCTGGTAGAATCGGTAAATGGTTTAAGTAGTTCATTATTGAGATAATGTTCATCATCATTGCTGAGTACATCAGCAAAATCATTGACGTAATTAACATATTCAGGGAGTTTTTGCTGAGCAAAAACCGCATGATTCAACAGAAATAAGCAGCTAAAAAGAATAAAACGCATTCAGATAAATTAAAAAAAGCCGGTAGAACTGGTTACCTCGTTCGAAAGTTCATTGGGATTCTCAGCCGAAGGTGGGAAATGTTTCGCTAATTGCCTGCCCACCACTTCAACACCTCTCACAATTCCATCATTCAAGTTGTTGCTGTGAATCGTTTCAATGATTTCCTCTTTAACAGCTTCCCAGAAATCAGTACCTACTTTCTGATGTATACCTTCATCTCCAATAACTGCAATCTCTTTTGACTTTAATCTAAGAAATAAGAGTACCCCATTTCTATTCTCTGTTTTGTGCATTTGAAGCTGATTGAAAATGGTTTGAGCTTCGTCTAACAATGATAATTTCGATGGGCAGGTGGTAAAATGTACTCTGATCTCAGCCGAAGTAGTTGTTTCAACTTTCGCAATAGCTTCGCTCACCAACGAACCGTTGATTTGACCAGCAAGCGAAAATTTGCGTAAAAATGGAAACATTCTTGACATTAAGTATTATTTCAAGATTTCAGACATATCTGGCGCTTTTTCATTGCCTTCGTCTGCCTTAAATCCTTCTTTCTTTTCGAACCCAAATATATTTGCAAAAATATTACTCGGGAATCTGCGCACTTTTTTGTTGTACTTCATGATGGCTTCGTTGAAATCAGTTCTGGCAGTACTAATTCTATTTTCAGTACCTGAAATTTCATCGTTCAACTTTGCAAAGTTCTGCATGCTTTTCAAATCTGGATAGCGTTCAAATAAAACATTGATGCTTCTGCTATAGGCACTGTTTAAGTTATCCTGTGCTTTTTGGAATTTCTGTAAGTTTTCAGGTGTCAATTGATCAGGAGTTAATTTAATTTCTTTAGCGGCAGTTCTCGCTGAAATCACTTCAGATAATATGCTTTTTTCAACTTCCGCTGATTTCATGGTTGTCTTGGCTAAGTTTTCAATCAAATCACCCCTTCTTTGGTACTGTGTTTCAACGTTATTCCAAGTGTTTTCAACCTCTGTATCAAGATCTACCAAACCATTGTAGCTTGAACAACTGTAGGTAACCATCGTGAATATTAGGGCGATGATTCCAATAACTAAATAATTAGGCTTTTTCATTTTTTTTCTAATAGTCCAAACTTACGACAAAAATGTTTTATCCATGTTTGATTTACTTCAAACAGATCAATTTTTTCGTTCAATTCTTTCTCCATCGAAGTTACCCCTTTGTCAACTATGCCACAAGGAACAATGTGATTGAACATGCTAAGGTCTGTATTTACATTCAAAGCAATTCCGTGCATAGTAACATATCGGCTGCTTTTAATGCCAATTGCGGCAATTTTTCTTTCTGATGACGATCCAATGTCCACCCAAACACCTACACGGCCTTTAATGATACCAGCATTAATTCCAAAATCATTCAAAACCGAAATGATACAAGACTCCAATCCTTCCACATACGATTTCAGACCTATGCCCAATTTTTCTAAATCTAAAATGGGATAAACTACCAATTGTCCTGGTCCGTGATAAGTAATGTCACCCCCACGCTCAATTTCATATGTTTCTGCGCCCATTTTTTGGAGCATTTGAGGTGTAGCCAACATGTTGTTTTGTTTTGCATGCAGTCCAAAGGTGTACACATGAGGATGTTCAACACTGATGCAATGGTGAGGAAGATCCGCGCCTAACTTTTTATTGTCAATTAACTGCAGAAACAATTGTTTTTGTTTGTCCCACGTAATGGAATAACCTTCATTCGTTAATTTGTGAAAAACGCAAAAATCCATTTAGCAAAGTTAATACTATCATTAGGAACCTATGACTCACCCCTTTATAATTGCATCATAAAAAGGGGCGCAATGAACTTGAATAATCAATTTTGGGGAAGAATGGGAGAGGCCGAAGCTAGAGATTGGTTGATTTCAAATGGGCATAAAATCATGGAACAAAATTGGAGAACCGGCAAATTCGAAGTTGATATTATTTCATTCTCCAGTGGTTGTTGTCATTTCACCGAGGTCAAAACTCGATTCATAAACAGACCACTTTTTGGCGCATTATTTCCGGAAATTCAACAATTACTTGACCGGCAATTCAACCGTAAAAAACAGGAAAACCTAAAATCAGCCATGAAGAACTTCAGAAAAATTAATCCACATATAAAACGGTACCAAATCGATTTTTTGGCGGTGGTTTATTTTTCCTATGGAAAATATATATATCATTTCAAACACCCTATATCTTGTTCTCTTCACACTAGTTATTCACAAAATACATCTCATTTTTATGACAGATTTATCCATGTACCACACTTTTAAACTTTATTTGCAAGCGAAAATGAAACGTCTCATTCTATTATCTATTGCCGTTGCAAACACTTATTTGTCTTATGGACAACATGTTTGTGGGTCTGATTTACACCTTCAGAATATATCCAAAAAGCATCCTGAATTACGAATCTTGGAACAAAATAGACCTGCAGAAGTGGCTGAATTTCAAAAAAACTATAGATCCATTCAAAAAAGAGCCATAAAATATACCATTCCCGTCGTTTTTCACGTGGTGCACACTAATGGAGACAATAATATTTCTAGAGAGCAGATTCTCGACCAAATGCGTGTCTTAAATGAAGATTTCAGCTTCAAAGGTTCTACTATCGCAAAACTAAGAGAACCGTTTAAGAATGTTGTTGGTTCTGCAGATATTGCCTTTGTACTGGCGTCAGTTGATCCAAATGGGAAATGTTTCGATGGAATCAATCGTGTAGAAACTACAGTAGGCTTGCAAATGGACATGGATGAGGAGCCGGTAAAGGATTTAGTATATTGGGATTATAAAAAATACTTGAATATTTGGGTTGTAGACAATATTGTTTCTTCGTCTTCATCTGGTGGAACCGTTTTGGGTTACGCTGTTTTTCCAAGTTCTGCCAGATTCACTAAAGATGGCATTGTAATAAGACACGATAGAGTGGGTACCATTGGAACTGCTGACCCCAATGATTTTGGAAGAACATTGACACACGAAGTTGGTCATTGGCTAGGGTTATATCATACGTTTCAAAGTGGTTGTAATGGCGGCGATTTGTGCGATGACACTCCTCCAGTTGCGAGTACTTTTACCAATGCTAACTGCCCAACTAATAGTAATTCTTGTAGTAATGACAATCCAAATTTACCCGATATGTGGGAGAATTTCATGGATTATTCCAGAGGTGATTGTATGTCGGTCTTCACCTTTGATCAAATAGCCATCATGCACGGTGAACTTCAGAGCACACCAAGATCTTCTAATGTGACAGCGTCAAACCTATTGGCTACAGGCGTAACCAAATCATCTGTAACACCAGTGGCAGATTTTAATTCAAGTACAAGAGTAATTTGTGCGGGCAGCCCAGTTCAATTTTTTGATCTGAGTTGCAAAGGTGCACCTACTGTGAGAAGTTGGACTTTTACCGGCGCATCAACTCCGTCATCTTCTGATATTAACCCTACGGTTATATATCAAACTCCTGGTGTTTATACGGTTTCATTACTCGCGCAAAATTCAAAAGGTACTAATACCATTAAAAAAGATAATTACATCACTGTTTTACCCAAAAATGGCTCACTTGTTCCAAATTACGAGGAAGGTTTTGAAGGCGCTGACCCAGAAAGCTTAGGTTTCAAAAATCTATCGCCATCTCCATATCAATTTGCAGTAACCAATAAAACAGCGTTCACTGGCTCTAAATGTTATGTAGCTAATATCGCAACCAATAGCACCAATGTTGGAAACCTTTACACATTCGTAACTCCAAATATTGATATGACCAAAATTCCGGGTGGTTCAGGGGGTAAAATGACTTTTTATTGCTCTTACACGCAATCTAAAGCTGATGTAACCGAAATTCTGAGAGTTTATGCATCCGATGATTGTGGAGCCACTTTCAAGAAAATTTACGAACGATCTGGAACCGCACTTTCATACACGGGTGCTTCTTATACCTCTAATTGGGTACCATCTTCACCAAGTCATTGGAAAAGACACGGTATTGGCAATTTAGATAACATCGGCTACGGAAATAAAACCAATGTGATTTTTAAATTTGAAATTCAAAGTGCAGGTGGAAACCCCGTTTATATAGATAATATCAATATTGGTCAATGGTTTGCCGGTGAAAGTACACTTGAAAAGGAAGGATTTAAATTTCAATTATATCCAAATCCCACCAATGAATTCGCAACCTTCAGTATTAATTCATCAGTTCCAACTCAAAATGCATCTTTAGCATTATATGATTACTCGGGTCGTAAAATTCAAGACATTTTTCAAGGGTCCCTTAACTTGGGAACTGAAGAATTTAAAATTGAAGCGCCCAAAAACACACAAAACGGAATCTATTTTGTTAAACTCACTACAGAAACCGGTACTTATTCAAGAACAATCATTTTTTCAGCTCAATAATTTATTTCCACATTCATGAAGAACCTCGTTATCGTAGAGTCACCCGCAAAAGCCAAAACCATTGAAAAGTTTTTAGGCTCTGATTTTAAAGTTGTTTCCTGTAAAGGTCATATACGTGACCTAGTTGACGGGAACAATGCCATAGATATCAAAAATGGCTTTCAACCGCATTATGTGGTTTCTGATGATAAGGTAGAACTGGTTCGTGAACTAAAAAAACTTGTAAAATCATCGGAAATTGTTTGGTTAGCAACGGACGAGGACCGCGAGGGTGAAGCTATTTCGTGGCACCTTTACGAAGAATTAGGGCTTAAAAAAATCCCAACAAAGAGAATTGTTTTCAATGAAATTACTAAACCCGCTATTTTAAGAGCCGTTGAAAATCCCAGAGACATTGATCAATTTCTGGTAGATGCTCAACAAGCGCGTAGAATTTTAGATAGAATTGTGGGGTATTCGTTATCTCCCGTTTTATGGACTCGCGTTAGAACGGGTTTGAGTGCGGGCCGCGTACAATCGGTAGCGGTTAGATTGGTTGTTGAACGCGAAAGAGAAATCACCGAATTCAATACAACAGCAGATTTTAAGGTAAGTGCTGAATTTGAAACGTCGAAAGGTAAAAAATTTAAAGCCGATTTACCTCAACGGTTTAAAACTAGCGAGGAAGCTAAAAACTTCTTAGAGACATTAAAAGGCGCTCATTTCCAGGTGAATACTATTGAAGTTAAACCAACTTACCGAAATCCAGCACCTCCGTTTACAACTTCAACCCTACAACAAGAAGCCTCAAGGAAACTCGGATATGACGTTACTCGTACTATGCAAATTGCACAGAAACTATACGAAAACGGACATATCAGTTACATGAGAACAGATTCTGTTAACCTTAGTGGTACAGCCATTGAGGGTGCAAAAAATGAAATATTATCTGCATACGGAGAGAAATTCTCGAATCCACGTAATTTCAATACAAAAACTTCTGGTGCTCAAGAAGCACACGAAGCCATAAGGCCAACGTATTTCAATAATCATTCAGCGGGTTCTAATCCCCAAGAAAAAAAGCTGTATGAATTAATTTGGAAGCGTGCAATAGCTTCGCAAATGTCGCGTGCAGAATTGGAGAAAACCGTCGTGAATATTGGCAATGACAAGAATACCAGCATTTTCAAAGCCGAAGGTGAGGTAGTTAAGTTTGAAGGATTTCTCAAAGTGTATTTAGAAAGTACCGACGATGAGAATGATCAAGACCAAGAAGGTATGTTGCCTGCAATGTTTGTAAATGAAGCATTGGTTAATCATTCGGTTGTAGCCACTGAGAAATACGATAAACATCCACCTAGGTATTCTGAAGCAGCATTGGTTAAAAAATTGGAGGAATTAGGCATTGGTAGACCTTCAACCTATGCACCAACCATCAAAACTGTTCAACAACGAGGATATATCCAAACTGAATCAAGAGTAGCTCAACAGCGTTCAATTAAAATCCTTACGCTTAAGGGGTCAGATTTGACGGATCAGGTCATCAAAGAGAATTATGGAGCGGAGAAAAACAAATTGTTTCCTACCGATATAGGAATGCTTGTGACCGATTTCTTGGCAAGCCATTTTTCTGATATCATGGATTATGGCTTCACGGCGGCCGTTGAAAAAGAATTTGATGAAATTGCCGAAGGACTTAAAAGCTGGCAAAATATGCTGGAAGAATTTTATGGTCCCTTCAAAACCAATTTACAATCTGTTTCTGAAACAGCATCTCGAGTGAATGGGGAACGAATTTTAGGTATTGACCCAATAAGCGGTAAAACGGTATTGGTTAGAATGGGGCAGTACGGACCCATGGTTCAATTAGGAAGCAGAGAAGAGACAGAAACACCCGTTTATGCTAGTTTGTTGTCTACCCAACGATTGGAATCTGTGACATTTAATGATGCCATTCAATTGCTTTCAGTATTGAACAATGGTTTCGATTACAAGGGAGAGCCAGTTGTGGTTGGTAATGGTCGTTATGGCCCATATTTGAAGTTAGCTGATAAATACATCAATCTTTCTAAGGAAATCAACGTAATGAGTCTGAATCAAGATTCAATTACTGCGCTTTTGGATGATCACTTTTCAAAACCAAGTTTTCCAATAGATCTTGGTGTTTATCAAGATAAAAAGGTGACTGTAGGAGCGGGTAGATTCGGACCATACGTCAAACATGGGAATTTATTTGCGAGTATCCCCAAAAATCAGGATCCATTCCAAATCACATTAGACTCAGCCATTGAGTTAATAACTAAAAAAGCGGAAGCCGATAATAAGAAAATCTTAAAAACTTTCACTGAAAATGAAGATGTTTCAGTTCAGGATGGTAGATACGGTCCTTACATAAAATACGGGAAAGAAAATATCAAGATGCCCAAAGGAATGGCAGTTGAAGACGTTTCTTATGCAGTTATTCAAGAATTGGCGAAAGATATAGTTTCTAAAACTTCAAAGTCAACAAAAACTACAAAAACAGCTACTAAGTCTAGTGCTAAAGCTGCTCCAAAGAAGAAAGTTGCTATGAAGAATGCAGCAAAAAAGTAATTGCCTTATTGAAATGGAGAAAAACGAACTTCATGCTCTGCTGAAACTATTGGATGATTCAGATGAAGAAGTGGTTCAAATTGTTGAAAATAAACTTCTTGAATCGGGCGATGAGATTTTATCTGACCTAGAAGAAGCGTACTTGTCAAAACAGTTTGAAGACTGTTCCAATCAAATTGAATTAATTCTTAAACTCATTCAGAGAAAAGCACTTCATTCGGCGGTGAACGATTGGCTCCTTGATGATCAAAGAAATACCCTACAGGCTTGGGTTTTAGCCAGTAGAGTTCAATATCCAGGGCTAAGCGAGGGAATTATCAAGGCCCATTTGAATAGAATAAAAATTGATGCGTGGGTGAAATTATCGGGTGTCGAAAATCCATTAGATCAAATTCAAATTTTGAATCATGTTATATTCAAAGAATATGGTTTTACAGGAAATAATACACAGTATCATTCACCAGATAATTCTTTGATAACTAGGGTTATGGAGACTAAAAAAGGGAATCCCATTTCATTGGCCATGCTGTATATACAGATTGCCAATAGCCTTGGAATTCCATTGTTTGGAGTTAACCTCCCTCAACATTTTATTTTAGCCTATGGTAAATTGCATTCAGACATGAAAACCAACGGTTTTTATGAACCTGAAGACATAAATCTGAAAAATTTTAGTGGCAAAGTTTTATTTTATATAAATCCGTTTAGTAAAGGACAAATCTTTGCAGAAGAAAGCATTGATGCCTTTTTGAAAGTGATTAAAGTAGAAAAACAAACCCAATTTTACCAGCCATGCACTCCAATTGACATCTTTAAACGGGTACTTAGAAATCTACATTTCGCTTATGGTGATCAACATGACAGTGAAAAACAAACTGAAATTGAGGCACTTATGAAGATTGTAGATATTGGTTCTGAAATTTGAGTTGGCGAACCCAAGGAAAAATACGAAATTTGTACTTTAATTCCTATGGCAGAAAAACCAATCCTCGTTCCCAAAATGGGTGAAAGTATCAGCGAAGCAACTGTGATTCGCTGGTTGAAAAATGTAGGTGATCACGTTGCTAAAGACGAACCACTGGTTGAAATCGCTACAGATAAAGTAGATAACGAAATCCCTAGCACTGAAGAAGGTATTCTGACTAAGCAATTGTTTCAAGATGGAGACGTTGTTAAAGTAGGTGAGCCCATAGCATTTATTGATGCAGAAGGTGCGAGCGCGAGTGCTGCTAATTCAACAACTCCCATTAATGAAAGCACTGCTAATATAGTGCCTGAAGTAGTAGCAGAAGCAGTAAATGTCATAGAAAATCAAGTTCAAGCCGCTGTCGAACAAACAATAAACCCAATTACAAAAGGTTCTGGATCGAGATTCTATTCTCCATTGGTGATGAATATCGCCTCTCAAGAAGGAATATCTTTCAATGAATTGGAGAAAATACCGGGTACAGGATTAGAAGGCAGAGTGACTAAATCAGATATTCTTACTTATTTGAACAACAGAAGTAATGTTGCCATTCAAACTCAAGCTCATGTAGTTACTGCTGCTCCAGTTTCAACCCAAGTACAAGCCGCACCAAGTCCAGTACCAGCAACCAACAATCAGCTACCTGTGGCTAAATCTCTGGATAATGGAGATGAAATCATTCAGATGGATAGAGTACGCAAACTTATCGCAGATCATATGGTGATGAGTATGCATACATCTCCACACGTAACGAGTTTCGTTGAAGCGGATGTGACCAATTTGGTAAAATGGAGAGACAAGGTTAAAGATTCGTTTAAGAAACGCGAAGGACAAAACATCACTTTTACCCCCATTTTCTTGTGGGCTATTTCTAAAGCGATCAAAGATTTTCCAATGATCAATGTTTCGGTTGATGGAGATAAAATCATCAAGAAAAAGTCAATCAATATAGGAATGGCTGTAGCTCAGAAAAATGGTAACCTCATTGTGCCCGTAATTAAAAATGCTGATTCAATGAACCTTTTAGGCCTCACAAGAGCCGTTAATGAACTTGCCATTAGAGCTCGTGACAACAAATTAAGCCCAGATGAAATTCAAGGCGGTACTTACACGGTTACAAACGTAGGTTCCTTTGGAAATGTATTTGGAACTCCTGTAATCAATCAACCCCAAGTAGCCATTATGGCCGTTGGTGCTATTCGTAAGAAACCCGCAGTACTTGAAACTGAACACGGTGATGTAATCGCTATTCGACATATGATGTATCTAAGCCATAGTTATGACCATAGAGTGGTTGACGGTGCGCTTGGTGGTATGTTCGTTAGAAAAGTAGCAGACTACCTCGAACAGTGGGATAGTAACACAGAAATTTAAGCTTATAAAGGCGAAATGGAAGTCAAACTCTCTCGTTTCGCCTCGTTATTGGCAGTGTTATTCTGCTTTATCTCGCTTTTACATATTCTCGATGAAGTTCTTCCACCATTAATCAAAAATATGGAGGTTGCCAACACTGATTTGGCACTTGATTTACAAGAAGAAATTAAAATCAATAAACAACTCGATTTCTCTCTAATATTAACTGATCCTCAAACGGGCCAAGTGATTCAAGTGGAAGTTGATGAGGCCACCTATTACAGAGTTACACCCGGTCAAATGGCCTATGTATATTTGACCCCAATTTATTTAAATGCACGTTTTGCCTTGGAAAGTAACAATACTACTTTTCAATATATAAGTCCTTTTAAATTTAGACCTCCGTTTCAGATCCGTCACATTCTTTTACCAATACTTATTTTCGGTTTGTCTATATTAGTGTATAAGACCCAAAAGTTTGAAGTTAAACTAGCTCTATTTTTGTTCACAACCATCATTTCCATTATTTTACAATGGCTTTATAAATGATTGCTCAAATTAAAAATACCTATTCTAAAACTTGGGCGAAAGTGTATTCAATTGCTGCATTATCAGCTGTAGTGTGGCATTATTTCATTCCTGCAGAGTTGTTAGACACTGCCGAATACATCAAAACAGCATTAAGTTGGATATCAAAAGTCCAAATTTCAGATACACCATTGGCAGAATTGCGAAGGTCACCGCTTTATCCGGCGCTTTCTTTTCTTGAATTCCCATTTACAGATTCGCCCGGCATCTTTTCACTTAGAGCCATCCAATTAATGGCGTCACTGTATATTCCAGTTTTGGTATACCAAATTCTCCAAGTTTTGAATGCCGAAAAACAATTTAATTGGGTCTTGATTTTATTAGTAAGCTACCCCCTTCAATTCTATTATACGGCCCTAGAGCTGCCAGATATACTCGCGCAATTATTGCTATTGATCATATTCAAACAGCTTCTTCTAAGAAAAAATACCGGCCTTACAGTGGCATTTATCATCGGACTTAAGCCCATTTTCTTTTATTTACTCATTCTTCCAGTGATACAGTTTTTATTGAATCACGAGCGCAATTGGATCAAAATGATGTTCCCTTTTTTCTTTTTCGGGGGATGGACATTCTTTAATCTTCAAAAACATCAATTACCAACCTATACCTCCATGGGGACCACCAATTCCTATTATTATAACCGGAAATTATTGCTGCATCAAGTCATGAATCCTGAAGTTGTTGATTCAGTATATTCGGTCGAATCAGAATTCATAAAGAAAAACATTCATGTAAATAGGGTGGTAGACTCATTCATGAAATCCAAAACCCAAGAATCAATTCTAAATTATCCTGTTCATTATGCATGGATACATTTTAAAGGATCCTTGCAAACCCTTATCGATCCGGGCAGATATGACGCCATGGTCTTTTGGAATTGGCCTAAATCATCCGGATTTTTAGGTGTTAACGATGGAAATCCCCAGAAACAAAAACGACCTATTTACGAGTGGGTCTATATGGCAATATTCGCCTTAATTGGATTGTTAAAAATAATGTTATTGGTAGCGTCTACTTTTTTGCTTTCTAAAAAGAAGCCAATCGATTCTGCAACGTTCATAGTTTTAATGGCTTTTGGATGTTATCTCCTATTATTGGGACCTGTAGGAGCTGCTAGATACTTGCTTCCTTGGTATTCTATCATTTCAATTATAGTTGGACTGAATACAGTTGAATTATTTAAAAGTTGGAGAAAATATGAAAATACTTCTGCTCAGTGATAATCACGGATATATAGATGAAGGCATTCTTCAACATGTTGAATGGGCCGATGAAGTTTGGCATGCCGGAGATTGGCTTAACCTCGATATGCATCAAGATATTCTGAAACGCCAGAAAACACTCAGAGGTGTTCATGGTAATATTGATGGCACCGACGTGAAAAATTATCACCCCGTAATCAATCAATTCGAAATTGAAGGGGTAAAGGTCTTCATGACTCACATTGGTGGTAAACCCGGAAAGTACAATCCTAAAATCATAGGTAAGGCCGCGTACTTCAAACCTAAATTATTTATTTGCGGACATTCACACATTCTTCAAGTAAAAAATGACCCCATCTTTGGTTGGATGTATTTGAATCCTGGTGCCTGCGGATTGCATGGTTTTCATCAAGTTAGAACGGCATTGAGGTTTCAAATCAATCAAGGAAGCATTTCTAACATGGAAATCATTGAATGGAAAAGGCATAATTCTGTGCTAATTGAGTAATAAATTTTGTAATAATTGAAAATTATTGTATTTTTGCACTCCTCAAATGAGAGGCCCAGGTGGCGGAATCGGTAGACGCGCTGGTCTCAAACACCAGTGAGCTAACCCTCGTACCGGTTCGACTCCGGTCCTGGGCACCGCGTGAACCGAAAAATTTCATCGGTAATTACAACAATCGACGGTCATAACATGGCCGTCGATTTGTTTTTACCCGAATTTCCCTCCAGTGAAGGAATTCAAACCATCATTTATGTGCACGGATTCAAGGGCTTTAAAGATTGGGCCTTTGTTCCGCATTTGCATGATTTCCTGGTAACAGAAAACACAGCTGTCGTTACGTTTAACTTCACCCACAATGGAGTTGATCGCAGAGATTTTGATGATCTCCCAAGATTTGCTCATAATACGGTCACCCAGGAACTTCGCGATATGGAATCTATCGCACTTTGGCTGGTAAACGAAGCTTGCCAAGAATACAACCTACATCCTGAAAAGATTTCCTGGCTCGGACATAGCAGAGGAGGTGCTAACGTGATTTTATTCGCCTCAAAATTTCCTGATTATGTAGACAAAATAGTGACTTGGTCAGCCATCGATAGTTATGAGTCTTTGTTTAAAGCTATCGATAAAAACGAATGGAAGTCCCAAGAAACCGTTCAAATAATGAATGCCAGAACCCAACAAGAAATGCCTTTGAATTACATTATTTGGCAAGATCTTGAAATGCACAGCAAAGAATATAACATTCTATCAGCAGCAGGCATCTTGACTAAACCGTGGTTAATGATTCACGGAAATTCAGATATTGTGGTTCCCATTGAGGCAGCCAGAAATCTTTATGCAGCTTGTGACCACAGTATAAAAATTGAAATTGAAAATCAAGATCATACATTTGGCTGCAAACACCCCATGAAGGATTTATCTGAAGCACCGCAAGATTTTTGGTTCATTCTTGACAATACCCTAGAATTTATCACCGAAGAACTGGATGATTCTGATATTCAGATCTAATCTTTGATTATTGATACCCTTTTTGCGCTCGCGCGCTTGAGTCGATCATTAATCGCAACACCCAAATTCTCGTTTGGAGCCCATTCAAATAACACATTATTAAAGTTTTCTTTATCTAGCCTGCGCAACAATGCGAACAGGTTTTTACTCCCTTCGAGGAAATTGCCATCTTCAGTTAAGTAAAATGCTTCCATGGTTGAGTTTGATTTTTTCTTCGAATCTTTGCTCCAATAAATGACTGCATCTATGCTGACATTCAATTGGGAATAAATTTCTGCAGGGTATAATTTACAAAAGGGTGAATAATGATGTTCCAATTGACCTGGAGCAGAAATAGGAGAGGATGTAATTTCTTGAAATTCAACGACATTTACATCAGGCAGAAAATCTCTCAAAGCATCTTCTGATATACCACCTGGCCTCAATATTTCGATGGTATCTTCCAAAACTCTCACAATAGTAGATTCAATACCAACTTGGCAGTTTCCACCGTCTAATATATAAGGAATTTTACCATCCAATTGATCCAAAACATGAGCAGCAGAAGTGGGTGAAACGTAGGTAAAGGGGTTTGCACTGGGCGCAGCTAAGGGAAAATCTAACTTGTTCAAAAGTTCCAAAGTCATTTCATTATTTGGCATTCTCAAGGCAACTGTATCTCCACCCGAAGTAACAAGATCAGGTACAATGCCTTGTTTTTTAAGGACCAATGTAAGCGGCCCAGGCCAAAATTCTTCAGCTAACTGCAGCGCTAAATTTGGAACATCACGAGCATATAGGGATATTTGGCTAACGTTTTTGATGTGAACAATCAACGGATCAAAAAACGGCCTGTTTTTCACCTCGAAAATTTTAGCGACAGCCTCTTCATTCAAAGCATTGGCTGCCAACCCATATACTGTTTCAGTGGGAATTGCCACCGTTTCATTGTTTCGAAGGAATTCAGCAGCTTTAAAAATATCTGTGCCTATGTTTGTTGGCTTTATCAAACCCAATTATCTCCGTTTTAAGGTGTATTTGTCAATTTTATTGTAAAGGTGACTGCGCTGAATATCAATTTCAGTGGCGGTCTTTGCAACATTCCAGTTATTTTGGATAAGCTTGCGCTCAATGAATACTTTTTCTGCCCAATCTCTGAAATCTTGAAGCGTTGCATAATTGTCTACTACGCCAAAAGGGTCGGAACCTCTTTGGGCAGGATTACTGTATGAGTATACATCATCGCCTGTGATTTCTTTATCACAGAGAATAACCAATCGCTCAACAACGTTTCGCAGTTCTCTAATATTTCCAGACCAATTTACATCTTGCAAGGCCCGGTAACCGTCTTCGGTGAATTTCTTTCCAAGGAGCCCATTTTCTTGACAAATTTCACCTAAAAACTTATTTGCAATCAATGGAATATCATCTACTCTTTCATTGAGTGTGGGCACATGAATCAATATCACCGACAATCTATGGTATAAATCCATTCTAAAGTTACCCTTTTCAATCTCATCCAGTAAATTTTTATTGGTTGCAGCAACTATTCTCACATCCACTTTAATTTCTTTATCGCCACCTACTCTTGAAATTCTTCCTTCTTGTATGGCTCTCAGAACTTTCGCTTGTGCTGCCATACTCATATCACCTATTTCATCGAGAAATAAGGTTCCACCATGGGCTTGCTCAAACTTTCCTATTCTTTGCTTTATGGCGGATGTAAAGCTGCCTTTTTCATGTCCAAAAAGTTCACTTTCAATCAGTTCAGTTGGAATACTAGCACAGTTAACTTCAATTAATGGCATACTTGCACGTGTGCTTTTTTCGTGAATCCATCTGGCAACCAATTCTTTTCCTGTACCGTTTTCACCTGTAACCAAAACCCTAGCTTCTGTTGGAGCAACCTTTTCAATGGTCTCTTTAATTTTCTGAATGGCAGGAGTTTCTCCGATGATATCAAAGGTCTTGGCTACTTTTCTTTTAAGAACAGCTGTCTCAACCACCAAGTTATTTCGATCAATAGCGTTTCTTAATGTGATTAATAACCTATTTAAATCTGGTGGCTTGGTGATGAAATCATAGGCACCTTTTTTTGTACTCTCTATAGCCATTTCCACATTTCCGTGTCCGGAAATCATAACCATAGGAATTTCTGGCTTGAGGGCTTGAACTCTTTCTAACAATTCGACACCATCTATACCCGGCATCTTTACATCACATAAAATCACATCGAAGTCATTTTTTTGAATGATTTGCCAGGCTTTTTCACCATTCTCAGCCAATGTCACTTCAAAGTTCTCATATTCAAGGATTTCCTTCAACGTTTCTCTGATAGGTGCTTCATCATCAATCACTAATATATTGGGCATACTATATTTATTTTTAGTTATGTCTACAAATATGGTGATTTATATATTAGACAGTTTAATGAGTTATGCTCTTGTAATCCACACTGTTTTTTGCGACGAGTTTCAAAAAATATTTGTTAAAGTGTAGTATTTGGCTCATATTTGAAATTGTTACGGAAATCATGCGCAGATTGACGATGAGAAACTACAAACTATGGATAGGGGCAGCTTTTATGCTAGTTGCATCTAATGTGAGGGCCCAACAGGACCCTAACTTTACCCATTTTGCATATAACAGATTACTTTTTAATCCAGCATACGCTGGTGCTTCTGGTAATTTCTGTCTGAATGCAATCAACCATCAACAATGGATTGGTTATGAAGATCAAACCTCTAGCATAAAAACTAAGAGAGGTACTCCTATTAATGAGGATTTCGTCAACAATATAGCTCCTCAAACCACAGGTATCGGTTTCAGTGCTCCCATAACCCTGAATATTAAAGGTGAAAAAATTAATATTGGTGGATTGTACGGTGCTTTTATGCAAGATAACATTGCTTACGAAGAGAATACCTACATGAGAGGTGGGTTTTCAGGAGCATATACCTTGCCTGATGGTTCTGATATTCGCTTAGGACTTGAATTCACTTCATTGTCAAAGGCATTAGATGGTTCTAAGCTCAGATACCATGATCCCAATGATCCATTTATCCCCGATGCTAGAGTCGCAGATACCCGTGTTACTTTTGGTGCCGGTGCATATTATCAAAATCCAAACATTATGGACGGTGCATGGGCGGGCGTTTCATTGACCCATTTGGTACCGCAAACTTTTCAATACGGTTCTAGTGGCAATATTAAAGTGACTACGGCACGTCACTTATATGTTATGGGCGGATACAAACAAGAAAATTTTTTAGGCAACGGCGCTTTAACTTTAGAACCCGCTTTTATGCTAAAATCGGCAATGGGAGAGAACGGTGGTTTTATCAAGCCCGAACTTGATCTTCAAGGAATGGTTACATGGAACTCATTGTATTCAGGCGGATTGAACCTTCGTGGATACGGTGCTGGTCTAGACGCATTGAGTTTAATGTTGGGTTATTATGTTCCATTACCCTCTGGAGCTATGGCCGAAAGAAGCAATTTGCGCGTGGGTTATTCTTATGATATCACATTATCTAATGTATATAGAACAAGTTACGGAACTCATGAAATTCAAGTAAACTATTGCTTTAATTTTGAGCTTCCTGATCGTCCACCAAAGATTTATCGTCACCCACGTTACATGATTCGTGACCCTAAATCTGATTAATGTTATCCACACACAATAAACATTTAAAATTTACGTTAAGAAATATTGAAAGGTTCAAAAACTTGGAAAATTCAACGAAATCCATATTTTTGCAACTTCGGAATAAAAATATCTGATTAAGAAAAAATTGATAATGATGAAAAACCCAATGAACGGTTTCATTTCAAGAATGAAAAATAGGAGCATCAACCTTGGTGTATTAGGTAAAGGCAAATTCTTTTACGCCGCTATGGTATCTGTTTCC
The DNA here is from genome assembly GCA_023653095.1 of Bacteroidia bacterium. Lineage (GTDB taxonomy): Bacteria > Bacteroidota > Bacteroidia > NS11-12g > UBA955 > VMCP01. The sequence continues at coordinate 369,785 of JAMNXP010000001.1, read as the reverse complement.
ATGTTTATCGCTGGTTGTCCTAGCGATACAGGAGATCTGATCGGAGTTCAAGGCAGAAGTCCTTGGTTTCACCCACAACCTCCAGGAATGATTTATGTTAAATCAGGAACCTTCCATACAGGTCAAGGAACCCAAGACGTATTTCAGTCTTACCTAGAACCAAACAAACAAATGACCATTTCTGGTTTTTGGATGGATGAAACCGAAATCACTAACAACGAGTACCGCCAATTCGTGGACTTCGTTATTGATTCTTTGGCTCGTACCATATTAAACGAAGAAACGGGTGAAGGTGTGCACTTAGAACTTGCTAAAAAGCCTACTGAACCTGCAACTGGAGCAGCTTTGTTCTATTCTAGGATTGACGATGATCAAGATCTTGAATATGATCCAAACGCTTTTGATAACGACGGCAATCCAATGAAATTCATCAATTATGATGAACCATTAGATTGGAAATACCGTGCAAAGAGTGGTGAAAATTTCGATGCGATTCTGTATCAAAAAATGTGTTACCAAGGAAACGAGCGTTTCCAATTCAAACGTCAAATCGATACTCGTAAGTTGGTTTATCATTATCAGTGGATTGATCTTGTATTGGCAGCAAATACAGACAGAGACAAGTATAATCCTAAAAACAGAAGTGAGTTTTTGGTTGACGAAGATGTTTTAGTTTATCCTGATACTCTTTGTTGGATCAGAGATTTCACTTACTCATTCAACGAACCAATGGCTAGAAACTATTTCTGGCACCCTAAATACGATGAATACCCTGTAGTAGGTGTTAACTGGGCCCAAGCTAGAGCTTTCTGTCATTGGAGAACTAAATTAAAAACTTCTTATTGGTCTAAAATGGGTCTTCCCAATACAGAAGACTTCAGATTGCCAACTGAATACGAGTGGGAGTATGCTGCTAGAGGTGGAAGAATCGGAAACAGATTCCCATGGGGTGGTCCTTATGCAAGAAACAGCAAAGGTTGTATGCTTGCCAACTTCAAACCTATGCGTGGCGATTATGGAGCAAGTGACGGTGGTGTTTATCCAGTTCGTGTAGATTCTTATTTCCCTAATGATTTCGGATTATACAATATGTCAGGAAACGTTGCTGAATGGACATCTACAGCATGGGATGAAACCAACAACTCAATTGTACATGACTTAAACGGTAACTACGACATTTACATCAAAGAACATTCTATGAACGCTGCTGAACAAGATAAAATCAAGAAAATCCCAATCTCTCGTAAGCGTAAAGTAATTAGAGGCGGTTCTTGGAAAGACGTAGGCTACTTTATCGAGTGTGGTGCAAGAACTTACGAATATCAGGATACAAGCAAATGTTATGTTGGATTTCGTTGTGTACAAGAATACATCGGACGTTCTAACCTAGACAGCAAATAATTAAATAACAACTAAAACAAAATAACCAAACTAATTAAAAATTAAAATGAGCAAAAGTTTTTTTGAATCAAAGAAGTGGAAGACAACCATGAACTTCGTTTATGGTTTCGGTGCGGCAATCGTTATTGTAGGAGCACTTTTCAAAATTTTGCACTTAGCAGGTGCGAACTTTATGTTGTCAGTAGGTCTTTTGACTGAAGCAGCAATTTTCGCAATCTCTGCATTTGAACCAGTACATTCAGAACCAGATTGGACATTAGTATATCCAGAATTAGCAGGTGGCGAGCCAACTGCAAGAAAATCATCAGCAGGTAGCAGCGTTTCTCAACAATTAGACAGCATGTTGGCTCAGGCTAAGGTAGGTCCTGAGTTGATTGAAAGCCTTGGTACTGGACTTCAGTCTTTGAGCACTAATGTAAAAGACATGGCAAGTATGTCAAGTGCGGCAGTAGCAACTAATGAATACGCTGAAAGCGCAAATAAGGCAGCAGCTAACATGAACAGCATTTCAGAAAGTTCAGCAGTTGTATCAGATTCTTTAGGTTCATTCTCTAGTAGTCTTTCTGGTGTCTTAAGTAACATTACAGCAACTGAACATGCTACAGCACAATTCAAATCTGAAATCGAAGATTTGAACAAGAATTTGTCAAACTTGAACAACATTTATGGCAATATGTTGAGCGCTATGGGCGGCAACAAGTAATAAATTCCAACCTTATATTAAATTAAAATAATCTAAGAAGAAATGGCAGGTGGAAAACAAAGTCCACGTCAGAAGATGATCAACATGATGTATCTCGTGTTGACTGCTCTTTTGGCGTTGAACGTTACAAAAGAAATCTTGCTGGCATTTACGGTAATCGACAATTCACTTAAGAAGTCAACGGCAAATATTGACTTAAAGACAGTGAAAATGGTTGAGAGCTTGCAGAAATTGTCAGGGGAGAATGTGGCTGCGGCTTCAGCGCTAAAGCTTACCAATAATGCGATCACAATCACTAAAGGTTTTGTTGAAAGTATTCATACCATTAAAACAGATTTATTGAGATATTCATTGGGTGCAACTGATCCTAAACAGACTGAACTAAACCCTGTAGATGCTTTCAATATTGATGAGGAGAAGAAAAACGAATTTAAATTCTTTAAAGCTTATCCATGGGCAGAAACAAAATCAGGTGAGATGCCCGAATTAAAATCAGGTGACAATTTAGATGATCACGTTCGTTATTTCAATGAGGAGTTAGCGGGCAAACGTGGTAAAGATCTTGAATTTGCAATTAATGATACTCGAGCTAAGTTATTAGACCTTTTAAATAAGGCATCAAAGGACCCTAATTTAGGTAAAAATCCTGAGACAGTTTCTTTCCTTAAAAGTAAGTTAACTGAGATTTCTCAAAAGACTTCTTTGTTGGCGGGTGATGTGAAAGATCCACTTTCTAACAAATCAGGTAAAATCAAAGATCATGAAGGCAAAGAGTTAAATTGGGCTGAAGTATACATGCACAGTACCCCTTTGGCTGCGGTATTTGCAATCATGTCAAAGATTGAGAATGATGCAAAATTGTTAGAATCTGAAATTTGTCAAACTCTTGCTGAATCAGTCAGTGCTGCCGATTTTAAATTTGATGCTATCATTCCGGTAGTATCTGCTAAAACAGGAGCGGTGGTTACCGGACAGACTTATGAAGCTGATATTTTATTGGCAGCGTATAACTCGAAAGCCCAAATGCAAGTTTTTGTTAATGGAAACAGTATTCCTGTTGAGGCAGGTGTAGGTAAATATAAAGTTACCCCGCAATCTCCCGGGACCAACAATATGTCTGTGAAGATAGTTGTTCCTAAACCAGGTGGTGGTTCTGAATCTATAGACGCTAAAGCTGAATTCACTGCTTTTGCTCCATCTGCTGCAATTTCTGCAGATGCATTGGCTGTGTTCTATGTCGGTTTAGAAAATCCAGTGTCAGTATCGGTTGGTGGAATAGACCCATCACAGTATTTGGTTCGTGTCGTTAATGAAAAAGACGGTCCTACCAATGCAAAGATTGTTGGATCTAAAGGTAAGTATTCTGTAAGTGTACCAAGCCGTCAAGATGCTAAAGTTAAGATTCAAGTTGCAGTGAAACTTCCTGATGGTAGAGTAAAATCTATGGGTGAGAAGGTGTTCAAAGTGAATCGAGTTCCAGATCCACGTTTCCGTTGTGGTGGTGTTGAATTTAAAGGTTCTGTTTCTTTAGAAGCCTTGAAGTATCAACAAGCGGCTACGGCAGTTCTAGATGGTTTCGTATACGAAGGAGTTAAGTTTAAAGTAACTGGTTATAAATTCATGGCTGTTGGTCGTAGAACAAATGGACCTCGTTTCGCTAAAAGTAGCTCAGCTAGTTTAGAGCCTGTAAAAGGTATTCTAGGAATGTTAGGTTCAGGTGATTTGATGACATTTACCGATATTACAGCTGTAGGTCCTGATGGAACAAGTCGTCTACTTGATAACGCAAGTGCACAAGTAAAATAATTATATGAAAAAGATTTTTCGCATAGCTTTAATTTTAGGACTAGTAAGTACTAGTTTACCATTGAGCGCCCAAGATTGGGGCGGTGGATGGGGTAGTGGTGAAGATGAACCAAAGAAAACTATAACTGGTAAAGGTGGGAAATCCACAAACAAGGAAGTGAATCTTGGATCTTCATCCGCTTCTACACCAACTTCACAACCTACAGAAGCGCCAAAGGTTGTAATTGAAGCAATTGGTACACACTACGATGATGCACCTCAAGCACATTATGAGCCTGAGTACGTCAATCAAGATACAAACCTTTCTCTTGTACAAGGAGATTCACTCTTGATTCGTAGACCTTATCTTCGTCAGGCTGATGTTAAGTTCAGAAAAAGAGTTTGGAGAGTAATTGATTTACGCCAAAAGCTTAATAAGAACTGGACTTGGCCAAGAAGTCCTATTACCCAAGTATTTTGGGAATTAGGTACTAAAGGTTTAGTTAGAGCTTATGCGAACGATTCGTTCAGGAGAGTTGTTACTCCAGAAAAGATTCTGGAAATTGTTTCTAGTTTAGACAAAGTTCCTGTATTAGCTCCTGGTATAGCTGCTGAGGAAGCTACTGCAGATGATTATGTCGATTCTATGGTTGTGGTGACATTCAAATATTATGACATCAAGAAATTTGAAATCATGGAAGATTGGGTGTTTGACTATAAACACGGTGAAATGAAACCTATCATTATTGGTATCGCTCCCATCAAACCTGAAGTAATTGATGTGCAATTACCAGATGGAACTACACAAAAGAAACAAGTTGGGGAAAGTAAGCCTTTTTGGTTGCTGATGGACGATTGCCGTCCTACGCTAGCTAAATCCCAAGTTTTCAATAGATACAATGATGCTATGCGTTTAAATTGGGATCAACAACTAAATTTGCATCGTTTGTTTGACAGTTACGTAGTAAAACAAACAGACTATGATGATCTTTACATTTCAAGTAAAGTTGATTTTAAAGATGATGGAGTTGCTGTTCTACTAGAAGCTGAGAAGATCAAAAATGACTTATTCATTTTTGAACACGATCTTTGGGAGTATTAATCTAATAAAATTTTGAAAAGTACATAGAAAGGGCCTCAAAAAGAGGCCTTTTTCTTTTGTATAAGTGAGCGTTGTGTATTTAGAAAATAAGCATTATCTTTGCGCTTCGTTTATCGATATGTCCTTTGATTTGAACTATTTCAATTTGACCTTTGTCAAACTACCAAATGGTGAGCATCAATTTACATATGAAGTTAACGATACGTTCTTTGAATATTTTGGAAATCAAGAAATAAGGGGTGCTTCTGTTACGTTTTTTGCATTAATAACAAAGAGTGATTCAATGCTCGTTATTGATCTTAAGGGTGAGGGGTCTTTGATATCTACATGTGATAGATGTTTGAATTCTGTGAATTTTAATGTGAAGCCTGATTTTAAGGTAATTGCTCACATGAATTCCAGTGAAGTTGAAACAGTATCAAATGATGACATTAACTTACAATTGATTTATTTACGCTCTTCAGATTTTGAATTGAATCTAGCTTCAAGTATTTATGAGTCGTTTTTACCTTGTATTCCAATGGTAAAATCTTGTGAAACACTTGAAAATAAAAGTTGTGATGATTCGGTTACTCGTATCATTAATCAGAATAGAGACAATTTAGAGGAAAGCGTAGATCCAAGATGGGAAAAGTTAAAACAATTATTAAATAATAAAGAGAAATAAAATAGAATTATGGCACATCCTAAACGAAAAATATCCAAGACTAGAAGAGACAAACGTCGTACTCATGATAAGTTAGAAGTTCGTCCTATGATTGCAGATCCGGTTACTGGAGATATCTCTCTTTATCACCGTGTTAACCTCGAAACAGGTATGTATCGCGGTGTTAAGGTGATGAAGGGTAGAAACGAAGCGTAATTGAGAATGAGGATTGGGGTTGATGCTATGGGTGGCGACCACGGTCCACTCGAAGCTATTAAAGGAGCACTTGATTCTAGAAAGGTTTTCACAGATGTTGAAATAGTGCTTTTTGGAGATTCAGATGTCATTAGAAGTGTTGCGGCTGATAATGATCTTGTTCTGGATGGAGTTCAAGTGGTTCATTGCTCTGAAGTGATTGAGATGAGCGAGCATCCTGTGAAAGCAATTGCATCTAAAAGAGATTCTAGTATTTTTCAAGGATTCGCTTTTTTAGCACAAAGTAATATTCAAGCCTTTCTAAGTGCTGGTAATACCGGCGCTATGTTGGTTGGTTCTATACAAATCCTTAAGGCAATAAATGGCGTTGATAGACCTTGTTTACTGGCTTCCGTCCCCAAGCCTTCAGGAAATCACGGTGTAATCCTTGATGTTGGTGCCAATGCAGATTGCAAACCAGAACACCTTCAACAGTTTGCTTTGCTCGGTAGTCTTTATGCAGAGTCAATATTAAACATCCAAACACCTAGAGTGGGTTTGATTAATATTGGTGAAGAAGATGAAAAAGGAAGTATTTTAACGCGTGCAGCTCATCAATTACTAAGGCATACCAAGCAAGTTAACTTCATTGGAAATATTGAAGGGAGAAATGTTTTTGATGATGGTTTTGATGTTTTGGTTTGTGATGGATTTACCGGAAATGTTATTGTTAAGGTCATTGAGGGATTTTTCTACAAGCTTTTCAAAAGAGGAGTTAATGATGAATTCTTGAATCAATTGAATTTTAAAAATCATGGTGGAGGTTTAATTCTAGGTGTGAAAGCTCCCGTTGTTGTTGGTCATGGAATTTCCAAAGCGGAAACATTCGTGAAAATGGTAGAATTGTGCAGGAATTCTGTAATATCTAATTATTGCGGAAGAGTTTCTGATGCTTTCGAAACTTTAATTACTGAAACTCAAAAATCAACAAATTAATCATGTGTATTCATGCTGCAATTACCGCTGTAGGTGGTTATGTTCCTGATAATATCCTAACTAATAAAGATCTAGAAAAATTGGTAGATACTACCGATGAGTGGATAAGAACGCGAACAGGAATAGAAGAAAGACATATTTTAAACGAGAAGGGTAAAGCTACCTCAGACCTTGCTGTGGGAGCAATTCTCCCAATGCTTTCAAAGAAGAATATTGATCCCCTAGAGATTGAAGTAATCATTTGTGCAACTGTAACAGGCGATTATGTTTTTCCAGCTACTGCCAATGTGATCGGAGATAAAATAGGAGCAAAAAACGCCTGGTCATTTGATATTGGAGCCGCTTGTTCAGGTTTTTTATACGCGTTAGAAACCGGTGCCCGGTTCATTGAATCTGGTAAATACAAAAAGGTTTTGGTTGTTGGAGCCGATAAAATGAGTGCGATTGTTGACTATACCGATAGAAATACATGTATTATTTTCGGTGATGGTGCAGGTTGTGTTCTTCTTGAACCTAATCTCGATGGTTACGGGGTTATTGATTCAATGTTACATACCGATGGCTCTGGAAGAGAATTTCTACAACAACGTGCAGGCGGTTCTTTATTGCCCCCTTCGGCGGCAACCGTTGAGGCAAGGCAGCACTATGTTTACCAAGAAGGTAAAACCGTTTTCAAGTTTGCAGTTACGAATATGGCAGATGTTAGTTATGAAGTAATGAACAGAAATGGTTTAACCTCAGATACAGTTAATTGGTTAGTCCCTCATCAAGCAAATCTTAGAATTATTGATGCTACTGCTGAAAGAATGGGATTAGACAAGTCAAAGGTGCTAATAAATATTCAAAAGTACGGAAATACAACCGCTGGTACATTGCCGCTATGTTTATTTGATTTCGAAAGTCAATTTAAAAAAGGTGATAACCTAATACTAAGTACTTTCGGTGGTGGATTTACTTGGGGTGCCCTTTATTTGAAGTGGGCTTATTGAGTTTTTTGAATTAAGCAACCAAAAATATAGTCTGAATATAGACTATCATATCCTTTTATTATACCTCCAAAATACTCTTGAAATTCAATTTTTAGGCCTTCATTTCCATTTTTTAGGTATTCTATATTCTTCTGATTTTCTGCTTTGAATATGGAACAAGTCATATAATAAATATAGCCGCCCACAGGTAATTGCTTAAAAAGACTGGTGAAAATACTTCGTTGTAGGTCTTGGTATTTACTCAATAATTCTTCGTTGAAAGTCCATCGGTTTTCTGGATTTCTTCGCCAGTTTCCTGAGCCTGAACAAGGTAAATCAGCAATAATTATGTTCTTTTGACCTGTAAATTGGATTGAATTATGAGTGGAATTTTGAGCATCTAGAACAAAAGTTTCAGGTTGATTATAAGGGGAGAGCTCAAAGCGTTTTATTAAATTCTTAATGATTTCTGGTCTAATATCACTGCAAAAGTGTTTTTGGGGCTTGGAATATTGCAATATGGACAAGCTTTTTCCACCAGATGCACTACAAGCATCCCAAACCAATGCGCCATCGCAGAATGTAGAAATTTTTCTGATGGCGGCTGAACTAGAATAATCTTGAATGTATCCCAATTTATTGGATACATACGCTTCTAGATTACTGCTACCATCAAAGATCAAACTATTGGTATCTTCTATTTGTCCAACATATCCCAAAAGTTGCGAAAAATTAGGATTTTCAGGGGTTTTAGCCTGAAAATAGGGTACAAAAAAAACAGGTGCTATTTGATTAAAGCTTTGATTTAAATCAAATTGGTTGATATTCTCATCAACATAAGTAGATAACTCATCAAAAGCATTAAACTTTAAAGTACCTTCAGATAATTGGTTGAACTGCCGAATTTTATTGTCTGCATCCAAATCTTTAAAAAGAGGGTAGTTTCGAAGTATGATATAACAGATATTTCTATAGTTTTTCCGGTCTTTACTGCCCCAATTCTTATTTTGTTGGAATTTCTTCTTTAAATGAATATGAAATGGCTCGTTGAACTTGAAATTTTCTATGATTTCAAAGGCTATTTTCAGTTGTTTTTGAAAATAGGGAGAAGAAAATCCATTCATAAACTGATAGAATTATCTGATTAAAACCCTTTTTGTTCCTTCAAATCGAATGAAGCGAATGCCCTCGTTATACCAATTTGTAGCGTTGGTTTTATATGGCTTAATGGTATTAATCAATCCAATAAATTCGCTATTGGGTGTATTGGCTAAGTAATTAGAACCAAAGGCCAACATATTCAATCCAATGAAGGTCATTTGATCATAACCTTGATAACCGAAACGACTGGGTTCGCTCAAGTTAATGGTTCGATAATTTTGGGCAAATTCAATTAGTGCGCTATCTGAAGGAGAAGTGAAATTAATGGTTGGATAAATTATTTTGGATTCATCTACATTTGATTGTTGAGAGAAATCAGCAAACCAATCTAAATTCCCAACTAAATATGAAGCTGTTTTTTTATCTAGCCATTTTATTTGAATAGATTTTGATGACTGAGGTAAATGGGTATTGATGATGATCAAACTATCACCTGTAGGCAATTTTGGTGAAATTGTTCCGTTCTTTATGGTGTGATAAGATACGCGCTTAGATGGTAAAACCCTTTTTGCCATTTTTTGATAAATGGTGAATTCAGGATTCTTCGGGTCTCCAACGATTAAATATTTATATCTTGGAAATCTTATTTTTAGTCCTTCCAAAACACCTTTAATTCTAATTGAATCAGGCCCAAAAAAGTTAAGATGTGTATTGGTGTTGGGAAGTTTTAAATTTTTCAGTGGAGAAACCCATGTTAATTTTGAATTTTTCACATGAGGAGCAATTGCTGATACCATATTTTGTGATATGGGCCCAATGAAAACATCCAATTCTTGAAATTGTGCGCTTTTTGCTAATTTAACAACATCTAAAGAGTCTCTAGTGCTAAGATCCCAAACAAAAACTTGGCCCTTAAATCCAAAACCGTCTAATTCATTTAATGCAATTCTTACTCCAGCGAGATAATCAAGCATAGCTTCGGCATTTTTTGCAGAGGCATCTGTATTTTCAGATTGAAAAGGCAACAAAATACCAATTTTGAAATTACTTGATTGAGCATTAACCAAGTTAGATAAGGTTAAAATCAAGCTTAAAAATAAGGCGCTTTGTTTGTGTTTTATTCCCATTCTATGGTTGCCGGAGGTTTAGAACTTATATCGTAAACAACTCTGTTTATTCCTCTTACACGGTTGATGATACTGTTTGAAATATCAGCTAATAATTCATAGGGTAGGTGCACCCAATCAGCGGTCATTCCGTCAGTGCTGCTTACAGCTCTGAGTGCGACAACTTGTTCATAGGTTCTTTCATCGCCCATTACACCAACGCTGTATACAGGGAGTAAAATGCTTCCTGCTTGCCAAACTTTATCATACCAACCTGATTCCTTTAATTTGCTAATGTAAATATAATCAGCTTGTTGTAATAAATCTACTTTTTCTTTGGATACCTCTCCGAGAATTCTAATTCCCAAGCCAGGTCCAGGAAACGGATGGCGATTCAATAATGTATCTGGTAATCCAATGGCTTTGCCCACTCTGCGAACTTCATCTTTAAAGAGGCTTCTCAAAGGTTCAACTACTTTCAAGTGCATTTTTTCAGGCAAACCACCTACATTGTGATGGCTTTTAATGGTAACAGAGGGGCCACCAACGCTAACACTTTCTATGACATCAGGATAAATGGTGCCTTGAGCCAACCATTTTGCATCCTGAATCTTTTCAGCCTCCCTTTGGAAGACTTCAACAAATACTCTACCTATAGCTTTTCTTTTTGCTTCGGGATCTGAAAGTCCCTTTAAAGCACTATAAAACTCCTCAGAAGCGTCTACAGCAATTAAATTCAAGTTAAGCGACACATAACTCTGTTGCACTTCTTGAAATTCATTCTTTCTTAGGAGGCCGTTATCAATAAAAATACAGGTTAAACGGCTGCCAATGGCTTTGTTTAACAATGCTGCTGCTACCGAACTATCTACACCGCCAGACAAACCAAGAATGACTTTGTCAGAATCTCCAATAATGGATTGCAAGTTTGAAACAGATTCATCAATAAAATGCCCTGGAGTCCAATCTCCAATGCATTTGCAAATATTAAATGCGAAATTTCTGAGCAGTTCTAATCCTTCCGTACTATGATAAACTTCAGGATGGAATTGAATTCCATAAACTTCGTTGGATTGATTTGTGACTTCAAAAGCAGCAACGGGTATAGAATCTGTTTTGGCAATGATTTTGGTGTTTTCAGGCAACTGTGTAATAGTGTCACCGTGGCTCATCCAAACTTGACTCTCGAAACTTAAACCATCTAATAAAGCGTTGTTTTCGCCCGTTTGAATCATATTGGCTCTTCCATATTCACGGTGTTCGCTTTTTCCAACAATACCGCCTAGTTTTTTTGCCATCAATTGTGCACCGTAACAAATACCCAACAAAGGCACTTTAGAACTGATTTCTAAAAAGTCAATATCGGGTGTGTCAGTATCATTAACAGAACAAGGACTTCCACTTAAAATGACACCTTTTGTATTTGAATCAACAGTTACAATTGAATTGTAGGGGTGAATTTCACAATAAATATTTAGTTCTCGGAGTCTACGCGCAATCAATTGTGTGTACTGTGAACCAAAATCGTAAATAAGAATCTTCTCAGCCATTTATAGTGCAAATTTACATCACACAGATTGAAACTCTTTAGAAACTTTCACGAATCAACTGCATTAAATAAAAGCAAGCCACATTATGAACGCGTTCCATGAATTGCTCTCTGTTTCCTCGGATTTGCTGCTTTTTAACAATGACTTGATCTAGGTATTTTATTCCTATATAAACCAATCCAACTGGCTTTTCAGGAGTTCCTCCAGTAGGACCAGCAATGCCGGAAGTTGAGATGCCTATTTGACAGTTGAAATTTTCACAAACACCCACAACCATTTCTTTGGCAACTTCTTCACTAACTGCACCTTTTTCTTCAATAAGATTTGGGTTAACTCCTAAAATCTGTGTCTTGATTGAATTCGAATAACTAATCACACTTCCTTCGAAAACATCAGATATTCCGGGCATTTTAACTATTTGATTGCCAATAAATCCACCGGTACAACTTTCAGCAGTGGCTATTTTTAAACCGTTTTGTCTGGCAAATTCCACTATGGGTAAAACAACGGATACATCTCCTTTAGCATATACGCGGTCTCCCAAAATCTCTTTTAATTGAATCCAATGTTCGTTAAAAGTAGATTCTAACCCTGATGCCTGCTCGGTTAATCTTAGTTTGACAAGGTTGAAACTAGGCAAATAGGCTAGTTTTAAATTTCGGGGTAATTGTTGTTCGAAATCCTCCAAATCTCTAGATAGCAAACTCTCAGGTTGCATTAAGGTCAAAAGAGTTCTATTTCTCAAAACAGTTCCTTCAATCTCTGACAGTAAAATGGGCTTCATGGAATATTCGCAAATGTATTTTACTTCATTTGGAACACCTGGAAGTGAGAATATCCATCGCTTATTTCCGTTAAAAGTACTTCTAAAAAGCATTCCAGGTGCTGTGCCTTCATGATTGAAAAGGACTTCGCATATTTCAGGAACTTCTGCTTGCAATTTATTGGATTCCAATAATTCACGTCCCCGTGATTTGAAAATGTTTTCTAAGTGGCCTAAGACGTTCTGATCAATTCTGAATCCGGTTTTAAAGTAATCTGCTAATGTTTTCTTTGTGATATCATCTTTAGTGGGTCCTAGTCCTCCAGTGATAATAATCACATCAGCCTCTGAAAGGGCTAAATTTAACGTATTGATTATGTCTTCTTTGCGATCTGAAATGGCTGTTTTCTTGGAAATTTGAATACCCAACGGATTCAAGAACTGAGCCAAATAAACACTGTTTGTGTCTATTGTTTGTCCCAAGAGTAATTCGTCTCCGATTGTAATTATTTGAGCATTCATAAAGCAAAATTATTCATCTTTGAAGAAACTTTTACTGTAGTATCTTTTATATGTCGAATTGGATAACAATTTATACTGACGGGGCAGCCTTGGGTAATCCTGGCCCCGGTGGTTTTGGAGTGGTGATGTATTATGGAAGTCATAGAAAAGAAATTTCCGAAGGGTATAGATTAACAACCAACAACCGAATGGAGTTATTGGCTGTAATAGTGGCACTTCAGAATATAAAGGACAAATCAATACCGATTAAGGTTTTTACGGACAGTAAATATGTTTGTGATTCCATTGAGAAAAAATGGCTAGAGGTGTGGGTGCGAAAAGGATTCAAAAACGTAAAAAATCCCGATTTGTGGAAGCTCTTTTTAGAAACTCGTAAAGGATTTCAGCTAGAATTAAATTGGGTAAAGGGACATGCTGGTATCAAAGAGAACGAGCGGTGTGACGAGTTAGCAACAACCGCAGCTAAAAATGCACCAACTAAAATAGACCAGTTTTTTGAAAATCTCAAGAACTCAGGAAGCGCTCTGGATTTTTAAAAGTTCCTTTGCATTGTTTACAGACGCGGCCGTCAATTCAGAAGAAGAAAGCATCTTGGCAATGCTGTTAACACGCTCATTTTCATTCAGAACGCGTATAGATGTATGGGTTTTTAAACCTTCTATTTGTTTATAAACTTCAAATTGATGATCTCCGCTGGCAGCCACTTGTGGAAGGTGCGATATACATACCACTTGATGTCTTTGTCCGAGTTGCCTGAATAACAAGCCCATTTTGCCTGCAATTTCACCACTTATTCCAGTATCTGCTTCATCGTAAATAAGCGTTGGAAGATACTTGCTTCCAGAAATTAGACTTCTGAATGCAAAATTCAATCTTGATAACTCACCTCCTGATGCAACCAATTCCACGGGTTGAAGTTTTCCTCCCGGGTTGGCATTAAACAAAAGAGTGACCTGATTGGCCCCTTTATCATTCAATAATGTCTCATTAAATTCAATTTCAAATTCAATTTGAGCATGAGGCATGGCCAATTGCCCTAAAATTACTTTTGCACGCTGTGTTAAATCAGTCGAAGCTGAAAATCTTAAATTATGGAGTTTTTTTGCCAAATTCACAAGTTCAACATGCAATTTGGAAACTTCCGAAGTCAACTCAATTTCATGTTGTTCCAATGTTTCTGTTGATTCTAATTCTTGTCCAAGGACTTGAAATTTTTGAGATAATTCAACAACGGTTGTACTTTGATGTTTTTTCAATAAACGATCTAACTCAGCGGAGCGTTCGTTTAATAAAGCCAATCTTTCAGGGTCTTCGCTTAAACGATCATTGAAACGTTCAGATTCTCTTGAGATATCCATCACTTCTTCTTGAAGAATTTTCAATCTTTGCCATAACATTTGAATATCTGAATTACCTGAATAGGGCTTCAATAAACCAGCGCTTGAAATCAAGTTATTTTGAACAGAGTATTCAGAATCTGAAAGTAGATCTTTTAAACCGTTTAATGCAGATTTAATTTCTGAAACTTCAGACAGTAACTGTAGTTCATCATCCATTTTGGAATCAGAATCAATATTCAGATTGAAATTTTCTATCTCATTAAATAGAAAGGACTTAAAGTCGTTTTGAGCTTTTAAATCATTCAACTTTATACGAGTTTGTTCCAATTGTTTTGATTTATTCAAATAAGACTTCCACAAACCTGAATATTCATGGTAAAGTGAATTTCCGTAATGGTAATCATCTAAAAGTTTGAGCTGTTCAGACTTATGAGATACAAGGGTAGTGGTATTTTGAGTTTGAATTTCTACCAAATTACTTCCTATCGTTTTCAAATCGGCCAAACCAACAGGGGTATCATTGATAAAGGCTCTTGATTTACCTTGAGATGTTAATTCCCGTCTAATGATGCAAGGGTTTTCATAATCAAGGTCTAAACTCTCAAAAATGGCACTCAAATTATGATTGGTTAAATCAAATTCAGCTTCAATTATGCATTTATCTGCTCCTTCGCTGATAGATGATGTATCTGCACGATTTCCTAAAATCAAACCGATAGCACCAAGTAAAATACTTTTTCCAGCACCGGTTTCACCTGTTATTGATGTCAACCCAGTTTGAAATTCTAATTGTAAATTTTCAATTAGAGCAAAATTTTTGATGCTGAGTTTTTTTATCATTTTAACGAGTCAAGATGTTATTCATGATCCAAAGATTCTCATTGATGTCTTTTTTCTCATAAATAGCCTTATAAAAGGGTGTGAAAGTAACCTGATTATTAATAATACCTACAGCAACGCCATTTTGTCCCTCTAGCAGTGATTTAACGGCATGCGCTCCCAATCTTGAAGCTAAAATACGGTCGTTCGCTGATGGCTTACCACCACGTTGAATATGTCCTAAAACAGTGACTCTTGAATCTGTTTCGGGGAATCTCTCTTGGAATTTCTTAGCAATTTCATACGCATGACCGTCTTCTTCACCTTCTGCTACTACGAAGATAGAAAATTGCTTGTTGCGCGACTTTTTTATGTAGGTATTTGAGATGTCTTCAAATTCATTTTCCTTTTCAGGAATGAAAATCCCCTCAGCCCCACCTGCAATACCGGCGTAAAGCGCAATGTGACCTGAGTGTCTTCCCATAACTTCAATGAAAAATACTCGGTTGTGCGCATCAGCCGTGTCTCTGATTTTATCAATGGCATCTAAAGCCGTATTAATTGCCGTATCAAATCCAATGGTGTAGTCTGTTCCAAAAAGATCATTGTCTATGGTACCCGGACAACCAATGCAAGGAATACCAAATTCATTTTGGAAGGTCATTGCTCCGGTGTAGGTTCCATTTCCACCAATACAAACCAGCGCGTCTATGTCATGATTACGGATGTTCTCATATGCTTTTTTTCTTCCTTCTGGGGACATGAAATCTTTTGATCTAGCTGTTTTCAAAATGGTACCGCCATATTGAATGATATTGGCAACGCTAGATGCTTGCATGGGAGTGATTTCATTTTCAATCATACCCTGATAGCCGCCATGTATTCCGTATACTTCCACTCCAAAATGAACGCCAGCACGAACAACCGCTCTCACGCAAGCATTCATTCCTGGTGCATCTCCCCCTGAGGTAAAAACTCCTATTTTTTTAATTTCCATAAATCAGACACGAATTAAAAACAAAACCCCCGTATTGAACGGGGGTTTTGGAAAATGTGCAAAAAATATTCTTACAAAATAACGCCTTTGAAATCAAATTGGGCGAAATCGTTGTTATTACCCACTGCTGGCAAATCAGTTACGCCTGTAATCTTAAGGATAAACAAATTGAAATCTAGAACTTGACCAGAACGAACCAAAATCACATCATCTTTGGTTAAGTTGGTGTAGGTTGCTGTCATCTTGTCTTTGTTCGCTTTCCAAAGGTTGAATAAGTAATCGGTTGAATTACCGTTTACCCAATCATTCGCACTCACTTTACAGAAAGTAGAACCATTTGCAGAAGCCCAAGATTTAGACCATTGTGCAGAACCAGAAGTAGTTCCATCAATGATATCTTTAAGGGGTAAAGCTCCAGGATTAGGTTGACCTTTAGCCAAATCAAATGATGTGGTTAATCCGCTAGAATTTGCATTGTAAATTTGGAATCCACTTTGTCCATCCAATGAAGCCATGATAGGTATAACCGACAAGGTAACTGCTACTGAACTGCTAGCACCATTGCCATCTTTTGCAGTGAATGTATATTTGACATCGTCTCCAGGAGATCCTATGGCATCAATCGTTTTGGTAAAGATCATGTCAGCCGCTCCAGTTGCTGTATCAAGTACTGTAACTGATTTAGTGCCGTAAGTAGCGATGATGGTTACACCTGATAAAGTTCCAGAAGCTGAAACAGCTTTGATTTTGAATGAAACTTTTGAACCAGCCTCAACATCTTTATTAGCAGTAATTCCGCCAGACTCTAATGTAATGGTAGGCTTGGCTGCTTCGTCCTCGCCACCGCAAGACGCTAGAAATGACATTACAGGTAATGCCAACGCTAATGTAAATAATTTAAATTTCATGTTTCTTTTTTTGGTTTTTACAAATGTCGATAAATCCAAGTTAAATTCAACATTGGTGAAAAAAAAATTACACGGGTGACAGAATGTCGGGTTTTGAATGTGTGGCACGCGTCTTGTATCTTCGCAACAAACATGTTTGGAAAGAAAAATAGCTTCATTCACTTCAACGGAGATGAAGACAATGTAGACGATTCACCTGAATTCTTGCCTTTATTTTCGAAACAAGAAGAAGACGAGAGCAATAAAATGGAGGTTCCAGAAGAACTTCCTGTTTTGGCTATAAAAAATACGGTGCTTTTTCCTGGAGTAATATTTCCTATTACCGTTGGAAGAGATAAGAGTATCAAATTAGTAAAAGATGCAAACAAGGCCGATAAAACCATCGCCGTTGTTGCCCAAAAGAATGCCGAAGTTGAAGATCCTGGTGCTTCTGATTTATATGAAATTGGGGTAGTGGCCAAGATCATCAAACTAATGAGAATGCCCGATGGAACTACAACGGTAATTATACAAGGTAAAAGAAGACTTCGAATTGGCGAAATTGTTCATCATGAGCCCTATCTAAGAGCAAAAGTTTTTCCTGTGGCTGACGATAAAATCAAAGATGACAAAGAGTACAAAGCCATCATTTCCTCGGTAAAAGATATATCCAATAGAATTATCAATCTGTCTCCAAATTTGCCGAGTGAAGCCTCTATTGCCATCAGTAATATTGACTCAAGTAATTTCTTGATTCATTTTGTGGCCTCTAATTTAAACATCACCGTTCCTGAAAAACAAAGTATCCTCGAATCTACTAATCCCAAGGAAAGAGCCCAAAAAGTATTGGAGTTCGTGATTAAGGAACTACAAATGTTGGAATTGAAAGATCAAATTCAAAACAAGGTTAGGACCGACATTGATAAACAACAACGAGAGTATTTCCTTCATCAGCAAATTCGTGCCATCCAAGAAGAGTTAGGGGGCGACTCTCCAGATAAAGAGATTCAAAATCTTCGTGAAAAAGGACTCTTTAAGTCGTGGAAACCAGAGGTTCGTGAACACTTTGAAAAAGAACTTGATCGCTTGCAAAGGGTAAATCCAGCTTCTCCCGATTATTCCGTTGGACTCAACTACGTACAATTGCTTTTAGATCTTCCTTGGGAAGATTATACCCATGATAACTTTGATCTAAAACATGCTGCAAAAGTGTTTGATGAAGACCATTTCGGTTTGCAAAAAGTCAAAAATCGCATCCTTGAATATCTCGCCGTTTTGAAACTTAAAGGCGACATGAAAAGCCCCATCATTTGCCTCTATGGACCTCCAGGTGTGGGTAAAACATCTTTAGGTAAAAGTATCTCTAGGGCTTTAGGACGTAAATACATTAGAATGAGTTTAGGGGGTTTGCATGACGAGTCTGAAATTCGTGGTCACAGAAAAACCTACATTGGTGCTATGCCAGGTCGAATAGTGCAAAACTTAAAAAAAGTTCAAAGCTCAAATCCCGTATTTGTGTTAGATGAAATCGATAAATTAGGACGTGATTTCAGGGGAGATCCAAGTTCTGCCTTACTAGAAGTGCTTGATCCCGAGCAAAACACCAATTTCTATGATAACTATCTGGAGATGGACTATGACCTCAGTAAAGTACTTTTCGTAGCAACAGCAAATTCTTTAGACTCCATTCAGCCTGCCTTACTTGACCGAATGGAAATTATTGAGGTATCGGGTTATTCGATGGAAGAAAAGCTGCAAATAGGGAAGAAGTATTTGGTTCCCAAGCAGAGAAAAGCTCACGGATTAACCGGTAAACAATTCAAAGTAAGTGATGCAGGGATTTCCTACATCATAGAGAATTATACCAGAGAAAGCGGAGTACGTGGTTTAGATAAGAAAATTGCAGCTTTGGCAAGATCAACTGCAAAATCCATTGCATCTTCTGATGAAGAAATTAAAGTAAACATCGGCCCGAAAGAAGTTGAACAAATTTTAGGTGCGGAGAAAATGGAACCTGAAATGTATGAAAATAATCACACTGCAGGTGTAGTTACTGGTTTGGCTTGGAGTCCATTAGGAGGTTCTGTTCTATTCGTTGAAAGCACTTTGATCCCAGGTAAACCTGAATTAAAAGTAACAGGTCAACTCGGAGATGTTATGAAAGAAAGCGTTAGCTTGGCTCATACCTTCCTCAAATCACACGCTGATTATTTAGAAATTTCTCCAGAAGTATTTGAGAAATGGGGAATACACGTGCATTTTCCTGCTGGTTCTATACCGAAAGACGGCCCATCAGCAGGGGTTACGGTGTTAACATCTTTGGCTTCGTTGTTTACTCAACGGAAGGTGAAATCTCACCTAGCAATGACAGGTGAAATAACTTTGAGAGGGAAGGTATTACCCGTAGGCGGTATCAAAGAGAAAATTTTAGCCGCTAAACGCGCCGGAATCAAAGAAATTATTCTCTGCTTGCAGAATGAAAAAGACATTCTAGACATTGATCAAAACTACCTGAAAGGCATGACTTTCCACTATGTGCACAATATGTTTGAGGTCTTAGATTTAGCCCTAACTCCTGAGAAAGTGAAGAATCCCATAATTCTGAATAAAAATTAATTAACTTTGACCTTATGGTATTCAAAAAAATGATTGATTATCTTACTTTTAAGAAATCAACAGGCAATAAACCTAGCTTCAATCTCAGAATGATGCACAGCATTAATAAGATATCTATTTTCATGTTCTTATTCGCCGTGATTGTTATGTTGATTCGTTTTTGTAAATAATGAAACACCCCTTGAAATACGTGTTTATCTGGGGGATGTTTTCTTTTTTATCTCTCGGTGCCCAATCACCAACTGAAAAGACTTTAAACAAAATTGGCTATGAAAAATCTTCTTTTCAATCTATGGGACATATACCCGTGTTTGAATTGCAAGACGCTATCATGTATGAGCCAGTAGATTTAACAGGCGCTGATATTTTTAAGGTAAAAACAGCATTTACTAAAGTAATCCTTCCCAATGATGAATCTTCCTATCAATGGAAATCAGTGGCCTACGGTTATTTATATCGGAATTTTGAGATAAAATCAAAAAAGAAAGAATTTTTGGCTTTTATTATCCCGGATTACTTGCTCCAAAGAACCAACCATAAATTAGATATTTGGGTTGATTTTAACGATGACGGTGATTTTGCAAATGACCCTAAACCAAATTTGAAATCTATCGGTGCAGGAAAGTGGTTTCTTCAGTTAGATTCATTTGGAGGAGGCTACAATTTGCAATGGTTTCCAGTGCCTCAGTTCCGGAAATTTGCTCAGATGAATGATACTGCCATGAAGGAACTGATTGGTCCAAGACATTATTTGGGAAGTAATTATTCACTCAAGGCCAATAGAAAAGCAGTTTTATATACATCAATTGGAGATTCATTAGAAAGTGCTCTTGTGGGTGTATTAGACAAAGATTTCAATGGATCGTTTACCGATGAGAATGATTTGATTCTCCTATCAGAAAGTGATAGTATATTTAATGCAGACAACTCTTTGCCCCTATCAAAGGCCAATCGTGTTCCCTGGAAGGGTAGGGATTATGAATTCAATATTCTTAAATCAGGAGGTGAGTATCAATTGGAATTTAGAGAATTAGGTGGATCGAAAAATAGAATTTCAATTGGTAAAAAACTACCAAAAGTTAAAGCATTTATCACACCCAAAAGCACTAAAAAGGTTGATTTACAGCGCAAATTAAAAAGAAGAAGGATTACGAAGGTATTTAATAAAAAAGCAGAAGTTAAATTGATTTATGTTTGGAGTGCCATTAATTCAGATTTTGAAAAAGATTCATCTGCACTGCATCAAATCCTGAGAAAAAATGCTTCAAATCCCAAATTTGACGCCTTATTATTGAATTTTGGAGGCAGTATTCGATATATAACGGGTTATAATTCAAGGTTTTCACTTAAAGTGAAACAACTCATTGCCGATTCAAGAACCATTTCAAAATTGAGCATTCAAAAGATGCCTCAGTTTATCTTGTTAGATCGTAAAAACCGAATATTATACATAGGTTCAAACCTCCAATCAGTTGAGGATTATATCCATCGTGCTCAATAAGTCGGTTGAATTCCTTAATATTGTAAGATTAAATAAACTATGAAAAGAACAGGTGTAGTTATTATCTTGTTGATACTCTTATTGTTGTCAGCTGGAACAAATGCATTTCTCTATTACAACAACCAAGACTCAGTTGCAAAAAAGCAATTAGAATTAGTAGCAATGAGAGATTCAATGCAAGCGGAACTATTGAAAATGGAAGATTCGTTGAATGCGGTTGTTGCGAGTTTACAGGCAGAAAATACCACATTGGTAAACAAAGTAACTGAATTAGAAGGAGATAACAATCCTAAGATACTTGCTGCTTACCGTGAAATTAACCGTTTGCGCAGACAATTGACTCAAATTACCAATGTTGGTGGTGGAGATATTAATGTATCAACCAAAGATAATTCGAAGGTTAATTTAACAGGGATTCGCAAACAACTTGAAGAAGCTAAGCAAAGAATTAAGCACCTTACTGGTCAGATTGATACCATCGTGGTTGAAAGAAATCAGTTAATTACGGATGTTGAAGTAGCAAAGAACGAAAAAGAAGCTTTGAGCGTAGAAAACGTAGAACTTAAGGAGAGATTAGAAAAAGGGGCCATGCCGCAATTTGGAACTCTTATTACTTCAGCCTTTAGCGAGAAACGTGAGCTAACCAATAAAGCGAAAAAAGTAGACAAATTCACCATCACTTTTGATGTTCTCGAAAATCCAATGGTTACAACCGTAGTGGAAGAACAAGTAACCATTCGTTTACTAGATCCAGATGGGGGTGTATTGAGCGTGACAAACAAGAAATTGCAAGACAAGTCACAAGTAACAACCATGCTTGATAACATAACCTTTGATGGTGCTCTTCAAAAAGTAAAGTGGAAGTTCCCAAATTCTGGTACTCTTGCAGGTAAATTGAAAAAGGGTAAATACACAACTGAACTCTGGACAAGAGGATTACTTAGACAAAAAAATACCTTCGTATTGGATTAATAAATTCATGAAACATAAAAAAAGGGCGGCTCATTCAGGGCCGCCCTTTTTGTTGATAGGTTATTTTTTACTTGGCTTTAATTCTCTATCAGGATCGTATGAAACTCCGAACCAACCGTACACTCGCTGTTTGAATTTTTCATTGAGATAATATAAAGATGGTACTAAGAATAAGGTCAAGAAGGTTGCAAAAGTTAAACCATAAATCATGGTCCAGCTTAAGGGTCCCCAGAAAGCTACAGAGTCACCTCCAAAATACAAATGTGGATTTAATTCAGTGAATAAAGTCACAAAATCCATATTTAAACCAACCGCTAGTGGAATCAAACCGGAAATTGTGCTCGCTGCTGTCAATAACACTGGAGTCATACGAGTTCTTCCTGCTTCAATCAATGCATCTTTCAATGTCATGCCATTTTCTCTCATAAGATCTGCGAACTCTACAATTAGAATACCATTTCGCACCACAATTCCCGCAAGTGCTACAATTCCAATACCGGTCATGATAACAGAGAAGTCCATATCAAATATTGCAAAACCTATTAATACACCAATGATTGAAAAAATAATTTCGCTAAGAATTATGATAGGCTTAGTGATTGAGTTAAACTGCGTCACTAAAATAACAATGATTAAAGCAATTGAAGCCATCATTGCGGTTCCTAAGAAGGCTGCAGTTTTCTTTTGTTCTTCTTGCTCACCAGTTAGTTCAATTTCTATTTGTTCATTGGGGAATTTAGATTTGTAGTCTTCAATTGATTCTGTTACTTTCTCTACAACTTCATTCGGGGCATAACCATCAAGCACATTAGAAGCCAATGTTATCACTCGTTTTTGGTTAAGTCGAGTGATTCCCCCATATGTATTTGCGGGTTCAACAGAGGCAACGGCTGAAAGGGGTATTTGACGTAACATTCCCCCAGTAACCATATCTCTGTATGCAATTCGGGTGTTAAGTAGTGCTTCTAAATTATTTGAAGATTCCTTTTTCAGTCTTACCATTATAGGGTAGTCATCATTTTCATCTTTAAACTTCGAAGCTTCTACACCATAAATTGAATTTCTCAAAAGTCCACCAATTTGGGCCGTAGAAATGCCAAGACGATTGGCTCTTTCTCGGTCTACAACAATCGTTAACTCTGGTTTTGAACTAACAAAATCACTTTTTAATTCTTCAACACCCGGAATGTTTTTATTGTCCAGAAAGCGTTTGAGGTTAGAACCTGTATTCACCAATGACTCAAATTCGTCACCTCTAATTTCAATGTTAACCGCTTTTCCTACGGGCGGGCCATTTCTTTCCTGTTCAACAATGATTTCCACTCCCGGCATGGAGCCAATACTTTCTCTTATAGATTCTAATACTTTACGTGTACTTCTACCGTTTCTATCTGCAAATTCGACGAATGCTACTGTAATTTTACCCTTATTGCTGCTGATTGTTCTGTCACCAGAATTTGGATCCGTAGCACCAACGGCCACATTGGAAATTACACTGGCTACCAATTCCTGATTGTTGTCTTTTTCGAGAAGAGCAAATACTTTCTTCTCAGCTATTCTAACTATACTATCAGTGTGCTTTGCATGAGTTCCAGTAGGTAAAGTGAGGTATACGTATGTAAAATTAGGATCAGCTGAAGGGAAGAAGATTACTCCAGGTTTTCTCAATGCTGTAATAAAAAAGCTTCCGAATAATAACAAAACGGTTCCCAAAAGTATATAGATACTTCTTTTTCCTTGAAGGGTATAAGTAACCATTCTAGAATATTGATTTTGAACTTTAGGCCAATGTTGGTTTTGGAAATTATCAATGATTCTTTTTAACCAAAAATGATGCAACGCATATAGCGAATAGAACAACAACATGAGATTGCCAAAGCCAAAGCCAAAAACCAAATATGAAAAGGTAATTATAACAGCCCAAATCTTAGTGCTTTTGATAAAGGCCTTTTGATTGGGCTTGCTATTTTTTTCACCGTGCTCCTTACTCATGAAATCAACTGCAAATACTGGATTAATGATATAGGCTACCAATAAAGATGCTAACAAGGTTATGATTAACGTTACGGGTAAGAAGTACATGAACTTCCCGACAATTCCTTGCCAAAAGGCTAGGGGAATGAAAGGTGCAATAGTGGTTAAAGTTCCAGAGAAAACAGGTAAGAAAACTTCACCAGCCGCTTTCTTTGCAGAATCAATGATGCTTAAATTTTCTGATTGGTAGATTCTATGGGTGTTTTCAATAACCACAATCGCATCATCAACTACAATTCCTAAAGCCAATAAGAATGAGAATAATACAATAAAATTCAAACTAAATCCTATTGTAGGCATGATCAGGAATGCAATAAAGCACGATAAGGGTACGGCCAATCCCACAAATATTGCATTGGTTGCACCCATGAAAAACATTAAGATCAAGGTAACTAGAATAAATCCAATAATGATGGTATTGATTAGGTCGTGAACGGTGGTTCTAGTTTGTGTACTTTGGTCACCAGTAAAAACAACATCCAAACCTTTTGGATAACTACCGTTTTTTTGAAGTTCTTCAATCAATACACGGCAATTATCAGAAGCTTCAATTAGGTTTTCCCCGGCTCTTTTTACTATGTTCAAGGTAATTACGTTCTTGCCCTCTAAGCGTGCATAACTTTCCTTCTCTTTAAAACCATTTTTTATGGTTGCTACATCCTTCAAAAACAAAGTTGAACCCGTATTTGATCTTATTACAACATTGGCAATTTCTTCGGCATTTTTGAATTCACCACTCACGCTGATGGATCTTTGCATTTGATCCATATCAATATTGCCTCCAGAAATTCGCATATTTTCATATTGAATTGCACGAGAAACATCATCAATAGTAATACCTGCCGCAATCATTTTGGGCATATCCAAATCAACTTGAATTTCACGATCCAATGCGCCAACCATATCAACTCTCGTTATACTTGGCAACGACTCAATTTTGTCTTTTGCCATTTCGGCGTATTTTTTCAAGTCTTGAAGTGAGTAATTTCCGGAAATATTAACATACAAAATTGGCATGTCCGAAAAGTTAACTTCCATTACCGACGGTTCAATTTTTAAATCAGAAGGAAGATCACTTTTTGCCTTATCAACCTCATCTTTAACCTTAGATTTTGCTTGCGCAACATCTACATCGGTGTTGAATTCTACGGTAACGATGCTGAAATCTTGTTTTGATTGACTGCTGAGTTTTTTTACCCCAGAAATGGATTTGATTTTCTTTTCTAAAGGTTTAGTTATTAAATTTTCTATATCCTTTGGAGAGGATCCAGGATAAACAGTCTGAACAACAATGGTAGGAATAACAATGTCAGGAAATTGCTCCTTCGGCAATTTTACATAAGCAAAAATTCCGGCTACACTGATGAAAAAGGTCAGAATATAAATACTAGTTCTATTATCTATACTCCAACTCGTGGGTTTAAATTCTTTGAATTTCGACATGACTTTATTTTGCAATTTCTACCGCTTGTCCTTCCGCTAGCTCTTGAAAACCCGTCACAATGATCATGTCGTCAACATTTAATCCTGCAACTATTTCTGAATGAGTATTGTTTGATTTACCCATTTTCACAGAGCGTTTGCTTGCTGTATATTTACCTGAATTATCAACCAAAATCATCACAAAAGATTCATTTTCCGTAATTTGAATTGCATTTGTAGGTACAGATATAGCTTTGTTATTTGCATAATCTTCAATCTCTACTTTCGCAATCATATTGGGTTTAATTTGCTCAATATTACCCAATGAAACTTCTACTTTGAATGTTCTGTTTAAAGGGTCAATGAATTTACTTGCAAATGAAACAGTGCCAGAAATCTCTTTATTTAGATCAGGTAAATTAACTTTAACCTTATCACCCTTATTGATTTTTCCTGAATACGATTCTGAAACCTGAGCAACTACTTTAACAGTACTCATGTTGATAACCTTAAAATAAGGCATGCCTGGCGCTGCTGTTTGTCCTACTTTAATATCAACGGCTTCAATACTTCCATCAATGGGAGATTTGATATTATACATATCAATGTTTGCATCCAAAGTATTGAGGCTTTTCTCCAATGCTTCCTTTTGATTTTTTGCTGAAAGATATTGTACTTCTGTACCAATTCCATTTTTCCAGAGTCTCATTTGTTTCTCGTACAAGGTTTTAGCAAAACTCAATTGTTGCTCGATTTCCAATCTGCTTTTCAATAATGAACTTTGTTCCAAACGAGCAAGTATTTGTCCTTTTTTTACGAATTGACCTTCTGAAACTAAAACCTCAGAAACCACAGCTGGAACTTTTGAAGTAGCTACTGTACTGCTTTTGGCATCAACCACACCTTCCAAACTAAGAGCACTTGTAAAAGTTCCCAATGCAATAGTATCTAATTCTACTAATTTTGATCTTTGTGTAACCTTAACATCCAATTCCTTTTTTAAGGCCGCTTCTTTCATTTGAAGCGCGGCAATTTCAGATTGAATCTTTTTTAATTCTTCCAATTTAGTTTCCTTCGTTGTTGAAGAACCACCTCCGCAACTTGAAATAAACGATACTCCTAAAAGCACCAATCCATTGATTATATATTTTTGTGTTTTCATTTTGTTAAAAATTAATTCCCAATCCCAATGACTTCTGATAATCAATTTTAGCAACAACCAAATCGTATAAAGCATTTAAATAATTGATTTGAGCGTTTTTCAATTCCGTTTCACTTTGTACGATTTCCAATGAACTACCCACTCCTTCAGCAAATTTCAAGTTGGCCATCTTGTAAATCTCTTGAGCCAAATCCATATTTTGCTTTTGACTTGCGGCTTGATCTAATTGATTGATATAGGTATTTTGAGCATTTACAGCCTCGGCAAATGCCGCATTACTGAATGCTGCTAAATCAGTTTTCGCTTTATCGGTTTTGTATTTGATTTCTCTTATTTTGGAGGCCGTGCTTAAACCATCAAAAAGCGTCCACTGTATTTGCAATCCCACCACATCAGAAGGAACCCAACTGTTATTTATCGTCAATGAACTTTGATCTTTGAAAAAGTTGAACTCAGGACGTTGAGTATTTTCTTGGTGTTGATAGAATCCCACCAAACGTGGCAACATGCCCATTTGGTATCTTTTTCTGTCTAATTCACCCAGACGAATGCTTTGCTTGATGATGTTAAATTCGGGTCTATTCTGGGTTGAATTCAAGGAAATTTCACCATCAACATTAACGGTGAAAATGGAATTTATTTTTTCAATGTTGTCACTCAATACAATCTTTTGTGAAACATCAATCCCCATTTGAATTTTCAATAAATTCATTAACGTTTCGATCACATTCACAATCTTCTTTTCTTGAACCACTAAATTATTCAAGGACAATTGAAGTCTTTTTACATCAAGGTCTTCCGTAAATCCTTCTTTATTAAGAGCTTTAACATCATTCAATGTTTTTTCTACCGCCTTAATATTTGATCGAATCAACTCCAAGTTCATTTGGGTACTTGCAGCCATCAAATAAGATTTACATACACTAACCTGCACATCATATTTGGTTTTTGCTTCTAAGTATTTACTCATATTGAGGAATTCTTGTGTGGCTTTTAGTCCTACCAAATACGATCCATCAAATAAAAGTTGATTGACACCTAAAGAGCCTGAACTCACATATTTTTGTTGGAACTGTAGGAAAATATAGTCAGGAGCACCTGGGGTGGGAGCAAAATTCTTGATCCATTGTCCAGGTATGGTAACAAAACTCTGATAATTTCCAGTAGCAGAAACCTGCGGCAATCCAATAGCCACCGTTTGCTTGACGGTTTCATTTGAAATCTTCACATCAAATCCTGCTTTTTTAAGTTCATAATTGTTTTTTACGGCAGTTTCCATGGCTTCCTTTAAAGAAAGCGACATTCCAACCGAAGAACTATCGCTTTGTGCAAAGCCATTGTTCATAAGGCTGCCTAATAAAAGGCAAAATGTGAGAATATATTTATTCATGTGTGTGGTTTGTTTCTAAAAAAATAGTTCCTTTCTCATTGGTAATTCCCCTCAAATGATATACAATGATATCATCAATGATCTTTGGTTGGAATTTGCTTTCTCCTCTACTAATGGCATCAGTGGTTGCATAGAGTAGTAATGAAAATGCTTGAGCAATTGCTTCAGAATTGAAATTCAATCGGTAACAACCTAATTCCCTGCCCAATTGAATGTTCTTTAGTAAATGATTCTCAATAAATGCCCCTCGATTTGATACCATTTCAGAGTAAATATTTGGGTGATATTTCTTCAAATCCTGATTCATTACAGGATTTACCTTTGAGAGTTGTTCAATAGCAAATTCAGCGGTAAGCAATAATTGTTTTATGGGATGTGATTCTTGACTCTCTATTCTAGAAATTTCAGATTCAATTTGCTCAAAGTGATTGAAAACAACGTCTTTTACCAAAGATTCCTTATCTTTAAATACTTGATATATAGTCTTTTTTGAGATTCCAAGCTGTTGACAAACATCATCCATCGAAACAGCTTTAATTCCGCAATCAAAATACAGTTTTTCAGCAGTTTCAATAATACGTTGTGACAATTCAGCCCGCTCAGTCATAATCCGCCGCAAATTTACCGAATTAATAACCATTGGAAACTATTTTGCTTGTGAAAGTTTCCAAAAATGTAGGGTTATCGATAATTATCTAATATCCATCGACCAAGGTAACCTCATTTGAAATCCGTACATAGATTTTATGGCCTGTAACTCTTGAATCACAGAGGAATGTATACCCAAATCTTCAGCAAATTTAATTTGCTGTTTTGCGAAAGCCTCACTAACTTCATCACCCAACAATGCCTCAAACGGATTTTTTGGTTCGGGGTAAATCGTAATCTTATATTCCTTTAAGTTTGCTTTCTTAGAAGCAGATTTTATCGCTCTATCAATTCCACCAATACCATCTATCAGTCCAAGTTCTTGGGCTCTTAAACCACTGTAAACCCTTCCTTGAGCAATTTCGTGAACCGCCCCTTTATTCATTTTTCTTCCTTTGGATACCACAGATAAAAAATCATCATAAATTTGATCAACCATGGCTTGAATTTTGGCACCCTGAACACCGCTAATGCCCTGGTCCGGTCTCCATAACTCAGAATTATCTCCGGTATTTACAGATTCATATGTGAGTCCAAACTTTTCTTTGTAAAGCTTTTGTGTATTTGGAAATAAGGCAAATACCCCAATGCTTCCAGTAATACTGTTGGGTTGAGCAAAAATACTATCAGCCAAACACGAAATGTAGTAACCTCCTGATGCAGCCACATTGCCAAAGCTTACTATTACAGGCATTTTCTTTTTAGTAAGTTCAATTTCTCTGGAAATAATATCGCTTGCCAAAGAGCTTCCACCAGGACTATTCACGCGAAGCACCAAAGCTTTAATTTGATCATTATTTCTAATTTTTCTAATTTCCTTTACCAAATCATCACTTGCTATTTGGCCCCCTGATTGTGAAGAAACTCCACTTACAATTTCACCTTCAGCATAAAGTATGGCTATTTTATTTTCAGAATATTTATACTCAACTTCATTCTTTAAGAATTTACGCAACGAAATGTGGTTAATTGTTTTGTATTTCTTCTCAATCCATGAATCAACTTCATCTTTGTATCCGAGTTGATCTACAAATTTGAATTTTTCAGCATGGGCAGATAAAAATACTTGTCCATTATTGGAAATAGATTTGAGAGAATCTATAGAAATTCCTCTTGATTCTGCAATTTTTGAAAGAGAATGATTATGAATACTGGTTATATATTCCTTGATTTGGGTTTTGTTTTCCTCAGAAAGTTGATTTTGGATGAATGGTTCAACAGCCCCCTTGAATTTACCTACTTTAAACACTTGAAATTCAACCCCAAGTTTATCAAGCATGCCTTTATACATGACAATTCCACTGGATAAACCGTTGAACTCAATAAGACCTTTTGGATTCAAGAATATTCTATTACAAACACTGGCAATGTAATAACCTTGCTCGGTGTAGTTCTCTGAATAGGCAACAAGAGGTTTGCCAGAATTTTTAAAAGTTATTAGTGCATTTCTAATTTCCTCAGCTTGTCCAAATCCGCTAGCAAAAAAACCTGGGTCCAATAAAATACCCGTAATATTTTCATTATTTTGAGCATTTTCTATGGCAGTCGTTATTTGGTTTAATCCAACAGGTTCTTGACCTGCAAATCCTGCAAATAATTCTCCAAAAGGGTCAGACTCAGATTTGTCATTTAAAACCGAAGGCAAATTGAGAGTTAACCAAGTATTCGTTGAAAGAGGTTCCGTTTCTTTTTCGCTTCCAAATTTGGCAACAGAATTAGCAATCAGGATGACCAATAGCACAATTGACGAGAAAAAACCTAACAAGAAAACTCCAAAATACTTTAGAAATAGCTTCATAAAACCGCGAATCTACGAAAAATGAGCACTTAATAAATGAATCTTCGTTGAAAGAATCAAATATACCGACCATTCACGAAGCCATTTTGGATGTCGTTAAGAGATTGATTAATATTGAAAAAAGTAAACATGAAGATAACATTGAATAAATTGAAAGGGCTATTAGTATTCAATCTTTTGATCTGGGCATCTTCCCAATTATCCGCTGCAAATTATTATTGGGTTGGTGGTAGTGGTTCTTGGTCAGATTTGACCCATTGGGCTACAACATCAGGCGGAAACACCTACCATAATCAAGTTCCTACTTTTCAAGATGATGTTTTCTTTGATGCCAATTCTTTTTCATCAACCGGTGAATCGGTGAATTTAAATGTTTCAAATGCCGTTTGTAAGAGTTTGATTTGGAATGGGGTTAAGAATAAACCCAAATTCACCAGCAGCGATAAAAGCTACTTCATCCGTATTTATGGAGATTTGCAGTTAGATAAAAATATGGATTTTGCTTTCGATGGATTTTTCACCTTCGAAGCAACGTCCACCGGAAATAAAATCACCACTGCCAATTTTAAAATTCAGAAGTTTGAATTTAAGGGACTTAATGGCGAATGGACTTTGCAAGATTCATTGAAATTATATGGAGATGTAAATGGTTGGGGACTTGTACTTTACAGCGGTCATTTTAAATCAAATAACAAGGTATTACAACTAAGATCATTTATTTCTACCGGTAATAATTGGAGAAAACTAACTTTGGGAAGTTCAATTGTGAATTTGGTTGATGGAGAAGGAGGGTGGTATGCGCAAGACAATAACTTCCATCTAGACGCTGGAATATCTCAGATCAACTTATTGTATAAAGACTGGAGAAAACACTTTTTCCATATGGTGCAAAGTCCTAAATCGGTTTTTTACAATTTAAGAGTTGAGTATAGGTATCCAAAAGATATGATTGGCGACAATTTCAATTGTAGCGATTCTACTAGTTTTAATAAAATTGAAATAAAGAGTACTGTTAATGATGCTGAGTTTAGTGGAATCAATGTTAAAACCTTGATTTGTCACGAACGCGTAGATAATATGAGATTGAATTTTGCGAAAATTGGGAAATTTGTATTGCGCAATTCTTCATTTATTGATGGAAGTTTTACCGTAGATACACTTTCATTAAAGGGTGGTGCAACCTATGAATTTGGTGGTGGACAAATTATCACGGTCAATAAACACTTGGATTGGATGGGGTCATGTGGAAGACATGTAAACATCAGAAGCAATACTCCGGGTACTAAAGCGGAGTTCATTATCAATACTCCTTCTACTCAAAATATCGATTATTGCCGATTAAATCATTTGAAATTCACGGGTTCTTCATCTGTTACAGCCTTTAACCACATCACTACTTCAACTGTTTCGGGATTGGGTAGCACGTTCAACTTAACGGCAAAGTTTCTATTCTGGGTAGGACAGACAGGGAAATGGTCAGATCCGAGCAATTGGTCAACTTCAAGCGGCGGTGCCGGACAAGCTTGCATCCCTGGGCCGATAGACTACGTGATTTTTGACAAAAATTCGTTTACAACAAATTTAGATACTTTGTTTCTCGATCTTAGAGAAAACACTTGCTTTCAGATTAATTATGCAGCAACTGCTAATACCAGTGTATTCCATTCAACGGATTCTAATACGCTCAGAACCACGGGAAACATCTTGTTTTATTCTAAGCCTGAAAACGACATGAAAGGTAGATGGATCATTAACAATTTTGAAGCCGCTGTGAATTCTTTAAGAACTGCGAATTTTCCATTTTCTCGACTCGAAATTGACTGTGAATCTGCCATTAGTGGAGTGGGATTGTTTGATTCATTAACCGTTCTCGGTTTTAATGACGGAATAAACTACGAAGCTTTAACATTAAAATCTGGAACTTTTGTTACCAGCGGACGACCAATTAATACTAAGAAATTTGTAAGTACAGGTCATCGCTCTCGTGAAATCAAAATGGGACAATCAAACTGGTATTCAAGAGACGCATGGGAGCCAGCGTGGTATGTTGAGGGAAGTAAATTCAAAATGGATTCTACCAATTATCACATTCAAATCTTTAGGTCTGATTGGAGAAAAGTGTTCTTCCATGTTGCAAAATATCCTTACGTAAAATATAATAAGGTAAGTTTTCAGGATCTTGTCCAAAATCCCCAAGGAACGGATATGATCAGAATCAGCGATAGCGCAGGATTTGGGGAGTTAAATCTCAAAAGTTACGTGGGTGAACTTTCTATTGAAAGGGCAGTAGTTAATAGGTTAAACTGTTTTGAGAAGGTGCTTTATCAGAATTCCCAAGGTTCAAAAATCAATACTGCTAGATACCATAAAGATGTAACTATGTATGGTAATACACTTTTTGATAGTCTGATTTTTTACCCTGGCTCAGCCAACCAATTTCAAAAAGGAAATACTCAAACAGTCAATAAATATTTAGGTATAAAAGGAAATTGCAGAGGACTGATTTCGCTTACATCCAGTGAAAAAGGTGAATTAACCTCTTTCGAATATAAAATGGACACTGCGCACGGTGATTATTTGGCTCTTCAAGATATCGAAGGTTTGGGTACTACCAAATACATGGCAAAAAACGCTTCAGATAGAGGAGGAAATAAGAATTGGAATATTTCTCTTTTAACCGGAAGAACCTATTATTGGGTGAATGATTCAGGTATGTGGAGCAATCCCTATCATTGGTCATTGACTTCGGGTGGCTCTCCTTCAGGTTGTATTCCTAGTCAATTAGATAATGTTATCTTCGACGGTAATTCATTCAGCAAGAACGGTGAAATAGTTTACATCGATGTAGAAAATGCCAGTTGCAACAACATGACTTGGGATTTTACCGTGAGACCGGCAATATTAAAAGGTCCATACACCAGTACATTGAAAATCTTTGGAGATTTAAGACTTAGACCCAACGTTGATTATAAATTCGAGGGTTTTGTGAATTTAGAAGCCACTGATACTGGAAATGCAATTTATCCCTACTTTAAGCCAATTGTAAGATTGAATATTGTTGGAACAGGCACTTGGCGTTTGTATGATTCTTTGCAAGTCATAGGTGATAGAGATCAATGGGGTATCATGCATACTTCAGGAACATTTATCACTCAAGGGAATTATGTAAGAATGAGAAAATACTATTCGTATGGTGAAGCTGATAGACATTGGAACATGGTTGGAAGCTATGTAGAAGCCAATAATCCTCCAGATTACGGATGGGAAGTTCACGGAAAGAACTTTTATTTATCTGCTGATCGATCTCATTTAGCCATGAAACGACAAGATTGGAGAAAGGCGTTTTATCATATGTCTACTTATCCGAGAGTAAAATTCAACAAAATTTCATTCCTTGATAAATGCAGCAATCCCCAAGGTACTGACTTTTTTAGAGCAACGGACAGTTTAGAATTCAATGAATTGTACTTCGAAAGTTACCTTCAAGAATTGAGTATTCCTTATGCAAAAATTGGAAAACTCCATGCAAAAGAGAAAGTGTATGGTCAATACTCAGATGCAAACCCTAATATAGAAAATAGGAATCACATCAAACATGCCACCATTAGGTATGCAAAGTATGAAAATGAATGCGATTTCCTTGGATACCAAAGGTTTGACACTCTAGAGTTGAACCCTGGAGGAATCTATAAATTTGAGAATCAAAAGAGTTTTACCGTCAATAAATTGTTTGATGCTGTAGGGAATTCTTGTTTCCCCATCACCATTCAATCTAATTTGGTAAATAATGAAGATACGTTGAAATTTAATTCCACAACAATTACCTTGATTGATTTTGTGGAAATGAGAGATCAACTAGCGTTGTCACCAGTTCAACAAAAAATTGGATCAAACAGTGTAGACGTTTCAGGAAATAAAAATTGGATTTTCGAAAATACCACCAAACAAAACTTGGGAATTGGTCCTGACACCATCTTGTGCCAAGACGATTCAATTACATTAAATACAAACTTCTACAAAGGGGCCTTTGGTTACTTGTGGAATGACGGCTCCACCAAATCTAGCCTGAAAGTAAAATCTTCCGGGGAATATTGGGTTAAAGTAACATTTACCTATCGTGGAGATACCTGTTGGAAATACGATACGTGTAAAGTCACTTTTACCCCTTTGAAATTAAATATATCCACCTATAATGCTACTTGTTCAACTTCGTTTGACGGAAGGGCAAAAGTGAAATACAACGGTTTAAATGCTTTCAAATCTTGGAAGTGGTCAAATGGAGCTACATCAGATTCTGTTTCGAATTTGAAATCAGGATTGAATTTTATTACAGCTACGGATGTTAAAGGTTGTTCTAGGATTGATTCAGTTATTGTTAAAGCCAATATTTTCAGTCCACAACCTCAGATTATTGACACCGCATACTGTGCATTATCGTACAATCTTTTTACACTATTCAATGCTGATTCAGTTAATTATTCTGCTGATTGGTTCGATGAAAACAAATCAGCATTAAAAACAAACACCAATTCATTTAAGTTTAATCGTCAGATTGGAGACTCGTTTACTGGATATTATGCTTTCAATAACAAAAACGGATGTGTAGGACCTTTAACTCCAATTAAATTAAAAGGTATTATTATCGGTGATAGCACTACCATTTCCTCATATGATGCCCGATGCATAAATACCAGTGATGGAAGTCTAAAATTAACTTACACTGGAGACAGAATGATAGATATTTTCAATTGGTCAAATAATACCACTGGGGATTCCATTTTTGGATTACTAACAGGTCAATATAAAGTTCAAATTGTAGGTAGGGATGGCTGCATTTCCGAAGACTCTGCCGTAGTTGGGTATCAAAATTTACAACCACCAATTTCTATAGATACTACAGTATGTGATAAACAAGAAATAACTTTAATTGTGCAACACATTCCAGGATTTATCATTAAATGGTCTGACACCAGTGGATTGGTATTAGATACAGGATCGCAATATAAAATTATGGCTAAACGTGATTCCATTATCAGGTATGCCCAATATTTAAGTCCACTAGGTTGTTTGTCTTCAAGGAGTAAAATGACGATTCAAGTGAGAGAATTGCCGTCTAAGCCAACGTTTGTCTCACCTTTAACACTTTGTCTTAATCAACCGCATTCTTTAAAAGTTAGTGGTTCAAACATCAATTGGTACTCATCTCTAGATGATACTTCAGGAACAGATATTACGCCAATACCCAGAGTAGACACACTATTACGACAAGTATTTTACTTAACTCAAAATGACGGTTTTTGTACCAGCGACAAAGACTCTATAGTGACAACTGTGAATTCATACAGTGTTTCTACGAATTCAGATACCTCTATTTACAAAGGATATGGAGTTTTCTTAACAGCTAACGGTGCACAATCATATTCTTGGAGGCCGTTCATTGGTTTGAGCGATTCAATTGGTGATGTTGTATTGGCTGAGCCACAAACTTCTATTTGTTATGTAGTTTATGGAAAAGCCGCGAATGGATGCATTGGTACAGATACCGTTTGTATAACTGTGTTAGATCCTTACAGTGTTAAGTTACCGAATATTATTAGCCCTAACGGAGATGCATTAAATCAAACTTGGCGCATTGATATGTTGCCTGAATTTGAAAAGTACGAAGTGACAATCATGGACCGTCAAGGTGCTGTAATCTTGAAAAAATCACCCTACGATAACTCATTCAATGGCTCAGACTCCAATGGTAAAGAACTTGAAAATGGGGTTTATTTTTACTATTTAAAACACACTGAACAAGATATAAAATTCAAGGGTTACATTCAGGTGATACGTTAAGGCATGGTTTATGCTGTGATTCACATAAATTTGTGAATTCGTTTAAACTATGAAAAAGATTTTTGCGGCCCTTGTTTCCTTCGGAATACTGTCAACATCAATTGCTCAGCATCCACTTGGATTAATGGTTGGAGACTTTAACAGTCCCTATTCCTTCTCCTTGAATCCGGCTCTTTCTAGAACCAACCCGGGAAATCGCCTTTACATCAACTGGTGGGGTGGTTCAGTGAATGCTGAGAATAACTTCATGTCATACAATGCTCCGTTTCGTCTAGGGCAATGGGCAAACGGCAATTATCCTGAAGAATTAGTCAACACAAACGGAACCTTAGCATTTAACCAAGATTGGCTACCAACCAATTTAGGAAAAGACAATTGGAATCTGAATTACCTGAACGAAGTTTGGGGACCGTCCATTTTCTTTCCCTTGGGATCTTTTGGAGCTATGGGATTTGGTATGAAAGCTGTTTCTGGTTTTTCAATCAACGGATTAGACGCCGATCTGGGCGGAATCATGCGTTATGGTATGCCACAAGTAAATAACAAAGTTGGACAAACCATCAATCAGAACCATTTCTCAATGAATACAGAGAGATATCAAGAATGGTATATGACCTTCTCTGGTTTCAATAATACTTCAAAACAACATTCTTGGAGATGGGGATTAACATCCAAATTGTTACTAGGAATGGGAGTTGGTCACCTTGGGGCCGATGATATTTCTTTTACGATCAATAGTCCCACGCAACTAACCATCAATCAGATGAACGCTCGTTTGCTTACTTCAGCGGGAAACATGAGAACCCTCATTAATCCTTTTGGTGGGAAATTTGACATTGTAGAAGGTGCTGGTGCAGGTATGGATGTAGGGGTAATGTATGAATATCGTCCCAATGCAGGAATGAAGCGCTTAAGCAACTCTATGTGTGATCGCGAAAAAAGTCTTCAATATTCTTGGAAATGGGGCGCTAGCATCACTGATTTGGGCTTTATTTCTTATTGGGGACGTGCAAGCGAAATCCTTTCAACCGGTAATCAAGTTTGGAAAATTGATCCGCTAATCATTCAGAACGGTCAATACACTCAGGGCGACAATAAATTGGATGATCTCCATAATCGATTGTTTGGTGATTTGGGCGCCAACGAAGAATATGAATTCTTGAGTTACTCACCGGTTGCCTTTAATGTGCAGTTTGATAAACGCTTTTTCGGGGGATGGCATCTCGGTGCATATTGGACTCATAGTTTAAGACAGTGGAATTCCGTGGGACTTAGACGTGCTTCATACTTGAGCGTAGTTCCGAGATTCCAATCTGAGAATTTAGAATATGGATTTCCGTTGACTTTGTCACACGATTACACAAAACAACAAGTGGGTGCTTACGTGAGAATGGGTCCAGTTACCATCGGTTCTGATAATCTGTATGGATTGAGTAATTACGTTGCAAACAATAATTATACCGGTGCAAGTTTCTATTTTGGATTTAGATCAAAAATAGGAGGGTGCTACAACAGACGTGATTGGTACTCTTTCACTCAAAGAGAAACCGAATACGACACTACCTACCAATATGATACGGTTAAAATAGTGGTTAAAAAGACCATTAACGATACCACCGTTGTAACCGAAAGAAATAAGGTTAATCCGGAAGTAGCTAAAATTTCCGCCGAAGCAGATAAACTTAAAAAAGAGAACGACAAATTACAGCAGGACAAAGCAAATTGCGAAAAATCGAAAGCTCAAATTGCTCTAGAAAAAGACAACATTCAAAAAGAATTAGATAAATTCAAAGCTGATGCTATTGAATGGAAGAAACGCGAAGCACAAATTTTAGCAGATATAAAAGCCAAAGAAGAGGAGCTAAAAAAACTGAAAAATTCTCCAATTCCTTCACCTACAAATAATTGCGATGAATGCAAAAAACAGCTAACTCAAGCTCAAATTGATGTTGAAAAAGCCAAAGCAGACTTGAAGAATAGCTACGAAGAATTAGGACGAGTGAAAGCTCAAATAGCAGCAACTGAAAAGAAATGCGACGAAGAGAAAAAGAAACTCCAAGAAGCAAATGATAGGGCCCAAGCCGAAATACTTGTTTGGAAAGGACAAAAAGAAAAAGCAGACATTGAAATCGTTAATCTTAAAGACCAGATAAAGGCAACCTCTTCTGGACTTTCAGATAAATTGCTTTCGGATTGCATTGCAGAGAAAACCGCTCTTCAAACCCAATTGAATGAAGCCAAGAAATGTTGTACTGAGACTTCTGTATTGAAGTTAGAAATAGCTACGTTGAAAAATGAAAAGTTAGCCCTCGAAAATGAATCCCTAAGAAATAAAGCTCAAATTGAAGCATTAAAATCTCAAAATTCAACTTTAGGTGATCGCATCAACCTTTTGGAGAACCAAAAGAAGAAATGTGAATCAGATTTAGCCCTTGAAAAAACTAAGTCAGGCTCACAAATTGATGCAACCAAAGCCAATACAGATTTAATCAATAAAATCAATGAGTGTGACAGGCAGGTGGCGTTATTGAAATCTGAAAAAGCAGCTTTAGAGCTAAAGATCAAGAATCTTGAGTCTGAAAATAAAATTTGTCAAGAAAAATTAACTGCCGCTAGCAGTAAAATATCTGCTTCTGAAGATTGCACGCCAATCAAAACCCAAAATGCTCAACTAACTGCCGAAAACGAGGCACTAAAAAAACAGGTCGCGCAATTAACAGCAGAGAAAAAAGCACTTTCTGACAAAATCAATAACACCCCATTGCCAGCATCGGGTGAAGATTGCAGTCCCTACAAAGTTAAAATTGCCACTCTCGAAGCGCAACTCGCTGAAGCGAAGAAATCTTCTTCAGACGTAACTGCCTTAAACGCCAAAATTGCCTCTCTCGAAGCGCAACTCGCCGAAGCGAAGAAATCAACAACTTCAGCACTAGCCCAAGTTTCTGCTTTGCAAGCCGAATTAAAGAAATGCAACGATGAAAAAGCGGCAATTCAAGCAACTGCATCTTCATCTAATAATAATGCTCAATTAGAAGCACAAATTGCGGATTTACAAAAACAATTAGCTTCAAAGAACTCTGAAATTCAAACTTTGAAATCCAAATTAGATGATTGTGACAATGCTAAAGCTCAAATTCAAGCATCTTTAAATCAGTGTAATCAGGAAAAGGCTAAGCATACAGATGAATACGAACAGCTAAAAGCTCAAATTATTCAAATGGATGATGATATGGGCAAATTGGGTGAAATCATCAAGAAAAACAACGCTGAAATCACTAGATTGAAATCTGAAGTTTCATCTCTTCAAACCCAGTTGAAAGATTGTAAATCTAAAATCGCACCAGCCCCTGGTGACCCAGAAGCGAATTAATAAAAGCTTATCAGACTTCAGCTCTCAGCGGTTAGCAATGAATCCACCCTTTGCCAGCCACCGAGAGCTGACATCTGACGGCTGATAGCTGACCGCCGACCACTGAAAACCAAAGACCAAAGTCCAAAGACTAACGACTAAATACTAAAACCCTATAAACAACCTCACATTCAATCTGCGTCCAGTCAAATACTCAGGTACGCCATATCGATTGTTTTCTAAGTCTTTTACCCAACTGTATGCTATGACATTGTTGATGTCAAGTAAATTGAAAATGTCAATCGATAGCCAAGATTGCTTGATGAAACTGAATTTTGTAGGTTTAGAACCTAGTTCCCTGAAAGTCTTACTAAATCCAATATCAACCCTTCTGTAGGGTGGTACAATGCTCGGTGTGCTTGAATATCGAGCCATTCCATCTAAATAATAAGGAATGTTTGTTCCAATGACCATACTTAAATTGACTCTTATACTCGGATTTTGTTTTAATCTATCTTGGAAAATAACAGCAAAATTAGCACGTCTATCTGTTGGTCTTCTCAACCAATCGGAAGTTACTGCATTCCCATTCGCATCGGTGTAAGTAATTCTCTCCTTGCTTTGTAGCAAGCTCAATGTAAACCAACTTTCCAATCCCTTATTGAATTGCCCGTATAAACGATTGTCAAATCCCGCAGCATAACCTGTAGATGTGTTCTCAGCAAAATATCTGATTCTGATATTATCGTAATAATAGGGTATCAAATCACTAAGGTGTTTGTAATAAGCTTCACTGGTATATTTGAACCTGCGATTCCACAACGTAACAACTCGATCCATTCCCAATACCCAATGAAATGATTTTTGAGCTTTAGTGTTTGGATTTAATGTGCCGCTCAAACTTCTAATTTCCCTGTAAAAGGGCGGTTGATGATATGCTCCAAATGAAAACCTGTAGGTTACAGGGAGTTTTTTACTTGAATCTTTGGATTCATATTTTACTAATTTGTTGGGCTCATAAAATAAAGATATTCTTGGCATCAACAATAATTCCTGGTTGACTGACCACCATGAAGCTCTAAAACCTGCGTTCAATGATAATTTCTTACCTCTATCTATAAAATGCTTAACTTGAATGAATCCGTTGATTCTAGTAGAAGTCAAGCTATTATTGGATCTCGTAATGTCATCGAGAATGATTGTGTCTTTTGCAAATGACCATGGTGCTAAATTGTAATCAGCGCTATCCATATAAAGCCATTCATAGAACCTATCTACAATGAACTCTTTGTTCAATCTAATGCCATATTTGGTTTGAGTGCGCGCATTAACCTTTCCGAAATTTCCGAGATGTGAAAAATTGAAAATTCGGCTTTGCA
Source organism: Bacteroidia bacterium (assembly GCA_023653095.1). GTDB lineage: Bacteria > Bacteroidota > Bacteroidia > NS11-12g > UBA955 > VMCP01. The sequence continues at coordinate 328,795 of JAMNXP010000001.1, read as the reverse complement.
TTTGGTTTCTACCGTGATCTAGATAATACCCATACCCTAGGGTTTTTAATGGTTTTCCTAAATTAGATGAACCGAAATCACGATCTAATTCAGATAAATTATAGGCCCCTTGAATATCAAAATGCTCTTCTTCGTTTATGGCTGTAGCACTCGCAATCCATTTGAAGCTCTGCCTCAAATTAGGACGATAATTCATTGTTAGCGCACCCAGAGAATAGTTGTAATTTAGGTTCTCTTGGCCAAACATAAATACATTTAATTGATACGCACTCTGAATGGTTCCAAATTCAGTGGTTTTGCTTTCAGGAATCAACTGAAAAGCGTTGCCAGCAATATTACCTAAGAAATCCAATGACCAATTTCTGGAAATATCCCATTTCACAAATGACTGTACATCTGCAAAATTCATGGAATAGGTACCTTTTGTGTTTAAGGTTCCCGTCAACAGTGAATTTGTGAAATGTCGAATCGATAGTAATCCAGATATCTTTTTTGATGAACCTTCAACGGTGAAGCTATTGATCATCGTACCTAAAGAAACTGAAGCGCGCGTTGAGTCAGGCTTGATATACTGCACATCCAATACCGAACTCATTTTATCACCGTATTGCGATTCAAATCCCCCAGCGGAAAATTTGATTTTATCTACCAACTGCGGATTGATGAAACTCAGGCCTTCTTGTTGTCCATTTTGAATTAGTTGAGGTCTGTAAATTTCAATATCATTGACATAAATTAGATTTTCATCAAAGTTTCCGCCTCTAACGGAGAATTGCGATGAAAGTTCATTATTACTACTAACACCACCTAATGTTTTGATTAAATTCTCTACACCGGATCCAACCCCTGCGTTTAGGGATAATTCACGTATTTTAATCTCATCCATGAACGGGGTAGAACCTTCAACATTTACTTCTACTTGTCCAATTAAATCCAACCCAATACCCATAGTAATTGAATCACTGAGCGAACTTTTTCTGGCGTACTTTCCGAATAATTTTTCTTTTGAATTACCAAATCTACCAAAGTATAGAAAGGGTTCATAAGGTAAATCAAACTCGAATCTTCCAATAGAATCAGCAGAAGCTAAAATATCGCCTTCAGAGTCAATAATTTTAATCAGGGAACAATTTGTACAACCTACAACTTTAGCTTTGTAGATATTCGACTGAGAATAAACAGGCAGCGAAAGAAATACAACCGCTAATAGAGAGAATATCTTCACTTTGGCATCTAAACGCTGCAATGCCTGGATTTATTTTGATAGGGCCAACAATTGTGAAATAGTAGCCTTAGGATTTTCAGCCGAAAAAACGGTGTTTCCAGCAACTAAAACATCTGCACCTGCATTGAATAGGGATTGAGCATTGTCTAGGGTTACACCTCCATCGATTTCAATCAACGTATTTAAACCTCTGCTTTCAATCTCTGTTTTTAAAGCCTTTATTTTCTGTAGAGTATTTGGAATGAATTTTTGTCCTCCAAAACCTGGATTCACGCTCATCAAACAAACCAAATCAACATCCTCCAAAACATCCATTAATGACGAGATGGGAGTGTGCGGATTTAATGCTACGCCTGCCTTCATTCCTGCGGCTTTAATCTGTTGCAAGCTTCGGTGAAGGTGGGTTGAAGCTTCAATATGAACAGTCAAGATATGTGCACCTGCTTTAGCAAATTCTTCAATGTATCTTTCGGGTTGAACAATCATTAAATGTACATCCAACGTTTTTTCAGCCCGTTTTTGAAGTGATTTCATGACCGGAAAGCCGAATGAAATATTGGGTACAAAAACTCCATCCATTACATCAACGTGAAACCACTGAGCTTCACTTTGATTAATCATATCAATGTCTTGATTCAAATTGCCAAAATCGGCAGATAAGATTGATGGAGCAATAATTTTCATTGGGCAAAGTTATGCAAAGCATCATGCAATTTCAAAACTTCCTTTGCCGCTTTTACATCATGTACTCTCAAAATTTTGGCACCTTTTTCTAATGCCAATAGATTTAAAGCGGAGGTTGCATTGAGTGATTCTTCAGCATTGATTTCCAATAATTTGTAAATCATACTTTTGCGAGATATTCCAACGAGTACACCAAATTCGGATTGGCAAAAAAGATTCAGATTAAAAAATAGTTGATAATTATGGTCTATAGTTTTTCCAAATCCAAACCCAGCATCAATCCAAATATTCTGCACACCCGCTTTTTTAAAAGCGTTGGATCGATCAATTAAATATTGGAATACCTCATCAACAACAGAATCATAGTGAGGACTTTGTTGCATCAATTTAGGATTTCCCTTTTTGTGCATTCCTATATAGGTAATATCTCTATTGGCAATAGCCGATAACATTTGCGGGTCATCTTCACCAAAAGAAATATCGTTGATGATTTCAACTCCAATATCTATGCAAGACTTTGCAACATCGGCGAAATAAGTATCAACACTGATCCATGTCTCAGGAAAATGTTTACGAATAGCCTTGACTATTGGAAAAACACGATTAAGTTCATCCATGGATGAAATTCTATCTGAACCGGGTCGGGAGCTTTGTCCTCCAATATCTAAGATGCTCGCTCCATCTTTGAGCATTTGTTCTGCGACCCTTAATGCATGTTCAACTGATAATACTCTGCTTTCGCTGTAATAGGAGTCGGGGGTAATATTTAAAATGCCCATGATCAAAGGCTTAACAATTTCCACCTTCTTGGAGTGTCCAACCAATTGAATCATGGGCATTTAGGCGATTTATTTAAATAAATTGATGACTTCGTCTGGGTTTCCAACCATACTTTCAGGCTTCACCCATTCATCAAATTGTTCTGAAGTTAAAAGTCCCAAAGAAAGAGCGGCCTCCTTCAAAGTAGTACCTTCTTTGTGCGCTTTTTTAGCAATTTTAGCCGCGTTTTCGTAACCAATGTGGGTATTCAAAGCCGTAACTAACATCAAACTTTGGTCTACTAATTTTTTGATGTTCTCGTGATTCGGTTCAATTCCAATGGCACAGTTATCATTGAAACTCAGGCAAGCCTGACCTAATAAACGTGCACTTTGCAACATATTGGCAGCAATCAAGGGTTTGTAGACGTTCAATTCAAAATGTCCTTGACTCGCTCCAAAAGAAATGGCCACATCGTTACCCAAAATTTGTGCGCAAACCATGGTCAACGCTTCTGGTTGTGTTGGATTTACTTTGCCGGGCATGATGGACGAACCAGGTTCATTTTCAGGGATTAAAATCTCACCAATGCCGCTTCTTGGTCCCGAACTTAACATTCTAATGTCGTTGGCAATTTTAAATGCACTAACCGCAGCTCTTTTAATTGCTCCGTGCAATTCAACCATTGCATCATGGGCAGCCAATGCTTCAAACTTATTTTCTGCTGTTACAAACGGCAATCCACTTTCTTCGGCAATGAAACGTGCAACCAATTCTGAATATCCTTTAGGTGTATTTAAGCCCGTTCCAACTGCAGTTCCACCAAGAGCCAATTCTGCTGCGGGTTTCATAGCACGATTGATAGCGGCAATTCCGTTGTCAAGCTGAGTAACATATCCACTGAATTCCTGTCCCAAGGTCAAAGGAGTAGCGTCCATAAAATGGGTGCGTCCAATTTTCACTATATCTTTGTATTCCCTTGCTTTGTGCTTCAAAGTGGTCTTTAATGCTTGCAAACCTGGAAGGGTGTAATCAATAACCTGTTTAAAAACAGCAATACTCATAGCTGTTGGAAAGGTATCATTACTGCTTTGACTCTTGTTTACATCATCATTGGGATGTAAAACTTTATGTTCATCTGTAAGTTTTCCTCCTGTTAATACATGTGCTCTGTTGGCAATAACCTCATTCACGTTCATATTGCTTTGAGTACCACTACCAGTTTGCCAAATAACCAACGGAAACTCCTTGTCGTGTTTTCCATCAAATATTTCATCGCAAACCTGGGCAATCAATTCATATTTTTCTTTTGACAATACTCCCAATTCATGATTTGCTTTTGCTGCACATTTTTTTAAAATCGCAAATGCACGAATGATTTCAATAGGCATTGAACCTTCTGGACCAATGCGGAAATTATTTCGACTTCTCTCTGTTTGGGCTCCCCAATAAGCACCTGCTGGTACTTTCACCTCACCCATGGTGTCGTGTTCAATACGAAATTCAGTCATGATGTTGCAAAAATACAAAAGTGAATCCACCAAATCGAATAACTACAAACAAAGGTTTGGCATTAAATTTGAAAAGACTTGAGCATCATGAGAATCAAAGATTTGTTTTTATGTATAATTTTAATGGCGGCTTCAAATTTGAAAGCCCAAAACACCACAATCTTTAAAAATCAAACCAACGATAAATTCTATCATATTGTTGGTGGTGCATTGATTTCATTCATCGCTTATGATTTTACCACCCAAAATTTCAAACTTGAAAGTCCATTGGCTACCCAAAGACGTGGACTTAAAGTAGCGGTTGCTTCAACATTGGCAGCCGCATTGCTTAAAGAAACCTACGATTACAGTAAAAATAAAAGAGCCGGTACTTGGGATGTTGCCAAACGTACCGACTCTTTAACTGATATTGCTGTAACCGCTATTTCCGGTTTGACGGTAGCTGTAATATTCTCATTTTAATCAATTTTTCCTTGTCCGTTGGAAGGCTGAATCACAATTTTTGTATTGAAATACTTCTGATTAATAATAACAGTTACCGCATATATTCCTGGTTTTACAAGCGGTAATTTCAACCTATATTTCTTATCTAACGGCTTCACATTCAATATTTCTTGTCCGTTAAATGCCCTTATAGAAATCTCATTGATCACATTGTTACCTTCAAAATCTAAGTATTCTGTGGCTGGATTAGGATAACACTGAATAATGACATCTTTAGTTCCAAAATTTACATAATTGGGGTCTTGGTGTGGATTATTAGGTTCTTGTTCAGGATTACAATCAGGGGTTAAGCAGAATTTTTTCAATACCTTAATCACTTGATTGGTTAATAGGTCTACATTTTCTTTCACACCAGTAGGATTTAAGTGACCACCTCCAACACCGCTATGGTCAGTGATATACAGATATTCACCATTGGTAGCTATGGCCATTTGCTTCATGAGAATTTCAGTAGAGGCATCAATTCCTGAAGCAGTAATGGGAATTATTTTTATTCCCCTCAAAGCAGCAATTCTAATTTGCTCTTGAATTTTGGCTTGCTCATTAGCATGTGGCGGGGCATCTAAGATCAGAAAGTTGATTTTCGCAACCGCTTCAGTTGACCAATTGAGTTCTTCATTTGATACTCTTAAACCTTCTTCTACAGCTTCAGGAAAATCTCCACCTCCGCCTGCACTTTGATCACCAATGAACATCAGTGCATTTTCTGCATAAGGAGAAAAATCAAACTTACGTGTCACATATTCATCACCCTTATCTCTGTAAAAAACCGAACCCACTCTAATTTCAGTGCAAGGGCTAGCCTTTCGAAGGCTTTGAATGATATACATCATATCTTCCTTTAAGTAGCTAATTTCATCGCCCATGGATCCAGTTGCGTCTACAGTAAAGCAGATATCTACTTTTTTGGGGGACGTTTTAGCTATCCCTAAAAAGAAAGTACTTCGAGCAAAACCTGTTTCTTTCAATTTCCCCAATAAACTTTGATTCTCTGCGCGTTTTTCAAACAATAGATATGATTCTTTTTCATCTATTTTATCAGATGAATATATACCAGACCAAAGTTCTGCGTAACCTCTGTTATCAGTTTGTGTTTGCCAAATAGACTCTCCGGTTGCTTTTTTCAAAATAAGCGTTACCCCAATTGCCGGAGTTTTATCGGGATTCAATATTTCAACAGAGTACCTTTTTTTATTGAAATCCAATCCCCAATAACTATGTGTGCTCGGATAAGTAGTAAAATATTTGTTCCAATTCTCTAAGTCACTCCAAAGGCCAGCAGTTACAACGCCCGGACTGGCTTTTATGGATGCAACATCTTTTGTATCCATGTAAGCGCTGTGTTCAATAGCTGATTCAGAAATAGGTGCGGCAACAGATTCAACATCCATTACAGACATTTCTCTAGATGGTGCTTTTGATTTCATGGTCATTCTGCTTTTTTCAAAATGACCATCTTTTTTTATTGCATCATCTCCAAATGAATATTCACCATCATACATTTTACCATTGTTAGTGGGTAATTGGGCAACTTGATTGAACAAATAGTTATTGTTTCCCGCTCGAAGTTTAAATCCCATTAAAATCCCAAGTGAATCTTTGCTTCTCGATATATAAGCCAATTGTTGTTTTTGACTTGAAATATTCACTTGTCCAATGGGTGATACATATACCGAGCAAATGGTATGTTTGTTTGAATCAAGTACGTAGAAGTTGGTTGAATTTACTGAGGTTTTGTCTTTTTGGGATACCAATACAGACATCGCTGCAACGCCCATCAAACTAAGAATAATTGGTTTTATCATGGGCCTTTATACGTTGAAGGTGGAAAAGGTAAACGAGAATGTAAATTGAAAACTTAAATTTGCGACAATGTTAAATAAGAATAAGAAGTATTTTGATGCGCTGTCTTATCACGCTGAAGGCAGACCCGGAAAGATTGAAGTCATTTCTACAAAGCCTACTAGAACTCAATTTGATCTTGCATTGGCTTATTCACCAGGTGTTGCAGAACCCTGTGAAAAAATCGCCGAAAATAAAGAAGACGTATATAAGTACACTGCAAAAGGAAATCTAGTGGCAGTGATTTCCAACGGAACAGCCGTTTTAGGTTTAGGCGATATTGGGCCAGAAGCTTCAAAGCCCGTAATGGAAGGTAAAGGAGTGCTTTTCAAACTCTTTGCTGATATTGATGTGTTCGATATAGAACTAGACTGTAAAAATGTTGAAGATTTCATCAAAGTGGTTAAGGCCATGGAACCCACTTTTGGGGGTATAAACCTCGAGGATATTAAAGCCCCTGAAAGCTTTGAAATTGAGGAAAGATTAAAAGAGGAGTTGAACATTCCAATCATGCATGATGACCAACACGGAACGGCCATCATTTCCGCTGCAGGTTTATTGAACGCTCTTGAAATTGTTGGAAAGAGAATTGAAGATGTTAAACTCGTTGTCAACGGGGCAGGAGCGAGTGCTATAGCTTGTACCAAACTCTTTGTGAGTTTAGGGGTGCAAAAAAAGAATTTGATCATGCTCGATTCTAAAGGAGTAATTTCTGTTAGACGCGACAACCTAGATAAATACAAAAATCAATTCGCTACCACATCCACTGCTGAAACTTTGGAAGAATCTCTTGTAGGAGCAGATGTTTTTGTGGGATTGAGTAAAGGGAACATTCTATCGCCTGAAATGATCCTCAGTATGGCAGAAAAACCCATTGTTTTTGCTATGGCAAATCCAACCCCTGAAATTGACTACAATCTAGCCATTCAGACGCGTCCAGATTTAATTATGGCCACTGGAAGAAGTGATTATCCCAATCAAGTGAACAACGTACTTGGATTTCCTTTTATCTTTAGAGGTGCATTAGATGTTCGTGCAACTGCCATCAACGAAGAAATGAAATTGGCTGCAGTTAGAGCTATTGCTTCATTGGCAAAAGAACCCGTTCCAGAGGTAGTTATGATGGCCTACAATGAGAGAAACATGACTTTTGGTCCTAATTACATCATTCCAAAGCCCATGGACCCTCGTTTGATTACAACAGTTGCTCCTGCCGTAGCAAAAGCAGCTATGGATAGCGGTGTTTCTAAAGCTCCTATTACTGATTGGCATGCTTACGAAAATGAACTCAGAAAACGCTTGGGAATAGACAATGATTTTGTTAATCGATTGATGATTAGAGCAAAAAAATCACCCAAAAGAGTGGTTTTTGCCGAAGCAGATAACGTGAGAATTCTAAGAGCTGCAGAAGGAAGTGTTAACGAAAAAATTGCAAACCCAATACTTCTTGGAAAAGAAGAAGTCATCAGAAAAATGATGGAAGATAATAACATTAACATTCCTGATGCTGTAATCATTGATCCAAGAAAAGAAGAACAGAAAAGAGCAGAATACGGAGCTAAATTCTTTGAAAAGCGCGGTAGAAAAGGTGTAACTTCATACGAAGCAGAATACCAAATGCGCAACAGGAACTATTTTGGTTCTATGATGGTAGAATCTGGCGATGCCGATGTATTTATTTCTGGATTAACTAGAAATTACCCCTTGGCATTGAAACCGGCGTTATTCTCAATTGGTATGTCACATGATTCAGGAAGAATTGCAGGGATGCATATCATGATGACTAAACAAGGTCCATTGTTTTTTGCCGATACAACGGTTAATGTAGAATTAACGGAAGATGAACTTTATTCACTAGTGAAATTGGTTCACAAACGAGTGAAAGACTTTCAAATTGAACCCAAAATTGCCATGTTGTCTTATTCAAATTTTGGATCGAACAGCGGTAAATCCCCCGAAAAAATCAGAAAAGTAGTTACAAGATTGCATCAATCAGACCCTGAAATAATGGTTGATGGAGAAATGCAACCCATTTACGCTTTAGACGGTGATCAACGTGCCGAATTGTATCCGTTCAATAAATTAGGTTCCAGTAGCGCAAATACATTTATATTCCCTGATTTGAATAGTGCCAATGCTGCTTACCAAATTCTAAGATCCATGGGAATGGCTGAAGCTATTGGGCCAGTGCTTTTAGGGATGAATAAAACGGTTCATATTCTTCACCATAGTTCAAACGTACGTGAGATCATGAACATGGTAGCTCTCGGTGTTTGTGAAGCACAAAGTCGTCAATGAATTTGAATTCATTAACTGTTAAATGGGTTGAATTTGGAACAAGAGAGTATTACCAAACACTGGCAATACGCAACCAAGTTTTACGCAAACCGTTAAATCTTCAATTTAATCGAGATAATCTTTTAGTAGACAAAGAAGATTTGCATTTGGGCGTATTTAACCAAACCGAATGTGTGGCTTGTCTAATTATTTCGAGAATCGACGACACCAAAACTGCAAAAATGAGGCAAGTGGCGGTGAGTGAATATTACCAAGGTCAAGGAATTGGTAAACTCATGGTAATTGAAGCGGAAAGACGATTGAAAGCTCAGAATTTCATTGAGATTCAATTGCACGCGCGAGAAAATGCAATTCCCTTTTATTTGACCCTTGGTTATACTTTGGTCGGAGATTGGTTTACCGAGGTCGGAATCCCACACAAAAAAATGATAAAACCCCTTTAGTTATCCTAAATTTGCAAATCACATGAATACGTTAATTACTCTGCTCCAGTTTTTTGCCGCACTTGGACTTATTGTAACGCTGCACGAACTAGGGCATTTTTTAGCCGCTAGGGCTTTTGGTATAAAAGTTGAAAAATTCTACCTTTTCTTTGATGCTTGGGGATTTAAACTTTTCAGTTTCAAAAAAGGCGATACCGAATACGGTATTGGTTGGTTGCCTCTCGGTGGATACGTAAAAATCGCAGGTATGATTGACGAGAGCCTTGATAAAAATCAATTGGCTTCCGAACCTCAACCATGGGAGTTTAGGTCTAAACCCGCTTGGCAGAGATTAATAGTAATGATTGGCGGGGTAGTGGTAAATGTGATTCTCGGTGTCGTAATCATTTCTGGTTTGATTTTTAGCCAAGGTGAATCGTATATCCCAAATACGGCCATCAACTCTAATGGTGGAATTTATGCGAGTCCGAATGCAAGAACCATGGGACTGCAAACAGGTGACCAGATAGTTAAACTTAATGGCAAGACCGTTGAAAATCTTTTATCTGAATTTGCCGATCCAGCATTTTTAACAAATGATAAAAAGGAAATCTCTTTAACAAGAAATGGTAGAGACACCAATATTCTACTACCTGCCGATATAGAGAATAAGTTAAGTCTGAATTCAGATCTTCCTCTGATTTCGCCGCGCTTTCAGTTTGAAGTGAAACAAGTAGTAGGTGGAAGTCCTGCGGCTAAATCCAAGATACAAGAAGGCGATAAATTCGTAAGTATTGATTCACAGACTTTCGGATCATTCTTTGAGTTCAAGGAAATTTTGCAAGAAAAAGCCGGTGAAACCGCATTATTCATGGTTCAAGACTCCAAAGGTTCAACCAGAAAAGCTTACATTACCATCAACGAAGATGGTACCCTAGGATTTCAACCAAAGATTTATGGTTTTGAGGGACTTGAAAAAACAGTAAGTTATTCCTTGGGTGAATCTATGGCCATGGGTGCATCAAAATCAGCAGGGTTAATTTCAGCGAATGCTGCAGGTTTATCAAAAATGGTTTCTGGAAAGGTGAATCCCAAAAACTCACTTGCTGGTCCTATTGGAATTGCTCAAATGTATGGCAGTACTTGGGATTGGATAAACTTTTGGTCTCTAACAGCAACCATTTCCTTGGCCTTAGCATTGATGAATATACTGCCTATTCCAGCTCTCGATGGTGGACATGTAATGTTCTTGATGTATGAAATCATTTTCCGTAGGCCCGTAAATGAGAAAGTACTTTATGTAGGTCAAATCATTGGTATGGCTATCTTATTGAGTCTTTTTGTTTTTATTTTTTGGGTGGATATTTCTAGAGTATTAGGATTTTAATTCTCATTTTGCGATGAATGCTTTTGAAATATTTGGTTTGCCAATATCCGTAAACATTGATTCAGGCAATCTCAGGAAAATATACATTCAAATGCAACAAAATGCGCATCCTGATCAAGGCGGAAATACCATAGAATCTGAACAGATTAATAAAGCTTACACCATCCTTAAAAATAGGGATAGTAGGATTAAATTAATTCTGGAGTTAAATCAAGTAGATACAAATGATACATCTACTTTACCAACAGGATTTCTTTTCGAAATGATGGAAATCAGTGAGATGATGGAACTAGATAGTCCTGATATAGTCAAGTTGAAAATTGAAGGATTGCTGAATCATTCAAACACAGAATTTCAAGAGATTTCTAGCTCATTTGACCAGTCGCAAGAAAATGTCTTGAAATTAGCCGTATGGTATCAAAAAAATAAATATTATACTCGCCTTAATAAAAACTCACAAGGCATCCAAGAAATTTAACCATATGAGTCGCCAAATAATTTTAAAACACAAAGAAATCATACTTATCATAGAGCGTTTGGCCGTTCAGGTTGCTGAAAGCAATTTAAAATCATCCAACATTGTATTGATTGGATTGAATGAAAGGGGCTATTTTATTTCAAAAATGGTTTTAGAGTTTTTGAAGAAATATTTACCAAATACCTTAATAGATCTCCGCAATATCACAGTGAGTAGTGAAGGAGAAGTCAATAGTACAGTTGATATTCTAGATGAAAGTCATACAGTGGTAATCATAGATGATGTCTTAAATTCTGGTAAAACAGCTTTTATCGCTGCAGATTTCTGCTTTAAAAAAGGGGTAAGTAAAATAGAAACCATGTTCTTAGCACAACGAGAATATCGTAATTTCCCTATTCATGCAAACTTTGTTGGAGTGTCAATTGCAACTACATTGAGAGATCATGTGTATTTTGACAACACGCAATCAACTGATTTGCAAGTGTATTTGTCGTAATTTCTTACACAATAAGCAACATTCTGTGATACATTTGTGTCATAAGTTTGTTGTATTCTGTGTAATGTAGTACTTTGGTATTGGTTAATATATTTGTGAAGAAAATAACGGTCATATTATTCCTTTTTTTGAGTCTATTTGACCTCAAGGCAACCCATATTGTGGGTGGGGAAATGACCTATAAATTCTTGGGCAACAATCAATACAGAATCAGACTGGATGTTTACATAGATTGTATTAATGGAAGTCCAGAAGCTATACAATCTGATGCCACTGCAATTATTGGGATATTCAACGGTGACACACGCAACATTTTATCGGGTTATCCAATAAATGTATCAAGAACAGGCCCCACCCGTATTCAGAAGACCAATTATAATTGCCTAAAGGTAACCCCAAACGCTTGTGTTGATCACTATGTTTATGAAACTACAGTTACACTTCCCCCAACAAAAGGCGGATATTATGTTTCTTTTCAACGTTGTTGTAGAAACGGGTCAATAACAAACATTGTTGCACCAGGAGCCACCGGTGCGAATTATTGGGCATACATTCCAAATGTAAACGACGTAGGATTTGCCAATACTTCAGCGGTTTATAAAGAACTACCTCCCAATTTCCTTTGCACAAATACTGCATTAAAATTTGACCACAGTGCTACCGATGCAGATGGTGACAGTCTCGTGTACTCCTTGATAACTCCTTATTTAGGCGCAGACCCAAACAATCCCCGCCCCAACAATGGCAATGCGGGATTTCTTGAAAAACCTCCATTTACTCAATTGCAATGGCGTAATTCATATACTTTTGATGACCCCATCGATGGTAATCCTTCTATGAATATTGACCCTGAAACAGGTTTCTTAACCCTTACACCAACACGAGTAGGACAATTCGTTGTTGGTATATCAGTGAAGGAATTTAGAAAAGGGAAGTTGATTAATGAAGTGATCAGAGATTATCAATTCAATGTCCAAAGTTGTGTTGTTGACGTTGTAGCATCATTTTTTGCACCTAAGTATGTATGTGGATTCACCTATCAATTCCAGAACTTGAGTTCTGGTGCTCAACGTTATCATTGGGACTTTGGGGTTTCTGGTACCAATGCTGATACATCCAATACTGCAAGACCTGTATTTAGTTTTCCTGGCCCTGGTACCTATGAAGTTACATTGATTGCGTACAAAACTACCTGTGCTGATAGCTTTAAAGCTAAAGTGACTGTTGTAGAACCAAATAAACCCAAACTTCCTAGAGATACAACTTTGTGTGACAAGGTTACCATGACTTTGAAAACAGATATACCAGGCGAAGATTATAGATGGAGCACAGGTGCGAGAACAGACTCATTGGTAGTGAGCAACGCAGGAACCTACATTTTAGCTGTTACAAACAAAACCTGTACTTGGTATGATACAATTATTATTGCTTACGATCGAGAAAAAGTAGATGCAAAAGGTGATACATTATTTTGTAGTTATGATGATTTCACAAGAATCATAAGCACCAATATGAGCTCTACAACTTCTTTTATTTGGAGTAATGGAGAAACAACACCTAATATTACGGTTAATAAGCCAGGGAAATACAAGGTAACGGCAACCTCTATCAATAAATGTATCAGTCAAGATTCAGCTCAAATCATCCAACAATCTGATGTTAAAGTTTTTGTAAATGACACTCAAGTGTGTCCAGGCTACAGCGTTACTTTCAGTGCTATTAGTCCAGATCCAACAGCTAGTTTTAGTTGGAGTAATGGTGCATCAGGTAAAAATATGACCACCAAAATTGCGGGTCAATATTTTGTGAGGGCTCAAGTAGCGCTTTGTTCCGCCAGAGATACATTTATTTTATCTAATTTCCCAAATGAACTAGATCTAGGAAACGATTTGCGTTTTTGTAATAAAATTGACACCCTAATCACCAGTCCTTCAAACAAGTTTAAATCCGTAGTTTGGAATAACGAGGTTACAAATACAACATATAGATTGACAAAACCAGGTCCACTTCACATTACTGTAGTGAATTCAAATGGTTGTATCGAAAAAGATTCAATCAACGTATTGTTGTTTCCTAATCCGTCATTAAATCTCGGGCCAGATACAACTTTGTGTTTATCGGAAAAGCCAAGACTTAATGCGGGTCCCGGTATGCGAAGATACCTTTGGAATACAGGTTCTCAGAAACAAGAAATCATTGCTTTTGATTCTGGTGTATACTGGGTAGAGATTATAGATGTGGAGGGCTGTAAGTCAATAGATTCGGTGCATATCATCAAAAGAAAAGATTTATTTCCCGTTGATATTTATATGCCAAGTGCATTCACTCCGAATGGAGACGATTTGAATGATGTTTACCCCAATTCTCAATACAAAGTTGAAGGAGCAGAATACAACGTAAAACTATTCAACAGATGGGGAGAGAAACTTGCAGATTTCAACAACCCAACTTTGAATTGGGACGGTAAAATCAACGGACAAGATGCTCCAGAAGGAGTTTATGTCTATACCATTACTTGGGTTGGATGTGATAATGTAAGAAGAACCTTATATGGGGATTTCTTATTATTGCGCTAATGGTTTGAATTTGAGATTTAAACAGTTGGACGGTTATTACTAACTCTTCTAATACCATTTTTGAGTAGAGTTGAATTGAAGTTGATGATCAATCCTAATTTGAAATCATTACTTCGAATTGTTTTCAGCATTCTCTGAATATTTATATCAGAAACCTCGGCATCAGTGATTACTTCAATACAAACTTGACCTGATACTATAAAATCCAATTGAATAACATCAGCAATCTGTAAGCCTTTATATGATATTGGTAAGAATTGATTGTATAGAAAATCCATAGAATCTTCTTGGAATTCTAATTCAAGACACTCTAAATAAACCTTCTTTGGCAATCCAGGGCCCAACTGTTTGTGTATTTCAATGGCTTTACCAATGATTACATGAGCCAGTTCTTCCTCGTTATTTAAATATTCAGTCATAAAATATAGACAATGTACGAATTTAAGGAAAATTATGCTAATGTTATCGATTGTTACATACGTATTCATATTTTTATGCTCAAATAATAACATAAAACTGTACGCATTTTGTGGGGTGCTTATTATCTTTGGTGAGTAAATGGAAGCAAACACAAGGTATTTGATCAAAAATGCTCAATTAATCAATGAAGGTAAAATTATTACTGCTGATGTTCTAATTCAAAATCAAAGAATTGAAAAAATAGCGACACGAATTAACTTGAGTACTACTACCTGTATTCAGGAAATTGATGCTACAGGTTTGTATCTTGTTCCAGGTGTAATTGATGATCAAGTTCATTTTAGGGAACCGGGACTCACACACAAGGCTACTATTTTTACAGAGAGCAGAGCGGCTCTTGCAGGTGGAGTGACTTCATTTATGGAAATGCCAAATGTTCTACCAAAGACAACTACAATTGAATTATTAGAAGAAAAGTATCTTATAGGCAAAGAGACGTCTGCTGTCAATTACTCCTTTTATCTTGGTGCTACAAATGATAATATTGATGAACTCAAGAAAATTGACTCTGAAAATGTATGTGGTGTGAAAATATTCATGGGAAGCTCCACCGGTGATATGTTGGTTGATGATTCACATATTTTACATCAAATTTTTTCTCAGGTTCCATCTTTGATTGCTACTCACTGCGAATGTGAGACCAGAGTAAAAGAAAGATTAAATCAAGCTAAGATTGATTTTCCAAATGGAATTCCTGCAGAACAACATCCAATAATTCGAGATGCCCAAGCTTGTTATCTAAGTTCATCCTTTGCAAGTGCATTGGCTAAGAAATACAATACCCGACTGCATATTCTTCACATTACATCTGAAATAGAAACTCATTTATTTGATAATACACTTCCATTAGATAAAAAAAGAATTACCAGTGAAGTATGCGTTCATCATTTACATTTTAGTGATGGTAATTATGCTGAACTTTCACATCAAATCAAATGCAATCCAGCTGTGAAAACTCAGAAAGATCAAGATGCCCTTTGGAATGCCTTACTCGATGATAGATTGGATGTAATCGCAACAGATCATGCACCACATACTAGGGAAGAAAAATTTTGCGAGAACTATTTAGATGCACATGCAGGATTGCCCCTCATTCAACACACCTTATTATTGATGCTTGAAAAATGCAATCAAGGAAAGATTACCATTGAAAGGGTTGTAGAAAAAATGTGTCATGCCCCTGCAATTGCATACAAACTAAAAGATCGAGGCTTTATTAGAGAAGGGTATTTTGCAGATTTAGTTTTGGTTAATCCTAATGAAACATTAAAAGTTGCTGAAGATAATATTTTGTATAAATGCCAGTGGTCTCCATTAATGAATACTCAATTTAGTCATTCAATAAAACATGTATTTGTGAACGGTGCTCTGAGTTATTCAAACGGACAGATTCTAGATTTGAATCCAATGAGACTTCAATTTGATAAAGATCGTTGATTATTTTAGTTTGTTTCGCTCTTTGTAAAACTGCATGATGGCAAAGTCAAGAGGGAAGGAGACATCTCCTTCAAAGTATGACACACCCAATTGCTGAGAATTTTGTTTTACGCTTTCTGTGAATTTGACTTGAGCAGTACGATAAGCTTCCCTGATTTCATTGGGGTTTAATTTAATCCGTGATTGATTTTCCAAATCAACAAACTCATATGGAATACCTTCCAAGTCTAACATTTGCTCATGATTGTTGTGCTGTATATGAATTAGCAGTATTTCACATTTTAGAAATTTCAAGTACTTCAATGTTTCCCAAAAATCGGATTCATTCTCAATGATCATATCAGTGCATATCACAACCATGCTTCTGCGTGGAATGCTAGATGCTAGGTTTGCATAGGTGAAATCTTGATTCCAATCACTTTCCAAATCTTTAGAATTCCATAATTGTTCAAGTTTTGAGAATAAGTTTGAAAGATGGCCTTTAGTCGATTTTAAATCAGATTGCCAAATTAATTTCTGTTCATCGAGAAGCGAAAATTGAAAAGCATCTCGTTGCTTGGCCAAAGCCTGAGCCAAAATACTGCCAAGTGCCAATGAATATTTTAATTTCAACTCTTCTCCTTCAGGATATTTCATACTTTTTGAAACATCCAGCCAAAAGAAACACCTCAAATTGGTCTCTTCAATGGTTTGTTTGATGTATTTCTTCTCCGTTTTTGCAAGTAATTTCCAGTCGAGATTTCTTATGCTATCACCGGGATTGTAGCTTCTATGCTCGGCAAACTCAACTGAAAAACCTCTTAACGGACTTTTATGCAATCCTGATATGAATCCTTCCATGGCCTTTTGAGCCAACATAGAAAGTTGATTAAACACCAGAAGGTCTTTCAGGAATAACATAATTAGATTTAAAAAATAAAGGCTGCTTGAATTAAGTCAAACAGCCTCTATATCAATGTTTAAAATGATTATAGGTGAGATTCTAATTGTTTGATTATTTGAGACTTGGGAACTGCTCCAACAATCTTATCAACTACTTCACCGCCTTTGAAAATCAACAAGGTTGGTATGCTTCTAACGCTGTAATTCATGGAAATATCAGGATTTTCATCCACATTCAATTTGCCAATTACTGCTTTTCCCAAATATTCGTTGTGAATTTCTTCAACAACTGGACCAATCATCTTGCATGGGCCACACCATTCAGCCCAAAAATCTACCAAAACGGGTTTATCAGATGCCAAAACTTCGTTTTGAAAATTGCTACTTGTAAATTCAACTGCCATAAGTACAAATTTACGATATATTTCTGTTATTCACTCCCATCCCAAAAAGTGCAAAATCAAAAAACACTGGATCAGAAGGGTGAATTTGAGAAAAAATGTCAGTTAATTGAAGGCATCCTTTCCAATCTCCTTTTAAATCAGATAAAATATCTAATTCTTGTACTACCCGTATTACATGAGTATCTAAAGGCATTTTCAAAATAGATGGGTTAACCGATTTCCAAATACCGAAATCAACACCGTCATTGGGCCTCACCATCCATCTTAAGTACATGTTCAGTCGTTTACAAGCACTATTTTTTTCTGGAGTGGCCACGTGTTTCAGGGTTCTATTTGAATCAGATGAATTAGAGAATAATTTCTTACGAAAATCAACAAGCGCTTTTTCAACGGGTTGATTGCAATCGTAAAAAAATAGGTTCTCCAAAGTTTGTGCATCCCTAAGAAGTTCGCCCAATCTGTTCACTAAGAAAATCAGATCAACATCGTTAAATGTTCGATGTACAAATCCATCAAGCGATCTGCGATCACCTTCAGTAGCATTCAAAATAAACTCATGAGGGGAATTATCCATTCTTCGAATAAGCTCTTTTGCATTGCTAATGATGGTTTTTCTCTGTCCCCAAGCAATTAAAGCAGTAAAAAATCCAGCCAATTCAATATCCCGTTCATTGGTGAACAAATGCGGAATTAAAATGGGGTCATTCTCAATAAATCCAGGCTCGTTGTAGAATTTTGCTGCATCCCACAGGGTTTCTACTAAACGAGAATCTAAAGCCATTATATGGTTGCTGATTTCTCCAATGCTTGAGCTAAGTCATGCTTTAAATCATCGATATGTTCAATGCCAACGCTCAATCGAATCAAACTATCTTTTAGGCCGTTTTTAATTCTTTGTTCTCTTGGGATACTTGCATGAGTCATACTTGCAGGGTGACCAATCAATGACTCTACACCTCCAAGGCTTTCGGCCAATGAGAAAACTTGAGTACTTTTCAAGAATTCAATGGCTGCTTCCAATGAATCATTTTTCAAGGTGAAGGAAATCATACCTCCAAAATCCTTCATCTGTTTTTTAGCGACTAAATGATTCGGATGTGATTCAAATCCAGGCCAATAAACTTCACCAACAAGCGGGTGTGATTGCAAAAAATGGGCGATTTCTCTACCATTTTGACAGTGACGCTCCATGCGAATGTGTAGCGTTTTTATTCCTCGTAAAACCAAGAAACAATCCATCGGACCTGGGGTTGCACCACAAGTATTCTGTAAAAATGCTAGTCTTGAATGAGTTTCATCGTTATTTACGCAAAGAACCCCCATAACTACATCTGAGTGTCCATTGATATATTTAGTAGCAGAGTGCATGATGATATCTGCACCGAAACTTGCAGGTTGTTGAAGGTACGGAGATGAAAAAGTATTGTCAACCACAACCAACGCACCATATTCATGTCCAATTTTCGACATTAATTCAATGTCGATGATTTTCAAAAGTGGGTTAGTTGGAGTTTCAACCCAAATCATTTTGGTATTTTCATTCATTGCAGACCGAACTTCTTGTTCATTGGCCATGTCAACAAAATGAAACTTGATTCCCATTTTTTGGAAAACCGTTGTAAAAATACGGTATGTACCACCGTATAAGTCGTTCGTTGAAACCACTTCATCGCCAGGAGAAAGTAGTTTAATACAAGCATCTACGGCTCCCATCCCTGTTGAAAAACACAGAGCATGATTCATATTTTCAAGAGCTGCAAGATTTTTTTGCAAGGCATCTCTTGTTGGATTTTGAGTACGTGCGTATTCATAACCTTTATGTTCGCCTGGGGCTGACTGCACATAAGTGCTAGTTTGAAAAATAGGGGTCATGATTGCACCTGTACTTGGATCTGGTTCAATGCCAGCATGCAAAACTTTGGTCTCTATGTGATTACTTTTCATTTTTGAATCTCTTTAAGTATGATTTCTGGGAAATATTGGTATTCTAATTGATGAATTTTATTTGCCAATGACTCAGGTGTTTCGCCGTTTTCAATTTCTATGGCTGCTTGAAATAATACTTCACCTTCGTCATAATGTTCATTCACCAAATGTATGGTGATTCCAGATTCTTTTTCTTCGTTGTCTATAACTGCCCTGTGAACATTCATCCCATACATTCCCTTGCCGCCAAATTTGGGAAGCAAACTAGGATGAATATTGATTATTCTGCTGAAGTTTCTAATAAAATCTGCCGGTATCATCCAAAGGAATCCAGCCAAAACAATCAAATCAGGTTTAATATCCTTTAATTGGTTTATGACAACATCCCATTCATTTCGATTAAACAATTTCAATGGAATATTTAAACGGGTTGCTCTTTCAATTACTCCTGCGAATTCGTTGTTGCAAAAGATAGCTTCAACCGCGTAATATTTATGATGGTGTAATTGAATTAAGTTTTCGGCATTACTGCCACTACCTGATGCAAAAATGACCACCTTTTTCATGGTACAAAACTAACGTTTTTGATTAAGTGTTTGAGAAACTCAACATCGTTTGACATACTTTCTGATTCTGTACAAAAGGCATCAATCAATAAGGTGTAGTTCTCTTTTGGATTGAAGATATATTTTGTAAAATAAGGACCTCTTCTCGTGGTTCCTTCCTCAGTATACCAACCTTGAAATAAGTTATTTCCAATTTCTTTTGATCGGTAAACAGGGATTTCGCTGATAACCATTCTTGTGCCTTCGTCATTGTGAAAGAAATTCTTAGTAGCAATATTTCTTGCAACAAAATGCTGATTTATATTAACTCGCTCAGAGGTTTGGGCAACTTTGGTAATCCATAAGCTAGAAAATCCGCCATTTGGATTTAATTTACCCAACCATAGAAATCCAGAATCGGTGCCAAATATTTTCCAATCATTTGGAATTTGAACAGCTATATTCCAAATAGATTCTATTTCTGATTGAATGGTTCTTACATAATTGGTAGGGTTATTTCTCTCAAAATATCCATCGAGTCCTAAATTATTGCTTAAGCTTAGGATGAAATGATTTAAAGATTTCCATTCAGCCTTAGAAATCGAGTTAACATCCATATTTCCAATATCAACCAACCATTGACCCGTCGCGCATGGATTTTTATAAGCTATCAGGGAATATTTACCCCATTGAAAGCTGAATGAAGAATCGAAATGAGAAGGTTTGTAATTTTCAATAAATCCAATACGATTGGCAGATAACTGAGATAGATCCAACGATGCTCTGGAATGAAGAATAAATGAATAAGTTGATAAATATCGATTTTGAAAAAACAAATTGGAATCTAATGGGAAATGGTTGGTGAGTTGACTCATCCAGTTTTGACTTGATGTACTATCTACATAAAGATGTATAGCACCATTTACGTCAACAGCCGGTGATCTTTTGCTTTTTTCTATGCTTAAATCAGCAGGGTTATTGCAAGAGAATATAAAAAAAGCAAATATTAAAATGTTGAATTTGAAATATTTAAACATTTCAATGTGCAGATTAACGGTAATTCCGCTTGTGGTGCTGACCATTTTTGACAATCAATCGTTGTCCAACTCCAATACGGGAACTGCGCAAATTATTCATTTGCATGATTTTATCTGTAGAAGTGCCATATTTTCTCGCAATAGATGATATGGTTTCACCCGATCTAACGACATGTACTGTTTTGGAATTTCCGGTGCTGGAAGACGTTGGAACTGATTTTTTGGGCTTTGAATCTGATCCGGAATAGTATTTGCTCGCATTCTGTGATGATACTACCTCGTAAGATGAAAGCAAGGTGTTCTGAATGAGGGAGTCGTTGTCTCTCCAATAACACATTGAATATTGATAGGGTAGTAAGATGGTATTGTTTGTAGCTAATTGAGTGTTGGGTTTAATAAACTCACGATTTAACTTCAATAAATCTTCTTGGTCAGGTCCGGCAATATAATTACACATTTTAACCAAATGGAAACTGGTATCTACTCGGGTTGGAATAAGAACTTCGGAAATCTTATTAAATTGATCTCTTTTGGCGTGTTTGGTAAAATTCAAAACATAAGCAGCGGCAATGAATTTAGGTACATAGTATTGGGTTTCTTTTGGTAAGAATTTTAAAATTGCCCAAAAATCTTTGGTTTTACCACCGGCTCTTCTCATAGCTTTCATTACGTTGCCTGCTCCACAGTTGTATGAAGCAATGCTTAGTAACCAATTATCAAAAATATTTTGCGAATTCTGAAAGTACTCGCAGGCCTTTTCAGTGGAGGCTATTATACTTTTTCTTTCATCAACCGAATAGTTGATTTTCATTCCCATTAATTTTCCAGTGTAAGGCATAAACTGCCATAAGCCTGTTGCACCGCACCATGAAACGGCATTTGGATTCAGTGCAGATTCTATAACTGAAACGTATTTCAATTCTGTGGGCATCGAGTTTTTGTCGAGAATTTCCTCGAAAATGGGGAAATACATACTCATTCTTTGGTGAATTCTATCAAAATAAGCATCTGGCAATGCCATGAAATATTGAATTTGCTGCTTCACTAAATAATGATATTCGAAGGGTATCTCGCTTCCTAATTGAGCAAAATTATCTGTGAAATCTTTTTCATTAAACTCAAAACCGTTGTTAATTAAAGGTTTGTGACTCGGAATCTCTCTGTAAAATTGCATAGTCAAACTATCTATTCTACAGAGGCTATTTTCTGCTTGACTAGGCGGCAGTGGGGCTTGCGCGCCTGAATTGTAAATAGATGATAATAATATAACTAACCCTGCTGCAAATCTTTTCATTTTAACTTGGTGTCTGGTTGGAGCGTTAAAATTACTACTTTTTTCTGGTACAACCCCATTTAGAAAGGCATTTTTGTATCCATTTTGTGGAAAAGACCTATGATTTTCGTTCAATTTGAACACAAAACTATCCATTTATTTTAATTAAATTGCATCAATATGAACGGCCAATCGCCTACCCAATTTTCTACTGAAACTCAAGTTCAACTGAAACAGTTGATCAAAAATAATCATCATACCAGCATCGGAATACCGAAAGAAATAACCTTCCAAGAAAATAGGGTCCCATTGACTCCGTCTGCCGTCCAGTATTTAATAAGTCAAGGAATTGAAATCAAAATACAATCTGGGTGCGGCGAAAATGCCAATTTCTCAGATCATCTGTACAGCGAAGCAGGAGCCGAAATAGTCTATCATCCGGAACCCATCTATCAGTCAGATATCATTCTTAAAATTGACCCTCCTACAGAGTCTGAAATAGATTTAATGAAACCTTCTCAATTGTTGATTTCCGCTCTGCAAATCAATCAACTGGAAGAAATGTTACTTCGTAAACTTCAAAACAAGAAGATTACAGCATTGGCCTATGAATTTATTCAAGACGATTCAGGTGCACTTCCTATAATTAGAGCTATGAGCGAAATTGCGGGAACTGCATCCATTTTAATTGCTGCTGAATATCTCAATAATACTCATATCGGAAAAGGTGAATTATTAGGCGGTTTTGCAGGCGTTCCACCTACACAAGTCGTTGTGATAGGTGCTGGTGCAGTAGGAGAGTATGCTACCAAAGCAGCTTTGGGACTTGGTGCCAATGTTAAAATTTTTGATAATAACATCTACAGACTTCGTAGAATACAAAAATCCTTCGGATTGCATTTGTACACCTCAACACTGCAACCCAACGTTTTGGCTTCAAGTATTGAAAAAGCAGATGTGGTCATTGGAGCATATTCCGGTACCGGACATAGAAGTCCAATGGTGGTTTCAGAAGAGATGGTTATGAAAATGAAGCCTTACTCCGTAATCATTGATGTTGCCATTGATAGAGGTGGGAATTTTGAAACATCCGAATTAACCAATCACGACAATCCCGTGTTTAAAAAACACGGTGTATTGCACTATTGTGTACCAAATATTCCTTCTAGAGTTAGTAGAACTGCCTCTTATGCACTGAGTAATATATTTACTCCAATGATTGATGAAATGGTAAAAGATGGCGGATTCTCGAATTCCCTGAGAAATCATGCTTGGATTAGAAAAGGCACTTACCTCTTTAACGGAAATCTTACTAACAAGAGTCTCGCGGATAAATTCCAATTGAAATACCGAGATTTAGATCTGTTGGTAGGCTTATTTAACTAAGTTAAAGTGTTTTTGTGCCACGTCGAATGGCTTAAAATGTTCTATGATTCTTTCTGAATGTGTATCGCTAATAAAAATCTGACCAAACTCATTGGAGCACATTCTTTCCATTAATTTTTGGGACCTTTGAGCGTCAATCTTTTCGAAAATATCATCCAATAATAAAATAGGATTTTGCTGACTGTTTTTCTTAAAGTATTGATATTGAGCAATTTTCAATGCAATTACAAAGCTCTTTATTTGTCCTTGAGACCCAAATTTCTTTAAGACCTGATCATTCAACATAAACTCAATGTCGTCTTTGTGAACTCCCAATGCGGTTCTTTGACTGAGTATGTCTGAAGCTCTGTTTTCTTCTAAAACACTCAACATTGTTCTATTGTTTAATGGCGATAAATATTCTATTTGAGGAACTTCAATAGATTCAGAAATGAATTTATAGTTTTCATCAAACAGAGGTGCAAACTCAGATATGAATGACTTTCTAGCTTTGTGAATTTCGTCGGCAATAGGACTTATTTTAACATCGAAACTCTCAAGTACAAGAGAATCGATGTTCCTTCCAAAGTTATTCCTGAGAAAGGCGTTTCTCTGGTCTAAGTACTTTCTGTAATCAACCAAAGCCAATAAATAGTTCTTATCGATCTGACTTATGGTGAAGTCTATAAATTTTCTGCGTTCTTCAGATCCTTCGAAAACCAGTGAAATATCATAAGGAGTAATAAATACGGTTTGAATGGTTCCAATATGTTCCAACAATCTTGAATAAAGCTTTCCATTTTTCTTCAAGGATTTCTTTTTGTTTTGAAGGGTCAATAAGAAATCTAAATCCAAATTAGAACCAAATTGGCTAGAATGAAATAAACCTTTCAAAGAATATTCTTCTCTTCCAAACTGAATGAGTTGTTGATCGATATGGTTGAAGTATGATTTTGTATTAGATAAAGTATAAATAGCATCAAGAATATTGGTCTTTCCACTTCCATTAGGACCACTAATGCTGTTGATTTTATCGCAAAAATCAAATGACGAATTTTCGTGGTTCTTGAATTGATGTAAACGTAGATGCGACAATATCACCCAACGAAAATAAACTTCATAATCCGGTATCGCTACCAATGTTTACAAATTGAGAATAAAACAGAAAAATTCAACGGATCCATTTGATTAAATTGCATCTATGAAATTTCACCTTAATTTTTGGAAACCAGTTGCAATTTTCACATTGATTATCAGTGTTTTGTCTTGTAAAGAAAATGTCAAGTTAACGAGATATCAACCCTACAAATTTGATATTCGCCCGCTTGATAGTTTGGTGAAATTGGGCCAAGTTATCCTTGATGAATCGTATCGTCCAGATAGTACATTGCAAGAGCAAAGGTATTACTTAGGTGACACGGTGAAATATCACCTAACCTACAACAAATCTGGGTACCTCCTCAACGTGAGTAAGTTTATTGGCCCTGAGGAAGTTTGGACGGAAAACTATTGGCCTAGCGGACAAAGAATGTCGCATTTCGATAAAATTCTAGATCCTGCAACCGGTGGCTCCTATTTTCATGGACCATATAAAGCCTTTTATGAATCAGGTTGGTTAAAAGAGGAGGGTGAATATAAAATGGATCAACCCGCTTGGATGGTGAATTTCACTGAAGACGGTACTAGCGGAGATACCATTGTTTATGTCTATAAAGATGGTGGATTTGAGGCAAGTAAATAAATATGCCTAAATTTTCGCATCTGCATGTTCACACTCAATATTCATTACTGGATGGAGCTGCCGAAATAAATAAATTAGTTCAAAAGGCAAAAGCCGATGGAATGCCTGCTATGGCTATAACCGATCATGGAAACATGTTCGGAGCCTTTGATTTTTACAAATCTGTTACCAAAGCTGGGATGCTCCCGGTGATTGGATGTGAGTTCTATTTAGTTGAAAATAGACATGAAAAATCCTTCGGACAAGGGAAGAAAGACAAACGTTATCATCAGTTGTTGTTAGCGAAAAATCAAAAGGGCTATGAGAATCTAAGTAAACTTTGTTCTTTGGGATATTTAGAAGGACTCTATTCCAAATACCCTCGAATTGATAAGGAATTATTGAAACAATACGGAGAAGGTCTTATTGCTACTTCATGTTGTATAGGTGCTGAAATCCCTCAGGCCATCCTCCACAAAGGGGAGGAAGAAGCAGAGAAAATCTTTTGTGAATGGCACCAAATGTTTGGAGACGATTTCTATGTGGAACTACAAAGACATCATTTGTGCAACATTGATAATACTGGAGTTGATCAAGAAGATATCAATCAAACTTTAATCAAGTTTGCCCGAAAATACAACGTTCATATCATTGCAACCAACGATTCGCATTATGTAGAAAAAGATGATGCCAATGCACATGATATACTACTTTGCATTAACACTTCAGAATTTCAATCTACCCCAAAGGCAACCAACGAGGAGTCGGGAAAAGGCTTCAGATTTGGTTTCCCAAACGAAGAGTTTTACTTCAAAACTCAAGCGGAAATGGAAGAACTTTTTAAAGATATTCCAGAAGCACTTGATAATACCAATCGTTTAATTGACTCTATTCAAAGTCCTGAATTAGAGCGAGATATCGTTTTACCAAATTACGCTCTTCCCGATGGATTTTTATCCCAAAAAGACTATCTCACCCATTTGGCCTATGAAGGATGTAGGCAAAAATATGGGGGAGGCATTCCAACGGATGTTGAAGAACGTCTCAAGTTCGAGTTAAACACAATTTGTAATTCGGGTTATGAAGGATATTTCTTGATTGTGCAAGATTTTACATCTGCAGCAAGAAAAATGGGCGTATGGGTAGGTCCTGGGCGAGGATCTGCCGCAGGATCTTTGGTTGCCTATGCACTGGGAATAACAAACGTTGATCCGGTTAAATACGATTTACTTTTTGAACGTTTCCTCAATCCAGAGCGTGTAAGTATGCCTGACGTCGATATTGACTTCGATGACCAAGGTAGAGACCGGGTCATTGAATATGTTGCAAAGAAATACGGCGAACGCAGAATTGCTCAAATCATTACATACGGAACGATGGCCGCAAAGAGTGCAATTAGAGATGTAGGTAGGGTGTTACAATATCCTTTAAATCAAACGGTTGGATTAACCAAATTGGTGCCGGGAAATCTCAATTTAAAAACCATGCTTCATGCCGATGTAGATAAATTGGCTAAAGACGATTCTGTCAATTTGAAGCCTGAAGAAATTGAGAATCTCAAAGAACTTCAGAGTATTTACAAATCAAATGATGCCGCTAGTCAGGTTCTGAAAGATGCCGAAAAACTAGAGGGATCTGTAAGAAATACTGGAGTTCATGCTTGCGGAATCATTATTGCTCCCAAAGACATTGATGAAGTGGTACCTGTTGCTCGCTCAAAAGATTCACCGTGGATGCAAGTTCAATACGATGTAAATCAGATTGAAAAAGCTGGATTATTGAAAATGGACTTTTTGGGATTATCAACTTTGACCATTCTTAAAGATGCCATTGCAATTATCCAAGAAACCACTGGAGATGTAATTGACATTGATCAAATACCGTTAGAAGATACTCTAACTTATGAGTTGTTTCAAAGGGGAGATACTAATGGTATTTTCCAGTTTGAAAGTCCTGGAATGCAAAAATATATGCGTGATTTAAAGCCAACACAATTTGGAGATTTGATCGCAATGAACGCTCTTTATCGCCCAGGTCCGATGAAGTATATTCCAGACTTTGTAGATAGAAAACACGGCAGAAAACCGGTTGAATATGACCTTCCTGAAATGGAAGAATATTTAAAAGAGACCTACGGTATTACGGTTTATCAAGAACAGGTCATGTTACTTAGTCAAAAATTGGCTGGTTTTTCCAAAGGAAAAGCAGACGTTTTGCGTAAGGCCATGGGTAAGAAGAATAAGCAACTCATTGATGAATTAAAAGCTGACTTTATGGCAGCTGCCTTGGAGAAAGGGTTTCCTGAAAAAGTGTTGCATAAGATCTATTCTGACTGGGAAGAATTTGCTCAATATGCATTCAATAAAAGTCATTCTACTTGCTATGCGGTAATTGCCTTCCAAACAGCTTACTTAAAAGCTCATTATCCTGCTCAATTCATGTCAGCAGTTCTGAAAAGCAACATGGGTGATATCAAAAAAATCACCTTTTATATGGAGGAATGCCGAAGAATGGGTACGAAAGTATTGGGGCCTGACCTGAATGAAAGCAGGTCAGCCTTTACCGTCACCAAAAATGGAGAAATTCGCTTTGGAATGAATGCCGTAAAAGGAGTTGGCGAAAATGCAGTAGATGAAATTTTATCCGAAAGAGATAAAAATGGACCATTTTCAAGCATTTTTGATTTGACTGGGCGAGTAAATTTGAGAGCAGTAAACAAACGTAATTTGGAAAATTTAGCCAAAGCGGGAGTATTTGACTTTGACCAAAGATATCACAGAGCCCAATACTTGGCAAGTGCCAATGATGGATTGATAGGCGTTGAGTTAGCGCTTAAGTTTGGACAAAAACTTCAAGCTGATAAACAAAGCGGACAAATGGGATTGTTTGGTGGCGGTGAGGCAACGGTCCCTCAAGAACCTAAACTTCCGGCTGTTGATAGATTTACCTTGATGGACGAACTCAAAATTGAAGAAGAGTTGGTTGGGGTATTTCTGAGTAAACATCCCTTAGATGAGTATAAATTCATACACAGTGTTCTTAAACCAACACCAGTCAATGAATTCTCTCAAGCAGTTGATCAGAATGAACCAATGAATTTTAAAATGATGGGCATTGTCACTTCGTTCAGGGAGGCAATGACCCAAAGAGGTGCCCCTTTCGGAAAAGTTAATTTTCTAGATTACACAGGTACCGTGGAATTGGCATTTTTTAACAAACAATACATAGATAACAAAAATTTGTTGTCACAAGACTATATTTTATGGATTACTGGAACCGTCAAACCCGGCGTTGATGGTAATAGAGCGCGAGTGGAATACAATCAAGTAAAGCTAATTGCAGATATCAATGTAAAATCTTTAGTCAGAGCATTAAATGTTTACATGCATCCTAAAGAACTTTTTGATGGCAAACAACAAAGCATCTCAACTATTTTAGAACAATTCCCAGGAAATGTGCCTTTATGGTTTCATTTTCAGGATAATGAGGAAGATATGGGAGTGTCACTGGTTTCTAATTTTAGAGTAGACTTCAATGAAGAAGTTCAAATAATTCTAGAAGAAATGTCTGTCAGATACCAATTTCAATTAGACGATAGAATATAGTGAAAGTTTCAGGTTTTGCCATCGCTCGTAACGTAATCAAAGCTGATTATCCTATCGGAGAATCCTTAAAATCCATTGAGCCAATATGCGATGAAATTATCGTAGCAATAGGAGCTTCAGATGATGGAACGCGTGACTATATCGCTAATTTGGGATTAAAAAACATACGGATTATTGATACTATTTGGGACGATAATCTCAGGGTGGGTGGTAAAGTCCTTGCTGACGAAACAAATAAAGCTTTAGCTGGTGTTTCCCCAGATTCGGATTGGTGCTTTTATATCCAAGCCGATGAATGCATTCATGAAGATGATGTTCCAACAATTAAGAAAGCACTCATACAATACAAAGACAATCCAAAAGTAGAAGGACTTTTATTTAAATACAGGCACTTCTATGGTAGTTATGATTATTTGGGAGATTCTCGACGCTGGTATAGGAATGAAATCAGAATCATAAAAAACAATGGTAACATTAAAAGTTGGAAAGATGCTCAAGGATTTAGAACTCTTCTGAATGAAAAATTGAAAGTTGTGCCGATAGATGCAAGAATATTTCATTATGGCTGGGTAAAACATCCCAAAGAACAACAAATTAAACAAGAGCAATTTCATAGACTTTGGCATGATGACCAATTCATGCAAAAAAATGTATATCAGCAGCAAGAATTCAATTATTCAGGCATTGATTCATTGGTAAAATTTACTGAAAACCACCCTGAAATAATGCTTGATCGCATAAAGCAAATCAATTGGAAATTTGATTTTGATGTGAGCAAGAAGAATTTCAATGTTAAAACTTTTCTGCTCTATTGGTTTGAGAAATTCACGGGAAAGAGAATTGGTGAATACAAAAACTATAAAGTAATCAATCCATGATAGATGTTGCGGTTATTGGTGGAGGAGCAGCAGGATTTTATTGTGCAATTCGAATTAAAGAACTCGCACCCAATCTAAATGTCGCAATTTTTGAAAAAACAGGTAAAACCTTAACCAAGGTGAGGGTGAGCGGCGGTGGTCGTTGTAATGTGACCCATGATTGCAATAAAACATCAGAATTAATTACAAATTATCCTCGAGGAGCGTCATTTCTCAAAAAGGTATTTCATAAATTTGGAGTTGATCAGTTTCTAGATTGGTTGCATGCTCACAAGGTTCAAACCAAAGTTGAGGCAGATGGTCGTATTTTTCCGGCTTCCAATTCATCAGAAACCATTGCAGGTCTTTTTGAATTTTTGGCACATAAACTCAACATTGAGGTTCATAGAAATCATGAATGGATGGGGTTTGAGCGTGAAAACAACCAATTTCAACATGAATTTAATGACAGATTAAACTCAAAAAAAATTAACATTCATTCCAAATATACGGTAGTTGCTACAGGTGGAATTCCCGATTTGGGCAAAGTAATATGGAAATCAGATTTTGAATGGATTGCTCCTGTTCCATCGCTCTTTACATTCAACGCAGACAAAGCAGACTTAAATAAATTAAAACCATTGTCTGGTGTTTCCGTATCCAATTGCAGAATAAAAGTAATGGGAGAGAAGGAATCTTATCAAGGCCCAATATTAATTACACATTGGGGAATCAGTGGTCCTGCAGTATTAAAAACCAGTGCATGGATGGCTCGAAAGTTGTTTGATAATCAATACAAATTCAAAGTATTGATTTCTTGGGTGGGTGAGTTAAATGAAGATGACCTAAGAACGTTGATTTATCAGGAAATAGAGAAAAATTCCAAAAAATTATGGAAGAATATATCTATCGTTGATCTTCCCAATAGATTGTGGGATCTAATTTTAAACGAATGCGAAATAGACACAAATTCAATCTGCGGTACCTCTAGTAAAAAACTGGTGAATAGGCTTGTTGAAAGTTTGCTGCGCTATCCAATAGAAATATCCGGAAAAACGACATTTAAAGAAGAATTTGTAACTGCTGGAGGTATATCAACGGAAAGCGTGTCCCCCAAAAGCATGGAAATCAGAAATCAACCTGGTATATATGTTTGCGGAGAAGTATTGGATATTGATGGCGTTACTGGAGGATTTAATTTCCAAGGCGCCTGGAGTACATCAGAAATAGCTGCACGTGCTATTTCCAATAAAAGTTAATCCTCTTCGGTATACTTATATCCAACACCTCTAAGGCTCAGAAAATACTTTGGATTTTTGGCGTCTTCTTCAAAGTACTTTCTGAAAGCCAATATGAAGTTATCAATGGTTCTGGTACTTGGAAAAACGGTATAACCCCAAACGGTTTTTAATATCTCTTCACGGGTCACAACCAAATTTTTCTTTTCAATGAGCAACTTAAGCAGCTGTGCTTCCTTTTTTGTTAATTTGAACTCACCAGATTTACCAACGGCTCTATATGAATTGAAGTCTATGGTATTTCCACCAAAACTATATTCTTGAAGAGTTAATCTAGGAGTGTTTTGTTGGGTTCTACGAATCAATTTTTGCACCCTCAACATCATCTCTTCCAATTCAAATGGCTTAGCTAGATAATCATCAGCACCGGCCTTTAATCCTCCAATACGATCTTTACTGCTGTTGCTCGCAGATAGAATCATAATGGGTATATCGTTATTTGACAATCGAATGTGCTGCGTCGCGGTTATTCCGTCCATGGAAGGCATCATGATATCCATGATAACCAAATCAAAACTTTCAGATTTTAGCTTTTGGATTGCTATTGCTCCGTGACCAGCTACGGCTACTTTATAACCCTCCATTTCAAGATTGATCCTGATCAATTCTGCTAAATCTGCTTCATCTTCAACCAATAGAATTCGATGGGACTTCATATTATTTAGTTTGTTGTTGTTTGTTAATTTTAAGACTAAAAATGGTGCCTTGTGGTTTATTGTCAAGTATTGAAACCTTGCCACCATGCATTTCGGTAATTTGTTTCACCAAATAAAGGCCTAATCCAGAACCAGGTTGTGAACGCGTTTTTTCTTCACCAACCCTATAAAACTTTTCAAAAACCCGTTTCTTATCAGAATCTATAATTCCAATTCCTTGGTCTTTTACTTGGATTTGATAATGCGTTATTGAATCAGTCAAAACTATTTCTACCATTGTTTCATCATCTGAATACTTAAAAGCATTGATTATCAAATTTTTAATAACTGTTTTGAGCATTTTTTCATCAACTTGACCAATGATTCCGTCAGTTAGATGTGATAATAATCTATCTTTCCTTTCAGAAGTTAGTTCTAGCGAAGCAATGGCTTCATCTATCAACTCACTTATATTTCTTTCAGCAAAAACTGGATCTACGAATTTGCTTTCAAAACGAGTGGCCATCAAAATTTGCTCTACCATATTTGATAATCTTAGCAGGTTTGAATTTGCCATTTCCAACATTTTGGGAAGCAGTTTAAGTGAAGAATCTTTTTTAACTGTTTGCAGTGCTAGTCGTGCTGCCGAAATAGGAGTTTTCAATTCATGAGTAACTGCCAACAAGAAATTATTTTGTTGGGCATTTAACCGAAGAATTTTATCTACATATACAAACATGGCACCTCCAATGATTAAAGTTATGATTCCCAGAGTTATACCCTCGTAAATCCACGCCTTCTTTTTATTTAAAAGGGTGTTATTTACTTCTTGTATTATCTCTTCCCGAAGAGATAGACTGATTTCTACATAATTTCGTTGCCTATTTGTCACAAAAAAAACACGAAAATCTTTAAATTCTTGATTTACAATGGATTTTATTTTGATTGAATCACAAATCCCTAAGGAATTATTGATTTTAAATATTTCGCCAGAAGCATTAACTTTTTGATGCATGAGTAAATAGTTCTCAATTTTTGCCTCAACAAGCTGCTTTTTTAAGTCGAGCTGTTCAATCTGAGAATCATAATTTCTTTCTTGAAAACGAACCAATGCAAATGCCCACCATAATAAGGCGCTCAACATATACAAATTGATTGCCCCAATGGCCAACATTATTTTTACTCTATTATTTACCATTGTTAATATTAAATACCTTTGTTTACGATATGGTTCAAAAACTACCTTTTTCTCAAATCCATGTTCAATGGTTTATTGAATTTCTAGGTCATGCGAATGTAAGTCAAAATTTGAATGACTTAGATTCGGTCTCCAGAGATTACACCGAAGACCTATCATTTTTACCCGATTTATTGTTGATTCCGTCGAATACTGAGCAATTATCAAAGATCTTAGAATATTGTAACAATCATGATATTCCAGTCTATACTAGGGGGGCTGGCACAGGACTATCTGGCGCTTGCTTGCCTGTTAATGGTGGAGTGGTTATTTCTATGAAAAGGTTCAATAAGATTCTGAATCTTGACATTGAGAACTTCCAAGTCACCGTTGAATCTGGATTAGTAAATGCGGAACTAAAAGAATATTTAAAACCCTATGGATTAACCTATCCTCCAGATCCAGCAAGCATGGGGTCTTCCACCATTGGGGGCAATATTTCGCACGGCGCCGGCGGACCTAAAGCCGTGAAATACGGAACTACCCGAGATTATGTACTGAATTTAGAGGTAGTTCTTCCTACGGGAGAGATTATTTGGACAGGTGCAAATACTTTAAAGAATTCAACCGGGTTTTCATTGACTCATTTAATGATTGGAAGCGAAGGGCTGCTTGGAATTGTAACTAAAGCCGTCTTGAAGTTGATTCCATTAAAAACAGAAGAATTATTGATGCTAGCTGCGTTCTCTGATGCGTCTAAAGCCGCCGCATGTGTAAATTCAATTCTTATCAATGGGTTTGAACCTGCAGGAATTGAGCTGATGGAAGTTTCAGGAGTTGAAATTGCCATGGATTTTTTGAAAATTCCATTCCCAAAACCAATAACTACAGAATTTTATTTACTTATTATTTTGGATGGGAACAATATAGATGACCTTAACCAAACTGCCGAGTATTTATATCCATTTCTTGAAGAATCAGGGGCGATAGAAGTTTATTTACCCAACAATTCTGAAATGGCCTCAGATTGGTGGAAAATCCGAAGATCTTTGGGTGAATTGGTAAAACAACAAAGTGTTTACAAGGAAGAAGATACCGTTGTTCCTAGGTCTAAACTTCCTGAATTGCTGAATGGAGTTAAAGAAATTGGAAATAAATACGGATTTAGAAGTGTTTGTTATGGACATGCTGGCGATGGAAACCTACATGTAAATATATTAAAAGACCAAATGTCTGAAGATCATTGGCAAATCGAAGTGCCTAAAGGAATTATTGAAATATTTGAACTCTGTAAAACCCTAGGAGGAACCATCAGCGGTGAACATGGTATAGGATTGGTTCAAGCTCCATTTCTAAAAATAGTATTAGATGATATACACTTTAACATCATGAAAGGAATAAAACATTCTTTTGATCCAAAGGGTATATTGAATCCCGGAAAATGGTTATAAGAAAAATTGATTACAATCGGTGAATGACGTTAAAGGTACTAGTTTGAGCCTTTTCCTTGAAGTGAATTTTAGTTTTTCTCCAAGTTTGGATAAATAATTCGCTGTTTCTATAATTCTCCAGATCTTCAACTGCCCTCCAAATACTGGAGGTATAGATTACGGTAGAATCTTCTATATCCACAATTAAATTAAGGGCTATACAACCGGGAAAATTTCTAATTTTTTCCTTTGATGTTTCAAACACATCCATAAAGTCAGGTATTCGATCCGGCTCGAAACTCATTCTTACAAGACGTTGAATTTCACTCATATGTTTAATCTAAAAATTCTACTATAATCTGGGAATTAGGTTCAATTGCCAGTGCATGTGCTACATTTCCGGCATTTTGAGCAATTTGAAAAATATCACCATTGCCAAATAAGCATAGTATTTGTCCTTCCGGTACATCATCGTAGTCTGTTGAAATACGGTCGAAGGTTTCAAATAGTGTTCTAATTCTGAACTTTCGGCCGTTACACAATTCGTTAAATTCAGCCTTATGTATGTTGAAAAATGCATTTCCGCTGTTATCAACATAGGTACATGTCAATCTTATTACATTACCAGCTATTGTGGGATTCAATGCTAAGGGCTTTACCATATGTACTTTGGGTTCATATGCTGAGTCAATCAAATCAAATAGATTTTCGTGTAAAATTTTTTTAACTGTTGGGATGTAAATATCTGTTAATGCCTTTATTGGTAAGGGGATTCCCTGTGTGGGAATAATGAAATAAGATACTTGATCATGTGGAAATGCCAAATAGAAAAAGCCATTATCAGGACCTAAGAATATCTGATTGTTGTATTTAGCAATGATGTATCTTTTGGTTTGAATGGCAATAAATGAAAGATTGCAAATATGAATTGTGCCTGCAGGAAACTCATTCATAAACTGACGTAATACCACACTTTGGTATACGGAGTGTCCTTTTTTTATGTCTGAAGGACTTAGTGCTATTGAATATTCGCTGAAGTGGGAAAATAGTTTGGATTGAGCAATGGTGAAATCAACCGAATCAAACCGGGCGTCAGACCAATAATGAATGATTTTTGGCTTATTTCCATTAACGCTTTCCATATATTTGTAAAAATAATCCAAAAGAGTTTGACGGAGTTAATCTATACCCTCGAAATTATCAACCCACAGCTGTTTTATGGGCCGAATAATCAACATTTGAATCTCATAAAAGCAAAATACCCCAAGCTTCAATTTGTAGCTAGAGGAGACGAAATCAAGGTGTTTGGTGATCAAGAAAGTCTCGTTAATTTCAGGGGTGGGATGGAAGTGTTAGAAAAATTGTACATCAAAACGGGAGAGTTAAATGAAAGAACCATTACCGATGCATTAGAAATTCCTGAAGGTGCAGAACCTGAAGTACGCGAACTCAACGATGATGTATTATTTATTGGTACTCGTGGACAAAAGATCAAAGCAAAAACACGCAATCAACGTAAAATGCTTGATGCCTGTAAATCTAACGATGTGCTTTTTGCTATTGGTCCAGCGGGTACCGGAAAAACATATACTGCTGTTGCACTAGCAGTATTGGCACTTAAAAATAGAGAAATTAGAAAAATTATTTTAACAAGGCCTGCTGTTGAAGCCGGTGAAAATCTGGGCTTTCTACCGGGCGATTTAAAAGAAAAAATAGATCCGTATTTAAGGCCTCTTTATGATGCACTGGAAGATATGATTCCTTTAGACAAGCTCAAGAGCATGATTGAAAGTAGAACCGTTGAAATTGCTCCACTTGCATTTATGAGAGGAAGAACCCTAGATAATTGTTTTGTTATTTTAGATGAAGCCCAAAATGCCACAGAACTTCAATTAAAAATGTTCTTGACCAGAATGGGTCCCAACGCCAAAATGATCATTACTGGCGACATGACTCAAGTAGATTTACCCAAAAAATATATGAGTGGCTTGTTTAAAGCCCTTAGAATTTTAAAAAACATAGAAGGAATTAGCATCGTTGAATTAGATACTTCTGATGTTGTTAGACATAAATTAGTTAAAGAAATTATTAAAGCCTACGAAAAATCTGAGGACCAAAATCAATAATTAAATGCAAACTCAATCACTAACTTCCACCAATTTTTATTTTCAAAATCAAACGTCATTTTACCGCGGAAAAGTAAGAGATGTATACGGAATTGGTAATGATAAACTGATAATTGTTGCAACAGATCGTATTTCTGCTTTCGATCATGTCTTACCTAAAAGCATTCCTTTTAAAGGACAGGTACTTACTCAGGTTGCAAATTTATTTCTAGATTTAACTTCTCATATCATCCCCAATTGGAAAATCTCAAATCCCGATCCTCATGTTACCATTGGATGGAAATGCGATGCAATTCCTATTGAATTTGTTGTGAGAAATTACCTTACAGGTCACGCTTGGAGAGTCTACAAATCAGGAGGAAGGGTACTTTGTGGTGTAAATCTTCCGGAGGGAATGAAAGAAAACGACAAATTTCCACATCCCATAATTACCCCAGCCACCAAAGCTACTTCTGGGCATGACGAAGACACTTCATACGAGGAGATTTTATCAAAAAACATAATCTCGAAAGAACATCTGGATTATTTGTATCAAAAATCTATTGAACTCTTTAACTTCGGTACGGAGTACGCAACAAAACAAGGATTGATTTTGGTTGATACTAAGTATGAGTTTGGAATTAAATATGGTCAACCTATGTTGATTGATGAAATTCACACACCT
Source organism: Bacteroidia bacterium (assembly GCA_023653095.1). Taxonomy (GTDB): domain Bacteria; phylum Bacteroidota; class Bacteroidia; order NS11-12g; family UBA955; genus VMCP01. The sequence goes on along the minus strand of JAMNXP010000001.1, from coordinate 291,752 downwards.
GATAGCAGTCGTTTTTTCTATTTGGATTCCTATGAACAACTTCAATCTGAAGGTAAGCCTCAGAAACAATTGTCTAAAGAATTTGTAAGAGAATGGCTCATGGAAAATGGTTTCCAAGGTCTTGAAGGTCAATTGATTCCAAATATGACAGAGGAATGGCTAGTAAATATTTCGTCAAGATATTTAGAATTGTATAAGGCTATGGTAGGTAAGGATTTAGAAAAGCGATCCTACTCAGATATTTACGAGAAAATTGAACAAAGCATCTTATTGGGGATAAGTAGTTTAGAGAATTAAATTTTTATTAATTTATTTCGGATCATGCAAAGATCTTTTCTTTACACGGGTTTATTTACTTGCTTGATTACTTTCAGTTTCAAGTTGCAAGCTCAGACGGTATCTACCATTGCCGGTATCCAATACACAGATTCTGGAAAATTCAATGCTACAGCTGCTAATGATGTTACCCAAGAATATTACAGCAGACCTTTAGGGGTTGCCATTGATACGAACAACCGAATATACATAACCGATGAGCACAACGTAATGCTTATCATTGGAAATATTTCAAGAAATAGGGGAGGTTTCAGGGGTGATCCTACTGATTTTCAATCCCTTGGAAGTAATGATGGTACAGGTTTGACATCCAGATTTTCAACCCCTGCAGGCTGTGCAGTCCATCCCAAAACCAATGACATATACATTGCAGATAAGAACAACTGTTTGATTAGAAAAGGAATGAGATACGTAAACTCTTCCAATGAAGCAGTTTGGTCTACCATTTCGGGGAAGGTTTCTTTTCTCGGAGGATATAAAGACGGTGCTCTAGGCGATGCTGAATTTGCTTCGCCCGAAGATTTAGAGTTTGATTCAAAAGGTAGATTATATGTTTGTGACTTTGATAATCATGCTATTCGTTTGATTGATGGAAGTACTGTTACAACGGTTGCGGGCAATGGTTCTCTTGGATTTAAAAATGGAACGGGAAAGAATGCACAATTCTCCTATCCATGCGGAATAGGTCTTGAAAGCGATTCGTTTTTACTGGTTGCTGATAGAAATAACGAAGCTATTCGAAAAGTAAACACCTACACAGGCGAAGTGACTACAATCATCTCCCAAGGCTTGGATTTTCCTTTGGATGTAATCAAAGTAGAAAACGTTATTTATATTCTTGAAGCTCAATGCATTAAAATGTATGTCAACGGAAAACTAACGGTCTATACAGGCAAAGAACGCACTTCTGGTTATGTAAACGGCGATATATCTGTGGCTCGCTTTGGTCGTATGTATCATTTTGCTTACATGAAGGCGCAAAAAAGCTTTTACATTCCTGATCATTACAACAACGTCATTAGAAGAGTGCCTTTATTATTAAGTGTGAATGCAACTTTTGCTGCTAATAATACGGCACCAATCGTAGATCAAACAGTAACCATTAAAAGTTCTACTGAGTATGCAACCAGTTTAAACTGGGAAATCACTCCAACTAACTATACATTACAAGCAGGATCTAAATTCACCGATTCAATCATTTATGTTTCCTTCAACTCTGCTGGTTCATATTCTGTAAAATTAAAGGCGAGCAATTCATCCTCGTCTGACGAAGAATTGAAAAACAACTACATCAATGTTTCAACCAATAGTACGGCAAAACCAGTAGTTGATTTTACCGCTACCAAAACCAAACCAATAGTGAATGAAACCATAACACTTGTTGATTTGACAGCAAATAATCCTACCTCATATTCCTGGACCATAACTCCCAAAACCTATTTATTGCAAAATTCAACAGATCTAGCTTCTAGAAATCCTCAAGTTAAATTCACTCAAACTGGTCAATATACCATTAAGTTAGATGCAAGCAATGCGTTTGGTAATCACTCAACTACAAAAACAGCGTATATCCAAGTAGTATTAACCTCAGTGAATCAGGAATTTGAAAAATCAATTTCCATGAAAGTATTTCCAAATCCAAGTTACGGAACAGTGAATATTGATGGACTACCTGAGGCAACAGTAGTGAGAATATATGATGCTGCTGGTCGAAATGTGTTCAACACTACTAATTCTCAATTTGAATTGAATCCTGGAGCTTATTATATTGTGGTGCAAAACAATGAATATCGTTGGTCACTCGGAAAAGTAATTGTTGTTGATTAATGATTTCACAAGTGTTGAAATTTATAAAGAAAAACCTGCTTTCAAGTAGGTTTTTCTTGTTTTATGGTGGGTTGTGGATTGTATTTGTTTTATTACAAGGTATCCTCAGATTGACTGTGATTCTATCCTTTCCTGACGCCAATATCAGGGAACTTTGGAGCGCGGGATTATTGCAAGATTTATCTTGGAGTTCATATGGATTGATTTTTATTTTAATTCTTGGTTCAATTGCCGGAAGATTGGGCGAGCAGTTAGCCTTACTGTCGTGGTTGCTTATTACTCTATTATCCAACTTCGCTGATTTCATTTTATTAAAGCAATGGGGCAGTAGAATCAATCCTCAAGCACTCTTTTATTTAGAAAACACCTCTGAAGCAATGGCTTCACTGAATGTTTATCATTGGATTATGATATTGGCTTTAATCTTATTGGTTATTGGTGTTGTTTTTTGGGGATATTCCCACTTGTTAAAAAAAGCGAATCCCGAGAAAGAACATAGAATATTAAAAGTTGCCTTGCTAAGTATTGTTTTAACCATTACAGCAAGGGGTGGTTTGGGTAAAAGTCCTTTGACCATTGAAAACGCCATGCAATTTGAGTCTAATTTGGACAATCAACTAGCCATAAATAGCAGTTGGAATTTTATGTATTCATTGATTCAAGGAAATCAAATTCCAGATGTTTCTCATTTTCGAGATTCTACATTTTATCATTCTACTTATAATCAAGTATTATTCCCTGTAATGAGGGGTGATTCCGAATCAATTCAGAAAACCAGACCACATATAATTCTGATTGTTTTAGAAGGAGTTTCGGCTGAATTATCTGAATTTTTTGGCGGAAAAGTTGCTGCGGTAACCCCCAATTTAGATTTGATTGCCTCCGAGGGACTTGCCTTTACTCATGCTTATGCTACGGGTGATAGAACTGATAAAGGTCTTGTATCTATTTTTAGTGGCTGGCCAGGACAACCTTGGCAAGGAATGTTGGCATTTCCTGAGAAATCATCTGTATTGCCCAATATAGTTTCAGATTTAAAAGAGCTTGACTATCAGACAACATTTTTCTATGGTTCTGATCTTCATTTTGCCAATCAGAGATACTACTTTGAACAATCTGGAATGGACGAAATTCAAGATTTAAAATCATTGACTGTCCTTTCAAAATTCAACCTGGGTAGCTGGGGAATTCAAGATGCTGAAATGTTAGAAATCTTGGCTAATCGCTATCTATCGTCTTCCCAAAAAGAAAAACCACAATTTCTTGGCCTCTTGACATTGAGTACTCATGACCCGTATGATGCAGTGCCTCAAAATACAGGTTCCGATAAACAAAAGATGATTAGAACCGTCAAATATTTAGATGGAGAATTGGGGAAGTTCTTTGAGCGAATTAAAAAATCCGATAAATACGAAAATACATTGGTTATTTTAGTTTCAGATCACGGGAAGAATTTGGCCACCCCTGAAACTAATTTTGGACAAAAAGGCTTTTTTCACATTCCCATGGTTTTCACCGGCGGTGCATTGAATTCGAAATTTAGAAAACAAAAGGTAAAGCGTGTGGTATCACAGACTGACGTATATTCAACCATGTTCTATTTGTTGGGATGGTCAGAAGATGAATTGAAAAATGGAAATTTATTTCCAAATGGTGATCGGTCTTTGCTCAAATATTCTAGATGTGGAATTGTTTTAAGTCACCCTCAATTTGCTTGGTTTAATATTCCGGGAGTAACTGGAATAATAAATAATGATGGGGCATTTTGGCTGGGAACTGACAAAGTGTCAATTAATGCGGAAAGGCCTTTAAATCATCAAGATTCAACGGTTCTGAACTTATCAACAGTTATTGTTAATGATTTTTTTAATATGAGATGAAACATTTTGTCACTTAAATGCGTCTAACATACAATTGGCATAAATATTGAAGACTAATATTTAAATTATGGCACAGAAAGTAAATAAGAAAATCATCATATTGATCGGCCTGCTTGTCATTAATTTGGTCGGTTACATCACAGCTAGTTATTATTTCGCAGACACAGACACTCCCAAGTTGTTTTCATTGGATTTCCTTCACTCAGCTGCACATTCTAGTACACGAATCTTAAATACCGAAAGAATTCTAAACATTGGTTTAGAACTATTTAGAAATATCGGTAATTAGTCATTTGCCTCATCGTCAAAAAACATACCTTCAAAGACTTGAACATAACTTTCTAAGTTGGAAGTTAGATCATTTATTGTTTTGGACATCGTATGCCTGGGTATACAGTTTCGTCTTGCCATTGGGAGTTAATTCTACAGAGTCCTTTATTATTGCCAATGGAATATTGGTATTGCATGCTGTCATTGCGTATTTTAACAATGATTTTCTAATACCCAGATTTCTACTCAACAGACATTATTTAATTTATCTGATTAGTCTGTCTTTGGGGATTCTTAGCGTTTGTTTTCCCTTGAGTATTTTAGTTCACATGGTTATCAATAATACCGAACTTCAAAATCTTGTTTGGTCAGATACGTTTTTCTTATTTCTTGTAATTAATGTAATTTTTTCTGTCATACTCACCATGGTGCTTAAATTGGTAAAACAATGGTATGGCGATCAAAAAATAAATAAAGACCTAAGACAAATTCAGTTGCAAACAGAATTGAAATTTTTAAAATCTCAAATAAATCCGCATTTTCTATTCAACTCACTGAATAATCTCTACGCTCTCACATTATCTAAATCAGACGCTGCGCCTGAGGTGGTATTAAGGTTGTCAAATATTCTTCGGTACATTCTTTATGAAAGTAACCAAGGAAAGGTATCCATAAAAAAAGAGATGGCGCACGTAGAAGATTACGTATCCATTGAACGACTTAGATTGGGTGAAAAAGTAAAAATTGATGTCAACATTGAGGAGAATTTGAATGATGAGCCTGTGGAGCCTATGTTGTTTCTTACGTTGGTTGAAAATGCCTTTAAACATTCAGAATCAGTTTTGCCTGATCATCGGTTCATCAGACTATTTGCCAACAAAACTCCTAAAGGATTTAGATTTCTTATCGAAAATTCCTTCATCCCGTCGAAGAAAAACGAAGAATTGGGGGGCATAGGATTGCAAAACATAAAAAAACGACTTAATTTAATATATCCAAACGAACATGACCTTAAATCATCTGCAAAAGATGGAGTGTATCGAGTGGATCTTTTAATAAATATTTAAACATGAACAATCAAATTAAAGCTGTTATCATTGATGACGAACCATTGGCAATCACCGTATTGGAAAGTCTGTTAAAATCATATTCCAATATTCAAATTGTGGGTTCTTTTTCTTCCACACAAGGCTTATCTGAACAATTAACCGCCCTCGCGCCAGATGTAGTTTTTACTGATATTCAGATGCCAGGAGAGACCGGGTTAGATTTTGTAAAAAGTCAATACCCTATGCCTTATGCTGTGATTTTCACAACGGCTTTTTCAGACTATGCCGCTGAAGCATTTGAATTTGAAGCCCTTGACTATATGCTTAAGCCAATTTCTCCTGATAGATTGAATAAAGCAATCAAAAGGTTAGAAGAATACCTCGAGTATAGATCTTCAATAACGGTTGAACCTGCTAATACTGAAAATGACTATGTTTATGTAAAAGTAGATGGAGAATTTCAAAAAATCTTTTTCCAAGACATTCACCATATTGAGGCATTTGCTGATTACGTAAAAATATGGGTTTCAGCCGATAAAAGAATTGTAACACTTCAAACCATGAGAAATATGGAAGCTGGATTACCCAAAGACCAATTTATTAGAATTCATAGGAGTTTTATTATTGCTTTAAATAAAATAAAAGCGATTCAGAATTCAACCATTATTCTTGAAGATGGGGTGGAAGTTCCAATAGGTAAAAACTATAAAGAAGCTGTTAATGCTATCTTAACAAAAAACCGAATAAAAAACTAGTTGCGTATTATTGTTAATTTTAATTTTAGTCCAAATATTGTCATAAAGAAATTTTATTATTTCCGCATAAAATAAAAACGCAAAAAGGTAGTTTATACATTGTGCTGATAAATGCATAAGTACAATATGATAAACTAATACCAAAAGGAAGTGAGTAAATTAGATTACAACAAGATTAAAAATCTTGCTGCGGCGAAGAGAATCCCGATTAAAGAGTTAGCAAGATTATGTGGGTTGAGCGAACAAGGTTTTCACTACATGCTGAAGAAGCAATCCATGAGAGTAGACACCATGGAGAAAATTTGTGAAGCCCTTGGAATATCTCCTTTCGATTTATTTGAAAATGAGGATTCTGAGAATCAATCAAATCCTTCATCAATCATTATCAGAGCAAAGGAATCAGATTACAACGATTCTATTTTGCAAAAATTAGATGTAATCATTGAATTATTGAGATACCAAAAGGTACACTAATCAATGAACTAAAAACTACTGTATGTTTTGGCCGCCTCTTCCAGTAAGTCGCGGCCAATTTTTTGTCCCAATTTCTCAACCAATAGTTCTGTGGGTACATTACCTACAAGTTCATCTTTTGCGAATGGACATCCTCCGAAACCCAAAATGGCCCCGTCTAATCGTCTACAACCACCAATTAAGGCCGCTTCAATTTTTGAAGATGAATCTGCCAAGGTAGCGTGAAAATGACCGCCAATTTTCACATGTGGAAGATGCGGAATGAGTTTGAGATAAGTTTTCTCAATCTGCTCAGGTGTCGCAAGACCAGTGGTATCAGCAAGGCTAATGACTCTAATTCCCAATCCTGCAATTTTCTCAGCCCATTCTCTAATCATTTCATTTGTATGTTCATCTCCATAAGGATTTCCAAATGCCATGCTAATATAGGCAACCACCTGTTTATGGGATGCTAAAGCAATTTCCTGAACTTTGGCCAATTGTAAAAAAGCGTCTTGGCGTGTTTGATTGGTATTTCGTCTTTGAAAGGTTTCGCTTATTGAAAACGGGTACCCTAAATATTTAATTTTTGGATATGCCGCAGCTCTTATTGCACCTCTTTCATTGGCCACAATAACCAACAGTTCTGTTTCTGTTTCAATCTTACTGATTGCATCAATAACTTCAGCTGTATCAGCCATTTGCGGAACAGCAGCAGGGCTGACAAAACTACCACAATCTAGCACATTAAATCTTTCGCTTAATAACTTGGTGATGTACTTGATTTTTATCTCAGTAGGAATAAATTGCTTGATGCCTTGCATGGCATCCCTAGGGCATTCAACCACCTCCACATTCTCACCCTTGTAATTGAATATGCCCATGCTAATTATAAATGATCGAAGAAATATTGGCTCACCTTTTTATATAAGTGTATTCTATCTCGCCCAGAAACATTGTGTTTATGGCCTGGGTAAACAAAATAATCTAAGTTGGGATTCGACAATTCCACTGATTTTTTAACAAACATCATGCTGTGTTGCCATACTACAACATCATCATCAGCACCGTGAATTTGCAACAATCTGCCTTTTAACTTTCCAGCGTGATTCATCAGATTGTTGGTCTCATAACCTGTAGGATTTTCTTCAGGCCTATCCATGTAACGCTCAGTATACATGATTTCGTAATATTTCCAATCAATCACGGGTCCACCTGCAACCCCAACTTTATATTTACCTGCTTCACGAGTCATTAAGCTCGTGGTCATGAATCCTCCGAAGCTCCATCCATGAACGCCAATTCGCGATGAATCTACAAAAGACTGAGACTTTAACCAATTTAATCCGGCTAATTGATCAGACATTTCAAGAGTTCCTAACTGACGATGTACGGCATTTTCAAACTCCAGTCCTCGGTGAGATGAACCGCGGTTATCTAAGGTAAACACTATGTATCCTTTAGCGGCCATGTAGGCCATCCATAGGTTTCCACCACCTAACCAAGAATTAGTGACCATCTGGGCGTGCGGGCCTCCGTATACATAAACTACCGCTGGATATTTTTTATTAATATCAAAGTCAGGAGGGTAGAAGGTTCTGGTAAATAGGGTCACGTTGTCTGATGGATGCTCAATGCTGCTTAATTCTATTTTTCCGATTTTAAAATCAGATATAGGATTTTTGTTTTCAAACAATAAAGCAGGGGTCTCCAAAGTTTTAGCATTAAACTTTTGACTCCAATTGACTGCAATTATTTCTCGATTTGAGGTAATTGAGCTGGTGGTAATAACTACGAATGGGTTGAATTTATTGAATACTGAAACAGGCGTTCCACCCAAGTTAGTTTTGAGAAGTTGACTTTTGTTTTTCACCATATCAATGCTAAAAAGAGCTCTATTTAAAGCTGTTCCGTAGGTTCCAACACAGATCAGAGATTTTTCATCTGCCGACAAACCCAATACTTCGGTGATTTCATAAATTCCAACAGGCAAATTGAATTTTGAGGATTTTCCTTTGTCATATAAATACAAGCGATTGTATCCATCTGACTCGCTTTGCCAAATGAACTTATTTGAACTTCCCAAGAAAATTGGTCCATTTTCAGGTTCAATATATTTGGAATGAATTTCAGTAAAATGAGTTTTTATCAATTCTCCAGTTACTGATGAATATTCTAAAAGTTCCATTTTGTTCTGATTTCGATTAACTCGAGCAATAAATATGGACTCTGAATCTGGTGACCAAGTAATGTTTGTTAGGTATTGATCATATTCGCCATCTGTTTTAAGATAAACAGTTTTAGCCAAATAGGAGTCATAAATCCCTATAGTTACAGTGTGACTGCTGTCACCAGCCATTGGATATCTAATTTCTGTTGGTTTTGCAGGGCGTTCATTGATAGAGAACATAGGATATTTTGTTACTCTTCGTTCGTCCATTCTATAAAAGGCCAATTTGTGAGCATTGGGTGACCAAAATAAACCTTTGTTTATGCCAAACTCGTTTCTATGAACTGATTGTCCGTAGACAATGCCTTCTGTTCCATCAAAAGTAATTTGAGTGGTTTTCTCATAATCAGATACAAAAATGTTATGATTCTCAACGAAAGCAGCCATTCTGCAGGTAGTTTTTCCATTTTCAAACATGCAAGCTTGGTCGGTAGTTGATATTTCTTCAGCTACTCGGTCTTTTGATAGTTTGAGCATGGGTATTGCTTGAAAACGCCCTCCGGAACGGAGAAAAAAATTAAAAACGCGATCGCCAGCAACAAACCATCCAGATTCTTCCGTATCGAAATTGAAACTTAAAAATCCTACGGTTTCACCATAAGATTTCATGGTTGCTTGAACGGAATCAAAATGCACCAAAATTTCTTCAGAGTTTTTAAGTTCGCCCATTTCAGGATTTGCCCTGTAAATATGATTTCCCTTATCCTTGTTTCTTAAATATTGATAAACCACAAATTTTGGAGAGGGATAGGAGGTGAAAAAGGGGCCAGAAGGGTAGTTTTTGGGGTTAAAAGCGTCTTCGATGGTTAGATCCTTGCTTCCTTTCTGCTCCATAAAAGCAGTAATCCCAGCTTTTATTTTCCAGTTTGGGGTGGACATTTGTCCAAAAAGGGGTGCAAAAGGCGCACTTAATAGGCATAGGCCCAAATATTTGTTAATTACTCGCATAAATCTCTTGGAAACTATTTCGGAACTTTGCAATTCAAATTTGTTGCAATTTAATAAATGACAATGGAAAAGTACCGCACACTCATCGAGGAAATTTGGGAAAACAGAGAACTATTAAAGGATCAGAGCAATGTTCTGGTTATTGAAGAGATTATTGAAGCTTTAGACAAGGGAAAGTTAAGGGTGGCTGAGCCGCTTGAAGATGGATCTTGGCAAGTAAATGATTGGGTTAAAAAAGCCGTCATTTTATACTTCCCAACCCGACAAATGGAGAAATACAATGCAGGTCCATTGGAATTTCACGATAAAATGCCATTGAAAAAGAATTACGATGAATTGGGAATTCGGGTAGTTCCTCATGCAGTTGCTAGGCACGGGGCTTATATTGCTCCTGGTGTGATATTGATGCCATCGTATGTGAACATTGGAGCATTTGTAGATTCAGGAACCATGGTGGATACTTGGGCAACCGTAGGTAGTTGTGCTCAAATAGGCAAAAATGTACATTTGTCAGGTGGAGTAGGAATTGGCGGAGTTTTAGAACCAGTGCAAGCAGCCCCCGTAATTATTGAGGATGGTTGTTTTGTAGGTTCTAGATGTATAGTTGTAGAAGGAGTTCATGTAGGAAAAGAGGCGGTGTTAGGTGCAGGCCTTACTTTAACTATGAGTACTAAAATCATGGATGCCGAAACGGGCGAGGAGTTGAAAAAAGGATATATTCCACCTAGATCTGTAGTTATTCCATCTAGTATCAAAAAAGAATTTAAAGGTGGCGAATTTTATGTGCCCATTGCCTTAATCATTGGTCAACGCAAAGAAAGTACCGATCAAAAGACATCATTAAATGATGCCTTGAGAGATTACGGTGTTTCTGTATAAATTTGGTTGAATGAAAATAGCTTTTGACGCAAAACGATATTTCCATAATTCATCAGGGCTCGGGAATTATTCCCGAACCTTGGTGGATGGGTTAAGATCGAGATATGCCTCAGAGCTAAATTTGAATCTTTTAGATAAACCAAGTGGAGCTCTTCCGTGGTGGAGGTCCTATGGACTTGGAAAAACAGCCTCTGATTGGGGGGCTGATATCTTTCACGGATTGTCAAATGAACTGCCCTTTGATTTGCCATCTTCGGTCAAATCTGTTGTAACTATTCACGACGTCCTTTTCAAAAGCAGGCCCAATGATTACCCATTTTTGGATAGACTAATCTACAATTACAAAACTCAATATGCTCTTAAAAAAGCAGACATCGTAGTGGTCACCAGTGAATTTACCGAATCTGAAATAAAGAAATATTACCAAGCGGAGATTGATAAATATTTTTTTTCTAAAAGATTGAATAGGAAAGTTATATATCAGTCTATTTCAACAAAATATTTAAGTTATTCATGGAATCCCCATCCAGAGAATCTCTACATCATTTATCATTCCTCATTTGTTGCTCGAAAGAATCATTTGAATCTAATCAAAGCCTTTGCTGAAGTTTGTCATTTGTTTCCACACAATCTAATTTTGGCTGGAAAGGGTAACTTAGAGGCCGAACTCAATAAGACCGTAAATGATCTAAATTTATCAGATAGAATCATATTTTATCAATACCCTTCTGATGATCAATTGGAGGAGTTATTGGTTAAAAGTTCAGGATTTATTTATCCTTCTTTTACGGAGGGATTTGGAATCCCCTTGGTTGAGGCAGCTACCATAGGCATTCCAATGGCCCTGTCAAAAATACCGGTCTTTCAAGAGTTAATGAATGGTGTAGAAACTGTTGGTTGGTTCGATCCATACAGCGTTAACGAGATATCACAGTCTATTTTACAACTAACAGAAACAAAATCTGCTCAGTACTCGAGATTACTAGAAAAAGTTGATGTCTCAAATATCACTAAACAGTATTACGATATTTACCAATCTCTACTAAAATAAGGTTCTAGAGGTTAGTTTTAAAGAGTTTAACGGCAATTGCCAATAGAATAATCCCGAAGAATTTCCTCATCACCATCATGCCTGATTTTCCAATTTTACGTTCAAACCACCCTGTGGCATTTAGGACAATGAAAATCAATACCACATTAAGTATGATGCCGCTTAAAATAGTGGTTTTATCGTAAATAGCCTTTAAAGATAAAATGGTGGTTAGAGTGCCAGAGCCTGCGATAATGGGAAAAGCTACCGGTACAATACTACCTGCTTGAGTGTCTGGGTCATTCCTGAAAATATCTACACCCAGAACCATTTCAAGTCCCAAGATAAACATAACAATACTTCCGGCTAATGCGAAAGATGCAAGGTCAATCCCTAAATATTTTAAGAAATATTCACCGATGAATAGAAATCCAATCATCAAAGCCGAACTGGCCAAGGTCACTTTTCCTGGATGTATATCGGGTATCTTACGTTTTAAACTAACTAAGATGGGGACTGCACCTAGGATATCAATTACCGCAAAAAGGGTAAAAAATACGGTGATGACTTCGTTGATGTTTATATTCATGGCTTATTTGAATGGACTATCTGCTTCCTTGGAAATGACGTTGTAAGTTAATCGATCTGCTAGTTTGGGGAACCATTTATTGATAAAAACGGCTAACTTTCCTTGCAATGTCATGATAATATACCAGCGTCTTTGTTTGATTCCGTTCCAAATTTCAATGGCCACATCTTCAGAACTCATTAATTTAGCTTCGTTCAAGGGAGTTTCACCTTGAGCTAATCCTTTTGAATTTAAGGCTGACTTCCGAATATTTGATTCGGTATATCCGGGACAAGCAATCATCACGTGAATGCCTGTTTTTAGGTTTTCATTTCGTAGACTTTCTAAAAATCCTTGCAAAGCAAATTTACTGGCACTGTATCCTGTGCGAGCAGGCAAACCTTTAAATCCAGCAATAGAAGAAACACCAACAATAGAACCTTTGGATTGTAAAATATAAGGTAAGGCGTACTTTGTACAATAAACTGATCCCCAGAAATTGATATCCATCAAATTCTTCAAAACATGGAGTTCTGTATCATTGAATATACCCCTCATGGAAATCCCAGCATTATTAATTAAGACATTGATATGTCCATGTCTAGAAACTCCTTCTTCAATGAAACGTTTACATTCAGATTCCTGACTTACATCTGTCACCGAAAAGGTGGAAAGGATGCCAAATTGAGAGTTGATATCTTGGCAAATATCTCTGAGAGCGCTTTCATTACGAGCGGCAAGATGTGTAACATAACCTTCTTGAGCGGCTCTAAATGCCAAAGACTTCCCGATGCCACTCGAGGCACCGGTAATAAAAGCAACTTTTATTTCCATTTAACTGAGCAACCAACTGCGGGCACTTCTGGATAATCAATATCTACACCATCAAGAGCATATTCAATTGCGTCTTCCAAATATACCGATGTCACCGTTGCTTCATTATCCCAACTGTCATCAATAGCACCTTTGTAAACAAGCTCCCTTTTTGAGTTAAACAAGAAAACTTCCGGAGTTCTTTCTGCGCCCAACGCCTTTAACACAGATTGGTTTTCATCGTGTAAATATTCGAATGGGAATTGACGTTGCGCTGAGATATCCATCATATTTGAAAAGCTATCTTGAGGATATTGAACCGCGTCATTACCGCAGATCGCCACAATACCCAAGTTATCTTCTTCGTATTTATGAACTAATTTGATGATTCTATTCCAATAAGACTGTGAGTATTTGCAATGATTGCATGTAACAATTACCAATAAAGCAGATTTGTCAGCGTAATCAAATGAACTTACATTTTTGCCCGAAACAGATGGCAATTCAAACGGTTTTAGCACGTCTCCAATAATCATGATGAATCAAATTTAAAGAGTAATTACTGCAATTTATAAGCTTTGGGGATAATTACTGCAATAGGTGTATAAAATGGGGTTGTTTTGATTGTTGGATTAAAATACTTGTTTTTAATTTGCAGTGTGCAACAATTCATCGTTTCTGCTCGAAAATACCGTCCAATGTCGTTTGACGACGTTGTTGGACAAAAGCATGTAGCTGAAACGCTCATGCACGAGATTAAGAACAATAAATTAGCACAAGCTTTTTTATTTACTGGTCCGAGAGGAGTTGGTAAAACAACATGTGCAAGAATTCTTGCAAAGGTGATCAATTCCACGGATGATGTAAATGAAAATCATGATTTTGCATTTAATGTTTTCGAATTAGATGCGGCTTCTAATAATTCAGTAGATGATATACGTCATCTAATGGATCAAGTTAGAATACCTCCCCAAGTTGGAAAATATAAAGTATACATCATTGACGAGGTGCATATGTTGTCAACGTCTGCGTTCAATGCATTCTTGAAAACATTAGAAGAACCTCCGAGTTATGCAATCTTCATTCTTGCTACGACAGAAAGACACAAGATACTGCCTACCATTCTAAGTAGGTGCCAAGTCTTCAATTTCAATCGCATCCTTGTTTCTGATATGGTCAAGCATTTGGTTGGAATTGCAGAAAAAGAAGGCATCAAAGTCAGCGAAGACGCTCTTCACTTGATTGCTCGTAAGGCAGATGGCGGATTGCGTGACGCTCTGAGTATGTTTGATCAGTTAGTGAGCTTTTCAGGGGGAGAAATCACCTATGAAAAAGCCGTAGAAATGTTGAGTATTCTTGACATGGACACTTATTTCTCGCTGGCAGACAATATGCTTAATAACGATTCAGCATCGGCATTATTAACCATCAACTGTGTGTTGAATCAAGGTTTTGACGCTTCATTAATCACCAGCGGAATGTCTCAACATTTCAGGAATTTGATTGTCAGTCTTGACCCTATGACTAATTCTCTTTTAGATGTATCTGAATCTTTCAAAGAAAAATACAAAGAACAATCCAGAAAATTCGATATTCATTTCTTATTGAATGCTTTAAATATCTCAAATGAAGCAGATGAGAAATACCGAATTTCAAGAAATCACAGGTTGTTGATTGAATTGATGATATTGAAATTGGTGAATCTTCGTTCTTTCATGAAAGAAATTCCCAATCTGCATGATCTAAAAAAAAAACTAGCTGATACATCAGCAGGCCAACCAATAAAATCTACTCAAACAGCTTCTTTTAAAGCGGCTCCTTCTATCAAAGAAGATGTAGTAAAAAAAGTTGAGTCTACGAGAATGGGCTTACTCAGCAGGGAAGCATTCAAACAGAAAAAACAAGCTTCAATTGAAATTATCCAAGAGACAAAGGAAGAACCACCTGCAGCTATAGAAGTCAATACCCAGCCAAAACAACAAATTGATACAGATAAAATCATTAGTGAAATAGCCAAAAGTCAAGGTCCAAGAATTGCTGGTTTATTGAATTCTATTAAAACGGAATTACGCGATGAAACATTGTTTTTTATCGTAAATTCCAAGATGCATATCCATACAATTGAAGAAATTAGACTTGAACTGCTACGAGAGCTCAATCAACTTTCTGATGGCAGGATCAAACAAATTGATGTAGAAATGGGAGAGTTGGAAGTTGTATCTCGAAAACCCTACACAGATAAAGAAAAATTAGAGTTTTTAATGTCTAAACATCCGCTACTTCAAGAAGCAATTGAAAAACTTCAATTACGATTGCCTTAAGTCGGTCTTTTTATCGTTATTTTGTATCAAATTAGTATGAAGGAGGGGTTAAATATTTCCTTTGAAAACACTGAAATTGCCTTTAATGGTAAGTCTCTCAGTGACTTGAAGAAAGCTAAAACACTGTTTAAATCATTTGATTTCCCAATTCTCTTGAAATGGGGGCCGGCTTTGGCGCAAATTGCTGTTCGCTTGGGATTTAAATTCGTGATAAAAAATACCATTTTTGAGCAATTTTGTGGCGGTGAGAACATCCAAGAATGCAACCAAGCCATATCATCACTGGCATCAAGAAATGTAGGTACGATACTTGACTATTCTGTGGAAGGCGAAGATAATGAAACGGTGTTCAATGAAACTTGCAGAGAAATCATAAAAACTATTGAAAAGGCTAAAGATAATCAAGACATTCCCTTTTCAGTGTTTAAGGTTACAGGAATTGTTTCAGCAAAAATTCTAGAGAAAGTTTCATCCTCACAAGAATTGTCAAAGACTGAACAAACAGAATGGAATGACGGCATAGAACGATTCTATAAAATATGTAAAACAGCTTTTGATCTTAAGGTCAGGTTATTTGTTGACGCCGAAGAATCCTGGATTCAAAAAGCCATTGATGACTTGGTGGAAGATGCGAT
The DNA here is from genome assembly GCA_023653095.1 of Bacteroidia bacterium. GTDB lineage: Bacteria > Bacteroidota > Bacteroidia > NS11-12g > UBA955 > VMCP01. The sequence continues at coordinate 275,758 of JAMNXP010000001.1, read as the reverse complement.
GAGATCTTACAACCAAGTACAGTGCATTATCTACAATACCTTACAAATGTATAGACATGACCGATTGAAATATTTGAAAAATCAACTTTCATCGGGTAATCACTATTTAGGATTCAAGTTGGTTCGTGGTGCTTACATGGAAAAAGAACGCTCAAGAGCCACTGAACTCAACTATCCAAGTCCTATACAACCCAATAAAGAAGCAACAGATAACGATTATAATGCAGCCGTGGAGCTGTGTATCGAAAATATCAAACGGGTTTCTATATGCATTGGTACACACAACGAACTTAGCTCCATTTTAGGCGCTAAGAAAATGAATGAACTAAACATAGAACCAACAGATACTCGAGTGTTCTTCTCGCAATTGTTGGGAATGAGTGATCACATCAGTTTTAACCTATCTAATGCTGGTTATAAAGTAGCAAAATATGTTCCTTACGGACCCGTTTTGGCGGTAATTCCTTATCTAACTCGGCGTGCTCAAGAAAATTCTGGCATGGCCGGCCAAATGGGCAGAGAACTAGGACTGATTAATCAAGAAATTCAAAGAAGATCAAATCTAAAATCTTGAGACACCTCAACAAATATCGAATTTTATTCTTCTTAGCATCTTCATTGGTGCTTTATACCTTAATTGGTGGACTAACCATCAAGCTAAAGCCAGGTATTTCAGCGGTTGATAAAACATTAATTAACTCTGATTCTTTACAAACTGTAAATATTGAATTATATAACTGTCCTGAAGAAATCAAGATCAATAGACTAGTAGTTGTAAAGAAAGATCTACTTTGGGAAATCCCTGGAAAAGATCTTATTCGCTCTCAGAACTATTTAAATTCTCCAATAAAAATCAATTTGGGAAAGGCTTCATCTGGACTTTGCGATTTGTTACTAGAAGTTGAAACCAAAGAAAACACTCCTTCATGGATGTATTTTCCACAAGCATTTTGGATTGAAAAGTCAAACGGTGATACTCTTTCTACAGGTAACGGCAAAAGAGCAACTTTAAAAGATATTTCACCGAAGGGAGAACTGAAATTGATTGACGAGGTGGAATTTGGTTTTCCAAATAGAACCATACTTAATGAAAGTATCCGTAATCTATTGTATCACGTTCCTATGTGGTTCAGTATGATTTTCTTATTGGGCGTTTCTGCAGTCGCTTCAATTCTTTATTTAAGAAAAGGCGATATGTTTTATGATTTACTGTCAGATAGCTTTTTGAAAGTAGGAATTTTAAATGGTATTTTGGGCTGTTTAACAGGAGCTGCATGGGCAAGAGTAACTTGGCAAAGTTGGTGGCCAGCTGAAGACCCTAAGTTAAATGGTGTGGCCATTGGTATGGCAATGTATTTTGCTTATTTAATTCTAAGATCGTCCATTCAAGACCCATATCAAAGAGCCAGAATATCATCAGTATACAGCGTACTGATTTATCCCATTTTTATGGCGCTAATAGCAATAATGCCTAAACTCACTGATGGTTCATTACATCCAGGATCAGGTGGATCAGTAGGATTTAATCAATATGACCTTGACAATACCTTAAGAATGTTCTTTTATCCAGCCATTTTGGGATGGATTGGCGTATTTAGTTGGATTGCCATCTTAAGGATTAGAATTAAAAAACTCGAAGAATTAACTTTAGAACAAGACTAGAATGAATATTTTTCAAACATCAGATAAAGCAGCAAAATTGCTCGCGAACAATGCTAAGTTTAACGTGGTTATTGCCGTTCTGTCGATTATCTTCATTGGCATAGTCATTTATTTAGTAAAATTGGACCGTAAAGTTTCCAAACTAGAAAAGAATCAAAAATGAAACCATTACAAATTGCATTGATTGTTATAGCTGGACTTGGTGTAGCGAGTGTTGTGAGCCTTTATGGTAATACCACAAAATACGTATCATTTCAAGAGGCAGATAAACTGCACACTGAAAATCCTAATAAAAGCTATCACATTGCTTGTAAACTAAACAAGGCTAAACCCATTGTTTACGATGCGCAGAAAGATGCAAATCATTTGGAGTTTACAGCAGTAGATTCTCTGAATTTTGAAAAGAAAGTCATTTTTCTTCAGCCAAAACCACAAGATTTGGAGAGAACTGAAACCATTGTCATCATTGGTAAAAGTCAAGGTGATTATTTCCTTGCTGAAACCATCTTGAGTAAATGTCCTTCGAAATACGAAGATGCTCCCGTTAAACAAGCATCATTGGTAAACTAATATGCTCACATTATTATCGTCTATGCCAAATTCTACCTTGCCAGCGTTCAATAATGAATGGCTTTGGCTTGGGAATCTTGGTCATTCATTTGTGGTAATTAGCTTTATCGCAACTTTGCTATTTAGTTATTTTTACTTTCAAGATGCCCGTTCTGAAAATAGCACTTTGAAAAAATGGGCTCGAAATTTTCTTTATTTACATTCATTTTCCGTAGTTTCAGTATTCTCCATTTTATTTGCTATCATATTTTTTCATAGGTACGAATTCTTTTACGCTTGGAGACATTCCAGCAACGCCCTTCCAGTTTATTACATGATATCCTGCTTTTGGGAAGGACAAGAAGGTTCCTTTTTGTTGTGGATTTTCTGGAATTCAATTATCGCCCTCATTTTAAGACGTACTGCAGGGAAATGGGAGAGTCCGGTCATTGCAATAATCGGACTAGGACAAATTGCATTGGGTTCAATGCTTCTAGGATTTCATTGGGGTGACTTGAAAATTGGTAGCAGTCCCTTTGACTTATTAAGAGATGTTCGACCGGAATTCTTGAATATACCCATTCTTGGAAGTATTGGTGTAGAGAATTATTTACAAGTATTTAAAGACGGAAACGGCTTAAACAAGTTGCTTCAGAATTATTGGATGGTCATTCATCCTCCCACATTGTTCCTTGGATTTGCTTTGGCCATTGTGCCATTTGCATACAGTGTTGCTGCGCTTTGGAAAAGAGAATCAAGATCTTGGATACATCCTGCTATCATATGGAGCATTGCCTGCGTAGGAATTTTAGGTGCAGGAATTATCATGGGTGGATTTTGGGCATACGAAAGTTTATCTTTCGGGGGATATTGGGCCTGGGATCCTGTAGAGAATGCGTCATTACTACCGTGGTTGATCATGACATCAGCGTTGCATATGCTATTGATCAGCAAAAACACTGGTAGACACTTATTTACTTCTCATTTATTAACTCAGATCTCATTTTGGTTAGTTTTATATGCAACTTTTTTAACAAGAAGTGGAATATTAGGTGAAGCCAGCGTTCATTCTTTTACCGATTTAGGTCTCAGTGGACAGTTACTTTTATTTTTATTTGGATTTATTGGACTTTCAACGGTTGTAGCGTTTGTAGATTCTAAAAACCGTTTACAATTTACTGCTGCCTTGATGGTTTTCTTTGCCGCAGTAGTTCTTACATCTTATATCATTCCTGCAAGCATCAAAGAGAACTACACGCTTTTCATCAAATACTTAGGTATAGGTCTTTTTGTTATTGTTCTCGGACTATACTTGAGAAATCTTTACAAATCCCAAAAAACGAATCTCCCTGATGAACACTTGTTGAGTCGTGAATTTTGGATATTTTTAGGTTCCTTATTCATTATTCTATCACTGGTTCAAGTTTTTAGTGCTACATCAATTCCTGTTTTCAATAAACTCTTCGGATTTAAAAATGCAGTACCACAAGCGCAAGACTACAACAACATCCAACTTTGGATGGCGATGCCCATCATGTTGCTGATGTCGGTTGGACAATATTTCAGATACAAAGAAACCCAATGGTCAGATTTATTGCGCGACATAAAATGGCCTCTGCTTGTGAGTGTGGTTGTTTTTGGGCTTCTTACATGGGGATTTGAAATAGAAGGTTTCCAATTTATTTTGTTTTTATTCTTTGGAGTTTTGTTGAGTGGATTGAATTTCGCATTCTTATTTAGAAAAAGAAAAAATCAAGTCCTTCGTTGGGGCGCATCAATCTCACATTTTGGATTTGGTGTATTATTGATTGGTGTTTTGGTATCATCTGTCAATAAAAATGTTTTATCAAAATCTCAAGATGGAATAAACCTTGCTCCAGAACAAGATCAATCGGGTAAAATCGATGAAAAAGGCATCCAATTCAACAGAGAAAACCAAATTCTATATCAAGGTGAACCAGTAGATTTGATTGGATATAAAGCAGTTTATATGGGATCCAAAAAAGGAATTCACTATGATTCTTTGGATGAATTCTTTACAGTTTCATTCATATCTACTAAAAACCCCAAAGATTCTTTTAAGCTTGTCCCTAAAACCCAGAATAATCCGCAAATGGGATTATTGGCAGAGCCATCCACCAAGCATTATTTGCATAAGGATGTTTTTACCCATGTAAATTATCAAAGCGGTATGGATAAGGTTGAGCCGTTTAGTTCTTTCAAATTAGATACACTCTATGTTGGACAAGAAGGTGTTAGTTCTTCTGGTAAATGCATTTATCGTTTAAAAGGAATTGAAAAAGCTAGTCGCACCAATGGATTAGCGCTCAGATTGGAAGTAGAGGTTGAAAGATTGAATGAAAAGGAAATCATACATCCCGAAATTCTTATCAATGAACAAACCGGAGGACTAGAATCATTACCTGTGCAGCTTGATAAACTAGGATTTTTTATGACCATCAATAGTTTTGATATTCAAGACCCAGATCCTTCAAAACAGAAAATCGCATTTGTAGTTCAAACAGGGGAGAAGACTCCAGTTAAGAATTACATTGTAGTTAAGGTCATTGAATTTCCATGGATTAATCTAGTTTGGTTTGGAACTATTATCATGGTGATTGGTTTTGCATTTGCAATAATTGATAGAATCTTAGCTCAAAAAAGAGTCATGGCTTAAAGTTCTATGAAAAACCATCCTATTTATATTGTTGGTAAAGGTAATTTAGGATGGCATCTAGATCAGTTATTCAAAATAAAACAAATAGAGTATACAGAATGGTTATCATCTAGAGATTCATTAGACTCTTTGGGTTTTTCTGACGGGTCAATTATTTTTTTAACCGTAACAGATAACCTAATAGAGAGTTATGTTTGTAAATTACTAGATACAAATAAACAAATAACCATTGTTTACTGTAGCGGTTCCATTGATATTGTATCGAAATATCCCCAAAATGTAATATGTTGGTATCCATTATATTCCTTTACTAAAGGAATGCCGGTTGGCTGGGATAAAGTGCCTGTTTTTACAGAAATTCGAAACAATCAGTTCATTGAAATAATCAATGAGTTCAATAAAAAGCTTAATATTAAATCCTTTGAAATCACTGCGGAAGTGCGAAAAAGGATTCATTTATCAGCCGTTTTTATTAATAATTTTACCACTGCTTGTGCAGTTGCAGCCAATACCGTTTTAGATGATGCTACGTTATTCCGTTATTTAATGCCCATACTCAATCAAACTGTTGAGAAGATCACAAATTATAATGGGGATGAATTAGTGAGTATTCAAACTGGACCGGCGAAAAGAAGAGATTCGATGATAATTTTAGAGCATTTGGAATTATTGAAATCTTTAGTACCAGAAAATCAACTTTATGATGCTGTTACTAAATATATTCAACAAAAAATAAAATAAACTATTGCAATCCTCAACATTTTGTTTTAAATTGTGCTAAAATTCAACAAAATGTCACCTGTAGCTGGTTATTTGTCAAACGAAAAGCATCTTTTCGAATATTTGGGTCTTGAAATATATTTAAGTACCCGAGATCAGCAGCCTCTAGTTATTTATGGTAGATCCGAAGATCAACTATCTAAAGTGGTTATTAATTTCGAAGATGGGGTTTACAGAGGAATTGAGTTGCAGCATGTCCCTGATTTTCAAGAGCTAACACCTAAAGACAAGGAAAAGCTATTGGAAATGATTGATTATAACCTACCAGACATCATTAAATTTTGGATTGACGTTTTTGTATATAATAAGAAAGTGCCGTTTGAAAAAGTATTGAAACCAATTCAAACGACACAATCATCAGCTCAAGCTCGTTAAATAATATCGTATCTTAATCCGAGGTAGATCATTCTACCGTTGGCTGGTGCCCAGTTGAATGCAGCATCAAAAATTCGATTTCCACCAATAGGAGGTGACGTCATTAACGGGAGATTTAAAATAGGATCATTTTGTTTAAAGTTGAATACATTTTCAATTCCCAAATAAGTCTCAAATTTCTTACTGAATGATTTCCTGGTTTGAAAATTAAAAATGGTAAACCAAGGACTTCTATTTTCTTGCTCATTTAGAGAAGTCAGATTGATTAATCTCTTGGGTCCGTTAATCTGAAGAACTCCGTCAAAATACCAATTATTCCGGGTTTTGTGGTGTAATGTAATTAATCCTCGATGAGAACTCTGAAAAGGATTCATTCTTAATTGTCCTGCAATGAATTTTTGATTATCAATAAAACGATAAGCCAGTTTTAAATCTGTACGCCTTCTTGGTGTGAAAGTCCATTCTACATGCACACTTCTGGTATATCCTGCTTGATTTTTTGACTTTCCTGCAATGTTAATCTCATAAGGATTTGCTTCTCTATCAATCACAATTTGATAATCAAACAAGGTTTGAAAAACATCAAAAGTTATGTTCGATGGATACCCCATAACCATGAAATTCTTGTAGTAAGAAACTCCCATGTTCCATCCTCTCTCTTGCTCCAATCCAAAAGTAGGAGAACTTAAACTAGCATTTTTTACGTTCATTGAATTAATGCACAATGATCGGTTGCTGATTAAATTGGGAAGATGTTCAGCAAATACATAGGGCGATCTGCGTGCATATCCTCCTTGAAAAAATAACTTATTGTTGGGATTAAATTCCCATTTACCGTGAAGTCGGGGAGTGGCATACCAACCAAATAAATTGTGGTAATCCATACGAATTCCACCAACAATGGTAAGATTGCCTGCATTATATACCCACTCGGCGAATGCACCAAATTGAATTTCATTAAATTCGTTTCTTACATTATTTGATATTGGGACGTAAAACCAACTATCTACATCCGAGAATTCTTCAGATAGTTGCGTAAATAGTGTAGAAATCCCTGTTTTGAGTCCCCAGTTTTCATTCAACTCCGTTTGGTAAAGTCCAGAATAGCTGAAACGCATTTCGCGGGCTTGATATTTCCTGTCTATTCTATCCCCAGCAACTTTAAATGGCATTAAATTATAGTCCATGTTATGCACGGAAAGATTCAATATATTCCCAAATGTACTTTCCGAATTACTTGGGATAATTCCTAGCTTCGCATAAAAATCAAGTCTTGATTCATTGCTTTTAAAATTAAACACATCTGAACGGGGATTTATTTGGGTTCCACCGATGGAATTTGTAACACCAGCTACTTTTTTATCGTTCCAAAACGTGGCTCCAAGCTTTCCTTCCAAATTTTTAGCCTGAAAATCGCTGTGATTACCCAGATAAATTCTGTCTGTCATCGGCATATCAGAGAAACCATCTTTATTCTTGTCAGTTGTCATCCATTGCTGACCTGTATGCAGATAAGTGAAGTTTTTCCAATTCTTTTTATTGGCTGAGTAGATTATGGAATTGATCTCTGTTCGACCTTGATCATTTTGATAAGCATTGAAATGAAATCGAGGTTCATTGTGTTTTGATTTGAGCGCATAATCTATTCCCCCTGTAATTCCTTCAAATCCAAGTGTAGCAGAACCAACGCCTTTAGCTATTCTTACATCACTCACAAAATCACCTGGAATATTTGACAAACCGTTTAAAGTAACAATTCCATTGAACTGAGGTAAGTTATCTCTGGTTAACAGTATGTATTTACTGTTTAATCCCATCATTTCCACTTGTTTGATACCTGTAATTCCATCACTATTGGAAACCTCTACCGTATTACTCAACTCGAAACTCTCAGATAATGTACAACATGCTGCCTTTTTGAATTCATTTTCAGACATGAGGGTTTTAAGTTGCGCTCCTCTATGATCAACCGAAGTCCCATCATCTTCAACGGTCACATTAACTTGCTCAATCTTTGAAGTATCAGACGTTTGTGCTTTCAAGTTACCGGCTTGAAAAACATAAACAAAGAGTATGAGCGCTATCTTAAATAGCGAATTATGAATGTACTTCATAAATTGTTAAAAATCGTCGTCAGATCTATACTTACAACAACCCGGTAAGTTGTTATATACTAAGTCATCAGCTTTGACCTGCTCGGTATCATGTCCAACGCTAGCAATGATGTTGTGCAATTGAATTTCCTTGAATTGTGCTGCATTATATACAATAAATATCTTTTTATTGTTAAGGTCATAGATGGCTTGATAGACACCTTTAACGTCTAAAGCATTTTCAATACGTTCTTTGCACATATCGCAACTTGCACCAACTCCAAAGGTGACTTGTGCTTTGATTTTTTTGGTTTTTGATGCCCCACATTGAGTAAATGAAACCAACACCAAAGCAGCTATTAAAATTCTTTTTATTATATTTTGTATTTTTTTCATGTGTATTTTGTTTGAATTTATTTAAAATTATCGAATAAGAGCGATAAATCTAAATTACCCAAACATCATACTGAACTAACAAGGAGGGCGGGACTTTCTTTCTTAATTTAAATTGATCAAGAAATTTATTAGAACAATATGGTGCATTTCCAAAATTGTCCACAAGCAAATGGGAGCGATGATTCGTGATTACAAAATGATTTGATGATTTTGAATCATCCTGTTTGTCAGTATTCTGAAATTTAGCTGTAATGTAGTAAAAATGGCTCTCTGAATTGGTACAACAGCAACCATCGGATTTTAATAGATCATCAGAAGATGACTCGTTTTTTTTAAGGGGAGGAGCGCAGCAATTTATCTCTTCTGATTCGCAACAGCTATTTATGGCAAACTCAACCAATCCCGAACTAATCAGATTGACTAAAACCAATAATACTGCAGCTATTTGCCTCATTTCATACGAATATACAAGTTAATTTGTTGTACTCACAAATCATGGTTAATATCGTAGGTAATTCCACATGATTTCTCAACTTTTTCGACGTAAAACTGACTTTTCTATTCAAACGGATCATCAATTGCCTAGAATTCTTTCGGTTAGGGATTTGACTTTTTTTGGTATTGCCGCAATCATAGGAGGTGGAATTTTTTCATCTATCGGAAAAGCCTGTGCAGCGGGAGGACCTGGAGTAATATGGTTATTTGTGATAAGCGCAATAGCTTGTGGATTTGCTGCTTTAAGTTATGCTGAGTTTGCAGGGAGAATTCCCGTTTCAGGAAGTGCCTATACCTACGCATATGCTTCTTTTGGCGAGTTATTTGCATGGATTATTGGTTGGGCGCTTTTAATGGAATACGCCATTGGTAATATTTATATAGCATATTCTTGGTCAGGTTATTTTACCCATCTATTAGACGCCGTTGGATTGGATTTACCTAGATGGTTGATAACTGATTATTCATCGGTTTCAACGTTTATCTCAAATAAGAGTATAGAACTTACAACAAATATTCGAAATTCAGAATTCAAGGATTTGTGGGCAAATACAAATCTACAAGGTGAAGAACTTGATTTTTACAAAGCTTGGGTAACTGCGCCAGTGATTATGGGACAGAGAATCATATTTGACTTACCTGCGGTTTTAATCAATGTTTTGATTACCGTACTTGTTTACAGAGGAATCAGTGAAAGCAGAAGAGCTAGTAATACTATGGTAATTCTGAAGGTGGTGATCATTCTATTGGTAATAGTGGTTGGAGCGTTTTATATTGATTTTGATAATTTCACCCCTTTCAATCCGAATGGAATGTCTGGAATCATGACCGGTGTTTCTGCTGTATTCTTCACTTACATTGGGTTCGATGCAGTGAGCACGTTAGCAGAGGAAAGCAAGAATCCCAAAAGAGATCTTCCTCGGGGCATGTTTTATTCTTTATTGATTTGTACCGTTTTATATATTTTGATATCATTGGTACTCACAGGAATGGTTCCTTTCAATTTACTGGGTGTGGATGATCCATTGGCTTTTGCTTTAAACTACAAAAGAATTCATTGGCTTGAATATATAGTTTCGGTTTCAGCCATTGTAGCAATGACCTCTGTTTTACTCGTATTTCAAATGGGACAACCACGTATTTGGATGTCTATGAGCCGAGATGGATTATTACCCGAGAAGTTTTCTCAGATACATCCAAAGTTTAAAACACCTGGATTTGCAACCATTATTACAGGCTTAGTAGTTGGGATTCCCATCTTTTTCACCAATGAGACTTTTGTTTTAGATTTCACATCCATAGGAACCATTTTTGCTTTCGTGCTAGTTTGTGGTGGAGTTTTATTGCTACCGCCAAGGACGACAGAGCAGGATTCAGGATTTAAATTAGTTCATATTGATGCAAAGTATTTATTTCCTGCTTTGATAATAATTTCTGCAATACTAACTCAGATTTACATTCCGGATTATTTCAGAAGTTTATTAGCACTTGATTTTTATGGAATCATTCATCTAGTCATGTGGTTCTTGTTTGTTGTGCTCTCTATTTTCGCTTATTTAAGAAAATGGAATATTATTCCATTGATGGGTGTTTCAACTTGCATGTTTTTATTGACCGGTATGACCTTGGATAATTGGAAATGGTTTGGTTTATGGTTCCTTCTTGGACTGATTCTTTATTTTAGTTACGGATATAAACACAGTAAACTTAAAAACGTCCAAAGCTAAAAATGAAAAAAGAAAAAAAAGACAACCACATCAGTTCTGTGATTCAAGCAATGTATAAACGTTATCATCTTGATTCTAAATTGGATGAGATGAGTATTGAAAAAGACTGGGAGCAGATTGTAGGCAAATTAATTGCGAAATACACTACTGAGATTACCTTGAAATCAAAGACCCTTTATATTAAAGTTGATAATCCCGTCCTCAAGAATGAGGTATTTCTGCAACGCAATGAGTTGTTGGGAAAGGTTAACGAATATTACCAGAAAGTGGTTGCTGAGAAGATATTTGTTTCTTCTTAATTCGAACCCGGGCAATTTCAGCCTTGTCAATACTTGTATTTAATTCAAACCCAATAATCATAGAAAAGGTATTGATATAAATCAAAACCATTAATGCGATGATTGCACCAATTGAGCCATAAACCTTGTTATAGCTATCAAAATTATTGACATACAAGGTAAAACCGAAGGTTGCTATTATTGACAATGCACCCGCTAAAAGGGCACCTATGGAGAAAAATGTCCAGCGTTCTGTTTTGGATGGGGCGATGAAGTAGATGGTCGAAATTGTAAATACAAAAACCGCTCCAACCAATAAATATTCAATCAAGACTATCAGAAAACTGTATAAACTCACAAGGGGCCAGTCGTTTTCAATCATATACGTTTCAATTTGAACCGAAATAGTAACAATTGCTAAAAAAACAATAATCAGCACAGTCAATAAGAAGGTTAAAAACACCGCTCGGGCTCTAATCACAAACCAATTCTGTTTGGCACGCATCTCAGTTCCAGCTAATCGCCGATTAAAGGTGTTAATGAGAATATGAAACGCATTGGATGCAAAGTAAATGGTCAATAAAAATCCGAACGACAATAAACTGGAATTTTGCTTTCTCAAGATTTCTAGAATGGTCTGGCTTATTTCTTCATAGGTTCGTTCGGGCAGTATCAATGATAATTGCTCAATCAACTGCGTTTTCATTCCGTTAAATGGTAAATACGCAATCAGTGTCAGTAAAAAAAGCAAGGCAGGGAAGAGTGCTAAAAAGAAATTAAAGCTAAGTGAAGAAGCACTTAGGCTTATATTTTCCATGAATATTGCTCTTAGAAAATATCTGCCTACTTCATAAAATGAAAGTCCTTTAAAACCTCGAATTGTTTTGTTCTGAAGATATTCTCTCATTTTCCGGGCAAGGAAATGTTCCTTTTCAGTAGAGATTTCTTCTATCAATTCTTGGTTCTGGGGAGTTTCTGACTTCATGTTATCAATACATTTTATTCAAAAATTTTCCAGGAAGAGGCATAGGCCTCATAGTTGATTTGTTTACAAAAAATAATTCAGTCTCAGCATCAGACAGGAAATCTCCATTTTCGTTATAAATCTCGTATTTGAAAACCATTCTCACCTTTGGTTCTCCCAATATGGATACCCTGATCGTTAAAAGATCATCATAAAGCGCTGCTTTTTTAAACAGGAATTTCATGGATCTAACCGGCATGATAATACCTTCATCCTCCATTTCCTTGTATGTAATTCCTCGCGCTCTTAATATTTCTGTTCTTGCTTCTTCAAAAAAGACAGCATAAACACTGTGGTGTAAAAAACCCATACGATCACACTCGTGGTATCTAACTCTTATTTTATGTTCGTAATAGGGTGTTGATGACATATTTCAAATTTATGATAACTTTCAGTACCTAAGTTGAAAATGTTCTTTCACTTGTTGTGTACGTTTTATAGCAATCCCCATATGGAAGCAATCAATAGTAACATGAAAATCTGCATGATTTATTATTCGTTGCCAATTCAAACGTGAATTTTCATTTTGGTAGGGGTGTGTAAAAACAAAAAAATCTTCGTTCCCTGAACCGGGTAATACACGTTCAAAATAATTCCAAAAATCAAGATCAGCATCCAATCTATGAAATAAGAAAAGTGATGTACCACCCGTTTTGGATTCATAAAATTGATTTTCATGTTCAATTGAGTTATCAAATAAATTGGGAAATACCTTTTCAAACTCCTGTTGACTTTTATTAAATAGAGAAAAATAAGGTTCTGATTTGTCAGAGGAAGCTAACCTAAGATCAGGAGATAAACCAGTCGACTTAAGGAATCTTAAGTAATTAAATTCCAATCCTGTAGAAGGGCCTATTTCTTGTATTTGTTTAATATCATAGAATAGAACAATTCTCTGAAGTAATTCACAGTATTTTGATGGTAGGGCGTAATCATTTACATATTTTGACAGTGAAACCCCATCAAATCCCAAGGTTATACTTTGAACCATTAAAGTTCTTTGATATTCTAAAAATTCGTTTTTTTCGGAAGAATTTTTATACAATACATGGTCAACAAACTCATAAACAAATGGCGAATGAACACCGTGTCTGTTTGTTGAATTCAATAAATAAGACAGGTAATCGAACCACTTACCGATTCGGTTAATCATTTTAGAGCGCTTTCTCTACGATTCCTAATTCAGTTTTTAATCTGTCCTTTTGCTGATTTAATTTGTTTATTTTATCATCAAATTGCTTCAAAACTGCATCGGCATTTTTCGATAAAGCAAAGAAGGACTTATTGTTATCGATGGTAGAAATCTCTTCTTCCAATTTTTTAATTGCTTCTTTCAGTCTTCTTTGTTCAGATTTCAATTTTGACTTTCCATCAGCAGACTGATTAAGATTTTCAACATAATCGGACATTGTTTTCTTGCGATCTTCATTGTTTTGTTCTCTCAATGATTGAAACAAGGGGTCTATTAAATTCTGAAATTTGGTATTTAAAGATTGAAATCTTTTTCCTGAAATAAATCCGCTATTATTCCATTCAGTCTGAATTTGTTTTAAGTCTGCAAAAGTGAAATTCTTTTCAGCCTGAGAAATTAATCCTTCAAGTTTTTTAACTACGGCTTCTCTAGCTTGAACTGCTCCAGATTCTTGAGTTTTTCTCTCTTCAAACCATTGATTTCTTCTCTGATAAAAATGATCAAATGCCGCTCTAAAGCGTTTCCAAATTTGCTCATTTTGCTCTTCAGGAACTGGGCCAATTTTTTTCCATTCTTCTTGTAAACTTTGGAATTTATCAGCTGTTTTATTGAATTCGGAAGCATCTTTTAAACTTTCAGCTTTATCACAAAGCTCAAGTTTTAGTTTAAGATTATCCTTCTTGTTAGATTGTAATTCTTTGAAGAATAATTTTCTTTCTGAATAATAGGCGTTTCTTGCCGTTTGGAATCTATTCCAGGTTTCCTCATTTAAAGCAGTAGGAACTGGGCCAATTTTTTTCCATTCTTCAAACAATTGATCTAATTCCGTTCCTAATTTTTGCCAATCTTTATTATTCACTGGCCAAACTGCTATGGCTGCTTCAGCCTTTTCAATGAGAACAACTTTCTTATCCAAATTGACTTTACGCTTTTCGTCTAGTTCATTTTGAACAGCTTTTATTGAGTTTAAAATCTCATCACTAGCACCTTTAAATCTAGACCAAATTTCTTCAGATATGTCTTTCCTTACGGGACCCGCATTTTTCCAATCTTCATGGTACTTGTGTAAGGCTATATACGACTTACGAATGTTTTGTTCGTTTTTAAGAGCTTCAACCTTTTTGATTAATTCAATTTTTATCTCAAGATTTTTTTCTCTATCTAAGTCCTTTAATTCGTTGTAAATGGTTAAGTTGTCATAAAACCTATCAATCAATGCTTTGTATTGAGAAGATACCTCATCTTGGAATTCTTTAGGGATAATCCTGATTTCTCTCCATTCACGCATACAATCGCGAATTTGTCCTAGACTAGCTTCGGTTTCTTCGCTTTCAACCAATGATTTTATTTTATCTAAAATGGCTTTCTTTTTAACCAAGTTGGCCAATTTTTCTTCCTCTGCACGTTTTTTCTCTTCTTCTCTTAACTTCTGAAATTGATTAAATATGTCAAGTAATTTGGTTTTTAATTCATCTTGGGGAGGCACAAATTCACGTGCGTCATTACCTGCATCAATCCAAGCTTTTATTTGGGCCGGTTTCTCAGCAGAAACTAGTCCTTCAAAAATTGATTTTAGTTCTTGCAACTTTTGATACGAAGCTTTCACATCGGCAGTCTGAATAAGAGATTCAGCCTCATTAATGATTTCTTCTTTGCTAAGTTTACTGTATTGGTCTCGAAAAGTACTAGACTCTTCTTGACTGTGAATCAGTTTCTCAGCCTCGCTCAATTGCTCGTGATAATTTTCAGTAAACATATTCAATAGGAATGAATTTTTTATAACGTATAGAATTCTGTAAGCATATGAACTGCCGTCTGTGCAGCCTCTTTGCCTTTGTGTCCGTGACTACCGCCAATGCGATCATTGGCTTGTTGTTCTGTTAATGCGGTAATCAATCCGTATATACACGGCTTACTATATTTTAAACCTACACTCATGATACCATTGGTGGCACCTTGACATACAAAATCAAAATGGGGAGTATCTCCCTTGATTACGGCACCCAAACAAATTACAGCGTCCACACCTGAGTTTTCGAATAACTTTTGGGCTCCCAAAGGTAGTTCAAATGCTCCAGGTACATCTAATTGTACTATTTGGTCAATATCAAGACCTTGCTCGGTTAATTCTACTAAACAACCATGCTTAAGAGCGTGTGTAATGTGCTCATTCCACAATGATGTAACAACTCCAATCTTGAGGTTGTTTAAAAATTCAACTAATGGGGTAGGTGAGGAGTAAGTAAATCCGGCGTTCGACACAAAACTGGACTTATGGATTGAATTGGCCTAATTTGGCTTTCATCTTACCGATATATTTTTCAATATCGGTACCTTCAGATGAGGTTGAATACTTTTGGGCGATTTCTTCGTAGCAATTCAACGCATTTTTGAAATCATCGGCCATTTCATAATGGATGCCCGCCTTTTTCAGATACATTGCTGCAAAGTCGTTTTCATCAATTCTTGCAGCTTGCTCATATAAATCAGCAGCCTCACTAACATCACCCAATTCGGCCTTACATACGGCTTTCATAGCAATGATTGACGCGCTTAATATTTTGTCGTTGGCTTTGGTTTTTCCAAGATATTTTAATGCTTCTTCAAACTTCTTATCTTTCATCAAAGCAATTGAAGCACACAAAGCTGCTTCTCTTCCTTTGACAGTAGACCCAAACTCATCTGCAATTCTTGTTGCTGACCAAATATTTCTTTTGGCATCGCCTTTTAAAACGATGGAGGTTGAATCTGATTTAAAGTAGTAATACATAGAAGCAAATTTTTCAGCCGCCTTAGTTTCCTGTGCTGGTTTATAACTAAGCGTGTAGAATAAAATTCCACCTACCACTGCAACAACAGATAATCCAATTATGTTGTAATTTCTTTTGTTGCTCGCGTATTTCTCTGAAAAATCAGTTTTGAATGCGTTCCAAGAATGTCTAATATCCATAATAAGGGGGCGAATATACTATAATTGATTTAAGTTTGGACAATTAGTCCATAATGAAAGGATAATCATTTTCTACATACACTTCAGTAAATAATTTAGAAGCATCAGGATATGGAGAAGATTCAGCGAACTCCACACTTTCTTGAACTAATTTGATTAGTTCTTCTTCCATAGCATCTAACTCGGCTTCTGTGGCGTATTTTTTCTTCAAGATAGTAGCTTTTGTTGTTTCCAACGGGTCTTTTTCTTTGTAATCCGCAAGTTCTTCTTTTGTGCGGTATGTGGCTGGATCACTCATAGAATGCCCTCTGTATCGGTAAGTTTTTATTTCTAGGAAGGTTGGTCCATCACCGCGTCTAGCTCTATCTGCTGCTTCAGCGATAGCTTCGTGAACCGTTTCACACTTCATACCATCTACTTGAAAACTAGGCATATCGTAGGCAAGTCCAATTTTGTAGATTTCTAACATATTGGTGGTTCTTGCAACACTTGTACCCATGGCATATTCATTATTTTCACAAATGAAGATAGCAGGCAACTTCCAAAGCATTGCCATATTAAATGTCTCGTGCAGCGCACCTTGTCTAACTGCACCATCGCCAAAAAAGGTCAAACTAATGTTTTTTGTACCTTGATATTGTTCAGCCAACGCCAAACCTGCACCCATTGGAATTTGAGCTCCAACAATACCATGTCCACCAAAAAAGTTGTGTACTTTAGAAAACATGTGCATACTTCCACCTTTTCCTCCAGAACAACCTGTAGCTTTGCCATACAATTCGGCCATTACTTCATTAGCAGAAACTCCCATAGCCAATGCGTGTCCGTGGTCACGATAGGCGGTGATAACTTTATCTTCTTTGGTAATAGCTGACATCATACCAGCAACCAACGCTTCTTGTCCTATGTATAGGTGACAAAATCCTTTTATTTTTTGTTGTCCATACAACTGAGCTGACTTCTCTTCAAATCGACGAATCAATAGCATGGATCTGTACCACTCCAAATATGTTTCTTTGTTGAATTTCATAGAAAATGATTTCTTCGGCTGCGAAGATAATAAGGACAACCCGAAATGTTCAAGGGTGTTTGTCAAATTTTATCTTCAATATTCTTCACTTTATCTTTAATAAAGCCAATTTCCCGCTGAATCATGCGTAAAGTAGGCCCAACATTTTCATTGTCAATCTGTTGTGGTTCTTCGAATTTGGGATTGATGTAATTTACAAATTTCCAAATTTCTAAAATATCTTGAACTTTAAGTGGATAAGGTTGATACAAAGAATTCGTGCTACACAATAAAAATGTACCATCCTCTTCAATACGGTTGTAGAGTATTTTGAATACAATACCATCATCTTTTGAAACTACTATATATGGATGTCCATTTCTCACCATATTCCAATCTTGTAAATACTCACCAGTAACGTAAGCTCCATCCACAACTGGGGGCATACTATCGCCTGAAATAGGAAAAGTTCTATACTTTTTGTTAGGAGATAAAAATGGGAGATTGAATGCAGGCAAAACCTTTATGTAATTAGGATCTGCGTATCCAGTAGTATATCCAGCTTTGGCCTTTAACGGAACCAATTCTATGTTTTCTTCATTCTCAGGACTAACGGAAGTTGCTAAAATTCGCAATCGGGTACCAGAAACATCCAGGTCAAATCCTTTTTCCAATTGTGTTAATTGATTTTCTGGAATTTCATTCAGATCTATTCTAATGAGTTTATCAATGTTGACTTGAAAGAAATCCGACAATTTAATTAGGATGTTTATTCCTGGTTCTGCGACACCATTTTCATAACTGTTGTAAGCAGAACGGGTGATTCCTAAACTTGCGGAGACTTCTTCTTGGCTCCGTTTTTTTCGTTTTCTCAATAATTTGATATTTTCCTTCAAATACATCATGCCGTGAAATTAGTGCTTTTCTTTTGAATGTCAAATTAATTATCAAAATATTGACATTTAAATTATCAATCATTGAATAAGAATCAAGAATTATATAAGTGAAGCGAATTTGTTTAAATTTGCAATAATGAACTATTGGTTGATCAAATCAGAACCCTTTAAATATAGTTGGGAGCAGTTTGAAAAAGATCAGCAAACTTTTTGGGATGGAGTAAGAAATTACCAGGCTCGAAACAATCTGCGTGAAATGAAATTTGGCGATCTTTGTCTTTTTTATCATTCAAATGAGGGCAAAGAAGTGGTTGGAATTGCAGAAGTAATTAAAGAATCTTATCAAGACCCAACTACAACAGATTCACGATGGGTCGTGGTTGATGTTAGACCACATTCTAAATTGAAAAATACCGTTACTTTGAGCCAAATGAAATCAGATGAACGATTGTCTCATATGGGATTGGTTAAACAACCTCGCTTATCTGTAATTAAATTAACAGCTCAAGAATTTGAGACCGTCTTAGAAATGTCAAACAATGCCCAATAAAGGTAAAATATTGCTCAGTTTGGATCATACAAAATTGATCCTGAAACGATTTGCATTGGAATTAATTGAAAAACATCAGTCTTTTGATGAAACTGCTATTATAGGACTTCAACCAAGAGGAATAGAATTAGCAAATGCATTGAGACTTGAAATTGAAAACCTCATTGGCCGCAGCATCAAATTCGGAGAATTGGACCATACGTTTTTTAGAGACGATATTGGTAGAGGTGAAATACACATTCCAAAACCATCTAAAATTAACTTTTCAACTGAGAGTCTCAATATCATCATCGTTGATGATGTTTTGTTTACTGGAAGAAGTGTTCGTTCTGCCATAGATGCGGTAATGAGTTTTGGCAGGCCTAAAAGAATTGAATTGTTGGTTTTAGTAGAAAGACTATTTGAACGGGAATTGCCAATAAAACCTGATTATTACGGTGTACTTGTTGATAGTAGAAATACCAATAATTACGTAAGAGTGGAATGGGAGGCTTCTAATGAAGTACAAGTTTGGCTTTTAGAAAACAAAGATCATGAGTAAAAATGTGCATCATTTACTAGGAATCAAGGGCTTAGAAAAAGGTCAAATTGAAACCATTTTGGATACGGCCACCAACTTTTCGGAGTTGTTGCAGGCGCCAGTGAAAAAAACACCCGCACTCAGAGACATTACCATTGCCAATTTATTCTTCGAAAATTCAACAAGAACAAGGGTATCATTTGAACTCGCCGAAAAAAGATTGGGCGCTGATATAATCAATTTTTCGTCTTCCTCTTCAAGCGTAAAAAAAGGAGAAACTCTCATTGATACCGTCAACAACATTTTATCTATGAAAGTAGATATGGTTGTCATGCGTCACCCAGCACCTGGTGCTTGTTTGTTTCTCTCAAAACACATTAATGCCCAAATAGTAAATGCAGGAGACGGCACCCATGAGCACCCAACACAAGCCTTATTAGATGCATTCTCGATCAAGCAAAAATTGGGCGATATTTCTGGTAAAAAAGTAGTAATAGTTGGGGATATTAAACACTCAAGGGTAGCTCTCAGCAATATTTATTGCTTAAAAATGCTTGGTGCTGAAGTGATGGTATGTGGCCCTGCAACTTTGATCCCTAAACACATCGAAAAACTAGGTGTAAAAATATCGTATAATCTCGATGAAGCCCTTAAATGGTGCGATGTAGCGAACATGTTACGCATTCAACTTGAACGTCAAGACCAACGATTCTTCCCATCCTTGAGAGAATATTCCACTCTATATGGCTTGGATTTAAATCGTTTGAATAAACTTGACAAAGAAATAACCATTATGCATCCTGGTCCAATAAATCGTGGAGTGGAAATTAGTAGCGATGTAGCAGATAGTCAACACAGTATCATTCTTCAACAAGTAGAAAATGGGGTAGCCGTAAGAATGTCAGTTTTGTTTCTATTGGCTCAACACAAATTATAATTAAAAAGTGAATCCAATTTTAGTCGAGTTACATAGGGGAGAGGTGAATGAAAGTTTTCACCGTGGAGTTGTTTGTGTAGTTAATGCCTCCAATGAGATCGAATTTTCAAGAGGTGATGTCAAACAAATTTGTTATCCGCGAAGTGCAATGAAATTGTTTCAGCACATCCCTCTGATTGTTTCTGGGGCATTTGAACAATTTCAATTTACCCTTCAAGAACTTGCCGTTATGTGCGGTTCTCATAACGGAGAACAAATGCACATGGAAGTGGTAGATGCTATTTTAAAGAAAATTGGACTTTCTGAATCTAACCTTAAATGTGGAGCTCAAGCTCCCACGTTAAAAGCAGATTTACATCAACTAATTAAAAATGATTTAAAGCCAAGACAATTACACAACAATTGTAGTGGTAAACATGCCGGATTCTTGGCTTATTGTATTTTTAAGGGATTGAATTCCAAAGATTACATCGCTGATGACTCCGAACTACAAAAGGAAATAAAAAAAGTAGTATCGGTTTTTTATGAGATTTCAGAGGACGAATTAAAATGCGGCTTGGATGGTTGCAGTGCACCTACTTTTGCAATGCCCATTGTAAATCAAGCTATTGCGTATAAAAATCTTATAAGCCCATCGGCACATATCTCAGAAGAATATAAAAAGGCTGTTGAAATTATTGTAAAAGCCTGCGCACAATATCCCGAAATGCTAGCAGGAACAAATAGATATTGTACCGATTTAATCAAAATTACCAAAGGAAGAATCATTGGCAAAACAGGAGCTGATGGGGTCTATTGTATAGCTGATACAAAGAATAATTGGGGCATTTCCATTAAAATTGATGATGGTAAAATGGGCCCACAATATCAGGTTGCTCAAGAATTATTGGGTCACCTCGATTTAATGTCCCCAGAAGAACAAAAACAACTAGAACCCTATCATGAATTTGAATTGAGTAATTTTTCTGGAAACATTGTAGGTAAATCAGTTGCGGTAAATTTTGAATGAATATTTTAAAGTATCTTGCCATTGTTGCTGCGACAATGAGTCAGAATGTATATTCGCAGTATCGCTTAATTAAAGCTCATTCCATTCTAGATGATCGATTAATTTCTTCGAATTTAGAAGAATTCAATTCGATGAGATTTCATGTTCAGTCTCCTGAATTGATATCAAAATTGGCCCTCCAAACACCCTTTGATTCTGCGGAAAATCGCAAGAACTTTTCAAATCAAGAGTATAATTTTTTCCAGTGGAATAATCCGGAGTACTTCGGGAATACCCGACATGGTTTTGGGAATTGGAAATTAATCAAGTCAATAGGTAATCAATTTTTCGACCATCCTAACAGAGGTATTTCTTGGGAATCTAGAGATAAGAAAGACTATGTAACTATTAATCCAGCAGTAAACTTGTTATTCAGTCCCAAACTTGGAACATCATTTGATGAACATATTATAAATGGAAGAGGGGTTGAATTTCAAGCCCAATTTTCAGATAAAATTTCAATGTACACTCAAATTTTTGCTGAACAATATAATTTTACGAGAAACATTGATGACTATTATTTGAAAAACGGGGTTTATCAGGGCATAACTTACAACCAAACCAAAGATTCAAATTTAGTTTCAAACTTCATGGCAATTGGATATGTTCAATCCAAACTGATTGAAAAAAAAGATGTCTATAAGATTATTGCGACTTTCGGTCATGATCGTCAATTTATAGGTTCTGGTTTTAGAAGTTTAATTCTGAGTAATTTAGCTCCGCCGAGTCTATTTCTACAAGTGAACTACTCAATAGGGCCATTCAAGTATCAAAATCTATACAAAGAGTTGGTAAGAGATATGTCAAAAGATAGTATAGGCATGTTAAACAAAAAGTTTCTTGCAATTCATCGAGGATCTCTTGAGTTTAAAAGAATCAATTTCGAATTGGGGTTTTCTGAAATGATCATTCATTCTAGGTTAAATAATCAATTTGATCCGAATTATTTAAATCCCATAATCTTTTACAGGTCAGTAGAAAGAGATTTAGGCTCCCCAGATAACGCTTTAATGGCATTTGATTTCAAATGGACACCCTATTCAAACTGGTTGTTTTATGGTCAAATATTATTGGATGAATTTACTTTTGGAAAAATAATCAATCAAAAGAATTATTACGGCAATAAATTCGGCCAGCAAATTGGTGTTTATTTTTCAACAGGAACAAATGATAAAGGCAACAACACCAAGGGGTATGTACAACTAGAATACAATAGAGTTAGGCCTCATACATATTCTCATTTTAGCACTAGTCATTTTAGTCATTACAAACAGGCTTTGGCTCACCCATTAGAGAGTAATTTTAAAGAACTTGCCTTTCGAACATTTTGGGTGCCAAATAAAATCCAAAAACTTGAATTAAAATGGGTTGCTATATACGCTGTAAAAGGCCAAGACACAGCGGATAACAATTTCGGTGGTGATATTTTTAAGTCTTATAGAACAGCATACAGTAGGGAAAATGCAATAATGCTGCAAGGTGAAAGACAAACTATTTTACAAACACAATTTGTCATTCGTTATTATCTATTTCCGGGCGGCAGTGTAGAGTTAAACTATCAATATATGCGGAATATAAAGTTCAACCCATATTCACTAAACTACATTGGTTTAGGGGTTAGATGGAATTTTTACGATCAAAAGGACAATTCTCTGATGTAAATACATTATTCAATCTTCCTGAAAATTCTATCCCAGCGAATAAAGCTCATGGAATTATCAGACTTAGCCTTTGTTTCGTAAATCATATTATTTCCATCAATCAATGGCTCTCCAATGTCGTTTATGCCAATTACCTTTCTCAAAGAGAAGAACGTGAACAAGGGCTTTCCTAAAATGTGATCTTCTGGAACATATCCCCACATTCTGGAATCATAACTGTTGTAACGATTGTCTCCCATCATCCAGTAATATCCATATTTGAAGGTGTATTCAGTGATTTCAGTAGAACCTCCATTTTTATAGAAACGGCCATCTTGTTCAGAGATATCGGCCTTTTCATAAACATTGATTGCCGCTTTAAACCAATCCCAATTTCCTTTAGTTAAACGGACTTTATCGCCTCTCTTGGGAAGGTAGAATGGTCCAAAATTATTTAAATCCCAGTTATGCTTCAAATAAGCTGTATTCATTGTATCTGGGAATAAATGTCGGTTGTAACCTTCATCAATAATATCTTCGAATAACCCACGGACACTCTTTACATTTCTAATTTTATCGGCATTTTCCGGCCAAGTGTAAATGTGATACGGTATCAACATTTCACCTTGCTTTTTCGTAGATTCTAAAATTTCTGGAGCCACACGATAAGGAATGGTATAATCACCTAAATCATTATTTACTAAAAACTCTTGTGAAATAAATTCATTCATCAACAACAAGTATCTTTTTTGTTGTTTTTTTACCGATGGAAGTGCCTTTCCATTCACATAAACCACCGCATCTTTAATGAAAATGGAGTCGCCTGGAATCCCAATACACCGTTTAACGTAGTTGTCTTTCTTATCAACAGGAAACCCTGCATCAGCTGGCCAATTGAATACGATTACATCGTTATTTTTGATCTTATACCAACCGGGTAGCCTCATGTAAGGAAACTCAACCAATTCAGAATAAGCTTTAAGTCCCATAATTTCTTTCGGAGCTAAAACCGGAACTGATATGGGTGTCAAAGGAATTCTCATTCCTATGTTGGTTCTTGAAACCACTAAATAATCACCCACCATCAAATTAGATTCCATTGAAGGGGTTGGAATTTGATATAGATCAAAAAATAATGCTCTCATACCGCCTGCAACATAACCAGCGAATAACAATGCATCTGCCCATTCACGACCACCAGACGATTTTTTGAGGTTCTCTGTTCTCCATTCTTTATTTCCTGCAGCTCCAATAAAAGTCAACTTTTTATCAAATAACAAATAGGGGAAATAGGCAAAAGTCAATACTATCCCTGCAAACTGCTCCCAAAAAGTATTCTTACCAAAACTTCTAAGTAGATCTAGTTTAATGTTGAAACTAAAAAGAATATTCAGTCCTGGAACAACCATACCAATCATATACCATTTTGGTCTATCAACTAGTTTTATCCAAAACCACCAGTTTAATACAGGAATCCAAGCAAGCAAGGGATTTAATCCAGCGAGCTTGAACATTTTTGAAAGTCCTAACCGAGTAAGAACAAAGGCTGCAGCCCAAATGGCAATAAATATCTGGAGATTAAAACTATCCATAAGTTACAAATGTAAATTCAAAATTGATTAATTCGGTTATGTTCAAAGTTGGAGAAGGTCATTCATCGAAAAAACACCTTTTTTACCTATCAAGTATTTTGCCGCATATACTGCACCTTGCGCAAAACCTAAACGACTTTTTGCTTCGTGTTTGATTTCAATAAAGTCAATTGAACTATCCCATTTTACAATATGAGTTCCAGGAACATGTGGTTCTCTAAAAGCCTCAATGGATAATTCATTTGTTAATATTGTTTCTTTTTTCAATGTCCAATTATCATATTGGTGATTTTGAGCACAAATTTGATTTGCCAAACTGATTGCCGTACCGCTAGGTGCATCCTTTTTTTCTGTATGATGAATTTCCTGCATGGATGCCGAATATTGAGGTTGTTGATCCATGAGCTTGGCGAGTAAAGTATTTATTTGAAAAAAGATATTCACCCCAACCGAAAAATTAGAAGCATAAAATAGGCTTCCATTATTTGATATTGTTTGTTGCTTTACGGCATCAAACTCATCGTACCATCCTGTGGTTCCAACAACAATGGGGATTCCTATTTTATGAGCATGGAGAATGTGCTTAACTGCTAAATCAGGAATAGAAAACTCTATTGCTACATCGGCTTTTATAGATGAACATTCTAAAAATGGATTGATTGAGTTAAATCGTTCCACAATTTGAAATCCCATCTCCGAAGATAAACCTTCTATGGTTTTACCCATCTTACCGGCACCTATAATTGCTACTTTCACCTTACAAAAATACGCTCGAAAAAATTAAACTCTTTGATTTGAGAAAAAAGTTGATTTTTGCGTTTTGTAAATATATGAAGAAAAGCAAAAATTGGGTCATTCTGTTAGTATTGAGTATTGTATTAATGGCCATAGTTGCCATCTTTTTCTTGCAAACTTCCAGCAATAAAAACCATCAAGAAGTTATCATTAAAAAAAATTGGAATTCAGACAGTTTGAATATCTACTTCAATAATAACTTTAAAATTGAAATGCCATTGGGATTGGCCTTTTGGGCTGAAAAAGCGGGATATAAAATCACGCCTTGCAAGTTTTTTCTTCCCCCAAACAGCAATCCGTTCAAAATCATCCGAACATTGAGGGAAAATAGAAATCAAACCATCAATCTTGTCATTATCCCTGGGATTTGGGCTGAAAGTTTGAGCGAAAGAATTTCTTCAAAATTGATCATCAACTATGGTGACATTCATGGGGAATTGGTGAACCCTTCATTACTTCTCGATTATGGATTTAATGACACTACTTGGCCCGCTTTAATTATTCCAAATACTTACAATATTTCGGTTGGAATATCTGTAGAAGGATTTTTTGACCGTATGAAAGCTGAACATGAAATTTTTTGGGATAGTATTCGAACAAGTAAATTGAAGAATCAAAATTTGAGTTTACTTCAAGCGGTTACTATTGCCAGCTTAGTTCAGAAAGAAAGTAACAAAATAGACGAGTACACTAAAATTGCTGGTGTTTATATAAACAGGTACCGAAAAGGAATGAAACTACAAGCTGATCCCACAATAGTCTTTGCAAAAGGCAAGGCTGAACGGGTGAGGGGCAAAGAAGATTTATTTATTAATTCACCTTATAACACTTATATCCACAAAGGATTACCTCCTGGACCTATTTGTATTCCTTCTGTGGAAGCTATAAATGCGGTGTTAAACTATACGAAACATGATTATTTGTATTTCTGCGCGAAATCAGACTTTTCAGGATATCACATTTTCGAATTTGATTACAATAATCACAAAAAAAACGCCTCTGCTTTTCACAGGGCGTTAAATAGAGAAGAACTTAAAAGTAAGTAGTTTAATCTACCACAGTAAATTGTTCTGAAAAACGATTTTCATTCTGGTCAATACCCTGAAGGATATAATTGCCTGACTGAAAATTAGTTACATTTATACTATTGCAATTATTTTGCTTTAAAACCACTTGTCCATTCAAATTCCAAACAACCGCCATTTTCAGTGTTTGATTGATTTCCAATTGATTTCCTTTAGGAATAGGGTTACCCAACAATTTTACAGCATTTTGAGAAAGCACTGCGGTAGAATTAGAGTTTGCTTTCAACTGTTGAACGGCAGTTTTCACATCATCTCCGTTGTCTGAACCATTGCCGTTGGATATTACTGATGCTGCATAAATGTTTAGGTTACCAGAAATGGAACTTGGAGCTTGCCAGTCAATTTCCCATACATTCTCTCCGTTTGAAGTTCCTGGAGATGTGTGCCCCCAAACTTTTGATGAACTCACATTGGTTTTAGAAGGAGCTGCACCAAATGTACCTGCCGGAGCGTTAGATGCATCCAAAACAACGGCTTGAAATCCCATCTTCGATGAATTGCCTTTTGATTTAATCCTTAAAGTGTAAGTTGTTGAAGGGATAATATCTGTAACTGGAGTATTTGTTGATTTATCAATTAATTCAGCGGTGACAGATGATGCTAAATTGTTGTTGGAGCCATGGCAAGATGCGCATGTTCCTGAACTCCCTGGAGAACCAGTTCTATTTCCGCCGGGTCCAGAAGAGTTAGATGTAAGAACAACGGTCAATCCAGCCATTGTCAATAACGATGTGATTCCTAGTATTTTTCTTTGTTTCATAATTTAATTCTGATGCAATTTCAGTCAAATTGTCTGATAAATCCATCAGTGATCCGAAAATGTGATAAAACTTGGATATTTTTTTACACAAAAGGTCAATCATTGAACAATACATATACTGCGTTGTATTATTTTTGTCGCAAGTCATGAATAGTCCAGAAAGTTACATTCCGATATTAATCCAATTGGGGTTTTCCATTGGGTTTGTGGTGTTAGCCTTATTTTTATCTCAACTCTTAGGTCCTAAGAAAAAGACTGTCAAAAAAATAGAAACTTTCGAATGTGGAATTGAATCTCAAGGTGATGCTAGATTTCCTGTTTCAGTGAAGTACTTTTTGTCGGCTATTCTATTCGTTTTGTTTGACGTGGAAGTTATATTTTTCTACCCTTATGCTGTTAATTTTAAAGAAATGGGTTGGGAAGGATTCATGGCCGTTGTCACTTTTGTTGGATTTTTCTTGACCGGTTTCATTTACGTGTGGAAAAAAGGTGCCCTTGAATGGGAACGTTAATCAAATAAATTTGTTGTAGAGTTATGGTTAAAGTAGTTGATGCTCCGGAAGGATTCGAAGGACAAGGTTTCTTTGCAACTTCATTGGATACGGTAATTGGAATGGCTAGAGCAAATTCATTGTGGCCATTGCCTTTTGCAACTTCGTGTTGTGGAATTGAATTCATGGCTACCATGGGTGCAAATTACGATTTGGCTAGATTTGGTTCCGAACGTATGTCTTTCAGTCCGAGACAAGCCGACTTACTCATAGTTGCAGGAACCATTTCGAAAAAGTTAGGTCCTGTATTAAAGCAAGTTTATGATCAAATGGCTGAACCTAAGTGGGTACTTTCAGTTGGAGCTTGTGCCTCTAGTGGTGGAATTTTTGATACTTACAGTGTACTACAAGGAATTGATCACGTAATACCTGTAGATGTTTACGTTCCTGGTTGCCCACCAAGACCTGAACAAATCATTGAGGGTGTTTTGAAAATTCAGCATCTTGCGAAAAACGAAAGTTTGAGAAGAAGAGATTCTGATGAATACCGTAAAATGCTTGAAACTTACAACATCGAAACTACATAATGAGTACATCGTCTTTTTTAGATAAAACCATTGAGGGTTTAAATTCAAAAGGATTTATACTCGAGTATACCACAGATAAATACAACGAGCATAATATTGTCATTGATGCAAAAAATGCTTTGGAGGTTGTTCAATACCTGAACGCTGAATTGGGTTATAACTTTTTGGTTGATTTAACCGGTTCACATTATCCTGACAAGGAGAATCAAGAATATCAGGTGGTGTTTCACATACAAAATCTGATTGAAAATACTAGACTAAGGTTTAAATCGAACTTGAGTAAAAATTTAATGGAGTTTCCATCTTTGACACCTGTTTTCTCTGCCGCCAATTGGATGGAAAGAGAAACTTTTGACTTTTTTGGAATTCAATTTATTGGACATCCCGATCTTAGAAGAATATTGAATGTGGATGATATGGATTATCATCCTATGAGAAAAGAATACGCACTCGAAGACGAAACACGTAGAGATAAAAACGATACATTTTTTGGAAGATGAGCGAACTAGAGGTAAACAAAAAATACAACGTCCAAGTCAGCACAGAAACGATCGATGGCGAAATCGCTACGCTGAATTTAGGTCCTACACACCCCGCAACACATGGCATTTTCCAAAATGTGTTGAAAGTGGATGGTGAACGCATTTTACATGCTGAGCAAACAGTAGGGTATATTCATCGTGCTTTCGAGAAATTGGCTGAGCGAAGACCATACAATCAAATTACTCCAATAACTGACCGACTTAACTATTGCTCTTCCCCAATAAATAATTTGGGTTGGCATATGACTGTAGAAAAGCTCATTGGCGCAGAAATGCCCAAACGTGTTGACTACATGCGTGTAATTGTTATGGAGTTGTCTAGAATTGCTGACCATCTGGTTTGTAATTCTGTAATTGGTGTTGATACAGGCGCATTGACTGGTTTCACCTACATGTTCCAAGAACGTGAGAAAATCTACGATTTATTTGAAGAAATCTGTGGAGCTCGTTTAACAACAAATGTTGGGCGAATTGGTGGCTTTGACCGCGACTTTAGTCCTGAATTTTACAGCAAATTGAAAACCTTTTTGAAAGAATTCCCAAAGAATTTTGACGAATTTGGTAGTTTGTTGGAGAGAAATAGAATCTTTATGGATCGTACCATTGGTGCTGGTCCGATTTCTGCAGAAAGAGCATTAAACTATTCGTTCGCAGGACCCAACCTTAGGGCGGCAGGTGTTGATTATGATGTGCGCGTTATGAAGCCTTACTCATCATATCAGGACTTTGACTTTAACATTCCTGTTGGAACAGAAGGAGATACCTACGATAGATTCATGGTTCGTCAACAAGAAATCAGAGAAAGTTTGAAAATCATCCATCAGGCACTTGACAATATGCCTTCTGGTGATTACTACGCTGATATACCATCATTTTATCTTCCTCCTAAAGAAGAGGTGTATAGAAGTATGGAAGCTTTAATTTACCATTTCAAAATTGTGATGGGAGAAACACCTATTCCAGTTGGTGAAGTATATCATTCAGTTGAAGGTGGAAATGGTGAACTAGGATATTACTTAGTTTCAGATGGTGGCAGAAATCCATACAGATTGCACTTTAGAAGACCTTGTTTCATTTATTACCAAGCTTATCCGGAAATGATCAAAGGCTCGTTGTTGTCTGATGCTATTTTGACCATGAGTAGTATGAACGTAATTGCTGGAGAACTTGACGCTTAATTTTTATTGAACGTGGAAAACAATCAAAGAATAGAACTACCTCAACATCTTTTAGATGAAGTACAAAGGGTGATTTCCCTGTTTCCAGAAGGAAAACAAAAAAGTGCGCTTCTAAGAGTATTGCATATTGCTCAGGCTCACTTTGGATGGCTTTCTGTGGATGTTATGGATTATGTTGCACGCTTGCTTCATATTCAGCCCATCGAAGTTTACGAAGTAGCTACATTTTACAGTATGTATGATACCCAACAAGTGGGTAAAGTAAAATTAGAAGTCTGCAGAACCGGTCCTTGTATGATTGAAGGTGCAGAGAATATTGTCAACTACATAGAGAAAAAACTAGGAATTAAAGACGGTGAAACAACCGCAGATGGAATGTTTACTCTTAAAACAGTTGAATGCCTAGGTGCTTGTGGTTATGCGCCAATGTTGCAAGCAGGAGAGAAATTTCATGAACATCTCACCGAAGAAAAAGTAGATGCTTTAATCGAAGCCTACAGAAGCAATCCGGTAGCTAATTATATGGGAGAAAATCAGAATGGCTAGAAAATTGTTGCTCAATAACGTTCACATTGAAGGCATTCATACCTACGATGTTTACAGAAAAAATGGTGGATACTCAGCCGTTGAAAAAGCTTTAAAAACGATGTCACCCGATGATATTGTTGAAGAAGTTAAAAAGTCTGGATTAAGAGGTAGAGGCGGAGCAGGATTTCCAACGGGAATGAAATGGAGCTTTTTGGCAAAGCCAGAAGGTGTTCCAAGACATTTATTGTGTAATG
Organism: Bacteroidia bacterium; assembly: GCA_023653095.1. GTDB lineage: Bacteria > Bacteroidota > Bacteroidia > NS11-12g > UBA955 > VMCP01. The sequence goes on along the minus strand of JAMNXP010000001.1, from coordinate 245,148 downwards.
CCGATGAAAGTGAGCCTGGTACATTCAAAGATAGATATTTGATGGAGAAAATCCCTCATTTATTGATAGAAGGTATGATTCTTTCTTCATTCGCTTTGGGCGCCAATCAGAGTTACATTTACATTAGAGGTGAATACATGTTTGTTCTTCGAATTGTTGAAAAAGCAATCGCAGAAGCATACGCTAATGGATGGTTAGGAAAAAACATTTTAGGAACTGGATACGACCTTGACCTTTCCATAACTCCTGGGGCAGGTGCATACATTTGTGGCGAAGAAACTGCACTCATTGAGAGTCTCGAAGGAAAACGTGGAAATCCGAGAATGAAACCCCCTTTTCCTGCGATTCAAGGTTTGTGGCAGCGTCCAACTGTTGTGAATAACGTAGAAACCATTGCCGCAGTTGTTCCTATTGTGAATGACGGTGGTGACGAGTATGCAAAAATTGGTATTGGTAGAAGCACTGGGACTAAACTTATATCTGCTTCAGGCAATGTAAATAAACCAGGTGTCTATGAAATAGAATTGGGTTTATCGGTTGAAGAATTCATATACAGTGATCAGTATTTAGGAGGAATGAAAAACGGAAAGCGTTTAAAAGCGTGTATTCCTGGAGGTTCTTCTGTTCCTATTTTGCCTCACTATTTGGTTTGTAAAACTGCCAATGGTGAAGATAGATTGATGAGCTACGAATCCCTGGCCGATGGTGGTTTCCAATCTGGCTCTATGCTTGGTTCTGGTGGATTTATTGTATACGATGAAGAACAGTGTATTGTTAGAAATACTTGGAACTTCGCCCGTTTCTATCACCATGAAAGTTGCGGACAATGCTCACCATGCAGGGAAGGTACTGGATGGATGGAAAAAGTCCTACACCGACTTGAAGAAGGTCATGGCACCCTTGCAGATATTGATTTGCTTTGGGACATCCAAAGAAAGATTGAAGGAAATACAATTTGCCCACTGGGTGATGCTGCTGCTTGGCCAGTTGCGGCAGCCATCAGACACTTCAGAGAAGAGTTCGAATGGCATGTTAACGAACCCAAAGAAAGTCAAATTCGCAACTATGGACTGGTTGCAGAAAAATCATTTCAAACAGAAAACGCATAACTATGTCTGATCAAATTCAGAAGTTTACAGTAACCATAGATGGAAAAACCGTTCAGGTTGATCCAGGTACTACCATTTTAAATGCAGCACGCATGATTGGTGGAAACGTAGTTCCACCTGCTATGTGTTATTACTCCTCATTAAAAGGAAGCGGAGGAAAATGCAGAACTTGTCTAGTAGAGGTATCTAAAGGGAGTGAAAAAGACCCTCGTCCGATGCCCAAATTGGTGGCAAGTTGCAGTACTACTGTAATGGACGGTATGGAGGTTAAAAACAAATCCAGTGAAAAAGTACTGGATGCAAGAAAAGGTGTAGTTGAATTTTTATTGATCAATCATCCCTTAGATTGTCCAGTTTGTGACCAAGCAGGCGAATGTCACTTGCAAGATCTTGCTTTTGAACACGGTGTTGGTCAATCAAGGTATGAGTTTGAACGTAGAACATTCGACAAAGTGGATTTAGGAGAATACATCAAGCTCCACATGACACGTTGTATCCTTTGCTATCGTTGCGTTTATACAGCTAATCAACTCACCGATAACCGCGAACATGGTGTATTGAAGAGGGGAGACGCTGCCGAAATCAGCACTTTCATTGAGAAAAACCTGCATAATGACTTTATTGGAAATGTTATAGATGTTTGTCCGGTTGGAGCATTGACTGATAAAACCTTCCGTTTCCGCAGTCGTGTTTGGTATACCAAACCTATGGATGCATCGTGTTCTTGCGATAAATGTAGTGGAAATGCAGTTTTATGGATGATTGGTGACGAAATTGCTCGCGTTACTGCGAGAAAAGACCAATACGGTGAGGTAAAAGAATTCATTTGCAACGATTGTAGATTTAATAAGAAGGAAAAGTCTCAATGGAATATTGAAGGTCCGCGTAAAATTTCTAGACATTCTGTAATTTCTGCAAATCACTACGAAAGAGAAATTCCAAAACATACGGTTTTATTGAATAAAGCATAAAATGGATAGTTCATTATTATTAGAAAAAACCATTCTAGTTGCTATTTTAACCTTAGTTACACTAGGTATAGCAGCTTATTTGACTTACGGTGAACGGAAAGTGGCCGCTTTTATGCAAGACCGCATTGGTCCAAACAGAGCAGGAGTTTATGGTATTTTCCAACCTTTGGCAGATGCCGGAAAATTGTTCTTCAAGGAAGAATTCATTCCCGCAACCGCAGAAAAATGGTTGTTTATTTTAGGTCCGGCAGTGGCCATGGTTACAGCAACCATTACCAGCGCTGTTATTCCTTGGGGTACTGAACTTCCGGTTTTAGGAAGAATGGTTCAACTTCAAGTAGCAGATGTTAACATAGGTGTTTTATACATCATGGGAATCGTTTCTGTGGGTGTATATGGAATCATGATAGGTGGATGGGCAAGCAACAACAAATATTCACTTTTTGGAGCCATTCGCGCAAGTGCACAAATGATTAGCTATGAATTGAGTATGGGTTTGGCCTTGATAGCAGTCATAATGATGAGCGGTACCTTAAGCCTTGGTGAAATTGTTGCTCAACAAAAAGGTATGAACTGGAATATTTTCTACCAACCTCTTGGGTTCTTAATTTTCTTTATCTGTGCTTTAGCAGAAACCAATCGAGCGCCTTTTGATTTACCAGAATGTGAAACCGAATTGATTGGTGGTTACCATACAGAGTATTCTTCTATGAAATTAGGATTTTATTTATTCTCGGAATACGTAAATATGTTCGTTTCATCGGCATTGATGGCTACAGTTTACTTTGGTGGATATAATTTCCCTGGGATGGATTTAATTGAGAATCAAACCATTCTAGGAATCGCACAAATCGCCGTTATGTTTTCTAAAATATTGATTTTCATCTTTGTTTTCATGTGGATTCGTTGGACTCTTCCAAGATTCAGATATGATCAGTTGATGCATTTGGGTTGGAAATCTATGATTCCGTTAGCACTGTTCAACATGTTGGCTACTGGAGCGATTTCTTTATTTTTCAAATAAAGAGTAATTATTATAATACTTAAAAGGCCCTTTTGAGGGCCTTTTTATAATTTAAAATGTTCCAATACCGTTTCCATCTTCATCCCTCGGCTTCCTTTAACATAAATGTATTCAGACTCAATGGGATGTGTATCTAACCAGGCCAACAATGTAGCCGCCGAATCAAATTTAAATGGATAGGTGTTGTTTGCCAAACAAAATTCAGGGCCGCAAATAAAGAATTCTTCAAAATTCAATTTTACTGCTAATTCAAAAATTTCTACATGTTCTTGTTGAGAATGTTGTCCTAGTTCAAGCATATCACCTAAAATCACAGCCTTACTTCCTTTAATGGTTGAAAAAGACTCTAATCCAACAGCAACACTAGATGGATTGGCATTATAGGCATCTAAAAATACCTTTTTATTGCCAAATACTACCCATTGTGACCGGTTGTTATTCGATTCAAAATTAACAATTGAGTTAATCGTTGATTCCCAATTAACATTGTATTTTATTGAAGCTGCAATTGCAGCACAGATGTTGTATAAATTGAATTTACCGCCCAATTTGGCTTGAAAAATACCTTTTGATTCTTGATGAATAAACACTTCAAATTTAAGGTGGGGCATTTCTTCTATTGGTCTAAGATAAATATCAGCTGTAGCAGATAAAATACTATAAGTGATCTTCTGCGATAATCGTTTAGACATGTTTCCAAGCCAAGTATCATCGAGATTCACAAAGGCCAAACCTTGCAATTGTTGTAGTTTTAAGTATACTTCGCTCTCTTCTTTTGCCACTGACTCTAGATCGCCAAATCCCTCCAAATGTTCTTTACCAATATTGGTGATAATACCAGAATCGGGGTTAAACAAATCACATAAATATTTCATTTCACCAGGGTGATTGGTCCCAGTTTCGATGATTCCTATATCAGTGTCCTCGGAAATTGAAAGCAATGTTAATGGAACACCAATGTGATTGTTGAAATTGCCCAATGTGTACTTTACATTAAATTGATTAGACAGTACAACGTTTATGAGCTCTTTAGTAGTAGTTTTTCCGTTGGAACCTCCTACACAAATAAGCCTAGCCTTCATTTTAGCTGCATGATGCGAAGCCAGTTGTCCGAGGGTCAAATTAGGGTCATCCACCAATAGAACCTTTTCATTCTGAATGTCTGAATTATTAGTCACAACATAGGCTGCACCAAGATCTATTGCCTTTTGAGCAAAAGTATTTGCATTGAATTTTTCGCCTGACAAACAAAAGAATAGACTTCCATTGATATCTTTTCGAGTATCGCTTGTAATTACACGATTTACTTCGTTCCAAGCATGGTAAATTTCTTCGATGGTGCTCAATTGCATAATATGTTCTCAAAATTACATTTTAGGTGCTGATTATCACTTTAACTTCAAAGTATTTTTGTTAAATTCGATGTATTCCTATGAAAATCAGTAAAATTATTGCCTTATTCGTTTTTGCAATACTTTTTGGGTATCACTCAAAAGGTCTACAAGCTCAGAATAAATATGAGATTACTGATGGAATACAAGTGAGAATGAACGGTTTTGATTTAGAAAAACCGTTTACAGGGGGATTGAACTCCCCGCAATTCACAGAATTTGACTTAAATCAAGATGGGGTGCTTGACCTAATCATATTTGATCGCGTTGATTACAAGATTCTCCCTTATTTGAGAACCAATAAGAATTCATTTTTATACGCCCCCAAATATGAACCTCAACTTCCCAAAGGAAAGGACATTTACATAGCCGCTGATTTGAATTCTGATGGAAGGCAAGATATTTTTACCTTATCGGAAATTGGCGATCTATTGATTTATACCAATGAATCTGACAATAATTCTGATAAGCTTAAATTCAAAGATTTAGGACCTTGGTATTACAGAAATCAACACGATTCTACTTTTTTTAAATTATACAATCCTTTATCATTCGCCAATACCATTACTGATTTACCTGCAATAAAAGATATTGATGGTGACGGTGACATAGATATAGTCAGTTATGATCCTTTTAATCTTACCTATTACATGTTTAAAGATGTTAGAACAGAAAAGGGATGGAGCAAGGATTCATTTGAATTTCAAAATATGGATTATTGCTTCGGTTACTTTTGGGAGGGATTCAGTGGTGGTATTATATTGAATGATTGTCCGTTAGATCTTGGCTTTCCTAAAAAACTCAAGCCTAGACATGTAGGAGGAGCCAGTTGTTGGTTTATGGACGAAGATAATGATGGCGATCAGGAAATGTATCTGTCTAATTTAGATTGGTCAAAAATCATTCGACTTGAAAATGGTAAAATGCAGCGTATGCACGAATACGATACCATGATAAGATACGATTCGGTGTTTCTTGATGATAAAGTATTCAGTTCATACGTATTTCCTGCTGGATACACATTTGATGTTGACAAAGACGGCCTTACAGACATGATCATTGCTCCGAATAGTGTTTCCAACACAAAAGAAAGTCAACAAATTCGGTATTATAAAAATATGGGCTCCAAAACCAAAGCCGATTTCAATTTAGTTAAGACAAACTTTATCTCTGAGCAAATGATCGATTTTGGAGCAAGAACATCGCCCGCATGGCTAGACGTGAATGGTGATGGATTGAAGGACCTGCTTGTAGCTCACAATGGTGATTTTGATTCTACAAAAGGTAAGAACGACAGAATTGATGTCTTTTTAAATACGGGGACATTGGAAGCACCACAGTTAACATATTCAATTTATAACTATTTGAATATTAAAGATTCAGGATACATATATTCAAACATTACTTCAGGAGACATTGACAATGATAATGACGATGATTTACTGATTGGATCAATCAATGGAAATATTGCTTGGTATGAAAATTACCAGTTAAACGGCAAGCCAGCGTTTAGATTGAAAAACAAAAATTTGTTGGGGAATTATCAAAAACAGCCCAGTGAAAACACAGCGGCACCCGCAGTATATGACTATAACAATGATGGGATTAACGATTTATTGGTCGGTTTTTACAATGGTAAAGTAGCACTATTTGAAGGAAAGTCTAAAACAACTGTTCAATTAGAATGGGTGAGTAGCAATGCCTATGGAATGAGGGCCAACGAATGGTTAACTAGTTTGTCTGAGCCTGATTTTAATATATTTGGATATGCAACTCCTACAGTTTCTGATATTGACAATGACGGTAATCTAGAAATCATTTTGGGTACATTGCATGGAGATGTTCGCATTTACCACCCTGAAAACCACCAAATTACGGATAGCCTTATTGCTGAAGAACATACATTTTTCAATCAAAACAACGGTGATACCTCAATCATTTTTGGTAGTGCTTGGCTAAAACCTGCATTGTATGATTTAACCGGCGACTCTATCCCAGAATTGGTTTTAGGTAATCTAAAAGGTGGATTGATGTTTGGGCAAAGTGTTTTATCAAAGAAAAGAGCAAATGCAGTTGATGAGCTCGAAACTCAAAAACATACCTTGACTATTTATCCCAATCCAGCAAGTTCGTCATTCATCATAGAAAATCCTGATCCGATGAAAACCTGGACCGCTAAAATCGTGACAATAGATGGGAGAGTCATTACATCAAAAAATCTAAATTCGGGAGAACCAGGTATTTCAGTAGATTCTAAAAATATGAGTAATGGTATATACTTTGTGATTTTAGAAAATAAATTCTCAAAAATCACTTCAAAATTGATAGTTGAGCATCCTTGATGTGCACTTGATGTTCGCAAAACTGATATTCATCAACTCTGTTAGATGCAACAATAATACACTTACTTGATTTGTATTCTGCGATTAACCGTTCATAGAGGTCTATTCCCTTCTGATCTAGGTTAGACAGTGGTTCATCTAAGATACATAGAGGAGAATCTGTCAAAAAGCTATGACACAATTTAACTCTCTGTTTCATGCCAGAAGAAAAATTCATAATTGATTTATTTCTAACCTTGGGTGGGAATTGACAAAGTTCAATTATATGATTCAAATTCAGTCCTTCATAAAGAGGCTTTATCCCACTTTGAAACTCAAACCATTCTTCCAATGTCAGTTCCTCTGGTAGTTCCATGGATGGAGAACTTAATGCATACAAATTATGCACTTCTTTAGAACTGATTCCCTGCCATTCTATGGTACCTTCTGTAGGCTCAATTTGGCGAGTAAGTAATAAAGTAAATGTTGATTTTCCTGATCCATTGTCCCCGAGCACAGCGAGGGAATTCCCCGGAAAAATCTCAAATTCAAAATTCACATTCCGAAACAACCAAGTACGGTGATAATTTTTACCGCAATTTTTCAGAATGATTTTTAACATGGAAAATTATTTCGACAAATATCCTTTCATAACGCCGCGATCAGAATCTTGAATGAAGGCAATGATTTCGTCGCGTTCGTTGGTGGGAGCGAAGGCTGCTTCGATTAAAGCCAACGCTTTAGTGGTATTTGAACTTTTAACAAACAAAGTCCTGTAGATGTCTTGAATTTCACCAATTTTCTCATTAGTAAAACCACGTCTCCTAAGGCCAATGCTGTTAACACCTTCATAAGATAGTGGTTCACGGGCTGCCTTTGTGTACGGAGGAACATCTTTTCGAACCAAAGAACCGCCGCTTATCATGGCATGTTTTCCAATTTTTACAAACTGATGTACCAACGCAGCTCCACCCAAAATTGCCCATTCACCAATAGTGACATGTCCTGCAACTTGAACGTTATTGGCTAAAATTGCATAATCTCCAACAACACAGTCATGAGCCAAGTGAACATAGGCCATAAGCAATACGTTTGAACCCACTTTTGTATAACCGAGAGCTTTTGTACCCTTGTTAATGGTTACATATTCGCGAATGGTGGTATTATCACCAATGATGGTCAAGGTTTCTTCCCCGTCAAATTTCAAATCTTGAGGAATAGCCCCAATAGAGGCGCCAGGAAATATTCGGCAATTTTTTCCAATTCTAGAACCTCGAAAAATAACTGCACCCGACATTACGTGAGTGCCTTCAGCAATTTCAACATCTGCATGAATGGTTACGAAAGGATCAATGACCACATTATCCGCAATTCTCGCACTAGGGTGGACGTAAGCAAGGGGCTGAATCATTTTGATATTAATTTTTTATTTTAACTACCTGAGCCATAAGTTCAGATTCGCAGACTAATTTATCACCTACCCATGCTCTGCCTCGCATTGCACAAATACCACGTCTGATAGGTTCAGTCAATTCAAGTTTCATAACCAAAGTATCTCCAGGAACGACTTTATCTTTAAATTTGGTATTGTCTATTTTTAAAAAATAGGTTCCGTAGTTTTCAGGATCATCAACGGTAGAAAGCACTAAAATACCACCGGCTTGAGCCATTGCTTCTATTTGCAAAACTCCCGGCATAATAGGGTCACCAGGAAAATGTCCGCCAAAGAATGGTTGATCATAGGTGATGTTCTTTATTCCAACTACATGCTTATCAGAAATTTCCATGATTTTATCAACCAACAAAAAAGGATGAGCGTGAGGCAACATCTTGATAATATCTTTTGTTGCGTAAAGTGGCTTTTGATTGGGATCGTATAAGGGTCTACCTTCTTGTTTACGTTTGATTTCTTTTTTTAGCACTTGTTTTAATTTTTTTGCGAAAGCCACATTGGAAGCATGTCCAGGACGAGCCGCCATGATTTGACCTTTTAGGGGCATTCCAACCAGTGCTAAATCACCTACCATATCTAGTAGTTTATGTCGTGCAGGTTCATTCGAAAAGCGAAGTTCTAAATTATTTAGAATACCGTCTTTTTTAACTTCAACACTTTCTTTATTAAACACTTTGGCTAGTCTATCAAGTTCATCTTGATTCACTACTTTATCAACCACCACTATGGCGTTATTCAAGTCACCACCTTTAATTAAGTTATTGTTGAGCAGATATTCCAGCTCATGCAAAAAGCAGAAGGTTCTGCAAGGTGCTATTTCCTTTTCAAATTCATTGATTTGGGTTATGGAAGCATGCTGAGTTCCTAAAACCGGTGAATTATAATCAACCATTACGGTTAATCTATAATCTACCGCAGGCATTGCTACTATCTCAACTTGATTTTCAAGGTCTTGATAATGAATATTATGAGGAATTTCAAAATACTCTCTATCTTCTTCAAGTTCAACAATACCTACGTTCTTAATTCCTTCTACAAATGAAATTGAACTTCCATCCATGATTGGCATTTCTGGTCCATCTACTTGAATTAAACAATTGTCAACTTCAGAACCCACAAGAGATGCCAAAACATGTTCAATCGTTGAAACCGATGCCCCGTTTTTCTCTAATGTTGTTCCGCGGGAGGTATCTGTAACTAAATCAGCGTCAGCCTCAATAATGGGCATACCCTCCAAATCTATACGCTGAAATTTATATCCGTGATTATCTGCAGCTGGTGTTAGAATTACTTTTACTGCAGCTCCAGTATGCAAACCAACGCCTTTGAATTCTATAGAATGTGCGAGAGTAGTTTGTTTGGGATTGATGTTAGCCATTGGTTTCTTTAAGACGGTTAATTTCTTTTTTTAATGATTCAATTTCCTTTAATAACTGTGGGAGTTTTTGGATTCCAACCACACTGCGAAGATACGAATTTACATTCATTGCTGGGGTACCACTCATTTTTTGATGGGTTTCATTGATATTTGAGGTTATTCCAGATTGGCCACCGAACGAATTGAAAGGAGCAATAGTTAAATGACCAGCAATACCAGTTTGTCCACCAAAAACGCAATGATTTCCAATCTTAGTACTTCCTGCAATGCCTGTCTGTGAAGCAATAACCGTGTGTTCACCTATTTCCACGTTGTGAGCTACTTGTACCATATTGTCAAGCTTGGTGCCTTTTCTAATGACAGTAGAACCCATGGTGGCTCTATCAATGCAACAATTAGCGCCCAATTCAACATCATCTTCTATGATTACATTTCCTACCTGGGGAATTTTCACATATGTCCCATTTACAGGCGCAAACCCAAAACCATCGCTTCCAATTACCGTACCAGAATGAGCAGTGAAATTTCGTCCAACAGAACAACCCGAATAAATCACAACCCTCGGAAATAGGGTAGAGCCTGATCCAATGTTAACGTGGTCACCTATAACACAACCATCAGCAATAGATGTATTATCGCTAATTACCGATAATTCTCCAATTGTACAATATTCGCCAATGTAAACATTCTCTCCAATCTTAGCACTTGGGTGAATGATTGCAGTATTTGAAATGCCTGATTTACGTTTATTGGGATTGAAATACTTGGCCAAAATGGTGCAAAAGGCGAAATATGGATTGGTGTGTTCAATATACGAGGTATTTTCAGGTCGTTTTTGACCGTATCCAATGGGAACAAAAACAATTCCGCAAGCTGATTCTTTAAGGGCCTTTTCGTACTTCGGGTTGGAAAAAAAACCCAAACTCAAAGAATCGCCTTCTTCCAGTTTTGAAACTTTATCAATGAATTGGTCTGGGTTTCCTACCACAGTTCCTTGAGTTTGTAGAGCAATATCTGAAGCAGTTAGTTTCATTATTAAACGCAAATTAACGGATAATTGGGGCTTTGCAGTATGGCTTATTCAAAAATTTGGTCTATTTTAGCCCCCAACATTTACACATACAATTAGAAAATATGAATACAGTAGCTCAAAAGGGACATCCAAAAGGACTTTACGTCTTGTTTGTTACCGAAATGTGGGAGCGCTTTAGTTATTACGGAATGCGCGCTCTTTTTACGCTTTTCATGACCAAAGCACTTCTTTTTGACAAGGCCTATGCTTCAGACATTTATGGAAGTTATACCGGATTGGTTTACCTTACCCCGTTGTTAGGTGGTTATATGGCTGACCGTTATTGGGGAAATCGCAAATCCATCATCATTGGTGGAATTTTAATGGCTTTCGGCCAATTTTTGATGTTCCTAGCGGGTACCTATTATCAAGAAGTTTCAGTCGCTTCCATTTTCATGTTTAGCGGTTTATTCATGTTAATTGTAGGAAATGGATTTTTCAAGCCCAATATTTCTACCATGGTTGGTCAATTATACCCAGAAGGCGACAAACGGGTTGACTCTGCTTTTACGATCTTCTATATGGGTATCAACTTAGGCGCATTCATTGCTCCTTTATTGTGTGGTTACTTAGGTGATACAGGTAATGCTGGTGATTTCCGTTGGGGATTCTTGGCTGCTTGCGCAGGTATGATATTGAGTTTGATTTTGTTTATCTCCCTTAAAAACAAATATATTGTCACTCCAGATGGTCAACAAATTGGTGAAAAAGCCAATTCTACAAGAGATGAACAACCTTCTACGGGTGAAGCCCTTCCTGTTAATAACAACAGAGTATTTATTTGGGTTGGAGCTTTCGTAGCCTTATTTTCTTTGTTTTTCTGGGGACTTGAATACGATTTGATTGGATCATTCATCTTCGGATTGACAATTGCTGCTCCTGGATTCATCATTACCGACCCCAGCTTGACCAAAATTGAAAAGCAAAGAATTTGGGTTGTTTATATTGCTGCATTCTTTGTTATTTTCTTCTGGGCAGCCTTTGAACAAGCAGGTGCATCATTGACTTATTTTGCCGAGGAGCAAACCGATAGAAATTTGTTTGGTGAATTAATTCCGGCATCTTACTTCCAATCAATCAACGCATTAGCAATTGTTATTTTTGCTCCAATCTTTGTTTGGTTGTGGGGTGTATTAGGAAAACGCAATATGGAGCCAGCATCTCCCTTCAAACAATCAATGGGATTATTCTTGCTTGCTGTTGGATATTTAGTCATTGCTTTCGGTGTGAAAGGATTGGATCCTTCTACAAAAGTGAGCATGATCTGGTTGGTGAGCTTGTACACCATTCATACATTGGGTGAATTGTGCTTGAGCCCCATTGGTTTGTCAATGGTAAATAAACTGTCTCCAGCGCGTTTTGCATCATTATTGATGGGAGTGTGGTTCTTATCAACCGCATCAGCCAATAAATTTGCTGGTACCTTAAGTTCTTTATATCCAGAAGAGGTTAAAAATGAAACTTCTACCATCAAAACAGACAGTGCTTCTTTAAATACTGTATTGACTGCTATAAAGTCAAATTCTTTGGATACTATGGTGTTTAAAGATGATCCAAAAGCACAATACATTCTTCCTGTAGCTACCGCAAATTGGACAGAAACAACAGAAGAAAAGAGTATCTTAAATTCAGTTTCCGTTGATACAGGTTCGGCAAAAACTGCTACAGTTTCTGTTTTCCATTTAAAAGTGATTAAGAGTTTCAATAAGAACTTCAATTCAGCTTTATTGGTTGGCGAAAATGAATTGTTAACCTACGAAGTAGTGGAAGAGGTAAAGGATTCCAAATTGGTTAAAACTGAAAAAGTTCAACTTTGGAACTTAAAGCCTGAAAAACCAACTTTTGCTGGATTTACTATCGCCACATTATACGATTTCTTCATGTTATTCGTATTCATGGCTGGTATTGCCTCCGTATTCTTGTTCTTCTTGAGCAAAAAACTCTTGGTCTTGATGAATGGAGTGAGATAATCATTTGTGTCAGAAAAAGCATCTGTTATCATTATTGGCGCCGGCCCAGCCGGACTAGCTGCTGCATATCAACTCATTAAACTCGGACATCCTGTTACCTTGATTGAATCAACAAATCAAGTTGGCGGGATGTCTCGCAGTTTAGATATGTTTGGTCAAATTGTAGATTGTGGGCCTCACCGGTTTTTTACTAGCGATAAAATAGTCAATGACTTCTTCCATGATATTGTGGGAGATAACTTCACGGTAGTCAATAGACTTACTCGAATCTATTATAGGAATAAGTTCTTTGATTATCCATTGAAAATTGGAAATGTTTTTCGAAACATCTCCATATTTGAGTTAACCCATATATTGTTCAGTTATTTCTGGATCAGAATTTTCCCAAACAAGTCGGTTAAAACCTTTGAAGATTGGGTAACCAATAAATTCGGAGAAAAGCTTTTCGGAATGTTCTTTAAATCATACACCGAAAAATTATGGGGCATTTCTTGCAGCCAAATTGATGCAGATTGGGCATCCCAAAGAATCAAAAAACTATCACTTTGGGAAGCTTTAATTTCATCTATAAAAGGCAATAAAAACAACAAGCATAAGACCCTCGTGGATGTCTTTGCCTATCCTCACAAGGGAACAGGTGCTATTTATAATGAAATTGCACGCAGATTTGAAAAGCTAGGTGGAAAGATTCTTTTTGGACAGAAGATTGAACGTTTCATGGAGCAAGATTCAAAGATTACCGAAATAATCACTCAAAATGGTGAATCATTTAAAGCCGATTGGATTGTTTCAACCATGCCCATGACTTCATTGATTCAAGGATTATCAAATGTACCACAGCAGATTTTAGATTATACCCGAAAATTGTATTTCCGAAATACTACTTTGGTGTATTTGGAGATTAACAGCAATCAACTATTTCCCGATAATTGGATCTATATCCATTCGCCAGAAGTAACCCACGGCAGAATTACCAATTTTAGAAATTGGTGTCCCACACTCACCAATGGAAAATCAACCAGTATCTTGTGTTTAGAGATTTGGAGTTTTGATAGTGACCCTTTATGGCAAAAAAGCGATGAAGAATTATCTCAATTAGCTCACAGAGAGTTATTAATGCTAAATCTCATTTCAAATAATGATCTTGTATTGAATTCAAAGGTGATTAAAATACCCAAATGTTACCCTGTTTATGAAACTGGATACATGGAAAATCTGAATCCCATCATTGATTATCTAAATACCATTTCAAATTTGAAACTCATAGGTAGATATGGCTCATTTAAGTATAACAATCAAGACCATTCTATACTTATGGGATTGCTACTTGCAAAAGAAATCAATACAGGAATTAATCAAAATCTTTGGGATATAAATACCGATAGTGATTATCAAGAATCGACCGAATTTAACCTGTCAGGTTATTCGTAATAAATTCAAAAAACTAAAAGAGTATTTTCTTTGCTTCGGCCAATAGTTCATCTTTATTGATGGGCACAACCCCGCGTTTTTCGCAAACCAATCCGCCTGCCAAATTACTCAATTCGGCAATCAGTTCGGGCGACACTTTTTTAGCAAGGGCAAGTGCCGCTACACTAACAACAGTGTCTCCAGCACCGCTAACATCGGCAATATTTCTAATATGTGCTGGAACTTGAGTAAAACGACCAGAGTCTGATATAATTACCCCTCTTTCGCTTAAGGTTACCAATGTTCTTTTATTGTTTAATTTACTTTCCAATAACGAAATAGCCTCTTCTACTTCACTAATTTGTTCAAATGAAGAGTCAAGATTTAAACCTTCCTTAATTTCCTTTAAGTTGGGCTTAAAAATGGTTGTATTCTTGTATTCCAAGAAGTTGTTTTTCTTAGGGTCTACAATAGTTGGAATTCCTAATTTATTGGCTTTATCAATGAATGACTTGATATTTGAAGCATACAAAACTCCTTTATTGTAATCTTCAAAAATCACTACATCGGCGTTCTCTATTTCCTTATCGAAATACTCTTCCAACAAGAACGAATCAACAGAACTTAAATCATGTTTAACCTCATGATCAAATCTTAAAAGTTGGTGATGATTTCCAACCACTCGAGTTTTTGTGGTAGTTTTACGAGAGTCACTGACCAATAATGCTTTAGAATAAATACCTTGATTTTCTAAGAGCATTTTCAAGTCTTCACCTTCTTTATCATTGCCAATGACGCTAACCATGATTGGAACTGCTCCCATAGACTTGATGTTCAAGGCTACATTCCCGGCGCCACCCAATCTAGACTCCATATTTGTAACATCTACAACGGGCACAGGGGCTTCCGGAGAAACACGTTCAACCTTTCCATTGATGTAATTATCTACCATCACATCTCCCACAATCAGTACTCTTAATCCGTTGAAACTATCAAAAAGCGAGTCTAAGTCTAGCATGTTCATTTAATTCGGCAAATATAAAGTTCAATTCAAGGATTCTAAAGCCTTTTTGATTCGAGAACAAGCTTCAACAATATTCTCCTCTGAAGTTGCATAACTCAATCTGATGCAATTCGGGGCTCCAAATGCAGCTCCTGAAACCAAAGCTACCAATGCTCTCTCCAATAAGTATAAGCAAATCTCATCAGAATTATTCAAAGTGGTTTCCCCATCTTTCTTTCCAAAATAATAAGACACATCTGGAAAATGATAAAATGCTCCTTCGGGGTTACCCAATTTAATGCCGTTTATTTTTGATAATTCCTGATGCATTAGATTTCTCCTTTTCTCAAAGGTTATTCGCATCATTTCCACTTGAGATTGATCGCCCTTCAATGCTTCAATTCCAGCTGCTTGGGCTATAGAATTTGCCCCTGACGAAACCATTCCTTGAAAACGCTCACATGCACTTACCAACTCCTGTGGACCCGCTAAATATCCAATACGCCATCCAGTCATTGCAAATCCCTTAGCCAAACCGTTTACAACTGCAACTCGGTCTTTCATTCCAGGATAGCTTGCAATACTCACGGGTTTTTCATTGTAAACAATACGCTCATAAATCTCATCACTGATAACAAAAACATGAGGGTGCCTTTGAAGCACTTCAACCCATTGGTCTAAAAGTGCTTTGGGAATAACGCTTCCGCTAGGATTGCAAGGAGAGGAGAAGATAATAAGCTTGGTTTTATCGGTAATTGCCGATTCTAATTTCTCCGCGGAGCAAAGGTAATTTTCCTCAACAGTAGAAGCTATTTCAACTACTTTCCCTTGAGCATAATTAACCATTGAAGGATAACTTACCCAATAAGGCGCAGGAATGATTACTTCATCACCAACGTTCACCAATGCCATAATGGCATTAAACAAACTCTGTTTCGCGCCGTTACTCACAATAATTTGAGAAACAGAATATTCTAAACCATTTTCAATTAATAACTTACGTTGAATTGCCTGTCTAAATGCCATTGTACCCAATACCGGCGGGTAATGAGTTTCACCACGAGACATTGCCGCAGTAGCTTCATTGCAAATGTTAATGGGTGTATCAAAATCGGGTTCGCCTATACTTAGGCTGATCACATCGTTTCCCTGTTCTTTCAATTCTCTGGCTTTTTTTGTCATTGCCAGAGTTTGACTCTCTATTACTCTATTTAATCGACTGCTTAAAGTCACCATCTCCTACAATATTATCGATTCATTTTAAATAATGCGCAAATAAAAAAGCATAATTTTGCTAGTGAATGAAAATCTTATTCGTTGCAAATCGAATGCCTTTCCCTCCATACCGCGGGGATAAATTGAAAATTTACAATTTGATGGGGGAATTACTGGATAAGCACGAAATTCATTTACTTACCATTGCTGAAAACCAACAAGATTTAGATTCTGTTCAGCCACTTTTAAAACCCATAGGCAAAAGCTCAAAGGTCATTTCTAAAATTGAATGGATCTACAGACCCATTTGGGTTTCTGCTTTTTTTACCTTTTTGGGGACGTTTACACGAAAGCCTTTTCAAGTTGCCTTTTTCCAATCAAATAAGTTCCGAAAAAAGCTTAAATCTCTATTGGAATCTGAAAAATACGATGCCATTCATGTTCAACACATTAGAATGGCTCAATATTTTGACGGTATCGGTAAATCAAAAGTAATTTTGGATTTACCCGATGCATTCAGCTTATATTGGCAAAGACGAAGAGATCAATCGAAGCATTTTTTACAAAAATTATTTGCGTCTACTGAGTTTAATAGGCTGTATAAATTTGAACAAAAGATGATTCCTCAATTCGCCAAAACTTTGGTTTGCAGCACCGTAGATCAAGAGTTTTTGATCAAAAGTACAGGCTCGAATATTGAACTACTTGAAAATGGAGTAGACACCAATCAATTTTATCCTCGAACCGATATTGAATTTGTAAAGGGTAGAATTCTATTCACGGGAAATATGAGTTATGCCCCAAACATTGATGCATTACATTATTTTATCGATGAAATATGGCCATCTGTTTTAATTGCTTTTCCTGAAGCCACCTTCGTAATTGCCGGTCAAAAACCAGGCCATTGGATACAATCTTTAGCATCAGATAAAATCACGGTTACCGGCTTTGTTGAAGATCTAGCCAAAGAATATGCTTCAGCAAATGTGGTTATTTCACCATTAAGAATAGGCGCTGGCACCCAAAACAAAGTATTGGAAGCCTTAAGTATGGATGTTCCTGTTGTAAGCACTGAGGTTGGCTACAAAGGCTTGGGGTTAGAAAAAGGAGAAGGGGTTATTGTAGCGAAAAACCCAACGGAATTTACCGATGGAATATTGAAAATACTGAATGATGACTCATTTAGATCCGAATTAGGCCGAAAAGGTGGTGAGAAAATTAGAAACCGTTTTTCTTGGCAAGGCATTGCTAAAAAACTAGAAGGCTATTTCTTAGAGTTGCAATGATTTTGTAACTTCCCCCGAAAAGGAAGTTGTTATCTTAATTATGAGAAAAATTTTACTATCAGTGTATGCTGGGTGCTTGATATTTGCCCAGTTAAATGCACAAAACAAAGAATTCGAAAGTTTCGTGGGGCAAATTGGTTGGCGTAACATTGGTCCAGCCAAAACTAGCGGCAGAGTCATTGATATTGCCGTTAATCCAAAAAACCCGTCCATTTATTACATCGCATCTGCTTATGGAGGTGTTTGGAAAACAGAAAATTTAGGAACTACTTTTAGTCCAATTTTTGATGGCTATGGTACTCAAAGTATTGGTTCATTGGCCATACATCCAAACAATCCAAACATCTTATGGGTAGGAACAGGCGAAAACAACAATCAGCGCAGTGTAGGTTACGGAAATGGGCTCTATTTCTCTGAAGATGCCGGCAAATCATTCACTAAAGTTAAAGGTGTATTTGAAAATTCTCAGAGCATTGCAAAGATTGTGATTAATCCAACAAATCCTTCAGAAATGTGGGTGGCCGCTTACGGGCCTTTGTGGAGCGCAGGAGGTGAAAGAGGCATTTATTACAGCTCAGATGCAGGAAAAACCTGGTCACTGTCTCTGTTTGTTTCTAAACACACTGGCTTTAATGAAGTGCACTTAGACCCATCCAACAACAACATTTTATACGCAACAGCACATCAAAGAAGGAGACACGAATGGACTTACCTCAGTGGAGGGCCAGAAAGTTCTCTATATAAGTCTGTTGATCACGGAAAAACGTGGCAAAAATGTGCTGGTGGATTTCCTAGCGGGGATTTGGGGAGAATTTCATTAACCACTTCCAACACCGAACCTGGAAGAGTTACTGCTGTAGTTGAAGCTGAAGGTAAAAAAGGAGGCGTTTATACTTCCGGTGACTTTGGCGCAAGTTGGACAAGAATCAATGATTTTCAAACTGCTGGAAACTACTATCAAGAGGTTTTTGCTGATCCAACCAATGGAAAACGTCTATTTTTCATGGATACATATTTGCATTTCTCAGAAGATGGCGGAAAAACCATCAAGCGTTATCCTGAAGACAACAAACACGTTGATAATCACGCTATTTGGATCAATCCTTCAAATACCAATCATCTCTTGGTGGGTTGCGACGGTGGTTTATATGAAACATTTGACAATGGTTCAAACTGGATATTCAAAGAAAATCTACCCATCACACAGTTTTATAGGGTTTCTGTAGATAATTCTGCTCCATTTTACAACGTATACGGCGGCACCCAAGACAATTTCTCTTTAGGAGGACCTAGCAGAAATAAAACATCCAATGGGATTGGAAACGATGAATGGTTTGTTACCGTAGGTGGAGATGGTTTCAAAAGCCAAATTGACCCCACAAATCCAGATATTGTTTATGCTCAATGGCAATACGGTGGATTGATTAGACATAACAGAAAAACTGGCGAGAGCATTGATATTCGCCCTCATTTCACTGACCCTTCCGCTTCTGCATTACGTTGGAATTGGGATGCTCCATTATTGATCAGTAAATACAATAGCAAGAAATTGTATTTTGCTGCGAACAAATTGTTTATCAGCCAAGATTACGGCAACTCTTGGACCACCAACAGTCTCGATTTGAGTCGTCAAATAGATAGAAATAAACTTCCCATTATGGAAAAAGTATGGGGATTAAAAGCCGTTGCCAAGAATCAAAGCACGAGCATCTATGGAAATATTACCTTTTTATGCGAAGGCAAGGAGGGTCAACTTTTAGCTGGAACTGACGATGGATTGGTTCATTTAACCATGGATGATGGTAAAACATGGACATTGTTAAGCCCCAATTACCCAGGAGTAAATTTATGGTCAGAAGCTCAAGAAGGTAAAGTGGGTAAAACTATTGAAACTATTTACCCATTGGTTAGTTCATTAAACATTACATCAAAGAATGAATTCATTATCTCATTAGACAACCACCGTCAAGGTGATTTCAAACCTTATTTATTAATTTCTTCTGATCAAGGTAAAACTTGGAAAAAGCTTGGTGCTGGACTTCCAGAAAACGGAGCTATAAAGAGCGTTTGGATAGACCCTAAAGACAACGACATTGTTTGTGTTGGAACCGAGTTTGGTTTCTATATCTCCATAGATAATGGTATCAATTTCACCACCTTTATGAAAGGACTTACTCCAGTTGCAATAAAGGACATTGCATTCCAAGAAAGGGAAGAGGATTTAGTTTTGGCTACTTTTGGACGAGGATTTGTGGTATGCGATGATTACCAACTTATCAGAGAATTCAAAAAGACTCAAAAGCAAGTTTTTGCTTCGAACTCAACGCATAAATTATTTGTTCCTTATGCCAAATTGGGAAGCGACGGAAATGCCTATCACGGAAAAACCAGATTTATGGGCGAGAATCTAGATGAGAAATTGAATATTTATGTAAATATCCCACAAGATATTTCTTCTGTGAAAAAGAGACGCGAAAATAGGGAGAAAGAAGCAAAACCATTGGACCTAATATATCCGGCGGTAGATTCAATAATAGCCGAGGAATCTGAAATACTTGACAACTATTGCATTTCTATATACACCGAAAACAACCGTAACTCTAAATTAATTGCTCGCTGGAATATTAATTCAGGCAAAGGTTGGACACAAACTAAATGGAATTGCCGATACACCGTAATACCAAAAGATTTATACGACTTAAAAGCTTCTGTCACAGATGGACCATACGTGAGTCCTGGTAGTTATTATATTGGTTTAGATAAAATCACATCCAAAGGAATTGAGTCGTGCACAGAGTTATCTAAAGTAGCTATTGATTACTTATTTGAGTCTAATCAACTGCAACCTTCTGAGATCGAAAACCGAAATAAAAACATCGATTTAATGTTGTCGGTAAGAACATCTATGATTCAAATGAATAATGATTTGGAGCAATTGAACATCAAATTGGATCATTTGATAAAAATTTCAGCATTAGATCAAAGTAAACGTGGCGAGTTGATGAATTTAAAGGTGAAATACGATCAAATTCAATCGCTTCTTCGAGGACAACAAGCACTTTCTAAATACGAATTTGCTACGCCTAATTCCATCAATTCGTCTTTTTGGGGCGTTTATTACGAAATGCTGGGTAGTTTAACTACACCAACTCAAACACACATTAGCACTTTGAATCATATTAATGACCAATTATCTGATCTTCAAAAGCAAGTTGAATCTTTGAGATTCTCGTTAGACAAGTTCAAATAATTATTGAAGTTTTCCAACAAAAAAAGGCTGCCCATGGGCAGCCTTTTTTATGGATTAAAAATTCCTTCTTATTTCTTGTCTTTACAACAAGCTTTATCTTCAGACTTTTTAAATTTACCGTTTTCATCATACATGGCCATGCATTTTGCACGTTCTTCAGTTGAACATTTCAAAGAATCGCACTTTGCCATACATTGTTCTAAGGTTAAATTTTCACACTCAGACATATCGCAAGTTGATTCTGAATCGCAACCTGCACGTGCAGTTGTCATTTCAGTTTTGTCTTTGCAGCAATCCTCTGATGCAGCAGTATTTGAATTACCTACAGCAATGTAAGGAGCAATAATTAAAGAAACGATAGAGGTCAATTTAATCAAGATATTCATTGATGGGCCAGAAGTATCTTTAAACGGATCACCTACAGTATCACCAGTTACAGACGCTTTGTGAGGCTCAGATTTTTTGTAATAAATTTCACCGTCAATTTCTACACCTTTTTCAAATGATTTTTTAGCATTATCCCAAGCACCACCAGCATTGTTTTGGAAAATTCCCATCAACACACCAGATACTGTGATACCAGCAAGCATACCACCTAATACTTCAGGACCAAATAAAAATCCTACTAAAACAGGAGAAATCAAAGCAATAGCGCCAGGCATAACCATTTCACGAATAGAAGCTTTGGTTGAGATTTCAACACATTTCTCATATTCTGGTTCAGCTTTGTATTCCATGATACCTGGAATTTCTCTAAATTGACGACGAACTTCTTGAACCATATCCATAGCCGCTCGTCCAACAGCACTAATCGCTAAAGCTGAGAAAATAAATGGAATCATAGCACCAACAAATAAACCAGCCAATACATCAGCCTTGTAAATGTTGATCGCATCAATTCCAGCTACACCTACAAATGCCGCAAAAAGAGCAAGTGAAGTCAAAGCAGCCGAAGCAATCGCAAATCCTTTACCAGTTGCAGCAGTAGTATTACCAACGGCATCTAAAATGTCTGTTCTTCCGCGAACTTCTTCTGGCAATTCTGCCATTTCAGCAATACCCCCAGCATTATCTGCAATAGGTCCAAATGCATCGATTGCTAATTGCATAGCGGTTGTAGCCATCATACCTGCTGCTGCAATTGCAACACCGTATAATCCAGCAAATTCGAAAGACACGAAAATACCAGCTGCTAAAACCAAAATTGGAATAACCGTAGATTGCATTCCAATAGCCAAACCACCAATGATATTAGTAGCGTGTCCAGTTGCAGAAGCTTTAACTATTGACATTACGGGTTTTTTACCCATTGCAGTGTAATACTCGGTAACATAACTCATAATTGCACCCACAACTAAACCAACAATAATAGCGTAGAAAATATCTTTCGATGTAAATTCCTCACCTCTCAATGATAAGGTAACGTCAGAAGGAATCAACCATTTAACAGCAACAAACGATGCAATAGCAGTCAAAATGATGCTTGACCAGTTACCCATGTTTAACGCATTTTGAACGTTTCCGTTATCGTCTTTAATTCTAACAAATAAAGTTCCAACAATAGAGAAAATCAATCCTAAACCTGCAATAAACATTGGAAGTAGGATAGGAGAAAGACCTTGGAAATTATCAGCTACTGTCATTTCAGAACCTAAAACCATAGTAGCCAAAATAGTAGCAACGTATGACCCGAACAAATCGGCACCCATACCTGCAACGTCACCCACGTTGTCACCTACGTTATCTGCAATTGTTGCGGGGTTTCTCGGATCATCTTCGGGGATACCAGCTTCAACTTTACCTACTAAATCTGCTCCTACGTCAGCAGCTTTGGTATAAATACCGCCACCCACACGTGCAAAAAGTGCAATTGATTCAGCACCCAATGAAAAACCAGTCAATACCTCAATAGCTCTTTTTAAACCATTTGGATCAACTCCGTCTACGAACATTGCATAAAATACAATGAACAATCCACCTAAACCAATTACAGCTAAACCTGCAACTCCAAGTCCCATAACGGTACCACCGTTAAAACTAACTTTAAGTGCTTGTGCCAAACTTGTTTTAGCGGCTTGAGTTGTGCGAACATTTGCCTTAGTGGCAATTCTCATTCCAAAATAACCTGCCAATGCTGAGAAAAATGCACCAATTAAGAAGGCCACGGCAATGATCCAATGTGAATGAATCTCCATTCCGTTAACCTCGTGAATAGTGCCACTATAAGCTAATAAAGCAGCAGCGATAAGAGAAAAGTAAGTTAAAACTTTCCATTCTGCCTTTAAAAAAGCCATTGCACCAGCGGCAATCTTTCCTGCGAGATTCTGCATCTTTTCATCTCCCGCATCTTGTTTCGATACCCAGGCACTCTTGATAGCCATGACCACAAGGCCAACAACACCAAGCGCTGGAATTAAGTAAACTACATTATTTATCATAGTATTTTATTGTTCCTTTTTGTATTTAAAGGGCGCGAAATTAATCAAAGTTTGAATTTCTACCACCACTTTTCATCACATTTTTGATTGAATGACCCAATTAATTATTCAATTATCAAAGGTTTGGTTACCATTTGTGTTTGATTGTATACGCTAATCCAATACATCCCAGGCATCAAATGTTCTAGATTTAATTCCAAATCCAACTTTGATTCTTGGAGTATTACTTCTTTTATCAGTTGACCTTGAACGTTAAAGATGCTGATCTTTTCCGTTGGAAATCCTTCTAGATGAACTCTACCTCCTGACGGATTTGGATAAATCTTAATTGCATTGTCAGAAATTGCTCTTAAAGAGTTTACATGATCAACTTTCACGCTCATTAATTTGCTTCTATTGTAATAAGATCCTGCTCCAGTAGTATCCAGTCTCACTGCACAAACCAGGTATTCAAACTTACCCGAAGTCCAATTTTCATCATCAGTGAAATTTGTGGTATAGCTCTTAAAGTCTTTTTTTCTCAAATTTTTAATATGACCTGCTTTATTAGAAGTATCCAACAAATAGACTTCATAAAAATCAGCATCAGGGGATGCAGTCCAATTCAGTTGTACTTTTCCGTTTGATGATGAAGCGGCTAAATTCGAAACTGGCTGTGGGGGCGCTAAAGTAGTTGTAGGATCGCCCATTAACGATATGAAAACACCTCTATCGGAACCGTTGAACTGACCATTGAAATACTCTGTTGTGTTGTTCATGGTAATCATAGCCCCAAAGCCAATGTTTGAACCTAGCGCCATATGGTGCACATACCATTTAGGGATTCCGCCCCAAAAACAATTCAAGCTTCCAGTCAATAATGGCGCCTTTAATAAACTGTTTTTCACATCGAAATCTCCAAAATAACTACCCGCTAAAATGGTAAATGCATTTTGAAAACTATCTTTTGCTTTTACAAAGTCAGTGGTGCTTCCAATTCCGTTACAACTGGTGTAACTGCCGGCACCACAGCCATAACTCCAAAGATACGAACCCTGTTTTTGAGCCGCGAAGTAATCACGATCATCAAAGACACTGTCTAATCCCACAAAACAAGGTAGGTTTTGGTATCCCGTAGAAGCAAGGTTAAGGCCGGTAAAGTTATTATCAATCAATGCTCTTTTCTCCATACTGATTTTACCTAAGCGCCAATCGTGAATCCTATTCAGATATTGTTTAGTTAAAACCGTATCATTATTTGAGAATGCCGCCATATTAAAAAAATCTGCTCGTCCAATTTCTAAAACTACATCACTAGGAATCACCGACTGATCAAATTTTCCGTCTTTCGGAATGTTGTGATGCCTAGTTTGAGTGCCCGTGGTACAGGTAACGTTTCTGTCGGTCCAAATTCCTTCAAAATCACCGTAATAACTATCTGCGGGCCATGCACCAGTGTGATTTCCAGAACCCTCAGCATGCCCATCTGGTGGATATTTTGTACCCTGAGAAGAAAAATAACCAGAATAGGGAACAGGAACATGACCAATGATAAATAGTGTTTCTGGTGTTTTAATTTGACTGTAATGGTGTTTTTTTAAACGTTCTTTGACTGTTTCTGCTGACTCATTTCTACCTGCAAAGACTTTACTCACTTGCCAACCCATAAAATACAAATCTTCAACAAGTTGATCCAATTCCGTATTCAATGCTAACAAGTAACTACTATCAATCAGCAAGATTACATGTTTTCGATTGACTGGAGGATTGTATTTTACTCCTGATAGAGAATACCCTAGTGCAGTTGTTGAACCGTTTTCCGTTT
Organism: Bacteroidia bacterium; assembly: GCA_023653095.1. Classification (GTDB taxonomy): domain Bacteria; phylum Bacteroidota; class Bacteroidia; order NS11-12g; family UBA955; genus VMCP01. Next base: position 220,053 of record JAMNXP010000001.1, on the reverse strand, counting down.
TAGTCAGAATGTATTCAAATGGATTATTTTCCTTTGTGATTTGATTAATATCATTGCTTGACTTAACCTCAAACAATACAGAACTTCCTGGTACACCTGATGTAAGTGTATTAAAAGTTGAACCCTGTTTAAAAAGAGGTCGATAAAAAATATTATAGGTTGAAGTTGATGAACTTGATGGAAAATTGAAATTTAGTCCGTCAGAATTAACCTTTATTTCAACTGGAATGGTTTGACTTTTTGCTACTTGGGAGTACACAGCACTGCAAGAAAATGACATTGCAATGAGTCCAAGAATTCTATTAAATCGGTTCATGATTTTCAAATATAGTAGATGTTATGTTGAGAATCTTGAAACAATCTTGATAAATGCTCAATCTTAGTTGTGAAGAGCAAAAGATTTCGTTTATTTTCGCGAGCAATTATAATTGCCATGAAACTGAAAGGACTTTTTGTTGCTGGTTTGATTTCCCTAACTACAACCTTAGGCGCACAAACTAAACCCCAATCTCCAAAGGTTGACAATAACCCTCAAAAAGCGGCTATCGCTGAAGAACCAAGAGAGCTTTCCCCTGCAGTAAACATTTTTTTTGATATCAATGAATCAGAAATTACTACAAAAGAGCAGAAAAAATTAGAATCATTGATTAATACACTTAAAGGAATTAAAGAATATAGGTTGGTTTTAACCGGTCACACTGATTCAACAGGAAATGATGTTTACAATATGGAACTTTCTCGCGATCGTGTAGATGAAGTATTCGATGCATTGATTTCTCTAGGTATTAACGAAAAATGGATGATGCCAAAATATTTTGGACGTTCTAAACCCAGAGTAGGTGAAACCAATAAAGAAAAAGCCGCTCAAAACAGACGCGTTGAAATCACCATCATCGAAAAACCAAAAGAAGAGCCAAAAGTTGAGCCTGTTAAACCTGACCCTTGCGTTGGTGATACTACCATTATGTTGAACGGACAGCTTGAAATGACTATAAACAAGTGTGATTTGAAAAAATTACAAGATCAAGCCAAAGCAAAAGGCAAATCAGGTGACTTGGGTATTAAAGTTTCTAAGATTTCAGACATTATGGGAATCATTCAATCTGATATGCCCTTGGTATACAAACAAAAAGAAGGTATGGAATGGGTTGGTATCATTGATGTAAAATTTGCTGTTGACAGTTGCTTGGAACATCCTGTAACAATCACAATTGACCCTATGGACTTTGAAGGTTACAGAAAGTCAAGAGTAAAAGTATTGGCCAAAAGCTTGAAAACTGGTAACATGGATAATTCCAAAGACAGAAACAAAAAGATTCGCAAACGTACCATCAAGAAAGATGCTGTTAAGTTTGATGTAACATTAAACTGTCCAACTTCAAAAGATGCTGAGGGCAAAATTGTTTTAGCTGCTCCTGCTGGTGCTAGTAAAGTTGTTGAGATTAAAGATAAAACCAAACAGATTGAAACGGTTTACATCGTTCAAGAAAGCCCAATTACAATCATTCAAAGTCAAACGGTTGACAACAAGATGTATATCAATTACAAAAAGTTGGAAAACCCTCAATTTATCTTCAAATTAACCGATGGTACTTACACTGAAATGATTCCAGTAAACAGTGTGAAGAAAATCAGCAAGAAATTACAAGCAGCAAAGGCTCTTGGTAAAAAATACAAAATCAAAGGAAAACACTTAAGAGATTAAAACGTTTTTCACTTATGCAGTCATTAACCAATCGTTCCCAATCTGTCTCCAATAAAAAGATGTCTTTTGCGGAGAGAATCTATTTGCCTGCTGTTTTTGGAGGTATGTGGATTACATTGAAGCATTTCTTTAAAAAGAAAAATACAGTTTCATATCCTGAAGAAACTAGACCTATGTCAGCTATTTATCGCGGACAACACGTTTTGAAAAGAGATGAACAAGGTAGAGAAAGATGCACAGCTTGCGGACTTTGCGCAGTTTCATGTCCAGCAGAAGCAATTACAATGATTGCATCTGAAAGAACAAAAGGGGAGGAGAATCTCTATCGAGAAGAGAAATACGCTTCAACCTATGAAATCAATATGTTGAGATGTATTTTCTGCGGACTTTGTGAAGAAGCGTGTCCCAAAGAAGCTATTTTCCTAACAGATAGAATAGTTGATGCCAATTTTGGAAGAGATGAGTTCATCTTCGGAAAAGACAAACTCGTTGAACCTGTAGATCAACGTGTAGATGTATCGAAAAGACAAATTTGGGATTATCAAAACAAGTAAAATGTCAGAAATTAGTAGTTTACCCCTTCAGTTTCTCATACTTTCATTCATTACCATTTTGAGTGCCTTGTATGTAGTAACAAGTAAAAATCCTGTTCATAGCGTATTAGCATTGATTTTAACTTTTTTTAGTATATCAGCCCATTATATATTACTGAACGCGCAGTTTTTGGCAATAGTGAATTTAATGGTTTATGCTGGTGCAATTATGGTTTTATTCTTGTTTGTGTTAATGCTATTGAACTTAAGTAAAGAATCAGAACCCATCAAAAGCAATCTTTGGGGTATAGCGGCAAGTATTGCGGCGGGGATGGTTTTAATCACATTAACGGCGGCATTCCAGAAATCAGGAATTGCAGTTATGCCTGCACCATCTGAAGGCATCGGTTTGGTAAAAAACCTAGGTCGAGTTTTGATGACTGAATACTTGGTTCCTTTCGAATTATCTGGAATACTATTTATTTCAGCTATGGTAGGAGCCGTTCTATTGGGTAAAAGAGATAAAAATTCTGAAGAATTAGTGGATTTGAATAATAATAATAATGCTTAACGTTTTTCATAATCTTGAAATAAGCCATTACATCTATTTAAGCACTGTACTTTTTAGTATTGGCTTATTTGGTGTTTTGTTCAGAAGAAATGCCATCGTTTTATTGATGTGCATTGAGTTGATGTTGAACTCTGTAAATCTTCTATTGGCCGCATTCACCGAATACATGGGAGATGCAAATGCAAACGGTCAAATGTTTGTATTTTTCATCATGGTCGTAGCAGCTGCCGAAGCTGCCGTTGGATTAGCAATTTTGGTAATGGTTTATCGTAATACACGTAAAACCGATGTTAGTTTCTTAGATCAATTGAAAGACTGATGAATCCAATTATATTAATTCTAGGCCTCCCGTTATTAGGCTTTATCATCAACGGTGTATTGGGTAATAAATTGCCAAAAATAGTTGTTGGTGCAATTGGTACCGCTGCCGTTTTAGGTGCTTTTGTCATCGCAATACTTAATTGGAGCATCATTTCTCAACCAGAGAACAATACTATTAACTTAGATTTATTTACATTCCTCCAAATTGATCAATTATCGTTAAAAGTTGCATTTCAATTAGATCGACTTTCTATTTGGATGACCTTGATCATCACCGGAATAGGTACACTGATTCATTTGTATTCTATTTCATATATGAAAGAAGATGAAGGATTTTACAAGTTTTTTGCATATCTGAACTTCTTCATATTCAACATGTTATTGTTGGTGCTAGGTTCTAACTTCTTGATGATGTTCTTTGGATGGGAAGGCGTTGGACTTTGTTCTTATTTGTTAATCGGATTTTGGTATAAAAACGAAGATTACGGAAAAGCTGCGAGAAAAGCATTTATTATGAACCGTATTGGTGATTTAGGACTTCTTTTAGGGATGTTCTTGATTATTTCTCAGTTTGGCTCTCTCGACTACAGCGTGGTATTTACTCAAATTGCAGCCGGAAACACATCCAACAGCATGTTAACCGCAATTAGTTTATTGCTTTTTGTGGGTGCTACAGGTAAAAGTGCTCAAATTCCGCTCTTCACATGGTTACCTGATGCTATGGCGGGTCCAACACCAGTTTCTGCATTAATTCACGCGGCAACTATGGTTACCGCAGGTATTTACTTGACCGTTCGTTGCCAAGTTTTATTTGCTCTATCGCCACTTACCAATGAAATTATTCTTTGGGTAGGGTTAGGAACTGCTGTTATGGCTGCTCTTGTTGGGTTGAAACAAAATGACATTAAAAAAGTATTGGCATATTCAACAGTGAGTCAACTGGGTTTCATGTTTGTAGCTTTGGGTACTGGAGCATATACCACTGCATTATTCCATGTTACCACTCATGCATTTTTTAAAGCTCTTTTATTCTTGGGAGCAGGAAGCGTTATTCATGGTATGCATCATGAACAAGATATCAGACACATGGGTGGACTCAAATCAAAGATGCCATTGACGCATCTTACATTTTTGATTGGAACTTTAGCCATTAGTGGATTTCCCTTACTATCTGGATTCTTTTCAAAAGATGAAATATTGACCGCTGTGTTTATGCACAATAAAGTTGCTTACGCATTATTGGTGGGTTCAGCATTATTGACCACCATTTACATGTTTAGACTTTATTTCTTGACGTTTCACGGTCAATATAGAAATCACCATTATGCATTTGAAAAAGTGCACGAATCTCCAATTAATATGACCTTACCTTTGATGGTTTTAGCGGTTTTGAGTATTGTGGGTGGTGCATTAAACTTACCAGCATATCTAACTCATTCTGAAGGATTTCTATTCAATTGGTTGAAGCCCCTTTTCATGATTCCTCAATCTATTCATGAAATTGATCATAGTACCGAATATGTATTAATAGGAATTGCTGTTTTGATTTTCGTAACTGGATTTTTAATTGCTAGGAACATCTTTGTAACTAAAGCCACTATACCAGCTGAGACCTCAACAGGGTTAGGTGGTTTATTACAGAACAAATTTTATGTTGATGAATTCTACCATAAGGTTTTTGTTCGTCCTTTAGAAATCACATCAAGCATATTGCATGATTTGTTCGATGGATTGATTTTGAGAGCATTTACATTTGGAATCTTCCCTTTACTAAAGTTGATTGGTAGATTGAATAAAAAAGTTCAAAACGGAAACCTTGAAATGTATTTATTGTACATGGTTATTGCCATTGTATTGTTGTTGGGTGTTAATTTAATTTTTGCATAGTGGAACTCATACTTATACCCATACTTGCTTCATTAATTTGGGCATTTTTACCAATTAAATCAAGATGGATTGCCTCTGGTTTAAGTCTAATTGGTTTGGTGGTTTTATTGACTAAATACAATCAGGGTTCATTTCCCGATGGATTAGTTGTGTTTGATCAACCATGGCTAGGCGAATCTGTTCGTTTTACCATGGTTATAGATCAAATTACTTGGTTCATGTTATTATTGACCCAATTATTATTGCCCATCATAGTTTTGTCTGTCAAAGACCAAAATCAGAAACTCATTGCTTGGGCATTTTTAATGCAAGCAGGTTTAAATGGTGTTTTCATGGCACAAGATGGGTTAATATTTTACCTTTTCTGGGAGCTTGCCATGATTCCTATTTACTTTATTACACTCCAGTTTTCAGAAAAAGACAATTTTGTAACAACCATCCGTTTTTTCATATATACGTTTGTTGGTTCCCTTGCAATGTTGGCTTCATTGATCTATTTGGCTTTACTTTCCGGTGGAAGTTTTGCCTATGCTGATCTATTAAATACCCAGCTGAGTCATGCACAATCGCTGATTATTGGCGGGGGACTTTTATTGGCGTTTGCCGTTAAAATACCTATTTTCCCATTTCATTTGTGGCAAGCAGATACCTATACGAATGCACCCGCACAAGGAAGCATGTTGTTATCAGGTATAATGCTGAAGATGGGACTATACGGATTGATTCGTTGGTATATGCCATTGGCAGCAGAGAGTATTGATTTTTATCAGCCAATAGTAATGACTTTAGCTGTAATTGGAATTATTTATGGTGGAATCATAGCCATTCGCCAAGATGATATGAAACGCATTACCGCCTACAGTTCGTTGTCTCACGTGGGACTTATTGCTGCAGGTTTCTTTACTTTAAACGCATCAGGTTTTAATGGTGGTTTATTACAAATGTTGGTTCACGGCTTAAACGTGGTTGGCATGTTCTTAATCATTGATATTATTCAAAAAAATGCAAATACTCGAAACTTATCTGAATTAGGTGGAATAGCATCTAAGTTTAAGTTTTTCACCGTATTGTTTTTTATCATTGTCATTGGAACTGCAGCAGCGCCATTAACTAGCGGTTTTCCTGGAGAATTCATGTTATTAAACAGTGTATTCAAATACAACTCAATTCATGGTTTACTCTCCGGTTTAACCATAATTTTATGCGCCGTTTATATGTTACGGATATTTCAAAAAGCAGCTTTAGGTTCTAACGAAATTGCAATATCAGAGATCTCTTTTGTAGATTATCTTCCCTTGATAATTGTCGCATTTACGGTGTTGTTTATCGGATTGTTCCCACAAGTTATTTTGGAAATCTTTCCCTTGTCTGTAGAAAAGTTAATGTTAGAAATTTCTAACGCGAAAGGAGTATTATCATGATTGGAATAGCCTTAGTTTTTTTAGGAGGTGTAATTACCCTTTTCTGGGGATTAAATAAATCTGAGTCGAAGAGTCTTTGGATTCTGAGATTTTTCATGCTGTTATCGGCATTGTTGTCTGGCGCTGAAGGTCAAGGTTGGGTAGATTTTTCTGAACTCTTCAAATGGGTACCCGCCCATATGTTGAACTTCAACGCTTTTAAATTAAGTATGGTTTCTATACTTTCTTTCTTTGGATTTTACATTCTTTCTTTATTGCCATCCACCTATAAAAAAGGCGCAGACGTTTTAGGATTGTTTGCCTTTGCATTAACTGGTGCAATGATGATGGTTGGATCACAACATCTTGTTATGCTTTTCTTGGGATTGGAAGTACTTTCTATTCCTCTGTTCGTATTAGCAGGTAGTGAAAAAGAGAATATTTATGGTAACGAAGCGGCCATGAAATATTTTCTAATGGGCGCATTTTCAACAGCTATATTCCTATTAGGTGCAGCATTTACCTATGGCGGTTCAGGAACGTTGATTCTTTCTGAAATTCAAATGAAACTTTCATTTGCCGCTCATTTTGGTGAATTTCCTGTTCTTCTGAAGGCTGGAGTTATTTTGATGTCGGTAGGGTTGTTATTTAAAGTATCAGCAGTTCCTTTTCACTTTTGGAGCCCAGATGTTTATGAAGGTAGTCCAAACCGTGTAGCGACCTTTATGGCAGTGATTGTAAAAGTAGCTGGATTTGTTGCATTTGCGCAGTTGATAAATACTTTTTCACCCATGCAAATTTGGATCAATCAATGGATTGTACCTGTTAGTATATTGACTATACTAGTTGGAAATATTGCAGCTTTGGTTCAACAAACCGTAAAAAGAACTTTGGCATACTCAAGTATTTCACATGCAGGATATCTACTGTTATTTTTAATTCTTCCAATGGAAGAGAATCTTCCAATACTCGGAACTTATTTATTGAGTTATGGATTAGGAACAATCATCCTATTTTATCTGATGGATAAATACTCAGCCGATGGAGAAAAGTCATTCGAAATGTTCAAAAACATCAAGAATAACAAAATTGACATGGCCGCTTTAGTCATTGGTACGCTTTCCATTGCTGGGGTTCCATCAACCATAGGTTTCGTAGCAAAATACCAATTGTTTTCAGCTGCTTTTTCTCAAAACCATTACTCCGTTTATTTAGCCTTATTAGGCTCTGCAATCAGTATTGCCTATTATTTTAAACCTTTCAGATATGCATTAGCAGAAACAAATGAGGTTGATGCTGAACAAAACTCAATTAATGGTCTTTTTTCTCAGATTTGCTTAATTACTGGTATGTTGTTGATCATTACATTGGGGCTTTTACCCATGATCACCGAAAGAATTTTCTAAAATCGAAAACCAAATCGATAAATGATACTTCCCAAAGAGGAAGTATAGGCATACTTGGGATTGGTTGCAAAGCCTACTAAAAAATAGGAATTGATTTGCGAACCATCTGCATATCCAATCCCAAATATTCCTGTTCCATAAGATTCTCTGATATTGGGTAATATATCTACCAATGCATTTTGATATCTGTATTCTGCATGTATGAATATAGAATTGATAGGTATTCTAACAAACCCAAAAGTGGCGCCATTGAATGTGGCAATCCCTCGTAAATCGCTTTGAAAAAATCCTCCAGAAAGACCAACCGCTGCAAAAAATTTATTATCAAAATGCAATCCGGTGTAAGGCGATAATTCAAGTGAATACACTCCACCATATCCAAAAGCAGTTACATCTGCGCCATTATACTTCAGGTCTTTATAACGGTATGAAACAATTTCATCAGCAAAGGGAGCATCGTCATCTTTTTTTAATTGCTTCATTTGTCTTCTATTGCTATCTAAACCTTCGTATTGCGAATAGATTGAAGAACAATTAAATAATAAAATGGTCATTGAAAATATCCGAAACAAACACTGCATTTTCTTGTAAACACGCAATTATACACGTAAAATTGTAGTAGTTTATGAGCAACACCAAAAAGATTCACAATTTTTCTGCAGGTCCATCAATTTTATCGCAGTATGCCATTGAAAAAAGCAGAGAAGATCTAGTAAATTTCGCAAACACAGGTTTAAACATTTTGGAAATTTCCCATCGCAGTAAGCAATTTGAAGCGGTGATGGATGAGTCAAGATCTTTAATACGTGAGATTTTATCAGTTCCTGAAGATTATGATATTCTCTTTCTTCAAGGTGGTGCATCAACCCAGTTCTTCCAAATTCCTATGAACTTTCTAAAGACATCTGCCTCTTATACCAATACGGGCACATGGGCAACAAAAGCGATTGAAGAAGCAGTTCATTTTGGAAATGTGAATATTGTTGCAAGCAGTGAAGGTAAAAACTTCAATTTTGTCCCAACAGAATATACCATCAATAATACCGATGATTATTTCCATTGCACTTCAAACAATACCATTTACGGAACTCAAATACAAGAATTTCCAAAATGCGATATTCCATTGATTTGTGATATGAGCTCTGATATTTTCTCTCGTCCAGTTGATGTAAGTAAATTTGATCTCATATACGCCGGTGCACAAAAAAATCTTGGGCCAGCAGGTGTTACATTGGTAATCATCAAGAAATCCATGTACAATAATATGTCTGAAAGACATGTTCCTACAATGCTCAAGTATCAAACACATGCTAAAAACGGAAGCATGTATAATACCCCACCAGTATTCCCCATTTTAGTATCTAAATACAACCTGGAATGGGTAAAAGAAATGGGTGGCGTTCAAGGAATGGAAAAACGCAATTCTGAAAAAGCTGATTTATTATATTCTACCATCGATAATAGCGAATATTTTCAAGGTACTGCAGAAGTAAACAGTAGAAGTAAAATGAATGTTTGCTTCGTTTTTAAGCCTGAATTTAACTCTTTGGAGGAAAAATTTGAAACCGCTTGCAAAGAACATGGAATTTCAGGTATCAAAGGACATAGAAGCGTAGGTGGATATAGAGCATCTTTATATAATGCTTTACCACTAGATAGTGTTCAAGCCTTGGTAGATGTAATGACTAATTTCAACAAGTAATCATGAGAATTTTAGCAAATGACGGTATAGACGCCGCGGGAAAAGCAATTCTTGAAAATGCAGGATTTGAAGTAGATACACAATCAATACCCCAATCGGAGCTTTGCGATAAAATTATCAATTACGAGGTGTTGATCGTTAGAAGTGCCACGAAAGTTACATCCGAGGTCATTCAAGCTGGGATTAATTTAAAAGTTATTGCGAGAGCGGGCGTTGGTTTGGATAATATTGATCTTAAAGCCGCTGGAGTAGCAGGTATTCCTGTATTGAATACCCCAAATGCCTCTTCGAGAAGTGTAGCTGAATTGGTGTTCGCACATGCATTTTCGGTTTCAAGATTCTTGCATCTCAGCAATAGAAGAATGCCTGAATTCGGAAAAGAAGAATTTAAGTCCCTCAAAAAAACTGCCTCTGAAGGATTTGAATTAACCGGCAAAAGCATTGGTATCATTGGATTCGGAAGAATAGGACAAGAGGTTGCTAAAATGGCTATTGGACTTGGAATGAAAGTCTTAGTTTACGATTATAAAGGAAGATCATTTGATTTAGTGGTTAAATTACATCCTGAATATCAAGTAAAAAACTTTCAGATTACCTTAAAAGGCCAAGATTTAGATACAGTTTTAGGAGAAAGCGATATTTTAACCGTTCATACACCTGGTAGTGCAGAATCTATCGGTGAATCTGAAATCAGTAAAATGAAACAAGGCGCCGTTTTGATCAACTGTGCAAGGGGAGGAGTTGTCAATGAAAATGCGCTCGCACAGGCACTGAAAGATGGTAAGATTGCTTTTTCAGGGGTGGATGTTTTTGAAAATGAACCTCCTACAAATGATACTATTTTATCACTAAATAATGCTTCATTGAGTCCTCACATTGGTGCAAGCACTGCTGAAGCTCAAATGCGCGTAGGCATAGAATTGGCTGAGAAAATAGTTCAACATTTAAGGTAGATCTTTCAATGAAGGTTTTTCCCATTAATACACTTCTTCCAAAACAGGAAGTGATTTCTGATATAGTAAGTTTAGGATCTGGGAAACTCCCCGAACACTTGTTAATTGAAAAAGCTCAAAAGTCGGATTTAAGTTATTTGAGAATTGTTAAACCTCAATTTATCAATCCTAATCTTGTGGCCGGAACCGAAGAATTTTATAATTCGAGTGTTCAATATTTTGATTTATTGAAATCTTCAGGCAATTTGACTGAAATCAATAATTCAATATTGTATTATGAACAAACTCATCACGCTGGTGCCAAACTTGGTGGCTGGATCATTGGTGTTGATGGAGATGATTATTTGGATGGCAAGGTTAAACGACATGAAAACACCATTCGTGCAAAAGAAGATCGCCTAGTTAAACACATCCAAGTATTGAATTCTATGGCTGAACCTGTTCTTCTATCACAGGTTTTGCCAAATTCATTAAATGATTGGGCAAGCGAGGTATTACAAACACCACCCAAATTGAGTGTCACTGATGAGATGGATAATCTACATCAAGTTTGGGTGATTCAAGACAAAAAATTACAATCATCTGTACTCGGTGAATTTCAGAATTTAGATTCATTGTATATTGCCGATGGACACCATAGAGTAGCTAGCTCTTCGAGATTTTTGATTGATCAGTTTGGACATAACTCTGGAAAGGGATTTATGGCACTTATTATGAATGAAGATGATTTACTCATCAAACCATTCTATAGAATTGTAAAAACTGAACTTAATCACGATCAATTTCACTCTTTCCTAGAGAATCAAGGTATCGAATGCACTAAATTAGATTTAAATGACCAATCTGATTATAAATCAGTTCCTTTCCGTTCGGTATGTTGCTTCTGCAATGGGCAAGCATTTATTTTCAAGCTTCCTGAATCCAATTCTTCTAAAGCCGTTGATCAATTAGATGTGGCGATCACAGAAAACCTAATTTTTGGGCCAGCATTCAACATCACAGATACTGCTCATGATGTGAATATCCGATTTCAAAGAGGGGATATGTCCATTCAACAAATGATGAATTATCTAAAAGAAGATGAAATTGGATTTTTGTTCCATTCAAATACAATGGCAGAAATTAGAGCTGTTGCAGACGAAGGCTCGATCATGCCGCCTAAATCAACCTTTATTGAACCCAAACTATTAACTGGATTAATAGTTGAAACCTACAAATAGGTTTTAAAATAGAGACAATTGAGGCTTATCTGGCAATAACTTAAATACCGTTTGAACCAGTTTATTTAATTCAAATAAGGTGTCCTTTTGGATGGTATAAATTGAAGACGTTTTCTGATATTTTAGATTGATGTAACCGTCTTCTTTGAGCTTTTGTAAGTGACCTGAAACAGTACTTTGAGAATACGGGAGTTTGTCAACTATATCTTGACAAGTAGAAGGACCAGATTCCATTAGAAACAATAAAATCTGAATTCGAGCTGGGTGGCCAATAGCTTTTGATAAACTGGCTAATTTTTCAGTTGATTCTGCGAAAGAGTCCGTCTTTTTCATGATTTATCGTTAAATGCAAATTTAACAAAAACCAAGAAATCCTCGTCATTTATTTTGATATTCTTTTGTGCTTCCAACGTCTATGACTCCAAAGCCAAATTTCTGGCTGATTTTGGATCTCATTTTGAATATGATATGAAATTCTTTGACTGATTTGATCTTCTGTCAAATCTGATGGATTATCAACTATGGTTATGGATCTAGCGGCATAATGTCCTCGAGAAAGCTTGCGACTATCCAAATAAACAATGGGCAAATTAAACTTCTTCGAAATTTTAGCAGGACCACTAAGAAAGGCAGTCTCTTGATTCAAAAAGGAATCGGCCCAATAAACTTGATTTACGCCTGACGGATTTTGGTCGCCAATCAGGGCCGTAACGGTTACAATGTCTCGATTATTGGCAAACGACCTCAAGGTTTCAGTCATACTCACAGGTTTAGCACCAAACTTTGAGCGAATCTGATACATAAACCAATTGAAGCCATCTGAACTTAATGTTTTATAGGTACAAAATACCTGTTGTTTGCAAGTTAATTGAGACATTAGGCATATCCACTCCCAATTGCCGCAATGACTCATTACCACGATAAAGCTTTGATTTTTATTATAATAGTGAAGATAAACATCTTCATTCTCATTGATCATTCGTCTCATCATTTGTTTTTCAGAAATTGAATATCCTTTGATGGTTTCAACAAAAAGATCTGAAAGATGTCTATAATACTTGAGTTCTATAGACTTGAGGTAACTATTTCCTCTATTTGGGAAAGAATTCCGTAAGTTTTCGCGCACCACTTTACGACGATATCTGAGTATATAAAACAATAAGACGAATACACAATCAGATATTCTATACAATAACCAAAATGGCTGTTTTGAAATTAAATAAAGCCACGGAAATACCAAAAGTTTGAAAAGGGTAGGTGCTTTGGGTATTTCCGGTGAATACATAAATCTGAATTACAAATAGTGGAATTGTTGTCCAGTCTTCAAAGCTTTAACAGAATAGTACATCAAGTCAATGCATCCTTGAATATCATCGTGATGCACAGTCTCAACCGTAGTATGCATGTATTTCAATGGCAAAGAAATTAACGCAGAAGCAACTCCAGTAGAAGAATAGGCAAAACTATCAGTATCCGTTCCAGTTGATCGGCTAACTGCATTTCTTTGAAAATCAATTTTATTATCTTTTGCTACTTGAATGATGAATTGAAGTAGGTTATTTTGTACTGCTGGACCGTAAGTAACTACTGGACCTCTGCCGCATTTACAATCGCCTTGTTTCTTTTTATCGTACAATGGTGAATGAGTATCATGTGTAACATCAGTAATAATGGCTACATCTGGATTGATTCTTCTGGATATCATTTCAGCTCCACGCAATCCAATTTCTTCCTGTACTGAGTTAACTATGTACAGTGAAAAGGGTAGATCGATGTTGTTTTCTTTGATGGTTCTGGCAACTTCGGCAATCATAAATCCACCAATTCTGTTATCTAAAGCCCTTCCGATTAAAAATTGGTCGTTCAACCACTCAGAGCCAGCTTCAAAAACTGCAACAGCTCCAACATGAATACCTAAGGCAATAACTTCTTCTTTGTTTTTGCATCCAACATCAATAAAAATGGTGTCTTGTTTGGTTTCAGGATTTTTATCTGGTCTTACGTGTATTGCGGGCCACCCAAAAATACCCTTGACAATTTCACCATTCTCGCAGAAAATGTTACAACGCATGCTAGGTGCAATCTGGAAATCACTTCCACCGTTGCGAATTACATAAATATAACCGTCGTCGGTAATATGATTCACAAACCAACTAATTTCATCGGCATGAGCTTCTAAAACTACTTTATATTCTTTACCAGGATTAATTACGCCAACTGCAGTTCCGTAAACATCCATAAATTGCTCATCAACATATGGTTCTAAATAGTCCAACCAAATCTTTTGGCCGCTATATTCAAATCCTGTTGGAGAGACATTGTCAAGGTATTTATGCAAGAATTCTTTTGATTCGTTTCTCATAATTACAAATTTAAGGAAACGAGACTTAAATGTGAGCTATCAAAAGAATTAAAAGAAAACCCAACATTAAAAAGAAAAGCCCCGCTTTCGCGAGGCTCTTTTTTTGTGGGGGCTACTGGATTCGAACCAGTGACCCTCTGCTTGTAAGGCAGATGCTCTGAACCAGCTGAGCTAAGCCCCCTTTTGATTCGTTCTTGATTCGAGTGCAAATATAGAGACGTTTTCGGAAAACACAAACCTAATTAGAAAAAAATCGGTGTTTTTTCGGAGTTAATTATCTTAACTACTCATTATCAAATCATTGTGTTTTTAAAAATTTATCCGTGATTTTTAGGCTCTACATCCATACTTTGAAATTGCAATACATTTACCATACCTGCAGATGCTCCTTTTTGTTTACTTACAAACTTTCTTTCCGCTACCATTACTGTTTGAAGGCCCTGATGCTTGCCTTTTGAATGAAATGCCGCTAGTTCCGCTGCGAATCGAATAACTTCTTTAGGATATTCTCTTAACTTTTTTCTAATAATGACGTGTGAACCAAAGACTCCCAAAGCATGCAGCCACAAATCGTTTTTCTTACTCAACCTAAGCAACTCATCGTTGCTTTTTGCATTTTTACCAACCCAAACTTCAAAACCCTGGAATTCATAAAATTTGTAAGGAAAGACCTTAGTTTTGCTTTCTTTCTGGGGACGATTTTTCAGACTTGCTTCAATTAAACTCAGATCTTTTGAATTTTCTGCAGTCAAGACTTGACTTAATGCCACCTCTTTGCTGTTCATCGCCTGCTGGTTAAATTCTAGATTTTCATTAAACTTAGCTCGTTCTAGTGATTCATTCTTGGCTTTTCGATAATACTTTTCAGCGTTTTCAGCTGCTGTTAAATCCGGATTCAATTTTATCCGGATTCGATGTCCCGTGAAATAATCAGAAACCAAAGCCTCACTGGTTCCTCTTTTTATGCTGTGCGCGTTTGTCAGTAATAAATCGCCCAATTCCCGAAAACTTCTTCGGGTGGAGATTTCGTTAATGCGTGCTTCTAAATTCTTAATTTGAGCTCTGTGAACTTTAATTTCTTTTTCAAGTCTTCCTATAACATCCGATTTCTTTTTATTGAAGAAGTACTTTTTACTGTATGACCTGAAAAAATCATCTAATAAACTTCCCCATTCTTGAAAACTGGAAACGCCCTTTGAAAGTAGAAGATTATCATTCCTTGAAGTCAATTTTCCGAGTTTGTAAAAATCTATATTATTTAAAATGGTTGTTTGTCCCCCTAAATCGCCTTTAAAAAATCCGTCATCAAACAATAATTCTATTTCATTGTTATTTAATGATTTAAATCTATTTTCGAAGTCATTTTTAGTATAACAAATGTTATAGTCTGTCAATAAACGGCTGGAATTCACAAAAACAAAAGCAGTTGACTTTTGAAGTTTGAATTCCCAATCATTTTTCAAATTCAAACGAAAAATTGAATCGGGTAGGTCTTGGTCTGGAGGGTAAAGCAACAAATTAGAATAACGACCAAATCCTTTAATGAGCAACTTATACTGATTAGAAAACTCTATCGTTATTTGCCTATCAAACAATGACCATTCAACATTTAAAACACTTTGATTGACCAATTCCTTGAATTGGACCACTGCATTTTGCTTGGTTTTGGAAGTATTCTTGATTTGGTTACCTTCAGAAATGACAAGTTCCCCGTCGATAAACTTAAATTCATATACTTTTTGGGTATTCTTACCTGCAAACTGAACCAATAATGAGTCTTTACTGAAGCTAATGGCATTTTGCCAATAAGTACCCAATATCTCAGATGCGAATCTCTCTGACCAATAGTAGTAGGTCCAATGGCTTGAAATCACAGTAACAAATTTCGTTGCAAACAGTCAATTTATACCAATAAACTCTTGAAATCGTTGATCAACATGAGTTGACGTTTAATTTCATGATGTACACCAAACAACTGGGTTATTGTAGGCAAAATTTGATGTGATTCTTTCACCTCTGTGACTATTCGATTTTTGTTTGACTCTGAAATACCAGCACCTACAATAAGACTCCATGTTTTACGGCTATTATCGTCGTTGTGATCGAATGAATGAAATCCATGTTGGTCTGTAATGGAATTTGCTTCTAAATTTCGTCCAATCTCTGGAATAATGATCAAAGTTGTTTTACCAGACATTGCAGAATCCCTTTTCTGAATGTTGTTCCAAAGTTGATGAATAGATTCCGTAGATCTTACAATAGAATTCAAATAACTGCTGTAACTTGAGTGGCAAGCATCGGCATCATTTAAATTGATATTGCTGAATTTAGGTTTATGCTGGTATATAACATTTGCAGCATTTTGTATAGTCTCATCATCAGTTCGCCCTGAAGGTACATAGTTGAAACTAGAATTCTTTTCTATTTGAATTCCACCAATTTGCCACATCTCATCTTTGGTGAATTTCTTGTATTTTGACAACAAGGAAAAGATTGAGTGATTAACTTCATTTTGGGCATCATTCTCTTTAACAGAAACCAATGATCTAAAATTTGGTTCGTGCTCGTTACTAAACGACTCAACTTCTGAAAACAAAATACCCTGATTGATTAAAGGCAAATTTGAAAAATAGTTGTTATTGCTAGAAATAATGTCCTGATATTTTTCCGGAAATTTACCTCCAAAAAAAGTGGGAATAATAGTGTCAATTTTAGATAAAGCATGAGTGTTCTTAGGATTTTCGTACCCAAGAACATCTTGTTTTCTAACTCCACCACCCAGATTTATAAGAATTACATATTCAGAAACACTATAATCACTTTTATTTGATGAAAATAATGATGGGATTGCAAGGCTACCACCGATAAAAATTCCTGTATTTTTTATAAATTCCTTTCTTTTCATAAGATTCCAATTCAAATAATGACGTTGATCTATCTTTTGGAAACAATCAACCTACCGAAATTAGGGATATTTGATGACAATCCGTGGATAAACCTCCATGAATTCTTCATTATATTCGTTGGAATTTTATAATTATGGCGTTTTATTACAAGCTTGGTCAAGTACCGCGTAAAAGACATACACAATTCCGCAAACCTGACGGAACTCTGTACGCTGAAGAACTTATTAGTACTGAAGGATTTAATTCCATGTACTCATTGGTATACCATTCACATCCTCCTACTTTGGTCAAAGATATTGGTGAGCCCATCAATGTGGAACCAAAAGTTGCCCAAAGTAAAAACATGCGTAACCGCAGTTTTATTACATTCAAAACTCCGCCAACCAATGATTATTTGAAGAGCAGGGTAGCTTTATTGTTGAATACCGATATCACCATATCAGTTGCAGCTCCTAAGCAAAGCATGACCGATTATTTCTTCAAAAATGCCGATTCAGATGAAGTTTTATTTGTTCACGAAGGAAGCGGAACCCTAAAAACCATTTACGGTCAAATTAGATTTGAATATGGAGATTATTTGGTGATTCCAAGAGGTACCATTTATCAATTGGAATTCAACGATGAAAACAATAGATTGTTGGTGATTGAATCACCCACGCCTATATATCCACCAAAAAGATACCAAAACTCCTTCGGTCAACTTCTAGAGCATTCACCTTATTGTGAACGCGATATTAAACTTCCTGAGAACTTGGTGACTCATGATGAAAAGGGTGATTTCAAGGTATTTATCAAGAAACAAAACCTTTTGTATCCCTATACCTACGCTACTCATCCGTTTGATGCCATTGGTTGGGATGGATATTGCTACCCGTATGGATTTAGCATCCATGATTTTGAGCCCATAACCGGTAGATTACATATGCCACCTCCGATACATCAGACTTTCGAAGGCCGAAATTTCGTGATCTGCAGCTTTGTTCCTCGAATGTATGACTATCATCCACAATCCATTCCTGCTCCCTACAACCATTCAAATGTAGATAGCGATGAAATCCTATACTATGTTGATGGCGATTTCATGAGTAGAAAGCATGTTGAAAGAGGAATGATTACTTTACACCCAAAAGGAATTCCTCACGGACCACACCCAGGGACCGTTGAAAAGAGTATTGGTAAAACAGAAACCAAAGAACTCGCTGTAATGATCGACCCTTTTTATCCGCTTCAAATTACCGAAGAAGCATTGAATTTAGAAGATCCAAACTACTGGAAAAGTTGGGTTGAATAACATTAAATATTACGTCTTATGAATATCAAACTCTTACTTTCTATTCTCTCAATTGCATCAACTAGTTCTTTAATTAGTCAAACTCAATCAATTGAATTAAAACAAATTAAAAAATATAACAAAGTTGTAAAAAAGACAAAAAAGTCTCTAAATAAGTCAATTTCAAAGTCTCAAAACATCACCCCTGAAACTCCATTAGAGTTTTGGAAGCAAGATTACATTGAGACCATGGATCCTGCTTTAGGAAGACCCACACCTGAAGTTCTTTTTGGGACTCTACAAAAGTTAAATCAAAAAAACATAGGACTTCGAGCCAATCCAGGAAGTTCAGCCTCTCCTTGGGTTTCACGCGGTCCAAACAACGTTGGTGGCAGAACCAGAGCACTTACATTTGACCCGAATGATAATACAGGAAAAAAAGTATGGGCTGGCGGTGTCACTGGTGGACTATGGTATAACAATGATATAACAAGTGCTTCCAGTGAATGGAAAAACGTCTCCGGAATATGGGCGAACATCACAGTTTCTTGCATTGCCTTTGATCCTAATGATTCAAAAATCATATATGTAGGCACCGGTGAAGGATTTGGAAGCACTACCACAACGTCTAGAGGTTATGGTATTTTTAAATCCACAGATGCAGGAACAACGTGGAGCCACCTCAGTAATACTGCAAATTACTTTTACATCAATGATTTGGTTGTAAGAAATGAAAGTGGCACCAGTGTATTGTACGTTGCAACCGATATCAATTACTATGGCGGACAGTGGAACGGGAGTGTGAGCAATATTGGTTTAATGAGAAGTACCAACGGTGGAAGCTCTTTTACCAATGTTATTTCTAATATTCCAAGTACATCTTTGAAGTATTGCATTGCAGACTTAGAGATTGGAGCTGACAACAGAATTTGGTTAGGTACACGCCGAAATTCAGGATCTACAGCTTCTGACAAAGGCGGTGGACGCGTTCTGTATAGCGACAATGGGACTTCGTTTACAGTGGCCTATACTGATAATAATTCACTTTCTGGAAGGGTAGATGTTGCATGCGCGCCTAGTTCTAAAGATACCATTTACGCTGTATTTGAATCGGGTGGAAAGGTAGAATCCATTGCACGCACGTTTAATCAAGGCTCTAATTGGAGTACCGTCACTGAGCCTGCAGATGCTGACCAAGGGATTCCTTCGACAGATTTCACTCGCGGACAGGCTTGGTATGACTTGATAATGGCTGTTAATCCCAAAAAAGCATCGGAATTAATTATTGGGGGAATCAATTTATTTAGATCTACCAATTCTGGAAGCAATTGGACACAAATATCAAAATGGAGCAATAATGCAAATCAAAACACGCTTAGTTGCTCTTATGTTCATGCTGATCAACATCAAATTGTGTATCATTCGGATGGAAATAGAGTTCTGATTGGTGGTGATGGTGGTGTATTTTACGCTGCAAACATCCAAAACAATCCTCAAAACAGCAGCACCGCATTTGCAGAACGCAACAATGGTTATTTGGTCACTCAATTTTATGGTGGATCAATGTCAAACACAAAGGGCTCACATCTTATGTTGGCAGGAGCACAAGACAATGGCACTGTTTACTTTGATGTATCGGGATTAAACGATGAAAAAAATCTTTGGGGTGGTGATGGTGGTTTAAATTTTATATCCAAGAAATCAGACCAGAAAATGGTGGTATCGTATGTGTATAACCAATTTTATGGTACAACCGATGGATGGCAATCATTCGAGCAAATCTTAAACAGCAGCAGCACCGGTAATTTCATCAACGCAGCAACCTTAGATTATGTGAACGATTATTTGTTTACTGCTGAAAATGATGGATCTCTTTTTAGAAACAGTATTTTCAATGACTATAATAGTGCTTCAACCATTGCTTTTGGAAATTCATCATTGGGTAAAGCCAGCTTTTTACAAGCCATACAAAAGAAAAGTGACGGCAAGTGTAGAGTTTTTGTAGGAACCGGATCTGGAGCATTGATGTATGCAGATAACGCTCATTCTGGAACTCCCACTTTTACCTCAATTTCATCGGGTATCAACGCTGGAAATATTTCATGGTTGCATGGACACAATGAAAATGTAGATACCTTATTTGCTACGCTAAGTAATTACGGAGTAAATAACGTTTACGTTTCTTACAATGGCGGTACCTCCTGGAAAGCCATAGATGGAAACCTACCTAATATGCCGGTACATTGTATTTTATCTAATCCATACAAAGACGGAGAGGTTATCATAGGCACTGAGCTAGGAATTTACGCATGCAGCAATATTTCAGCGACAACTCCCAATTGGGTGGCTCAAAATGAGGGTATGGGAGCTGTAAGAGTAGACGGATTGTATTTTAGACAATCTGATGGAATGATTATGGTTGCAACACATGGGAGAGGGGTTTTCACCAGTGATGCATGGATAAAAACAAACAAACCCATTGCAAAATTCAGCATTTCCAATAAGGTTGTTTGTCAAAATGAATCCATTACCGTAATTGACCAATCCGAATTTACACCAACTAAGACCCGTTGGAGATTCTCAGGTGGGACACCCACATTTACTAATTCAACGGATTCTACATCCACAACGGCGAAATTCAATTTTTCAGGCATCGGAAATTATAATTTGATCTTGTATTCTGAAAACGAAATTGGCAGTGATACCGAATCTGTAAACATCACCGTCAGAAAGATAATTCCCTTAGATGTGAAAATCATTTCAAGCAACAATTCGCCTTGTAAATCAGATAGCTTATTGATTTTGTCTGATTATACCAATCAGGACATGAATAATATCACTTTGAATTACCAATGGTATCAGAACAATACATCTATAAATGGAGCCAATCAAAATGCTTATAAAGTAATGCCTCCATTGAGAGACAAGGATCAGTTTCATGTAGTTGTATCAACAAATTATCAATGTACTAGTCCCAATAGTTTGAAAAGCAATGTAATAACTGTGAACCTTTCGGTACCTACATTGGCTATTGGTGTTGATTTTGATACCTTGAGACCTTTAAATTATCCTGGTTACGGACAAGTTCAATGGTTTAGAAACGGAGTAAAAGTAGGAACTGGAGACTTTTTTCATGCTAAAAACACAGGTAGATATGTGGCGTGCTTAAGTTGGCAAGGTTGTTTAAGTGATAGTTCCAATGCATTGATATTGAACTCGGTAAATTCTAACAGTTTCCTAAAAAATGCCATTTCAATTTATCCAAATCCAAACGATGGAAATTTCGCAGTTAAATCATTCGTGAGTGGATCTGTTGAAATCTGGAATGCTAGCGGACAACTAATGATTTCAAACAAAATGATTGCTGGTAAATCTTCCGATTTCAATTTGAATTTATCATCTGGAATTTATTTCATCAAAGTATTCAATGAGGACAGAATGTTGATTGAATCGACATCGATATCAGTAAGTAAATAACAGACAAAGGGCCTGCCACGAGCAGGCCTTTTAAAAACACACTTTAGTTTTATAATTTACATTATGTTAAATTGTATTATTAAAAGAAAGCGGGAACTGTTAATCCCCGCTTAACTAATTTTAGAACTGAATATAGAATCTAGTCTCAGGACCATCTACTTCTTTCTCAGCAACAATTACTCCGTTTACTAAGATCAATCCTTTTACAGTGCTTTCATCGTTTACACGAACACTCAAACTTAACATGTCTGATTTGTCGGTGTATTCAAATTCCTTTTGCCATACATATCCGTTTTTCACCCAACCTGCAGCTGCAAATTCCTTTTCTACAGAAATCCCTTTCTTAGGATCTGCTTTTAAAGAAATTGTTGAAACGGTATTTCTGTTATTCTGGTAGCTAATATCCATGCTGTTGGAATTTCCATCAATTTGATAAATAAACTTGTCACCAACACTTAATGAAAATCCTTCCAATTCACGAATCTTATCTCTATAATCACCAGCGCATTTGTTGTCGTTTAATTCCAAGCAGCAAGTTCTAAGAGCTTTAGAAATGTCTTTTAATTCAGTTTTTGAATAATCTGGATTTTCCAAGGCAAATTCTAAGTATCCTTTAGCTTCCTGGAACAATTTTATACGCTGTTGTTCAATTTTTGCTTTTGCCGCAGGGTCGCTTGGAGTTTTTCCTTCAAGAAGTTTACGTGTTTCATATTTCATCAGACAAACACCCAAATTCCAGTTGGCATCATAATTGAATTCGTCTAACTCGCGTGATTTTTTATAATCTGCAGTCGCTTCATCGTATTTTTGCGTTTTTTCATTTAGATATCCTCTGATCCAATAAATTCGAGAATTTGGATTCTCTTGGATTTGACCTTGGATTTCTTCCATCAACTTTTCTTCTTTGTTGATTGACAGGTAATAGTTAACTAAGACGTTAAATATATCGTTGTCGTAGTTGGTTTTTACTAAAGCATTTTTGATTACTCTGTAAGCACCTACTGTATCACCTGAGGTCATCAATTCTTTTGAATAACTCTCAATCATTAAAGGTGTTGGGCGCTCTTTAGCCACCAAATCTTCCATGATTTTTTTTCTATTTTCAAGACTCGAATTACTCAACGCAAAATATGCAATTCTCTCAACGAAAAAGTCGCGTTCTACCTTCTGCCCTTTCAAATTGTTGATCATTCCAGTATCTAACTTGGAATATAAATCAAGCAAATATTGATAATAGATGACCATCGTGTCATTCAATTTGCCCTTGATTTCATCTGAACCAGCTTTTTCAATTTGTTCAGAGTACGCCATAGATTCATTGAAAGATGAAGCAAATGCGGCTCCCACTTGAAATTGCGCTTCTTCTAAATCAACAGAAGTTTTTTTGTCGGAAGTTTGTCCGTAAAACTTCAAGATAGATTCAGCCGATTTCATTCCCGACATTTTGCTAAATGGTTGGATCATTTCATTGCCTTTTTTGTCAAAAACTGTAGAGTAAACCTTTGAACGGATGAGCCACATTCTGGCTGCATTGTTGGTTTTTTCATTTTGACGGGCTTTTTCAATTTCCTCAATCGCGATGATTAGATCGTCAGGATTTCCACTTTCAAGTGCAAATTCAGCAGTGTTAATAGACCTTTTTTGTGCCATTGCACTCATGCTCAAGCAAACAGTTGCGAGTAAAAGTCCTGATTTTAAAAGATTTAAATTCATAACAAGTATATAAATGACTAACTTAATATTATTCGACAGTTGGTTCTACAGAATCAGAAGAATCGATTGAATTATCCGACGGAAGGTTATTCTCATCTATTTCACCCATTTCAATTTCTTCATCTTCTTCTCTTGGAGTTTTCGCTATGCTGGCAATGCTATCGTTGCCCTTGATATTAATCAACTTAACACCTTGAGCGGCTCTACCAATAACCCTAAGTTTATCGATAGCCATACGAATGGTCATTCCACTTCTATTGATGATCATCAGTCCATCGTCGTCATTCACATCCATAATTCCCACAAGAACACCGGTTTTCTCAGTGATACTGATGGTTTTGACTCCTTTTCCACCACGACCTGTAACACGATAATCATCTAAATCAGAACGTTTTCCGTATCCATTTTCGCTAACCACCAAAATATTCGATACTCCTTTGTTGGGATTTACACAAATCATGCCAATTACTTCATCGTTTTCATCTTCTAGGGTAACACCTCTAACCCCAGCAGCAGTTCTTCCCATTGGACGAACTTTAATTTCGCTGAATCTGATGGCTTTACCTTTTCTCTTGGCGATGATAATTTCACTTACACCATCGGTCATTTTCGCTTGAAGCAATTCATCTCCATCTCTAACTGTGATGGCGTTGATTCCGTTTGCACGAGGACGACTATACGCCTCTAGAGACGTTTTCTTGATGATACCATTTTTAGTCACAAGAACGATGAAGTTGTTTTCTAAATATTCAGGATCTTTTAAGTTAAGAACATTCAAGTAGGCTTTGATTTTATCATCATTTGGGATACTTATCAAATTTTGAATGGGTCTACCCTTTGTTGCTTTGGCACCTTCTGGAATTTCATATACTTTCAACCAGAAACATCTACCCTGCTCTGTAAACAACAATAAATAGTTGTGGGTGCTTGCTACAAATAAATGTTCTACGAAGTCTTCATCTCTGTGAGCTACACCACGAAGTCCGCGTCCACCCCTATTTTGTTCTTTGTACTCAGACAACGCAGTACGTTTGATATATCCCTTATGAGAGATGGTGATTACCACTTCTTCATTTGGAATCAAATCTTCTATGTTGATTTCTTCAGCGTTGTATTCAATTTTAGTTCTTCGTTCGTCGCCGTACTTTTCAGCTACTTCACGAGTTTCATCTTTGATGATGCTCATTCTGAGATCTCTATCACTCAAAATTTGCTCATAGTAAGCGATTTCTTTCAAAATTGCTTGATACTCTTCACGGATTTTCTCGATTTCAAGTCCGGTTAAACGCTGTAAACGCATATCCAAAATAGCTTTAGACTGAATTTCCGATAAACCGAATTGTTCCATCAAACCGTTTTTGGCATCATCGGGATTCTTGCTATTTCTAATCAGAGCAATTACTGCATCAAGATTATCTAATGCGATAATAAGTCCCTCCAAGATATGAATACGCTTGCGAGCTTCGCTCAACAAATATTCAGTTCTGCGAACGATGATTTGATGTCTATGAGCCACATAATGGCGAATCATATCCTTCAAATTAAGCATTTCAGGCTTTCCGTTGACCAAAGCAATGTTGTTCACCGAGAAACTGCTTTGAAGCGGGGTGTACTTGTAAAGTTGATTTAAAATAACATTAGGGATGGCATCGCGTTTCAAGTCAAACACAATACGCATACCTTGTCTACCACTTTCATCGCGAACTGCCGATATTCCTTCAATCACTTTTTCATGGATTAAATCAACTGCTTTTACGATGATTTGCGGAGGAGAAACTTGATAAGGGACTTCAGTTACCACAATCATTTCCTTGCCCGTTTTAGAAGTTTCAAATTCGGCTTTACCGCGCATGACAATTCTTCCACGTCCAGTTTCAAATGCATCTTTGATGCCTTCTACTCCATAAATTGTTGAACCGGTTGGAAAATCTGGACCTTTAACCACTTCCATCAATTCAGCAACTGTCACATCGTTGTTGTCAATGTACATGATGATTCCTTCACACACTTCGGTCAAATTGTGGGGAGCCATATTGGTAGCCATACCTACCGCAATACCTGAAGCACCGTTTACCAATAGATTTGGTATTTTTGCTGGCAGAACTGTAGGCTCTGAAAGACTTTCGTCAAAGTTGGGTCTAAAATCAACCGTTTCTTTGTCGATATCTGTCATCATTTCCTCGGCAATCTTTCTCATTCTTGCCTCGGTATATCGCATTGCAGCCGGTGGATCACCATCGATTGATCCGAAGTTACCTTGTCCGTCTACAAAAGGATATCTCAAGCTCCAGCTTTGAGCCATACGCACCATGGTATCGTAAACAGATGAATCACCATGGGGGTGATACTTGCCTAATACTTCACCCACAATACGAGCTGACTTCTTATAAGGTCTATTGGATGCCAAACCTAAATCAACCATTCCGTAAAGTACACGACGGTGTACTGGCTTCAAACCATCTCTTACATCAGGAAGTGCGCGAGACACAATTACCGACATCGAATAATCGATGTAAGCGGTCTTCATTTCGTCTTCAATGTTAATGGGAATGATTCTTTCGTTGAATTCTTCGGGCTTTATATTGTTCTCTTCCATATTCAAAATCAATTACCTGCAATATACATTCAGATCGTTGTTTTAAACGAGATATTAATGGATTGTTCCCCACAATTTTTAGACAATTTAATGGGAATTTATAGCATAAAAAAAGGCTCAACAATTTAGAATGTTGAGCCTTTTAAAATATGGATTTATCGATTTTTAGCGATAATTCTTGATATGCTTAGAAGAACCGGCCTTGTAGTATTTAATTTTACCAGAACCGTCTTTGTTCAATAATTGAGTCTTTCCAAGACCTAATTGATCCAAACGATCTTTCAACAAAACCATATCCCCCGCAACAACAATCACCATTTTATCTGTGTCCAAATATTTCTTAGCAAGTGCATTTAATTCGTCTTTAGACAACGACTGAAGAACCGCTAATTGTTCATCAGCATAGTTATCAGGTAGATTTCTAGATGCCATCTGAGCAATAAATCCTGCCTTTTGTCCTAAAGTTTCATAATCAAGCGCTTGAGAAGCGATTAGAGCTGATTTCGTAAATTCAAACTCTTCATTGCTCATTCCCTCTTCCTTGTACTTATTAACCATCCAGATAATCTCGTTAATAGCACTATCTGTAGTCTCAGCTTTTACACCAGCTGAAATTACATAATAACCAGGCATATCCTTAAATGATGGGCTAAATCCACCTCTAATGCCGTAGGTCCAGCCTTTTTCTTCTCTAATCTTCAAATTCATACGACTATTGAAGTTACCAGCTAACGCAAAGTTCATGATACCGTTCTTAAAGAAATCGCCTTTATAATCATATGGAAGTGATTTAAAGCCCATCATGATATCACTTTGCTCTGCATCGGTGTACTGCACACCAAATATTTGAGAAGTTGTAAAATCTTGTGGTGTAACAGGAGTAGCTATTTGGGTAGTTGACCTAGGAAGTTTACTGAAAAAATTCAATTTTTGAGACACTTCTTCAGAAGTGATAGGTCCTACAACAACCAATCTTGAATTGTTAGAGTTGAAATAATTCTCGTAGTACTTTTTGCAATCTCCAATGTTCACCTTAGATAATTCATCTGGAGAAGTGTAATGTCCGAAGGCACTTTCACCATAATTTAGTCGAGCCCATGCATTTGACATACCTGAAGATCTAGACGACAAATTGCTTTTAGCCCCTTCAACTGAACGCTTTCTGATTTTCTTAAATTCTGCCTCATCCCAACGTGGTTCAAACATCATTTCTTCCATCAATTTCACGGCTTGGTCTAAATTTGATTTCTCACAATCTAAGTAAACTGAAAATCCACTAGAACTGTTCGAAAATCCGATACTGGCACCTAACTTTTCTAAGGCATTTTCCAATTGTTCAGGTGTTTTATTCTTGGTTCCTTCGCCTAGAATTGCAGCTGTTAAACTTGCAACACCCCAAGGAATATCTTTTCCGTTTTCATGTAATTCACCACCCTCAACACCAAAAGTCACATAAACTCTTGAGGTTTCATCGAAGTTTGATGTATAAACTTTCACTCCGTTAGACAATTCTGATCTGCTGATTTTGGGAACTGTAACGGGTTTGATTGGAGCAGGAGTCGGTCTGATGCTACGATCAAAGTTGTCTTTTACCTGTCTGAGTTGAAGATTTTGATACTCCAGATCAAGAGCAACGCTCTTATAATTGGCATTTGGATTAACGCTTTCATATTTGGGGGCTTTTTCACCTTCAGCAACCCTCAAAGGTTGAATATCAATAACAGAATTGAATTTTCCTTTTAGATATTTTCTATAAACTCTTAAAATATCTTCACGAGTAATTTTTTGATATCTGTTTGCTTCGTCTGCAAGTGAATATAACGCACCAGAATCATTCTTAATATCTAGGTACCATACAGTGCTCAAGAAATTTGCTTTTCTTTCAACGCTCTCAAATCCCCCGGAAAAAGAAGACAAAAGATTCTGCTTGGCACGATTTAAATCTTCGTTGCTGAAGTTGTTAAATTCAAAAGAATCTACCACTTTCATGAGTTCATCCTTCATCTTAAACATATCAGACCAAGGATATCCCACCATAGTAAAGCTAAATTCACCCGCTAATTCATGATTGATAACACTCAAGGGATTGTTATTCACGTTCAACTGGAGTGCTTTTTCTGAGTCCAAGAAACGCTTATATAAAACCGAAGATTTAGTTCCACCCATTAGATAAGCGAGCAGATCAAGTGCTGCTTCATCTTCATGGTATGCAGGAACCGTTGGATAGGTTATGTACATCAAAGGAACAGGAGCATTTGCATCCAGAACGCTTTTCACTCTTTCTTTTTCAATGGTAATTGGCTTAACGCGCTTCTTTTTCACTGTTTTTCCAGCAGGAATTCCACCGAAATATTTTTCTGTCCATTTTACAACATCAGCAGCATTCACATCACCAGAAACGATGATGCAAGCGTTATTAGGACCGTACCAACGAAGGAAGAAGTTCTTTAAATCGTTGCTATCTGCTCTGTCCAGATCATCTACAAATCCAATAGTAGACCAACTGTAAGGGTGATCAGAAGGGTATAACTCCTGGTCTTTAACTTCCATTAAGAACCCGAAAGGTTGATCATATCTTTCATCTTTTTCGTTCTTTACCGTACTTCTTTGATTTTCAAATTTCTCTTTGGTAAATCCTTCTAAGAAGAAACCCATACGATCTGCTTCCATCCAGAGTGCTGTTTCGGTGAAATTGGACGGGAAAGTTTCAACGTAAACCGTTCTATCGCGGGTTGTATTACCGTTAACTTCTCCTCCATATTCTTTGATTATTCTGAAGTGCTCTTCATCAGCAACGTGCTTTGAACCTTGAAAGAGCATGTGCTCAAAAAAGTGTGCGAACCCTGATTTACCTGGGGTTTCTCTTGCAGAACCTACATGATAAGTAACATTAATGTGAGCAACTGGATCTGAATGATCTTCACTCACAATCAACTCTAATCCGTTTGGAAGAACATAATGCTCATAAGGAATTACCAATTTACCGGGAACCGCATTGACCTTTTTGATCATTGTTGCTTGAGCGAACAAACCGCTTGAAAGCAAATTAAATGCGACAATGAAAAGTTTTCTCATAAAAAAGCAAAAATAACCCCAAAAGGTGTTAGTATCAAGAATGTTAGATAATTGATAGAAATAATAAGACGAAAGAGAAAACGTTTTGGTGTGTATTTTTGTCTTTATAATTACATATAGTCTATCAATTCAAGCATATGAAGACATTTTACATTAAAACGGGTATTTTCATTTTAGGGATACTTGGGGTTTCTACCTTTCAAATCCACAGTAGCTCCAGCGGTAATTCATCACCAAGAACTGGGGCACCTAACGAAAGCACGTGTACTTCTTGTCATACCGGAAACGCACTTCAAACCAGCGGCACCAATCATGGTCGAATTAAATTGACAGGCAACTTTACAGGAAATGGATATATACCTGATTCCACATACAGGATAGTACTTTCTTATAAAGAAACGGGTAAATCTAAGTTTGGATTCATGGTTACGGCTCTCAATAAAAACAATACTGCAGCAGGTACATTTACAAGTTTAAATAACAGGACTGGTACTTTTAGTTCTACAGTTTCTGGTTCTACTCGTTATTATGTTGAACACAGCAGCCAAGGTACGGGAGCTGTTGCAACCGACTCTGCTGCATGGGTTTTTGAATGGACAGCCCCCAGCAGCAATGTAGGAAATATAAATTTCTATGTAGCTTTAAATGTTGCTGACAATAACGGTGGTACCGGAGGAGACATGATTTACAATAAAACGATTTCGATTTCGCCCAGTACCCTTTTACCTAAAGCAAAGGCTAGCTTGAAATCTACAGTAGCATGTACTTTTGCTCAGAATCAATTTTCCGCGTCATCAACCAATAACCCCACCTCCTATTCTTGGAGTTTCCCTGGAGGAACCCCTTCCACTTCTACTGACTCCACCCCTACTGTTCAGTATTCAACCACAGGTGCACGGATAGCCATTGTGAAAAGTTTTAATTCAAAAGGTAGTTCATTGAACGATACCATTTCTTTCAATGTACTCATTGGTGCTTCAGCACCAATTCTAAATACCAATGGCAATATTCTTCCATTGTGTGAAGGTGATACTGCATCGATTGAAATTATGCCCATGAGCAATCACTCCTACGCTTGGAATAACGGCACAACAGGTTTGACTCTTAAAACAGATACTGCCGGAAAGTTCTTTGCGGTTGCAACGAGAACAAACGGATGCAAGCAAACTTCCCGTGAGATTTCTGTCTTGGAACTTAAAGTCCCAAAGTTTGATGTTTCATTTGGAAGTAGTGGCGACAGCGCTTGCATTGGCGAACCTCTTTTGATCTTTACTTCAGATAAAAATGGATTCACTGATTCTTATTCTATCTCCTCTGCAACAGGTCCGTATGATACTGATTCATTTATCACAAAATCTTTGTCCTTAGGATCAAACTCCATTAAGGTTTGGGCAAAAAATACCGGTGGCTGTACCAGTGAATCTAATACCAAGCAAATATTTGGAGCAGATACCTTAGCCGCCCCATCAATTTCAATAAGTGGTAAAACAATTAGTTCAGTTACTTTTAAATGGAATGCAGTGAGAGATTTGATCAGCTATCAATATTCCACTGATAAAGGAAAAACCTGGGCAAACCCATCAGGTGGTAAAACCGTAGATTCCCAAACCATAACAATTGCAAATCCTTACGATAAAGTTGAATTTTGGTTGCGTGCCAATACCAAGTATTATTGTGGTGTAACCAAAATTGCCAAAATCACGGGATCTGGAACAGGTTGTAAGGACATCGATTTCAAATTTATTGCCTCTGATTCTACGCCTTGTTTTGGTGAAAAGGTTCAATTCCATCTAAGCAACATTTTGAACGAACCAAATTACTCTTGGACCTTTGACAGCACATCTACCGCAGATACATCCTTCACAATAACGGCATCAAAATTCAAAAGATATACCGCTAGTGTTTTAGATTCCAATCAATTGGCCTGCGGATATTATTCGAAGTCTATCGATTTAAGAGTGACTGTTATTGATACTCCTCGATTTGATTTAAAGTTATCTGCAACAGAAGGTTGCGGTTACAAACAACTAAACGTACCAGTTAATTTCAATAATTTCAATGCATTGGATACTATTTGGATCGTATCGAGCAAAGGAACAAAACGATACTCAACCACCAATGATGTTACTATCTCGGGCGTAAATAAAGAAGCCTATGTATTCTTTTATACCAGCAATGAAAACTGTCAATCGGGCCTTTCCGATGAAATCAATTTAAAATTGGTAGATTCGATGGATGCTAGCTTTTCAAGCAGTTGGATAAATGACTTTAAGTATAAGTTTGAATCGTCTATCGACACCAACCAAGCCATTCACGAATGGAGAATTAATGATTACAACGGTTTACTATTATCTAATTTGGCTTCATTTGAATATGATTTTGTAGATTCACCGAGTCAGGTTTTGAACGTCTATCACTCAGTTCAACCTAAGGCCTCTTTAACTTTTGAAAATCCTTGTGTTTTTTCAACTACCGAGGAATTTAAATCCAACAATTTAAATGCTTTATCTTTTCAGAAATCAGAAATACGAGTTTATCCAAACCCAATTAAGTCAGGACAGAAACTAGCAGTAAGTTTTCAAAATAAAGACACCAAGATTGAATCAGGAAACATGTTCGACTTAACAGGTAAGTTTGTAGGAAAAACTGAGGTTAACGGCAACTCATTGACGCTTCCCTCAAAAGTAAAAAATGGGGTTTACTTAATTGAAATCAAAACAAACTCAGGCATGTTCAGGACTCAAATTTCTCTTTTAGATAACGAGCTGTAATACTTTCAGAAATATTAAGGATTTGAGGGGTGGGACCTTGAAAAACTAAGCTTCCACCTGCATCTCCTGCCTCGGGACCTAAATCAATAATCCAATCGGCGCATTTGATTACATCTAGATTGTGCTCAATACATAAAACGGTGTTCCCTTGTTCTATCAAAGCATTGAATGAAGTCAGTAGTTTTTGAATATCATAAAAATGTAGTCCAGTGGTTGGCTCGTCAAAGATGAACATCACTCCTCCCTCTTTGAATGGATTGGCTTTACTTAAATAAAAGGCTAACTTCACTCTTTGGGCCTCTCCTCCGCTTAATGTGTTGCTACCTTGTCCGAGTTTGACATAACCGAGTCCTACTTTTTGTAAAGGAAGTAATTTCTCGACGATATTTTTTTCGGATTGGAAAAATGTTACAGCATCATCAACGGTAAGATCTAAAACATCTGAAATGTTCTTGCCGTTATATTCAGATTCTAGGACTTCTTTCTTAAATCTTCGTCCGTTACAGACTTCGCAAGTCAGTTTGATGTCGGCCATAAACTGCATTTCAATAACCGTTTCACCTTCGCCTTGACAATTGTCGCAGCGACCTCCATCTACGTTGAAAGAGAAATGAGAAGGTTTAAATCCATTGCGCTTTGATACAGAAGTTTTCGAATATAACTCACGAATATCATCATACGCCTTCACATAGGTCACTGGATTGGATCGAGAACTCTTACCAATGGGATTTTGATCTACAAATTCAACCGATTTCAACAAATGCAAATCACCTTCTAATTTTTTAAATGTACCCGGTTTGGCTGTGGTAAATTGTTTTAATTCTCTGGCTAAAGCTGGATATAAGACTTGTTTTATCAAGGTGGTCTTACCTGAACCAGAAACTCCTGATACTGCAACCAATGAATTTAAGGGAATGTCAATGGAAATATTCTTTAAATTATTGGCTTGGGCACCCAACAATGAAATCTTCGATGCCAGTTTACGCAAAATAGGCACTTCAATCTTGTTCTTACCTGAAAGATAATTACCTGTTAGACTCTCATTGGAGTCCAATAACTGCTGGAAATTTCCATTGAAAATCAGTTTTCCGCCTTGACTACCGGCAAAAGGACCAATATCGATGATTCTATCTGCTTGTTTCATGACATCTTCGTCATGTTCAACTACTATCACTGTATTTCCTTCAGATTGAAGCTCCTTTAAAACACCAATAAGTCGTTCTGTATCTCTAGAATGCAGGCCAATACTTGGTTCATCGAGAATATACATTGAACCCGTCAAGTTTGAACCTAAATTGGTTGCCAAGTTAATTCTCTGGCTCTCACCTCCGCTTAACGAGTTAGATAGTCTACTCAGAGATAAATATCCCAGTCCCACGGCCTTTAAAAAACCAAGCCTCGTTTCAATTTCTTGAAGAATTCGAGTAGCAATTTCTGTATCTGTGCTTGAAAGTTCAATATTTTGGAAGAAATCGTGCGCGTCGTCTACTGTTTTGAGCAATAAATCTTGAATACTGGTATTGGCAATTTTAACATACCCCGCTTCTTTCCGAAGTCTTGTCCCTCTGCAATCAGGGCAGACGGTTTTACCACGATAGCGTGAGGCTAAAACCCGATATTGAATTTTGTAATTATTCTCTTCAAGGTGTTTGAAAAAATCATTGATTCCCAAGATTTTACCGTTTCCATTCCAGAGGATATTTTTTTCTTGGGATGTTAAATCGGCATAAGCCCGATGAATGGGAAACTCAATCTTAACTGCGGCTTTGATGAAATGTTCTTTCCACTCTCCCATTATTTCGCCTCTCCAAGGAGCTACACATCCTTCGTAAATACTGAGAGAATTATCTGGAATGACCAAATCCTCATCTACTCCCAAAACAGATCCAAATCCCTCACATTTCTTGCAAGCGCCATAAGGATTATTAAAGCTCAGAAAGTCTTTGGATGGAATTTCAAAGGTGATTCCGTCAAGTTCGAATCTATTGTTGAAATCAAATTGCTCGTGTGTTTTGTGATTGATGATTGCACAGTCACCGTTAGATTCCCAAAAAGCCGTTTCAATGGAATCAAACAACCTCGAGGTAAAGTCTTCAGATTCTTTATCAATTTTAATTCGATCAATAACAATAAATGATTGATTAAGATCAATTTCAGTATTGTTTTCAATCAAGTCATCAACTTTAAATATTTCCTGATTCGAATAAATTCTTGAGAATCCCTTTTTCTGAATGACAGACAATAAATCAGCGGATTCATCCTTAATTGGCGATAAAATGAGGATGAGTTCGCCATCTTCCAATGAATTGCAAAAATTAAATACGTCTTGCGGGGTGTCTCTTTTTACTTCTCTACCGGATATGGGAGAAATGGTTTTACCCACTCTAGAATACAAGAGCTTCAGATAATCATAAATTTCAGTTGATGTTGCAACTGTACTTCTAGGGTTGTGAGTATTAACCTTTTGCTCGATGGCTATTGCGGGACATAATCCTTCAATAAAATCTACGGCAGGCTTCTTCATTCTACCCATAAACTGTCTAGCGTAAGCACTCAGAGATTCTACATATCGTCTTTGTCCTTCGGCAAAAAGGGTATCAAAAACGAGGCTTGATTTGCCAGAGCCCGAAACCCCGGTAACAACAGTAAAAGAATTTTGATCAAATACTACGTCAATGCCTTGAAGGTTGTGTTGACGAGCGTTTTTTATGGAAATTTTGGTTGTATCAATACTCATCTAATGGTATCCTTTGTAATAGAAGCTCCTGCACATATTCCTATCCCACCTTGCATATTCGTAAATATTGGAGATGGATCGGAAAATGGTCCACCTTGTGTTTGATAATCACCAACAGATTTCATGTATTTAAAATAATCAGGGCTTAAACTTTTAACCACCACCAAAAATTTATAGGGAAAACCCGATGAATACCCATATGGAGTAGAGAACTTTAGTAATTTAGTTTGTCCATTAAATTCCACATCTTCCAAGATGAGTGCCCCATCGGAATTCGTTACTGGATTTTCTGCAATTTCTGGATTTTCAGGAAGAACTGGCATAAGAATCCATTCGTTGAGTAACGCTTGGTATCTAAAAATTCCAATTTCATAAAAATTCAATTCACTTCCAGGGTCATTAATGTTAAAACTAATAGTGCCCGTGTAAAATCCGATGGAATCTTTATTGGTTGAATCTCTCCATGTTGCCTTACCAGCTACAAATGACTGAGGGATTTCAAATTGTCCGTAAACCATTGGAAAATCCTTGTATTCAACAGACAACGAATACTTGTTACCTAATCTAGGTTTGTAATTGGTGTTGTAAGAACCACCATTTAAAAATGAATAGTTTAGTATGTCTTCTTTAGATGTTGATTGGTCTAGGATTTTGACAACGGCGTTTTCGATAGGATCTGCCCCTGCAGTATCATTAATTGCTAGTGAATTTGCTACTTTAACCTGAATAACATTGTCGTTATCAGCAAACGCGTAAACAACCAACCGCTTTTTAAATTCAACACCGTCGGTTGGAAGATCTTTATCACAAGATGTGAAAAAGGCAAATCCAAAAATCCAGTATAATGCTCTAAAGTTCTTCATTAAAATTCAATTCTATAAAAGGCTGATGGCATAAATGGGAAATAGCCCGTTCCAATTAAATTTATTTCGCCAGGCACAGTATTGCTATCTTGAAATCTTGCCACCATAACATTGTTCTTTCCAAGAACATTGTAAATGTTTACACCGTAAAACTCTCTGTAATCAAATCTATTAGAGGAGTTGATTTCCTTGGTGAAACCAATATCTAACCTCTGATAATCGGGTAATCGATAATTATTTTTGTAACTGTAGTCATAAACCAATCTTCCATCAGGAGTAAAAAACTTAGCGGTTGGCACTGTAACAGGATTCCCAGACATGTAGACAAAATTGCAATGGAAGCTTAATTCTTCTGTTTGTTGATATACCAATTGAACGGCAAACTTGTGCGTTCTATCCCATCTAAAATAGAATTCATCACCATAATTCAAATCGTCAAAAAGTCGAGTTGTTGAACTTAACGTGTAAGAAACAATTGAATTCAACATACCTGACCTTTTGGTGAGTAGAAATTCTAGACCTTGAGAGTTTCCGGTACCCTGAATCACACTTTTCTCCCAATAGGCTAAAGACAGTTTTTCATCTCTTGAAGGCAGTACGTCGGTGATTCCGGCAAAATACTTGTAATATCCTTCAATCGATAACTCCCAGCCTTCTTTCAAAGGTTGTATGAAGGCGGCCGAAACTTGAGTTGTTTGTTGTGGTTTTAACTTACCGGTTGTTGGGAACCAAACATCTTTAGGCAAAATCCCCGTAACATTAGATAACTGATGGATACCTTGGTTGTTGATGCCCAAGCCTAGTTGAATTCTCTTTTTACCTTCCAGCATTTGGTTGATGGTTAATCGAGGTTCGAAGCGTAAATAGGTGTTTTCAGTAGACAAATAAGTCCAAATTCTTCCTCCAAAATTCAAACTCAAATAAGGATTGGGGTGAAACTCCAACTCCGCATAGTTTGAGAACTCCGAAACCAAATTGGTATTCCAAGTTCCGTATAAGGTATCTGTTTGAACGGTACTATTGGTTTTAAGGAATACATCTAATTCACCTGGTTTCATATGATGGGTTACCCAATGTGTTCCATATTTAAGGCTGGATTTAGGCCCGATTAAATAATCAAAATCTACATTCAAAGAAATATCTGTAATGGCATTTCTCATATGCTCAAATCCTTCATTGGTTTCGCTTCCGTTATTGGAGGTAAACAGTGATTTCGCATCGAGCATGTTCTTGTATGAATATCTAGATAGACCTAACTGAGCGTGCATAAAGTGGTCTTTTGAGAGTTTTTGGGATAGTGACACCCCTCCCAATGTATTCTGCCAGGTCCATGTCCACCCAAATTCAATGTCGGCTGATCTTCCTAAAGAATCTGTTATTAGGTCACCGAATTTCAAACCATATTTATCTCTACCGTTATAGGTCCAAAAACTCCAATGTCTATCTCGAGATTCTTTAAAATCCAACTTAAAGTTAAAATCATGAACATTGCCTATCAACGAATTCGAAGCATCGGGAGAAAGCGATTGAAGCAACAAATCCAGGTAACTACGTCTGTAAGCTAGAGAGGTTGTCCATTTACCCGCTTTATCTAAAGGACCATCAATAGCAAAGTTCATGGTTGCTAAATCAAAATTGATATTCCCTTTCCAGGCTTCTGCATTTCCGCCTGTTGTTATAACATCCAATACTCCTCCCCCAGCTCTATTTCCAAATCTTGCGGGAGCAATACCTCTATATAATTCAGTGCTTTTTAGGATTTCAGGGTTGTAATTGCTTAATAGTCCCCAGATGTGCCCGTTTCCATAAACTGGCAATCCATTCATGAGCATGAGGTTTTGATCTGCATTGCTACCGCGAACAAATGACGAAGACAATCCTTCGAAACCACCACTAACTCCGGGTAAAAATTGAAGTAATTTGATGGGATCACTGATGCTTAAAATGGTTTTGTATTGTAGAATTTGTCGTTTAAGGAGTTTATAGTGCGAAATATCACTGGTGTGCAGATTGACAATTTGATTGGTGCTGTCTTGTTCATCAAAATAGACGGGCTCCAGGAAGATGTTTTTTTCAGATTCGCCGTATACATCAATTTCAATCAACACAGGACGATATCCGGGTGCTGCAATGATGAATCGTTGATCGCCATTTCCAGATCTAATTTGAAAAAAACCAGATAAATTCGATTTAGAATATTGATTATTAGCGCTGTTAACAATCACCGCGTTAGGAATCGTTTCTAAGGAGCGTTGATCGAATACCCAACCCTTAACGGAACTAGTCTGCGACAAGCACAAATTAGAAATAAGGAGGGCGGCAATCAAACCTACTATTTTCATTGTTCAAATATAATTGCTAACAAAGGATTTAGCGTTCTTGAAATTCGTTTTTTTCGACGAAAACCTCATGGCTTTGGGCGTCTATTCCGGCTTCAAGAATGTGCATTTTTTTTATTGCAACAGAGATACATTGCAAATCCAAGTGGGCATAAAGAGATGAAAGCTGTTCAATTAATTTTTCTGCGAAGGTCTCAAGCAATTTAAAGGATGCTTGTGACAACTGCTTTACTGCCTCTCCTATCTTTTGATAATCAATGGTTTTATCCAAATCATCATCAATACTTTGTGACTGGTATTTTACCTTTACGGTGATAAAAACATCGGTTTTCAAAGTTATTTCTTCAGGATAAAAACCAACTGGTATTCGAACTCGAAGGTCATTGACACTCACAAGGATTAACATATTGTTTATTTAAAATTAGGAATAGTGCATTTATAGAATCTTACTTTTGCGTAGATTGCAATATGAGCATTTCAAATTTAGATGAACTTTACGAATCCAACAGAGGAAAAGACAAATTTATCTCTCCAGATTTTTACGGTGTAGATGATTTACTCTCTGATGAACAAAAGTTGATACGCGATTCTGTCAGAGACTGGGTTAAGAAGAATGTATCTCCCATCATTGAGCAATATGCTCAAATGTCTGAATTTCCCCGGTTTTTGGTGAAAGGTTTAGGTGAAATAGGTGCTTTCGGTCCGCAACTCCCTTCAGAATACGGATGTGGTGGCATGGACTATACCACTTATGGTTTGATCATGCAAGAGTTAGAGCGCTGTGACAGCGGAATTCGCAGCACGGCATCTGTTCAAGGCTCTTTGGTCATGTATCCCATCTATAAGTTTGGATCTGAGGAACAAAAACAGAAATATTTACCCAAATTAGCATCGGGTGAATGGCTGGGAAGCTTTGGACTGACTGAACCAGACCATGGATCGAATCCTGCGGGAATGACCACATCATTTACAGATGATGGTGATCATGTTATCTTGAATGGTGCAAAAATGTGGATCAGTAATTCACCATATTGCGATGTAGCTGTTGTTTGGGCTAAAAATCCCGAGGGGAAAGTACAAGGATTGATTGTTGAAAGAGGAATGCAGGGTTTCACTACCCCAACTACCCACAACAAATGGAGTTTGCGTGCCAGCGCAACGGGTGAATTGGTGTTTGACTACGTAAGAGTTCCAAAATCAAATATTTTACCTGGCGTTATTGGACTTAAAGGCCCATTAACTTGTTTAAATTCTGCACGTTATGGCATTAGTTGGGGAGCCATTGGGGCTGCCATGGATTGCTATGATACAGCAAGAAGATATAGCCTAGAACGTCATCAATTTGGAAAGCCTATTGGTTCTTTTCAGTTGCAGCAAAAAAAGCTCAGTGAAATGCTTACTGAAATCACCAAAGCCCAAGTTTTAACATGGCGCTTAGGTCAATTGATGGATGCTGGTAAGGCTACTCCCGCTCAAATATCCCTCGCAAAAAGAAACAACGTAGAAATGGCCTTGAATATCGCCCGTGAAAGCCGACAAATATTGGGTGGCATGGGCATTACGGGTGAATATCCAATAATGAGACATATGATGAACCTAGAGTCTGTGATTACTTATGAAGGTACACATGACATACATTTATTGATTTTAGGAATGGAAATTACAGGAATAAATGCATTTGAATAAAATATTCAAATAGACATATTTAAAATATTGAAATTAAATAAGATGTATAAAATTAAATTCGGTACAGACGGCTGGAGAGAAATCATCGCAGCTGAGTTTAACACAGCAAACGTTAGAAGAGTTGCTTTTGCAACAGCTGCGTGGTTAAAGACCCAAAATCTCCCACAAAAAGTGGTTATTGGACATGATTGTCGTTTTGGAGGAGATATGTTTGCAAAAGAAACTGCAACGGTTATTGCCGCTCATGGAATACAAGTGGTTATGTCGGAAGGATTTGTTTCTACACCCATGATATCACTGGCGGCAAACACGCTCCATGCTGGACTCGGAATCATTATCACGGCTTCGCACAACCCTCCTAGCTACAACGGGTACAAAATCAAAGCGCATTATGGCGGACCAGCGACTCCAGACACCGTTACTGAAGTAGAGAATTTGATTCCTGATTTGGAAATCACGCCAAGTCACCATTTTGATGAATTGGTTGAATCTGGATTGATATCTTTCGGTGCATTTGAAGACATGTACTTGGAACATTGTAAAAAGAATTTTGACATGGTTGCGTTAGATTCCATATCATCTGGATTGGTTTACGATGCGATGTATGGCGCTGGACAGCGGTTGGTAAAAAGATTGCTTCCGAAAGCTACCATTCTTCATGGAGACTACAATCCTGGATTTGAAGGAAGAGCGCCAGAGCCTATTCTTAAAAATCTTCCTGAGATTTCTGAAATAATAGCAACAAACAATCAATTCAGTGTTGGATTAGCGACTGATGGCGATGCTGACAGAATTGGTTTCTTTGATGAAAACGGAAAGTTCGTAGATTCACATCACTTGATATTATTACTCATAGAGTACCTTACTGAATTTAAAGGTTTCAGTGGAAAAGTGGTTAAAAGCTTCTCTGTAAGTGATAAGGTTCAAAAGTTGTGTGAGCTAAAAGGGCTAGAATCAATTACCACTAAAATTGGCTTCAAGTACATTTGTGAATACATGGTCACTGACGATGTTCTGATTGGCGCTGAAGAAAGCGGTGGAATAGCCATCAAAGGTCATATCCCTGAAAGAGATGGGGTTTGGATGGGATTAGTATTGATGGAATACATGGCAAAAACTGGAAAATCAGTATCACAATTGATTCAAGATGTATATGCGAAAGTAGGTTCATTTGCAGTTGAAAGATACGATCTTCATATAAACAATGAATTGAAGCTATCCATTATTGAAAAATGCAAATCAGGTACTTATGAAAAATTTGGATCTTACAACGTTGTAAGAATGGAAGATACGGATGGTTTCAAGTTTCACTTAGATAATGGCTCATGGGTAATGATTAGACCCTCTGGCACCGAACCGGTTTTACGCGTTTATTCAGAATCTGATTCATCTGCTTCTGCGTTTGCTATTTTGGATGCAACAAAGGCCACAATTTTATAATTTATGACAGACAAACCGATTCAAATCAATATTGACGAAATCATCAGGAGTAAAAATCCCAAACTCTTGAAACAAATACCTCGATTCATTTTGAATTGGTTTAAACGATTCATACATCAAGACTACATCAATGAAATTCTTCGAAAAGGACATGGTACCGAAGGGAAGGAATTTGTTGATGTAGTTTTCAATGAGTTAAAAATCAATATAGTTTGTCACGGGCTAGAACATATACCCAAAACAGGCGGATGTATATTGGCTGCAAATCACCCGTTGGGTGGCATTGATGGCATGGCCTTGTTGAAAGGTGCATCAGAGATTAGAGATGATTTGATTTTTTTGGCCAATGATATTTTGATGAACATCAAACCATTGAGTCCGTATTTTATTGCGGTAAACAAAGTAGGAAAATCAGATAGAAATAACCTTGCCCAGATAACACAGGCCTACTCTTCAGGTAAATGTGTTCTTATTTTTCCCTCGGGATATGTTTCTCGAAAAATTGACGGTCATATTACAGATCTCGATTGGCAAAAAAGCGTGGTGGTAAAGTCACGTCAAAATCAAATCCCTATAGTTCCTGTATTTATTGACGGTCGAAATACAGAAAGATTTTATCGCATTTCAGCGATAAGAAAAGTCTTTGGAATAAAAATCAACTTTGAGATGTTCACCTTGCCAAATGAAATGTTCAAAGCAAGAGGAAAAGACATTCATATTTATTTCGGAAAACCGATTCCCACCGAAAAACTAGCTCAAGGAAATCCCTTCGAAGTAGCTCAAAAAATCAAGAAATTGGTTTACCTGCTCAAAGGCAATTTATTAACGGAATATTAAATCTTTCCCTTATTTTGCAACTTATATGACACCTATCGCTGACAGGGTAAATAGAGAATTACTTGCAAAAGAGCTGACTTCGGATATCTTTGTTCGCAACACCAATAAAGCCAATAACCAGATTTATATTTTCAACGGCAATAATAAGCCACACCTTTTACGTGAAGTTGGAAGACTCAGAGAGTGGTCATTCAGAGAGGCCGGAGGTGGAACGGGTAAAGATCTAGATTTAGATGAGTTTGATCAGGGTGAATATGCATATAATCAATTGATTGTGTGGAATTCAGAGGATCAAGAGATTGTAGGAGGATATAGGTTTGCATTCTGTAAAGAAAACCAAGATTCTGAAGAAAAATACCATTTGTCTACCACTGAAATCTTATCGTTTTCAGATGATTTGATATCAACCTATTTTCCCAAGACCATAGAGCTCGGCCGAAGTTTTGTGCAACCCAATTACCAACCTTCCAAAGACAGTAAAAAAGGCATTTTTTCTTTAGATAATCTATGGGATGGCCTTGGAGCATTGGTTGTAGATTACCCTGACATGGAATATTTCTTTGGGAAAATAACCATGTACACAAATTTCAAACGCGAAGCTCGCGATTTGATTCTAACATTTATGTGGACTTTTTTCCCTGATACGGAAAAATTGGTTACACCGGTGAGTCCCTTGAAATGGACGTTCAATCAAGCCTTTTCAGATGAAATTAAAGGCCTCGAATACAAGCCCGCATACAATCTTTTGAGTCAAAATGTAAGACAATTGGGAGAACAAGTTCCTCCGCTATTTAATAGCTACATGAGTTTGAGTCCAACAATGAAAACCTTTGGTACAGCCATAAATGATCATTTTGGGGGTGTTGAAGAAACGGGCATCATGGTAAAGATTTCAGACATTTACGAAGAGAAGAAAAGTAGACACGTTGATTCTTATCTTCTGTCGAAGTCAGGCAACTAATACTTGCTTGAAACTAGAAAACAACCAAGGTTGAACTTAACAACCCCTCTCCTGTTAATCTTATGATATAAACTCCATTTATGGGTATTCTCAAGTCTGTGATGTTCAAATCTCGTTTTTGACCTATGGATTCTTGAAAAACAGTTCTTCCAGATAAATCATAAATTGCGATGTTTAAATCTATATTCTGCGGAACTCCTTTGATTTCCATTTGATTTCCACCTTTCAGAAACCAAGGCTGAATTTGACTTTTAGGTTCGTGACTTTGTGTATTTGCAAATATACTTGAGGCCATATAAGTACTAAAAGCTTGAATTTTGCCGTGTCCATAGATGTTATTTTCATTAGATCCAATATATTCATCTTTTTTTGCCGATGATTGAATCAACTCTATCATTTGAGAATACGTTAAATTTCCTCTGGTATGTTGCAATAACAATGCTACGATACCTGCTGCATGCGGTGCAGCCATTGAAGTTCCACTTGCCATAGCATAAAATACTTTATCGTTATTAAATGAATCAATGTGCAAAACATATGGCATTAGCCATCCAGGAAGTTGATCTTTGTGGTAACTTGAAGTAATATACTGGCCAGGAGCGCTGATATTGGGTTTTAATCTACCGTCAACGGTTGGGCCATTGCTACTGAAACCTGCAATTTGTCCTTCAGCAACAGCAGAATCCGACTTAAACTCCCCCGCTGCATTGATCCAATTAACTCGGTTGTTATAGGCACCTACAGATAGAATTGCTTTGGATGTACCTCCGTTTTCAATGACTGTATACTTCTCATCTCCCTCTATCCAATTCGAAGGTTTTAAACTTCTGATATAACTTCTGAAAGTACCTGATGTCCATTCGTAGGTTCTACCTGAATTCCAACCGTGTAAAACGCCATTACCTGCAAAAGATATTTTGATGAACCTTTTGTTTGAGTTGGCTTCTGCCATAAGTAATACGTTCGACTTCTCGTTGTTTATGTATTTCTTTTGGGATGATAATACTATTTGTAACGAATCATTGCCTTGATTCAACACCACTTTCTTATATGAATCACTGTGAAAATTGAAATAGCTAGTTGAAACCAACTCATTGTTTTGTGAATCAATTAAGGTGATTTTCATCTGAATATTGGCATCTTTTTCAGCCCAGAAATCACAATACACGTTTTCTGTTTTATAATATTCACGACTTCTATCCATCGCGAGTGTTTCAAGAGTATCGTTGTTTAAATCGAATTTAATGTGCATATTCTCTCTGGCGCTGTTTCCATTTGCCCCTACCAATACTTTTCCTTTATTGCTGTTTCTAAAGGTGTAATTCTTGTTCAACAT
Source organism: Bacteroidia bacterium (assembly GCA_023653095.1). Taxonomy (GTDB): domain Bacteria; phylum Bacteroidota; class Bacteroidia; order NS11-12g; family UBA955; genus VMCP01. Next base: position 175,986 of record JAMNXP010000001.1, on the reverse strand, counting down.
TGATTCCAGTGATAAATCAAACAGGGAAGTTCCGTCATGCGGACCAGTATGCATTCCCCAACTCAAATTTGAAACTACGGGTTTATCAACTGAATCTGCATAATTGAAAATGTATTGGAATCCATCGAGAATCGTTGAATTCGCCACAATCAGATCACCTAATGCACTGCCATTTAAAGTGTCGTTCTTGTATTTAATTCCCACAAAAACCAAATCAGCATTGGGCGCCATACCAGAGAATTTTAAATCAGGGCTTTTATATCCTGAACCAGCAGCAATTCCAGCTACGTGAGTACCATGAGATCCGTCATAATCAACCGCTTTCAAGATACTACTCTGATCAGAAAACAATATGCCATAATTAAACGGTTTTGGACCATCTTGGTTGAGATAGCCTTGATGCCAAAAACGTTTCACTCTGTATTTTGATCCGTTTTCGTTGTAGAAAGTGGGATGTGTAGTTTGAAAACCTATGTCTACTACTCCTACTATGACATCGTCGCCTTTAATAGGTCCAGGGTCTTTTAAATTATGCAACTGATCAACCTGGCTTTTTGATTTCGATCTATCATCTAGTGGTCGTGGTGAATTCAATCTAGATGCAACTTCTAAATGAACCAACTGATCATCTTGTAAAAATTGACTTACATCAGATGCATTTAATCGAGCCGTAATGATGTATTGGCCGTTGCTTAATGGAAATTCTGAATCAAAATGAGACAATGAGAATTGAGATTGGTTTTTCCAATATTGATTGTCACAAACTGATTGAAAAGTAATAAAGATATTATCTTCATTGTCAAATAGCGATAATTTGTTATTTGACAACTGTTTAAGTGCAATTTTGGCAGGAGAACTTATTTTGGGATTGTATGAAATGAGATCAACATCACTTTTTGATGTTTGTCCCAAAAGGGAATTTGAAATATATCCTAGGGCTGCAATTAATGTAATGCGAAAAGTCATACTTCTACGAAAATACGTCAAAGCGGTTATGCGTTTCAATTTCTGACAATATCTTTGCATTTATGTCTATTGCACCTTGGTTAGAAAGAACCGAATTATTGGTAGGTACAGAAAAGTTAGAACGCCTAGTGAATGCCAATGTTTTAATTGTTGGGTTGGGCGGTGTTGGAAGTTTTGCTGCTGAATTTATATGCAGAGCGGGGATTGGAAAAATGACTATCATTGATGGCGATACAGTTGATCCCACGAATAAAAACAGACAACTACCTGCATTGAATAGCACCGTAGGTCAGTCTAAAGCTGAGATCATGAAACAGCGAATGTTAGATATCAATCCTAATCTAGACCTGACCGTCATCTCAAAGTTTCAAAGTCCTGATGACAATATAGAATTGATTAAATCGAATAAATTTGATTATGTAATGGATTGTATTGATTCAGTATCCCCAAAAATTTACTTAATCAAGACATGCATGGATTTAGGACAAAGAATGATCAGTTCGATGGGTGCCGGTGGCAAGTTAGATGCGGCTGGTGTTATGGTGTCTGATTTCTCTAAAAGTTACAATTGTCCGTTTGCTAAAACGTTGCGTAAACGCTTGAAAAGACTGGGAATAAAAAAAGGTTTTAAGGTGGTATTTAATAAGAGTGATTTGGTGCGTGAGAGCTTGAAATTAACCGATGGGAGTAACTACAAAAAATCATTCTATGGAACCATAAGTTATATGCCTGCATTGTTTGGTTTAAGGCTAGCAGGGGAAGTAATTAATGATTTGATGATGGAAAATTCATGATTATCCCTATTTTTGGAACTGAAATGATGAAAAAAATAGCATTCGCAGTAGCATTAGCCGCAACCGCATTTATTGCATCTTGTGGAAAAGAAGGAAACGATCCAGATGACATTACTGGAAAAACCAACCAAGAAATCTTCATGATGAAAACATGGAAGAGCGTATCTTTTACCGATAGTTCTTCTGAAGGAATCATTGAGACCATGGGTGCTTGTGACAAAGATGATACATACACATTTACTTCAACTTCAAAATGTTTGTGGAAAGCAAACAAAAAATGTAATTCTGAGCCTGATCAAGAAGAAATTGATTGGTCAATGACATCACCAGATGCTAAATACGTTAAATTCCTTCACGGTTATGATTGGTTTATTGAGAAAATCTCAGGAACAGACATCGTTTTGAGATATTACTACCAAACGCACCAAGGCGACATCAACACTTGGAAAGTTACATTGGTAAAAAACTAAAAGTTATCTAAATCTAGGTTTTTATCTAGTTTTTTAGCCGCTGAAAATTGATCTTCAGCGGCTTTTTTATTGCCCATCATGCGATACGAACTGCCTTTCAATGCATAAGCTTTAGCAAACGTATTTGACTTATCTAGAATAAGATCAGCACGTTTAATGGCATCTTGATAATTTTCAAACAAATAATCTATCACACCCATGTTATATAGGGCAAATAAATGATCAGGATTTACTTTGATGGTGCGCTCATACAATTTATAGGCGTCAGCATATTTTTCGTATTTCTGCAGGATAAACGCTTTAGAATATAGAGCTTCGGCTGCAAACTCATCTATGGCTAGGGCTTTATCAACATAGGTTTCAGACAATTTGAGATCTTTATTCAAGAGTAAAAGTGCTTTTTGCATGGTTGCATCAAAGTTGTTAGGGAATTCATTTAAAATATAATCACACATTAACTCAGCTTTAACTGTGTCTTTTTGCTCTTTCAATGCAATCAACTTGAGAACTAGGGTCTTCTCTCTAAACTCTGGATTATTCTCTATTTCTTTAAACCATTTATTGAAGCTCTCATATTGTTGACGAGCCAAACTCAGTTTAGCCATCAAGAATTTTGCCTCTATATAATCTGATTTTATCTCAATTGCTTGAGTCAAATGAAAATTGGATTTTTCATAATCAGCTGAATCAAGCTGTAAATAAGATTCACCCAATCGAAAGTGGTACAAAGGATTTTTAGGATTCAGGGTGCTTGCGGTTTGAAAATCAACTACCGCCTTTTTATAATTTTGGTCAAAGAAAAATGTATTTCCTCTAAGATAATAAAGGTTATCGTCTTTGGGGGACTTATTGATTTTCAGTGAGATCTCTCGAATATCTTGAGAGTAGGTAGTATCATTTTCTGAAATAAATTGAGCACCGTCGGGAAGTTGATTGGTGCAATTGGAGATAAGCGCAGCTAGAATAATGATTAGCGGTAGGCGCATGGTGCTCGGGACGGGAATCGAACCCGTACTCCCATTACTGGGAACAGGATTTTAAGTCCTGCGCGTCTACCTATTCCGCCACCCGAGCTAAGAGGATGCAAAAATACAAAGAAACTATGGATTAAGCAAATGATTTCAAGGAATCTTCAATAATTGAAAGAGCTTGATCTAATTGTTCATCGGAAATAACCAATGGAGGCGCAAATCTAATGATATGTTCATGGGTTTGTTTGGCAAGTAGTCCGTTGTCTAACATTTTCAAACACACATCATATGCTTTGAAGTTCTTACCATTGTGTGGGGTAATTTTAATGGCATTAAGTAAACCCTTACCTCTTACAAACTCAACCATAGGCAGATTTAAATTTCTCAGATGGCTTCTGAATTTATCGCCCAATCTTTCAGAGCGTTCAGACAAATTTTCTTCTAAAACCACGTTTATGGATGCCATTGCTACGGCACAAGCCAGCGGATTTCCTCCAAAAGTAGACCCGTGCTGACCAGGTTTTAATGTATTCATCACTTCTTCAGATGCAAGTACGCAACTCACAGGAAAAACTCCACCACCCAAAGCTTTACCTAGAATCAATAAATCTGGTTTAACCTGTTCATGTTGGCAACAATATAATTTTCCGGTTCTAGCTATCCCCGTTTGAACTTCATCCGCAATAAAAAGCACGTTGTATTTGGTACAAAGTTCACGAACACCCTTTAAATATCCCTCATCCGGAACAACAACACCGGCTTCGCCTTGGATAGGCTCAACCATGAATGCACAAACATGGGGATTTTTAATTTCTTCTTCGAGGGACGTTAAATCGTTGTAAGGAATGCTCTTGAAATTAGGAACGTAAGGACCAAAACCTCCAAAGCTATCTGGATCATCGCTTGAACTGATGGCAGCAACTGTTCGTCCCCAAAAATTTCCGTGAGCAAATATGGTAATGGCTTGATTTTCAGGAATGCCTTTGATCTCATAACCCCATTTCCTAGCCAATTTAATTGCCGTCTCCCCTCCTTCTACACCAGTATTCATTGGCAATATGCGATCAAAATCAAATGTTTCACACATGAATTTCTCGTATTCACCCAAGAGATTGTTGTGAAATGCCCGGCTGGTAAGAGTTAGTTTTTGAGCTTGTTGATTCAAAGCACTCACAATTTTAGGATGACAATGTCCTTGGTTAACGGCTGAATAGGCAGATAAAAAGTCAAAATACTTTCTACCTTCAACGTCCCAAAGGAACACACCTTCACCTTTTTCCAAAACAACTGGCAATGGGTGATAATTGTGCGCGCCGTAGCGATCTTCTAGTTCAATAAAATAACGGGAGTTCATGCTTCAAAACTACAACAGTTTGGGTATATTTGACAAAGACAAATGAGGAAGAACAACAAATACAGGTGGTTATTAACCTTATTACTATTTATGTCTTTGAATATTTTATATTCCCAAAACAGGACAGTTCTTTCAAAAGGGAGAATTGAATTCTTGGTTTTTAATGAAGAAAAGAACTACCTCAACAGTCACTCAAATTTTCGAGACAGTTTGTTTAGTTGCGCTAACAGTGCATTATCAGAGTTGGAATCACATTTATTATATAAGCTTAGTGAACCGGTGCAACTGGCGTTATTTAGTAAGTTAAATGATTTTAATGTCCACAAACAGTCAAAAAATTCGAAATACATGGGCTTGATGTTATGTGGTAACCATATTGACATCAAATACCAAATAAGGTTTAGTTTAGCGTCACACTTCATTGATGAATATTTAATGGGACTTTCTGTCAGGGAGCGATTAGAAAGAAACAAAGCCGATAGAATTCCCAATTGGCTAAAAACTGGATTTGTTCAATATTTTGCCCAAGGCATTACCTACAGAGATTTTGAATTGTTCCGAAAATGGAGTCAAGAGGGAAAATTTCGAAACATCAATTTTATTTCTAACAGAGAGCAAGAAGTTTTTGGTTCGGTTATTTGGTATTTATTTGAAAAAGAAAAAGGCCGATCCATTGACGGCGCTTTTTGGATGCTCATTAAAAACGCAAACAGTTTCGAGAAATCTTTTTTATATCATTTTGATATCCGATTTAACACTTGGCTAAAAAACAAAATAGAAGAGATTCAATTAAGGAATGAACAATCTATACAACCAGACTTTCAATTTACCTTGCCAAAGGGTAACTACACTTATATAAAATTGGCCCCCAATATTCATACAGACACACCTTCATTCTATGGTGTAATTTCTAATTCAATAAACTCTCATCTTATCCTTTCAAATAGAAAAAATAAAAATTTCGATATCATAAAAACGGTTACCAACATTGGCTTTAATCATCAGCTCATTTTCACAATACCTAGTATTGAATTGACCGTGACAAATGAAGAAGTTCCTTTTACCCTGTCTTGGTATATTGATGAATGGGTTCTTTCCCAAGATACCCATAATTTCTATATTCCTTCAATTCATAACGGTATTTGGAAAATCATAAACACCACTCAAGATGATATTTTTTTAGCTCATCAAGTTTATAATACAACTGAGATCTATTCACTCTCTAAGTTCAGTAAAAAATTACACTTGATTCACGTACTTAAAGGTGAAAAGTTACTCGGTTGGACCAAAGATGATCATAGTGATTCAACGTTTTTTTTGATGAGTGCCAATTGTCATTGGAGTCAAAATAAAGTACATTCCTCTATTTTGAAAATGCATCTTAATAAAGCGAATAAGCCATGTGAAATATGGGCTATAAATGACAATCGCTGGATTGTTGAATTGTCAGATATGATTCAAGAATCACCCGTGCATTTGAGTTTTTTGAAATCGCAAGGAACACAAATTGAGATAGTGCATCTTTTTCAATCTATCGACTGTCAATATTCAAAAACATCTACCTCAACAAAAGGTGATTTTTATGGTCAGATAATGCTCAGTGGACCCACCAAACGCCAAGCAGAGTATTACACTAATAATAAAGCATTAAACATAAACTTCAATAATACCGATGAAACAATTTTAGATACAGACACTCTGGTGGGCAGAATTTACACTTTTGATAGCACTCAAATAGATTCATCCACAAGAAATAAGCAGATTGAATACCGACAAGGAACATTGTTCATGAGCGAATATGAAAAGGATAATTCATTGATTTTTATAGATTTGAATCCAAAAGCAAATCTAGACTTACTTAGGTCGTCTGATTACAGAAATTGGTATTATGCAAAAAATTCTACTTTTCAACTGAGCAATAAAGATCTTGAATTAGGGTATTCCCGAAATATTCCAACCACGGAATTATACAATTCACCTTTGACTCTCTTTTACAGTGGTAACTTTATTAACAATCTAGGTTCTGAAATTCTAGATATTCAATTGTTTAGCAATTTTAACAGGCGCCGAATTGGAATGTCAGTGAATTACACCATGAATGATCGCCATTGGGTACAAGACATTAACCTTTCATATAGACAAAGGCAATTCAGCGGTTTTAACACCATTAATCAGCGTGAACAAACGTTTCAATTTTTGCATGGTGTGGCATTCAAGAATAATAAGAGCAGCTTCTTTTTGCCTTTTTTGCGGAGTAAAGGACAATGGATATCAGATATATCAATGAATTATCGCCCTGAAATAAGCATTGTAGAAATTGGTAAATCCTATTTAATAGAAATTGAATGGGGGATTTTAATACACTCTAAAAATTGGAAAAAACAAATTCCTGATTTTTTATTGAATCTTGAATTATCTAACCAAAATGGTGCATTTTCGGGAAAATATATTTCTGGTATTTCTATTAAATCAGAATCGAAATTCAAAATTAAGCACATAGAGTTTCACCATCGAATCAATGGTAAATACTCTTTTACTGATGCCAATCATTTGTATCTAATTGGTGGAACAAAGGGTTGGATTAACTCTCTTGCTAATACCAACATCATATCTAATAATTTAGATCTTCGTTATCAAGGCTTGGTATACACTGGAGGCTATGTTCGTGGTACCCAATTAGGTATTCGAATGGGAAATAGTTACATAACATCTCAAACTGAAATGCATTACAAACCTTTGAAATTAATAAAGTCTTATGTTTTAGGGTCCTCTTTTTGGAAGCATTTTACGGTTTATGGATTTTTTGATTTTGCCACAAGTTTTGTTGGTGGTTCAGCAACACACTACAACAATCCTTATAATACCTTGATATTTGATTATCCCAATTATTTGCTTAGTGCAGGTGCTAATAGAAATCCGTGGATTTATTCCTACGGCTATGGGGCACAAATTCGTATTTTAGGGACTGATTTTAGGGTTGAAATTCCTCAATCGACAGTTGGCGATGAAAGTTCAAAAAGGTCAATATTAATATCTTTAGGAAAGAATTTTTAATTGGCTGTTATAACTCCGTTCAGAAAGACGTAATTTTGTAGTTTAAAACCATTTTCCATGGGCCTTTTTAGTTTTTTAACACAAGAACTCGCAATTGATTTAGGAACTGCCAATACCTTGATCATTCATAAAGATAAAGTGGTAGTTGACGAACCGTCAATTATTGCATTAGAGCGCAACACCGGCAATGTCATTGCTATTGGTAGAGATGCTATGCTCATGTACGGAAAAGAGAATGAAGGCATTAGAACCATTCGTCCTCTGAAAGATGGAGTTATTGCCGATTTCCAAGCCGCTGAGCACATGATTCGCGGAATGATTAAAATGATGAACCAGAGACAACAATGGATATCTCCACAGTTGAAAATGGTCATTTGCATCCCTTCAGGTATTACAGAAGTAGAAAAAAGAGCCGTAAAAGATAGCGCAGAAAGATCTGGAGCCAAAGAGGTATACCTCATTCATGAACCTATGGCTGCGGCCGTTGGAATTGGGATTGATGTTACTCTTCCTCAGGGAAACATGATCATTGATATTGGAGGTGGTACGACTGAAATCGCCATTATTGCCTTGGGTGGTATTGTTTGTGATGAAAGTATTCGCGTTGCAGGAGATGAATTCAATTTAGATATCGTTGAATATATGCGTCGAGAACACAATCTTTTGATTGGTGAACGGACTGCAGAAAAAATCAAAATCAATATTGGAAGTGCTTTGCAGGAGTTAGAAAATCCACCAGAAGACTATGCAGTATTTGGTAGAGATTTGATGACGGGCATTCCTAAAAGCATTCATGTTTCTTACAATGAAATTGCACGTGCACTTGACAAAAGCATCATGAAAGTGGAAGAAGCCATCATGCGCGCATTAGAACAAGCTCCTCCAGAATTAAGTGCCGACATCTTAAGCAATGGTATTTGGTTAACTGGTGGTGGTGCATTGTTAAGAGGTTTAGACAAACGAATTTCAAATAAAACAAAATTAAAAGTGAACATTGCTGAAGACCCTTTGAGAGCAGTTGTTAGAGGTACGGGTACGGCTTTGAAAAATATTGGTAAATTCAAGTTTTTGATGACTGCTTAAAAGCACGTTAAGCTATGTGGGTTATTTATCAGTGGATTAAAAAAAATTCATATCCCCTATTAGCCTTTTCTTTGTTTTTATTCAGTTTCAATCAAATTCTTCAATACCAAATTTACCAGCATAGTTTTTATTTCAATACAAGCATTTCTTTTATCAGGTCTATTGATGAATGGCGTACAAACTTTACATCATTTGTTAATCTTAAAACTGAGAATGAAAAGTTAAGAAATGAGAATTTATTTCTCAGAAATTCAATATCTTATTCTGATTCATTGATTGGACTTTACGATCAAATTAAAGGTGACACCTCTTACGTTGATACTCTGACTTCCCTCGGTAAAACCAGAAAAATATCATACGATTATGTCTCTGCTAAGGTGATAAGAAATTCCACCAACAGACCAGACAATTACTTTTATTTAGATAAAGGTAGTGTTCACGGAATAAAAGAGCAGATGGCCGTCATGGGTCCTGAAGGTGTTGTTGGCGTAATTATTCAAACTACAAAGCATTATGCAGTAGGTATGTCAGTTTTAAATTCGAAATTTGAAACCACTCCATTATTAAAACGCTTAGGATTGAGAGAAGGTGTGTTAAAATGGAATGGCTCGGATTCTAGAATCATGAATTTAGACGAAATCAGCCGAACTGAAAAAGTCAAAGCAGGTGATCTGGTTTTAACCAGTAATTATTCGTCAATCTTTCCTCCCTATCAACCTATCGGTAAAGTTAAAAAGGTTAATACCAATACCTCTTCACAATTCTCTGAAATTGAAGTGGAGCTTTCAACGAATTTTAATAAGTTAAATACTGTTTATTGTGTGTCTACTCGATTTAAAAATGAAATGGACTCGCTTCAGAATTCACCATTAATTTCACCCGTTTCTGGCAAAAGTGATAAGAATAGATAAATGATTGAAGCTGTAAAACATATTTTTATTGCGATTATTCTTGGGTTACTTCAATCGTATCTAATCCAAGAGGTTCCTATGGGTTTTTACCTGAAACCTATGCCCTATTTGATGTTATTTTTCGTACTACCGTTAGACCTCAATAGGTTCGTTGTGTTAATTTCAGCGTTTATCTATGGAACACTCATTGATTTGTCTTCTGGTTCCTTTGGCACGCATTCAGCTGCAACACTGGTCATGGTATTTGTTAAATACTATGTTGATAAAGCTCTTATTGATTTTGATTCACTTAAACTTCAAGGTGAAAGTTATATTGGGTTGGAATCTAAAGGCTGGCTGTTTTTCGTGTATTATTCATTGGGTTTAATTTTCATTCATCACTTTCTGTTTTTTGGACTAGACTTTTTTGAAATAAGCAGTATCATTCGAATTCTTACTACTACTTTGGTTAGTACCATTGGTACATTCTCTTTAGTTTTGTTATTTAAATCACTGTTTAAAAAGTAATTAACAATGCAAGACGTCCATAAAAACAGAAGTCGTGTTTTTGTCGTAGGACTCTCATTCGTATTCTTGTTATTTCTTTATCGCATTGGCACCCTGCAATTGGTTGATGATAAATATGAGAAAAGAGCCATCAACAATGCGTTGAATAAAATCACCTTATATCCTGCAAGGAGCGTTATTTACGATAGATTTGGTAAAATCATTGCTAAAAATGCTGCTTCTTATGATTTGTTCATTTTCCCAAAAGAAGAAAAAGTTGATAACCGATTATTCATTCAACAAATACTGCAAATAGACAGTAATCAATACAATAAGTTACTCACAGAGGCTTGGATTAATTCCAAAAAACGCCAAAAAAACAATGCTTACAATCGAAGTGCCATTTTTTATTCTAATCTCAATCAACAACAATACACTGCACTCCGAGAAAACCTGTACAGACTATCGGGTTTTTACATTGAACCTAGAACAGACAGGGCTTATGAGATATTTGGCGGTGCTCATGCATTTGGGTACTTAGGGGAGGCAAGTGAACAATTGTTAAAGGAAGATCCCTATTATCAACCTGGTGACTTGGTTGGGATTACCGGCATTGAGAGGTATTACGAAGAGTTCATGCGCGGCACAAAAGGCATTAAAACAGTTTGGCAAGATAGAACTTACAAACAACGAGGCGAAGTTCAAGACCAAGCATTTAATTATCCTGCAAAATCTGGACCCGACTTTTATGCTACGATCGACATCGAATTGCAAAAGTTTGCAGAAGAACTTTTCAATGGAAAACGCGGTTCTGTTGTTGCTATCGAGCCATCTACGGGAGAAGTACTGGCTTTTTTAAATAAACCCGATTACAATCCCAACGATTTAGTAGGTCAAGACAGGGCGCGCTCTTTCAGAAAAATGCTGATTGACCCTAAAAAACCACTGTATAATAGAGCGGTTAAGGGGGTTTATCCTCCAGGAAGTACCGTTAAAACGGTTTTAGCTTTAATTGGATTGCAGGAAGGTATTATTCACCCAGGCTCCACTAAGGGTTGTGGTGGTGGATATAGAATGGGGAATATTGTTGTGGGTTGTCACCCTCATGGAGGTCCATTGGATGTAGTAGGTTCCATTAGAATCAGTTGTAATTCATATTACTGTGGATTATTCAGGGAGATCATAGATCATCCGAAATATGGGTCTACACATAACGGTTATAGGGTTCTAGAGAGATATTGGCGTTCATTTGGTTTAGGAGACCCTACGGGTATTGATTTATTGGGAGAATCCTCGGGCAATGTTCCAACGGTGGAAAGATTAGCCAAACGCCACGGAAAAAAATGGAGGAGCTCCATGGTTATTTCTCTTGGAATTGGACAAGGGGAAATATTGCTTACCCCGCTACAACTTGCAAATGTTGCTGCAATTTTAGCGAACCGTGGATATTACATTCCACCTCACTTGCTAAAAAAAGTAAATGGCTTAAAGAATAACGGTCTAAAGGAAGAATATAGAACCAAAAAAATCATCCCTATTGATGCGAAACATTTTGAGACCGTGATTGAGGGAATGAGTCAAGTGATGAAACCGGGAGGCACGGCAAATGGCATCGGAATTAATGGAATTGAAATCTGCGGTAAAACGGGTACGGCCCAAAATCCACACGGAAAAGATCACTCATTATTTATAGCATTTGCACCTAGAAACAATCCAAAAATTGCTATTGGAGTGATTGTAGAGAATGGAGGTTTTGGAGCGACCTATGCAGCTCCAATAGCTTCCTTAATGATTGAAAAGTACTTGATGCGCGATACGGCTTCGAGTAAACAATTTATGATTGATAGATTGAAATCTACTGTTTTGGAACCCCAGTAATTAATGATGAAATACCAATACAGCAGTTCTGATAACAACAAAATGGATATATGGGGAGTTTTCTTCTATATTCTTTTGGTTGCCATTGGTTTCATCAATATTTTTTCAGTTACCTCAGATGTAAACCAAACTTCATTGGTTTTATCAGATATAGCATATAAACAACTATTTTTTATTGGTGGCGCCATTGTAATCATCTTAACCCTGTCATTTGCCAATGTAGTATTGATAGATTATCTGTCTTATTATGTTTATGCCATTGTAATTCTGTTAAACATAGCGGTTTTATTCATAGGTAAAGAAGTGGGTGGTGCAAAGTCTTGGTTTGGATTTGGTGGATTTGGTATTCAGCCTTCGGAATTTCTGAAACTAGCTACTTCTATGGCCTTAGCAAAATTTTTAGGAGGATATGGAATGCGCTTTTCAGGGTGGAGAAATGTGACCTATTCTATTGGTATTTTCCTATTTCCGGTGATTTTAATTTTACTTCAAAACGATACAGGAAGTGCTTTGGTTTACTTTTCTTTTTTCCTGGTTTTATACCGTGAGGGAATGCCGGGTTATATTATTATTTTGGCTTTTTGGATGGGCCTACTTACCATTTTAAGTATTGTATTTCAGGGCTTAGAAATATCTAGTTACTACCTAGTGGGTACAATTTTAGGAGTTGGTTCTATTGCTGTTTATTTTGCCCGAAAATCAAGGCAATGGGTGGTGTTAATCACTTTTATTGCTGTTTCTAGCGCTGTATTTTCAACCATTGTAGGTATTGTTTACGACAAAGTATTTCAGTGGTATCAGAAAGATAGAATAGAAATTGTTTTAGGCCTCAAAGAGGATAAACAAGGCATGGGATACAATCTTGATCAATCTAAAGTTGCCATTGGAGCTGGCAGATTCATAGGAAGAGGTTTTCAAAATGGGACACAAACAAAAATGGGATTTGTCCCTGAACAACATACCGATTTTATTTTCTGTACCATTGGCGAAGAATGGGGATTTGTTGGGGTTATCGTTTTCTTTTCAGCCTTTTTGGGATTGCTTATCAGATTGATTCAACTATCTGAAAGACAATCTGATGCATATGGTAGAATCCTAGGATATAGCGTGTGTTGTATTCTGTTTTTCCACTGGTTTGTAAATATTGGGATGACCATTGGTTTAATTCCAGTCATTGGTATTCCCTTACCTTTTGTATCAGCCGGAGGAAGTTCATTGTGGGGATTCACTCTCCTACTTTTTACTTTCTTGAGATACGATCAAGTACGAAGAAATTAATCTTGTAATATTGTAGATATGAAATCCATAAAATGGTTGGGAGTTTTGGGATTCTTGATGTTGCATTCTTGTGGCAGCAGTGATGAATCAACTAATACGGAAGATGCATTATTTGAGCGAATTGCCACTGATGTATCTGGAGTAACATTCAAAAATATGGTCCCTGAATCAGACTCCATGAATCAGTTCAATTATCATTATTTCTTCAATGGAGCCGGAGTTGGAATGGGCGATATCAACAATGATGGTTTGAATGATTTGTACTTTGCCTCAAACTCAGGTACTTCCAAATTGTATTTGAACAAAGGAGATTTCAAATTTGAAGACATCACAGAAAGTGCGGGTGTAGGCACAAATCAATGGATGACTGGCGTTAGTATGGTGGATGTAAACAATGATGGATTATTGGATATTTACGTTTGCAGCAGTGGTCCGTCGAAAGTGCCTGAGCAAAAATCAAATAAGCTCTTCATCAATCTTGGAAACTTAAAATTCAAAGAATCATCCAAAGAATGGGGAATTGACAATAAAGGCAACACATCTTGCGCTACTTTTTTCGACTTTGACCGAGATGGAGACCTAGATCTTTATGTAGGTAATCACGCTCAGAAATACTTTTCAGATATAAATGTCCCTTTCAAAAAAACCATGGAACTGAATGAGACTTCTCAACAGTTCTTCTACAGAAACGATGGTAAGAAATTTACGGATATCACCGCATCGGCTGGTTTGATGGCAGGTGGATATTGTTTAAGCGCTACAACTGGTGATTTCAACTCTGATGGCCTCATTGATCTCTATGTGTGCAACGACTACCATGTTCCTGACTTTTATTATATCAATCAAGGTGACGGGACATTCAAAGATGAATGTTTTACTTCTTTTAAGCATATTTCCAATAATTCCATGGGTTCTGATGCCGCCGATGTTAATAACGACGGACTTTTAGATTTCATGTCGTTAGATATGTTGCCTGAGCTACCTGAGCGATTTATGACCATCATGGGTCCACGAGATTATGAGTATGTTACCATCAGTTACAGAAACAATTATGGCCGACAATACATGAAGAATGTGCTCCAAATCAACCAAGGAAACAATAAATTCTCTGATTTGAGCTATCTGTACGGTGTAGCAAGAACTGATTGGAGTTGGTCACCCTTATTTTGTGATTTTAATGCTGATGGCCTTCAAGATTTATTCATCACCAACGGTTATTACAGAGATGTTACCAATCTAGATTTTGTACAATACCAGAATCGAAAAGAACAGACCAAGGGTGAAAAAGTTACACATAAAGATGTGTTAGATCGCCTGCCCATTGAGAAAATTCAAAACTACTTTTATTTAAACACGGGTAAAGGCATGTTGAATATTGCTCAATCAGGTGGAACTCCTGAACTGTCATTGAGCACGGGTTCGGCATATGGTGATTTAAACGGCGACGGTAGACCCGATTTAGTGGTTTGTAATCAAGACGAAGAACCTTTCATTTACAAAAACAAAAACTCCAAAAATGCATTTCAAAACATTCAACTTTTCAGTTCAAAGAAAAAATCGCCCATTGGATCAAAAGTTTATGTTAAAGGTAAAGATGATTTGAGGGTATTTGAATATCAATCCACACGCGGTTATTTGAGCAGCTCTGATCCAGTAATTCACATAGGTTTAGGCGATAAATCGGTTCAAGATTTTGAGTTTTATCTAGTGACTTCGGGAGGAAAAATGTCTAAAATAAAACCTCAAGATAATAACACTTGGAAAATAGATATTGAATTGTCAACAGAGGAATTCGATATCAAAAAGATTTTTAATGCATCCTCTTCATTGATGTCATACGTGGGTAATTTAGGAAATTTCAAACATCAAGAACAAGAAACTCCTGATTTCAAGAGAGAACCCATGCTGCCCCACCGTTTTACGATGATGGGACCTGGAATGACTTCAGGTGATGTGAACGGCGACGGATTGGATGATATTTTCGTAGGAAATGCTGCAGGAAGCTCAGGTTCCAGCTTGATGATTCAAGGAAAAAATGGTAATTTCTTACCCTCATCTTCTCAGCCTTGGAAGTCCATCCAAGCGGATGTGACGGGTTGTATATTCTTTGATTTTGATGGTGACAAAGACTTAGATCTGTATGTTGCTGTTGGAGGAAGTGAATTTGCTTGGCCGTCAAACAAATATGCTCATAAACTTTACGAGAATAATGGTAAAGGAAATTTCAGTGATGTGAGTTCTAAATTACCTTCTGTAATTTCATCAAGTAGTTCTGTATCAGCTGCAGATTATGATAACGATGGCGACCTAGACTTATTTGTCGCTGGACGGGTACTTCCTGCTGTTTACCCTGTTTTGGAAATCAGAAGTTACCTTTTAAAAAACCAAGGCGGTACTTTCATTGATGCCACACAATCTGATGCGCCAGACTTGTATATGCCAGGAATGATCAATGAAGCTATTTTTACAGATTACAATAATGACAATTTGCCTGATTTGATGGTGGTTGGAGAATACACACCAGTGGTTTTCATGAAAAATACAGGCGGCAAGTTTGTCAATGCCACCAAAGAAACAGGAACCTTCGAATATTCTGGCTGGTTTAATAGCATTTGTCCGATAGACATTGACAATGATGGAGACCTAGACTATGTGGTAACCAATAAAGGAAACAATAGCTTTATTCAGGCAAGAAAGAATGAACCTCTTTCCATTTATTGGGCGGACGTTGATAAAAACGGTCGTTTAGATTTCTTTTTAAGCTATCAAACCGGAGGAAAAGAATATCCATTGTACCAAATGGATGAGATGGCGATGGCTTTCCCTAGTTTTTTAGGCAAAAAATTCCCCTCTTACAGTTCATACACAGGTAAAACCATGGAAGAAATTTTTGGCGTCGAGAACTTGAGTCAAAATAAAATGTTTGCCAACACCTTTTCCCATTTATTATTGGTAAACAATGGTGGTGTGTTTACAGTTAGTGATTTGCCTTGGAATGCTCAAATTGGTCCCATTAACGGTATTCTTGCCATGGATGTTGATGCAAATGGATACGATGACTTGGTTTGTATTGGAAACAACGGATATACCCGGGTTACACATGGCCCAGATGATGCTCAAAATGGATTAATCATATTGAATTCGGCTGATGGATTAAAAGTCAGTAGTGGGGTTGGTAATGGATTTTATGTTCCAGGAGATGGTCGTGGTTTGGTTTGGTATGAAAAGGCAAATCAACAATTGGGTATTGCAGCATCCCAAAATAATGACTTTGTTAAATTATTTAACCCTCTGAAGGATGTAAAGTTCTTGAAAGCGCCTTCAAACGCGGTAAAGGCCACCTTGATATTAAACGATGGTACAAAGAAGAGCAGCTATTTAGGACGTGGCGCGGGTTATTACTCGAGTAAGACACCTGGTGTGGTGATCAATAAATTGGTTAAATCAGTTGTTTGGACGGATGAAAAAGGCAAAGAAATCCCAAATGCCAAGAATTAAACCAAATTTCTTTTGAGAATTATTAAAATAACCCTATATTTGCACGAAATTTAATCGCCATGGGAGTTACAAGACTTAAAAGAAAAGAAGCAAAAAACCGTTCTAAATCAACTGTACGCGTTAAGAGCATAAAGCGTTTAAAAGATTTTGTACAGGTTCAGTCTCCATACAAAGGACAATCAGGTATCATCCTCGAAGACGAGAAATAATCTTATAATCGTTTCAAATAAGAAAAAGGCCGCTAATAGCGGCCTTTTTTTGTTAAATTTGATTATGAAAACCTCTACCACCATAATGTTTTCAATTTTATTTGCAGGACTATTAATTTCGTGCTCCTCTAAAGTTGACAACAACCAAAAAGTTATTTTCAACAATGATATTCTGAGTGAATGCAACCTAGCCATACAAAATGCCGTAGTTCTTGACGGCGTTACTCCCCCCGTAGCGAGCAGAAGGTATTTTTATAGTTGTGTGGCTGCATACGAAGCCATTCAACCCTTTAACTCCAAATATCTTAGCACAGCAAAGCAATTCAATGGATATACCCACAAACCCACAGTAGATACATCGTTGGGATATTGCTTGGATTTAGTGGCTTTGTCAGCTTATACTACAACCGCTCGACAATTGGTATATAAGGAAGATTCCATTAACCATTTTAGAGAACGGAAAATCAACCACTATAAGAATCTTCTTCATTCTAAGGTATTTGAGCGCTCTTTGGCTTGGGGAGATTCCATTGGAAACACGATAGTAGGTTGGGCAAAAAAAGATACCTTTTTGCAAATCAGGGGTACCGACTTTTATTTAGCAAAAAACGACCCTCATTATTGGCAACCCACTCCCCTAGAGTTCATGCAGGCTGTAGAACCTCAATGGAAAAGAATTCGTCCTGTATTATTAGATTCATCATCTCATTTTAGGGCTGTTTTACCTAAGCCAGAAGCCTATATCCTCAATAATGGCAAATGCACCAATAAGAAATTCAATGAGTACATGAAAGAAGTGTATGAAGCCAGCAATAGTGCAGATAGCTTCAAATTGCTTACCGCTAAATATTGGGATGATAATCCAAATAGCACCTTTCACTACGGACATGCAACAATCAAGGTACTCAAGGTTTCTCCCGCAGGTCATTGGTTATCGATGTTTTCAACGGTGGCGAGAAAACAGAAATACAGTTTATTTCAAAGTGCCGAGGGAATGTTAAGAATGTCAGCTGCTATGTTCGATGGATTTATTGCCGCTTGGGAAGCAAAATATCATTTTGAGTATGTTCGTCCAGTGACGGTAATTAGGAAGCACATGGATTCGACCTGGCTGCCTAGAATAGAAACCCCCGCATTTCCGGAATATCCAAGTGCCCATAGTGTCATATCAAGTGCAGCTGCAACGGTACTCACTTCCATATTTGGAGAATACGAATACACAGACTCTGCTGAGAATGAATTTGGACTGGGTGTAAGAGCATTTAAGAATTTTAGAGAAGCCAGCGATCAAGCTTGTCAAAGCAGATTATATGGAGGTATCCACTTTAGAGAAGGTATTGAAAACGGAAAACTATTGGGAAATGCCGTTGGCGAATATCAATTGAAAAAACTTAAAACGCTCAAAGATTAACCTTTGAGCGCTTTAAGTTGAACTTCGAAGTTGTTAATCTTCGATTGGGCGTCGTCGTATTTTTGCTTTTCCCGTTCAATAATATCGGGTTTAGCATTTGCCATAAACTTCTCATTCAATAATTTAGCATCAATACTCTTCAGAAACCCTTTTAAGTAACCAATTTCCTTTTCGATTTTGGCACACTCCTCTTCAATATTGATTTCCTGCTCTATTTCTATCCAAATTTCAGTTTGTTTCACTAATAACATGATGAAGTTTCCTTCATGTCTAGAGTTACTTTGAAGTTGAATATTGGCTAATTTTTCAAGCATTGAACTGAAAGTATTGATTGATGGATCTGCATTTACCATCCAAGTTTTCAGTTCAATTTTGGGTGATAATTGTTTCTGAGCCCTTAAATTTCTTATTTCTGACACTGCCTGAAGCACCAATTCCGAGTCGAATTGTACAGCCTCATTTTGTGGCTGAGGATATTCGCTAACCACACAAGGTTTATCAAGTTTTTCACCCCATAGAACATGATAAATTTCTTCAGAAATGAAAGGCATAAACGGATGAATGGCTTTCATCAATTTTGAAAAAAACTGTTGAGTCTGAATTCTTGCAGATTCTGAAATTTGCTCACCGTACTTTGGCTTCACTCCTTCTAAATATACCGAACAGAAATCATCCCAAATGAGTTTATATAAATTCATTAAGGCATCAGATAGTCGAAAAGTTTCAAAATGCTTTTCATTCTCTAATAAGACCTGATTCAATCTACTTTCAAACCATTTTGCTGATTCCAACTCATAGGGTCTTGCATTTATTTCGGCACCCGTCCAGGAATTATACAATCTAAAGGCATTCCAAATTTTGTTGCAGAAGTTTCTTCCTTGTTCAATTTGAGATTCGTCAAAAAGAATGTCATTCCCCGCAGGAGCGCACAATAACATCCCTAACCTCACAGCATCAGCACCAAAATCATCGATAAGTTTAAGCGCATCTGGACTATTGCCTAGACTTTTACTCATTTTTCTTCTGAGTTTATCTCTTAAAATACCCGTAAAATAGACATTTTTGAATGGCTTCTCTTTTTTAAACTCGTAACCAGCCATAATCATTCGGGCAACCCAAAAGAACATGATATCTGGACCGGTAACTAAGTCATTCGTTGGATAGTAATAATCTACTTCCTCCTGAGATTCAAATCCATCAAAAACACTGATGGGCCAAAGCCAACTGCTGAACCAAGTATCAAGAACATCTTCGTCTTGTTTCAAATCGCTCTCGACCCTAGTTTTGCCTTTTTTTGCAAATTCTTCAATTGCCTTATCTACCGAGTCAGCAACTACAAAACCTCCTTCTTGATCATAGTAAGCTGGGATTCTATGTCCCCACCACAACTGACGTGAAATATTCCAATCACGGATGTTTTCCATCCAATGTTTGTAAGTGTTTTTTAATTTTTCTGGATGAAAATGAACTTCATCGTTCATTACAGATGAAAGAACTTCAGGATTTTGTTCCATGAATTTCTTCATGTCTAAAAACCATTGAGTACTGATTTTGGGTTCAACTACAGCATCTGTACGCTCACTGAATCCAACGTTATGAGTATAATCTTCAACTTTAATGAGTAGCCCTTTTTGATTCAAGGCTTCTACCCAATTCTTCCTAGCTTCAAAACGATCTTGCCCAACGAATAATGTGCCTGCCTCAGAAATACTACCATCGTCATTCAATGTATCGATAACCGGTAATTTGAATTTTAAACCAATTTCATAATCGTGAATATCATGTGCCGGTGTAACTTTGAGTACTCCAGTACCAAAATCTTTATCAATATAGGTATCTGAGATGATTTCAATTTCTCTATCAATTAAGGGTACACGCACTTTTTTACCTATCAAGGCCATATAACGCTCATCCTCAGGATGCACACAAACCGCAACATCTCCAGCAATAGTTTCAGGTCTTGCGGTAGCCACTTGCAAAAATCCATCGAAATCAACACCTTCGTATTTCACGTAATACAATGAGTCTTGTACTTCTTTGAATTTTACTTCTTCATCACTAAGAGTTGTCTTACCTTGTGGATCCCAA
This sequence comes from Bacteroidia bacterium, assembly GCA_023653095.1. Classification (GTDB taxonomy): domain Bacteria; phylum Bacteroidota; class Bacteroidia; order NS11-12g; family UBA955; genus VMCP01. The sequence goes on along the minus strand of JAMNXP010000001.1, from coordinate 155,535 downwards.
TTGACCATACGAGTACCTCTGTAGACCAAGCCCTTTTTATAAAGGTCAATGAATACAAAAGAAACCGCATCAGATAATTTTGGTTCCATGGTAAAACGAGTGCGATCCCAATCACAACTTGAACCTAGTCGTTTAAGTTGATCAAGTATAATTCCACCGTACTTCTCTTTCCAATCCCAGGCATGTTTCAAAAATTCTTCTCTGGTCAGATCCGATTTTTTTATTCCTTGGGACTGTAACAGTTGAACCACTTTTGCCTCGGTAGCTATGCTCGCATGATCTGTGCCTGGCACCCAACAAGCATTGAATCCTTGCATTCTAGCGCGTCTTATCAAGACATCTTGAATGGTATTATTCAACATATGTCCCATGTGTAATACTCCTGTAACATTGGGAGGAGGTATTACAATGGTATAAGGCACTCTATGATCTGGCTTACTTGAAAAGTACTTATTATCTAGCCAAAATTGGTACCATTTATTTTCAATTTCTGAGGGATTGTATTTTGCGGAAAGTTCCATTTTAATTGATGTGCGAAATTAAGGATTCTAAAATAAAAAAGGCCTCCTCGAGAAACAAGAAGGCCTTTAAATTTAATGTTTCTAAATATTATACACCAGTATCGTGGTAGACAGACTCTTCCAAGTAAGGGTGGTTGATGGCAACCAATCCGCGTTTTTGAAGATTATTTAAAATCCAGAATGCGAAAAGACCTGCAAAAGTCAAGAACATACCCACTTCAAGTAATCCGATGGTAATACCATTTCCAAAAACTCCTGGGAAAACCATGAACCATACGTCAAAGTAGTGTCCAATAACCAACATTACACCAATTACTGCCAAAATATTGCTATTTCTCTTTGCAGATCTCATCAACAAGAACAAGAAAGGCATTGCAAAATTGATGAAGAAGTTAGCTAGGAACATGGTTTTATGGTTCTCAAAACGAGGTTGGTAATACATCATTTCTTCAGGAATATGAGCATACCAAATCAACAAATATTGGAACAACCAGATATAGGCCCAGAAAACGGTGAAGGCAAACATAAACTTACCTAAGTCGTGTTGGTGCTCTTTGTTCACAAGACCCAAATAACCTTGGCTCTTAAGATATAGAACAGTTACAGCAATAACAGAAATGGCAGAAACCCAACTAGTAGCAAAGTTATAGATACCGAAAATAGTTGAATACCAATGTGCATCAACACTCATGATGAACAACCAAGCAACAATACTGATAGTGAAGCCAAAAATCACCAAGAAAGTAGCTGACAAACGAATGCTTTTTCTAAAATTGGTAGTGTCACCCTTGGGTGCAGAATCTTCTGCTAAAGATAAAGCTCTCAATTTGCTTCCCAAAAACAACCAAATAGCTACTAAAACTGAAGGTAGGATAAATAACATTGGCGTATTTAAGAAACCAGCTTTACCTGCAAGAATCTTATCATATCCAGCATCATTAGGTCCTAAATGCAGATGTTCGTAATGCGCCCAATGGTAAAGGTCATTTTTACCCATAAAAACCGCAATCAACAATACCACAAAAGGCACTGGAATGAACGTGTAAATAGCTTCAGGAACTCTCTTTATTGAGCTTGACCAACCTGCGTTTGCAGCATATTGGATGGCATACCAGAATAATCCACATAAAGATACCATGGTAAAGAAATAACCTGCAACCAAAAGGTTAGCCCAAATTCTTGTTGCCCAAGGTTTATCTTGTGACGTGTAAGTTACTCTTGGACCAAAAGCTTCTGTTTCAACGTTACCGTGCTCTTCGTGAGCCGCTTCCGCTGATGAGGCAACATGTCCTTCGTGTGCTTCATGTTTAGCTGATCCAGCTGCGTGATCACCTTCGTGTTTCGCTTCAGCAGTATGAGCATCGTGATGTGCTGATACAGCAACGAAACCGTTGGTATTATGATCAATTGTAGCAATCCCGATTCCCGAAAGAACCAAACCAATAACCATTACAATTAATGTGAAGTTCTTTGCCTTAGCTGGCATAGAAAAGGTTTCTTGCTTAATTTCAATATGATGTCCGTGTCCCATAAAAATTCAAATTAGAATTACTTTGCTAATGCGGCCGAATCAGATGTTGTTGTGTTTGATGCAACAGCATTAGAGCTACCACCTTGGCTTAAAAGTTTAACATATTTAACAACTCTCCAACGATCAACGGGTTTTAAAACCGACGCGTGGCTACCCATGTTATTCTTTCCGTAGGTAAGAACATGATAGATTTGTCCTTCTGGCAAGTTTTTAATGTAATCATCAGTGTAACCTTTCCAAGCTGGTTTCAATGTTGAAACCTTCTTGAAAACACCACCATCATTGTTACCTGTATTGCCGTGACAAGGAGAGCAATAGATTTCATACATGTACTTACCACGAGAATCAATTTGGTCAATACCAGCAGGTGCAGAAACTTGAGTTGCAGCAGCTTCATATCCTTCACCCGTATTAGGAAGAGAATAATGAAAATCTGATTTACCAACAGCGACTGTACCCTCTACTGGAGTTCTCATACTCATACCGTGAGGATTTAGAGTAAATGAATCACCTTGATTGTAGGGCTCATAGCCTTTTGAATAATACATGTCAGGAGCATATTCCCAACCTGGATCATTTCCACGGCTTACGCAACCAGTGCCCAAAACAGCGAGAACAAGGGATGCAACAGCTAAATTTAATTTCTTTGACATTTTAATCTCCTTAATTATTTACAAACTGCCTGAAACTCTTTGGTTTCAACAGCACCCTTTGACTTCATTAATTCAACAACTTCTGCTTCATTCATACCTTCAACAGTTTCAATGGCAACCACTAATCTGTCGTCAGTTTGACGATCATCTAACAAATCGTTCTTCACTGCAAAAAGCATTCTATTTCTCCAAAAGAAAAAGAATCCCATTCCATAAGCAGTGCACAATACTGTACCTTCAAACATTACAGGAATCCAAGAAGGAGTAAAACGAACGGGTTTATTACCTATGTTGATGGGCCAATCAATGACATACATATACCAAATCATGGTAACCATAAGTATAAGACCGGTCAATCCGCACAAGAAAGCAACTCGTGCCAATTTACTTCTTTTTACACCAATGATACGATCTAGACCGTGCACTGGGTATGGAGTGTAGATATCATGAATATGAATTCCCTTGTCAACCAATGCATGCGCTGCATCTACAAGAGCATCTTCATCTTCCCAAACCCCAACCAATATCTTGTTGCGGTTTCTAAGACTTAAGTTTTTATCTAAAATAGCCATGTTAGAATCTATTTAATTATTCGCGGTTTCTCAAAATGCTCTTAACCTCAGCCATGTTAATAACGGGCAAGAACTTAGCAAACAAGAAGAAACAAGTGAAGAAAATTCCAAATGTTCCCAAAAACAACCCAATTTCAGTCAATGAACCTGCATACATTACCCAGCTACTTGGCAAGTAATCTCTATGCAAAGAGGTTACAATGATTACAAAACGCTCAAACCACATACCCACATTCACTACAATACTCATAATGAAGATGAACCAAGGTGTAGTTCTAGCCCATTTAAACCAAAATACCTGAGGTGCAATCAAATTACAACTCATCATACTCCAATATGCCCACCAGTATGGTCCAAATGCACGATTTAAGAATGCATATTGCTCTTCTGGAACACCAGAATACCATGCAATAAAGAATTCCGTAATGTATGCAATACCTACCAATGTACCGGTAACCATAATGATTTTTGTCATCGCCTCAAGATGTCCGATAGTAATGTAATTTTCATAGTTCATTACTTTACGAGCAACAACCAACAAAGTAGCAACCATACCAAATCCAGAGAAAATGGCACCAGCTACAAAGTAAGGAGGGAAAATGGTTGTATGCCAACCAGGGATTACCGAAGTCGCAAAGTCAGTTGATACAATGGTGTGTACCGAAAGTACCAGTGGAGTACTCAAACCGGCCAAGATCAATGAAACTAATTCATATCTAGCCCAGGTGCGAGTGCTACCAGTCCAACCCATAGCAAAGAAGTTATACCAGTATTTGGCAGTTTTAGTTTTTACTTTATCGCGAATAGTTGCAATATCAGGAATCAAACCAATGTACCAAAATAACAACGAAACCGAGAAATAAGTAGAAATCGCGAATACGTCCCACAACAATGGAGAATTGTAGTTAACCCACAAAGAACCAAATGCGTTAGGAAGAGGCAATGCCCAGTAACCTACCCAAACACGTCCCATGTGGAATACAGGGAACATAGCAGCACATATTACGGCGAAGATTGTCATCGCTTCCGCTGAACGATTGATACTCATCCGCCATTTCTGACGGAACAATAACAATACCGCTGAAATCAATGTTCCTGCGTGACCAATACCCACCCAAAATACGAAGTTGGTGATATCCCAGCCCCACATTACAGATTTATTGATATTCCATACGCCAATACCTGTCCAAAGAGTGTAAAACAAGCTGATTCCAAAAATCGCCAAAAACACAATAGACAATGTAAAACCTACTTTCCATGCACTTGATGGCTGATTTAAAATCGGACGGGAGATATCTCTGGTCACGTCAGCGGCGGATTTATCGCCGGTAACTAACCTTTCCCTGATTAATGAATCGTGTATCATTTTTTTAATTTGTGGGGTTAATTGTTTTGAGTGTTACGAATCTTAGTCATGTATTTAACAGAAGACTGAATGTTCAACTGTTCCAACACACCAAATGATCTTTCATTCTTATACAACTTGCTGATTTCACTGTTTTCGTTGTGTAAATCACCAAATACGATTGCATTAGAAGGGCAAGCGCGTTGACAAGCAGTTTCAACTTTAACGTCTTGAGGTGATCCGCCTTCACGTTTTACTTTCAATTTGGCTTCTTGAATCTTCTGAACGCAGAATGAACATTTCTCCATTACACCTCGAGTTCTTACAGTTACATCAGGATTGATGACCATTTTACCCAAAGGATTGTTGAAGTGGAAATCAAACTTATCATTGTCGTTATAACGGAACCAGTTGAAACGACGAACCTTGTAAGGACAGTTGTTTCCGCAGTATTTAGTTCCAATACAACGGTTGTATGTCATTTGGTTCAAGCCTTCAGATGAATGGGTTGTTGCCAATACTGGACAAACCGTTTCGCAAGGTGCTTGAGAGCAATGTTGACACATCATGGGTTGATGAATCACTTGTACATTTTCCCAATGAGAATATCCAGTATCCTTAGTAGATACAGCATCTAACTCAGATACTTTATCTTCTTCAGTAACATAAGAAGCACCGTTGAACATTTCCTTTTGAGTATTTGCAAAAGAATAGTATCTATCAATACGTATCCAATGCATTTCACGACGAAGTCTGATCTCATCACGACCTACTACAGGAACGTTATTCTCAATAGAGCAACTAACAACACAAGCTCCGCAACCGGTACATGCATTTAAGTCGATAGCCATTCCCCAAAGGTGATTGGGTGAACCATCTTTACGGTATTCCGCTTTTTCCCAAATGGTGTAAATATGTGTAGCTGCTTTTTCGTTACCCGCTTTTGGATTCTTTTGGAACTCAGCAAACGTTGACTCTTTTACAATGTCACGACCCTCAATACTGTGGTGGGTTTGAGTTTGTGCCAACGGATAAGAATCATCACCCTTTGAAATGGTCACATTATTGACAACCATTGAACGGGTAGCTGACATGAATTTGTAAGCATTTACACCTACAGGTGCGAATCCTTTTTCAATCGATCCACCTACTTTTCCAGCGTGTGTATGTCCGAACCCTACAGCCAATCCAACGGTATTGTTCGATTGACCTGGTTGAACCATGGCAGGAACATTCTGTAGTTTAACACCGTTAATTTCAATACTAACTGTATCATCTTTTTCAATTCCCAAAGAAACTGCTAAAGATTTAGGTAAAGAAACGTAGTTATCCCAACAAACCTTGCTCACTGGATCTGGTAATTCAAACAACCATGGGTTGTTTCCAGAAGCTCCATCGCGCATACCAACAGATTGGTAAAGTACTAAATCAATACCATTGCTGCTATTTGACTTAGACACTGCACCAGCCAAATCAGCAACTGTGCCAGCATAAGAGGCGGGAGTTGATGTAGCATCTGCTGTGCTCACATAACCAATTTCTAATACTTTGTTGAAATCAGCAACTCTACCTTCCCAGAAAGCTTTCAAGAATAGGTAATAAGGAGCAGCTTCTAATTTCTGTGAAAGAATGCCTTTCTTAGCAAAAGGATCGTTTTCATTTCCTGGTAAAGCATTTGACCAAGTCAATAACGTTTCTTGAGCTTGGCGGGTATTAAATACATTCGAAATTGTTGGCTGTATGAAATGAACCTGTCCTTTGATTGGTTCAGCATCACCCCAACTTTCTAAGAAATGGTTATCAGGTAAAACATACTGACAAGATGCAGCAGATTCGTCTTTAGTAGAAGACAAGCTAACTGACAATGATGCTTTAGCGATAGCCGCTGCCCAATCTTTATTGTGATTATAAGCAGGATTTGCTCCGTAGAAAATTACACCTTTGATTGTTCCTTTGTTTAGGCCATCGAATGCATTTTGGATAGCATTATCATCGCCTTTGAACTGATTTGAGTGATTCTGAATGTCAATGGTGCTGTTATAGCTACCCAAAAGCATGTTGATTGCGTTAATGACTCTTTGTACTTCAACAGAATTACTTCCAGAGATAACCAAAGATTTACCTTCGTTTGCAATCAAAATTTTCGCTGCTTTTTCAATTGAATTTCCCGCCAATTCAGAGTTGGTAGGAACAGCAATCTGAGCGATACCTTTAACTTTTGCAATGTAGTTATATAAAGTTGCTACATATGCTAACTCCTTAGATGCCAACATGGGGAATCTATGGTCAGCATTTGTACCGGTAATTGACAAATTACTTTCAAACTGAATGTGAACAGACATGCCGTCTTTATTTTCAGGACGACGATTAACTGAGTAATCATGTTGAAATTCAACAGGTGAAATCCAAGTTCCTAAGAAATCTGCAGCAAAAGAAACGATAACCTTGGCAGCGCCCATATTGTAATGAGGAATTGCACGCTTACCAAAATCCTTCAAATTGGCTTCCAACATACCATTGTATGATACAGCATCATACATGATGTGTTTAACATTTGGATATGTAGTAGTGAAGGTTTCGATTGTTTTTAAGGTTGAAGGACTGTGAATTGAATTTGAAATCAACACAACGGCTTCCGAACTAGCGCTCATTTTAGCCAATTTACCTTTGATATCTCCGTCGATAGAGTTCCAATCTTTGTTCTCTTCACCCTTAACTAGAGGATTAGCCAATCTTTCTGTATCGTATAGTGATAAGATTGATGCTTGTCCTATAGCACACAAACCACCTTTAGAAATAGGTGAATCAGGGCTACCGTCTAGCTTAATGGGTCTACCTTCACGCACTTTTACTTCTATTCCACAACCTACTGAACATGAGTTACAAGTAGAGCGGTAATAGTTAGCAACACCAGGAGTTACATCTTCTGGTTTCACCAAGTAGGGAACAGCGTGTCTAACTTTTGTTTTATAACAAGAAGCCAAGGCTACTGCAGTTACGCTAAAGCCAAAGTACTTCAAGAAGTCACGACGATTAGAGTTTAATTCAAACCCTTCATCAGACAATGCTTTATCTAAAGGCAATGCTTCTCCAAATTCACGTTTTTGGTCAGCTAAAAACTGAGGATCTCTGTTTAATTCCTCTTCGCCTTTCCAGTATTTGATATTATTTGACATTTCGTGTTTTTCTATTTTAATAGTGGCACTTAGCACACTCCAATCCACCATTCATTGCAGGAGTGATTTTAACTTTTCCGTCAGGTCCGAAATATTGGCTGTTGTTTTGATTCTTTTTCAAATCTTTTGCCGCTTTATCATGCAATGCTGCATAATAATTGTTGTTAGCCGCATCTATACCTGTATTGCGGTGACAATCGATACACCAACCCATTTGAAGGGTGTTCCATTGTTGTACCACTTCCATTTTTTCAACCGGACCGTGGCAACTTTGACATTGCAATTTTCCTACTACAACGTGTTGTGAGTGGTTGAAATATGCATGATCAGGCAAGTTGTGGATTCTAACCCATCTTATTGGCTTAGGATTGTTACCGTATTCTTTACCAGGAAGTGCTTGAGGATCATAATCTAAAGCTGCATAGATTTTCTTGATTTCTGGAGAAATCTCACCGTTGTATTTCTCGGTGGCTTGTACACCCTTGTGACAGTTCATACAAGTGTTCAATGCAGGAATACTTGCACTCTTAGATTCTTCAACAGTAGAGTGGCAATATTTACAGTCTATGTTTAATTCTCCTGCGTGCAATTTGTGTGAAAATGCAATAGGTTGTGTCGGAGCATATCCTTTTTGTACACCAACTTCGGTGATAGCAAATTTATAACCATACCATGCGCCAGGAAGTGCAACTGCCAAGGTGATGAAAATTGCCAATACGGTTGGATTCATATGTGCCAATTTAGATGGCAACATCTTCAAGTACCATTTGCGGTTATCTCCTAAAAATTCGCCTTCTGAAGGATCTTTTTCGGCTGCAACTCTGCGTAATGTATTTTTAACTCTACCGAGTACCATCAAAACGATTCCAAAAATCACCACCAAAATCAATAAAATGTATTTGGTAGACGAATCGGTTTGTGGTTCAACTGTTCCTACAGGCGAATCTGTCTTTGGAGCGGTAGGAGCTGGAGCAGTTTTAATGTATTCAACAATATCGAGAACTTGAGCTGGAGTCAAATTCTCGAAAATGTTCATGGCAGCTCCGCCATATTCATTGTAAAGAGCAATTGCATCAGCATCGCCACTTTCTCTGAACTTTTTGTTGTTTCTAATCCATTTTACCAACCACTCCTCCGACCTTCTCTCATGGACCCCGCGCAAGGCTGGACCCACAACTTTCTTGTCAAGAGCGTGGCAACTACCACAGTTGTTGGCTTCATAGAGTTTTTTTCCTTCATCGGCATTTGGTTGTGCCTGAGTTAAAATGGGAGAAGCAATGGTGAAACCAATTGCTAGAGCCCACATTTTTATTCGACTCATATTCATAACTAGTTTGACGAAACTTGTATCGCGTCGCAAATATACCAAGTGAAACCAAGCCTCGAAAATAAATTGTTAACATAGTTTTCAATTTAAAATCGCTCTAAATAATGGTTTATATGTCTAAAAATGAACAACTTAAAAATGACTCAGTGATGTCAACATGTTAGTATGTGAGTTTTGTTACACATACTAAGGGTCATTTTGTCCATTTTATTATTCCGTTTATCGACCAAAAGAAAAGAAAGTAGTAATTTTTACGCCATAAAAAAACCTCTTAAAAAAAGGGCAATCAGTTTAAATTTTCATACTTTGGAGCAATCCTTCGTGATCGAGATCTAACTCTTGTTAATACCAAGACCAATATAAAAAATACAATGACCAAAAAAGTCAGATAAGTGTTCGATTGACTCTCTTCTTGAGGCTCTTCTTTATTTGTAATAACACCTTCTTCCTTTATATTGGCTTCCAGTTTTATATACGCAACAATGTCTTTAACATCATCAGCTGAAAGATTTTCATACACATTCATAGGCGAACTCTGGTATTCAGCGTATAATTTCAATGCTTCGGCATCACCCGTTTCTCTAAGTTTCTTATTGTTACGAATCCATTGTATCAGCCACTCTTCCGAATGTCGATCATGTATACCTGCAAGTGCAGGACCAATGATTTTCTTATTAAAAGCATGACAACTTCCGCAGTTGTTTGACTCGTACAATTTTTTCCCGTTTTGGGCATCGGCTGCCCAGGAAGTTGATACAGAAATAGCTGAAAACAAAAGCCAAGCAAAGAATTTAACCTGACTAATTTCCTTAATTCTCTTCATCATATGATACGTTTACCACGAAAATACAATGTTATGACAAATAGATATGTGCTAATTGGCACAATTGTTTTGGTCTGATTGTGAATAGACCTCTGATTTTTTATTTGATAGATATCTATTGTATGCCAAGTGACTTGCTAAAGCCACTTGAGAATAATTCTGAGAACTATTTCCGAATGCCCCTACGTGCGTTTTCCATAATTTAAAAATCAACTCCTCCCCTGTTAATCCATCAGCAGAATAAATTCTTACTGCTTTTGCCACTGTGCCCGCACCCGCATTGTATACATGCAACACCAATAATCTAAACCATAATTCAGTCTTTGTTGATGAATCAACCTTTATACCAGCACTCAAGGCAATTCTTTGGGCTTGTGGTATGCAATATTGCCTCATCAATTTGGCAGCTGCAACAGCAGATTTTTCAAAATTTAATCTGTCATCTCTATACTGGTTTATTACCAATCCGTATTTTCGAGCCACAGATGGCATCAATTGAAAATGTCCTCTAGCGCCAGAGATAGAAGTTGCAGAAGGATTGCTTGGGCTTTCAATGAGCAAAATAAATCTTGCTAATGCAGAATCTACACCAACGCTTTTGAAAATAACTTCAGCTGGTCCAATGTGCGGTTCAATTTTGGGATAGTTGAAAAACTCTTTACGTCCTCGAACAAATTTCACCTGAGAATTCGAATCTAACTTGTGCAAATAATGGTAAATTTTTGCCAATTCTTTAAGATTTTTGCCGGTTTCGATCTTCAATACTTGTGACTTATGCAATACATCAATTACTTTTCGAGATTGTTTATCAACTACCAAAAATGAATCTGAGGATAGTTCAATATCTCTCAGCCAAAATGCTACATCGGGTGTTTTAAAGAAATCGTTCGATTGATTTAATGTAGTATCGTTGTTAATAGGATTTGCTTTTTGTGTGGGATTAATTCCATTTGAAAGGAGGAATAATCCACCCAAAACCAAAAATCCATATGTAATGATTTTCACTCGCAATAGTTGTTTAGATATTTTTTTGAAATGGTTTCACCCAAAAGTAGGCTCTTCTCCCAATCTGCGCATGCTAATTTTTTCTGATTTAGGTTAAATCGGGCGATTCCTCGTCCTAGGTAAACATAACCCAAATGATCAGATTTATATTTGATGGCTTGGTCAAAATTCTTGATAGCCTTGTTCCATTCCCCCTTTTGGAGTAAAATGTGCCCGTAATCACTGTAAAACAAGCCATTTTCAGGTTCAAGATCCATGAGTTCTTGAATATAAATCTCGCATTTTGGTAAATTTCTCAAAAAATAGTGGTTGTCAAACCTCAGTTTTAAAGCATTGATGAACTTGGGTTCAGCTATTAAAAACCTATCCAAATCAATCAAAGACTTTTCATATTCTCCCAAATTAAAATACGCTTGAGCTCGGTGATAATACCAGCCATGATTATCTCGGTTATCCAAAATTACTCGATTCAAAAAAGCAATTTGTTCTTTGGGACCTTTCTGCATTTCAAGCAATTGAATCTGCTGAAGAATGAGGTCATCTCCCCCGAAATTGTGATCAACCAACCAATATCCTTCTTGAATGGCGTCATAATACTCCCTCATTTGGATGGCTAATTTCATTTTTTGAGAATGAGCCAAGGTATCTTGAGGGAAAAATTTCAAATGCTGATTGATGTCAGCCATTGCAAACTGAAAGTTTGAAGTTTCAATATTGGCCAAAAACCGGTAGAAATAGGCATCCTTCAAATTCGGATTTAAATTTATGGCTTTATTGAGGGACACTAAAGCGGTGCTATATTCTTTTGAATTGATGTAACAGAGTCCCAATCCGAAATGTGCTTCAGGGTTATTGGGATTGGCGGCTAACTGTCTTTGAATTTCAATTTTAGCATCAGCAATTTTACCTTGTTGAATCAACATTCTTATTAAATCTTGATTGGATGATGAAGAGGAAGGTTGCCCATTTAACGGGGTAAGTATGAATGTAAACCAAAGAATAGCCGACCAAAATTTCATTGTACTAGTTTATCAGTGGTAAAATTAAACATGATTGATTAATGGCATTAATTGGCTTATTCACATTTTAAAACCTGTCTAATTTGACTAGATTTGAAAGCGAATGTTAACTGAATCAACAACTGCTTTCAATGAACGTAAAAATAGACTGTTTATTGTCTTGGGATTTTCATTCTTGACCAACGCCATCATTGCGGAGTTTATAGGTGCTAAAATTTTTTCGCTTGAGGGAAGTTTGGGTATTCAACCATTGAATTTGAAATGGGGAGATTCCACTTATAACCTAGACATGACTGCGGGTGTTATCTTATGGCCATTTGTTTTCATACTTACTGATATCATCAATGAATATTTTGGCAAAAAAGGCGTGCAAAGACTTTCTTATTTGGCAGTAATTATGTTGGTTTACTCATTTATCATGGTGAGGTTTGCCATGTCATTAGAGGGGGCAACTTGGTGGCTAAAAGGGGCTAAAACCCAGGGCATCGAAAACATGGGGAGTGCCTTTAACGCTGTATTCGGACAGGGATTAATGATCATTGTGGGGTCGTTGGTAGCTTTTTTAATTGGACAATTGATAGATGCATTAATCTTTGAAAGAATCAAAAGGTACACCAACGATAAAATGATCTGGTTGAGGGCCACAGGGAGCACCATTGTTAGTCAGTTTATAGATAGCTATGTTGTGCTCGTTATCGCCTTTTATATTGGGGGAAACTATTCGCTTACCTGGGTACTTCAAGTAGGCACTATCAATTACATGTATAAATTGGGGATGGCAATCGTTTTATTGCCCCTTTTATATGTCATTCACAACCTGATTGACAAATATTTAGGCAAAAAAGCTTAATCAAAAAAACCACATCATCAATGCGGAAACAATTATAAGCAAACTGCTAAATATTCCTGCATTGTGTTCCCATTTGTGTGAATTGATTTTACTCAATCCTTTATTGAATAGCATTACACCTGCTGTAATGCTTATTTGAGTGGTGATGATATAAATAAAACTTAATTTAAAAAAAGCATCCAAACCCAATGGTGCTAGGGTGAAATAATAACCAATGATTTCCATACAGGGACTTAGGAACATGGCTAGTGCAATTCCTATGGTCATATTTTTACCAAATTTCTTATGGTCTAAATGAAAGTGCTTATGGGTGTAATGCCTGTATAAAAATATAAGACCTAAAACAAACATAATGACGGCCGAAAATTTATCAAACGGCAGGTTCAATCTCAGTTGATCTAGAGCATCTAAAGCTGCATCATCTGAGTTGTTATTTTCAGATAAACTTATCGCTCCAATGTGGCTTAGGTGAGCAGTGTGATAAACAAGATACCCAATCATAACGGTACCTAAAGTATGAATGGTAGAAATTCCTATAGTTTGTCTCAAGAGTGTACTCCAATCCCATTTTTGGGTTTTTGCATGTGCTACTAGAGGCAACCAATGTGAGGGAATTAATCCGTGCAGTAGGCTTATCAAAAAAGCGGCTGTAAGTTGAGCCTGTAAATTATCCATTTTATGATTCTCAAAGTTACCGAAATCCTACAAAACAAAAAAGTCCCACCGTTACCGGTGGGACTTCTTGTAATTTAATTAGTTGGATTAAGCTTTAGCTTCACCGATCCATTTAGACCACTGCTCAGCAGAGATTTTTGAATCTTGTTCAGCTAATTCAGCCGCCTTTTCGTCAGTGATAGCAAGAAGATCTTCGATGGTATTTACACCCAAAGCAGACATTCTCTTAACCATTGCCGGACCTACACCTGAAAGGTCTTTCAATTCAGAAACACTAGTAGATGAAGACTCTTCGGTTGCTGGAGCTTCTTTAACCTCTTTTTCTGCTTTCACTTCTTTTGTTGTTTTTGCAGCAGCGGGTTTAGACTCAGCTTTTTCGAATTGTGCACGCAATTCAGAAAGTGCATCTAACTCACCAAGGGTGGTCTTTTCGGAAGATTGGTTAATCTTCTTCATAGTTTTAGATGTATTCTTTCTTGCTTTTTCGCGAGATGATTTCTCTTCTCCGTCTTTCGCACGTTCAGCACCTTTCCAAATGTTTGTATGAGAAACTATGATACGTTTTGAATCTTTAGAGAACTCAATCACTTCAAACTCAAATACTTCATCTTCTTTCATTGGTTTGTTATCAGCTTTCTTGATGTGGCGAGTTGGAGCGAATGCTTCAACACCGTATTGCAACTGAATGGTTGAACCTTTATCATTGATGCTGGTAACTGTACCTTCGTGGATTGAACCTAAAGTGAAGATAGTTTCGAAAGTATCCCATGGATTCTCTTCCAATTGTTTGTGACCTAGGCTCAAACGACGGTTGTCAGAATCAACTTCAAGAACAATTACTTCTAGAGACTCGCCTTTTTTAACGAATTCGCTAGGGTGCTTGATTTTCTTGTTCCAGCTCAAGTCAGAAACGTGAACTAGTCCGTCAATACCTTCTTCCAATTCGAGGAATAAACCATAAGAGGTCAAATTTTTAACTACACCTTTATGTTTGCTACCTACAGGGTATTTGTTTGCAATTTCAACCCATGGATCTTGAGTCAATTGCTTAATACCAAGGCTCATTTTGTGCTCGCTGCGGTCAAGTGACAATACAACTGCATCAATATCTTCGCCAACAGTTAGGTATTCAGATGGATTTCTCAAGTGAGAGCTCCAGCTCATTTCAGAAACGTGAACCAATCCTTCAACACCAGGCTTAATTTCGATGAATGCACCGTAATCAGCAACGCTAACTACTTTACCATTCACTTTTGAACCTTCGGTGATAGATGGATCTAAATCATCCCAAGGATGAGCAGACAACTGCTTCAATCCTAAAGAAATACGCTTCTTAGTATCATCGTAATCAAGGATTACAACGTTTACTTTTTCGTCTAATTTCAACACCTCTTCAGGGTGGTTGATTCTACCCCAAGAGATATCTGTGATGTGTAACAATCCGTCAATACCACCCAAATCAACAAATACACCGAAGCTAGTCATGTTTTTAACTACACCTTCGAGTACTTGTCCTTTTTCAAGACGAGACAAAATCTCAGATTTCTGAGCTTCAATATCATCTTCAATAAGAGCTTTGTGAGATACTACTACGTTTTTGTACACTTCGTTCACTTTTACAATCTTGAAATCCATAGTTTTACCTACGTATTGATCGTAATCACGAACGGGTTTAGTATCAATTTGTGAACCTGGCAAGAAAGTATCGATGTTGAAAACATCAACTACCAAACCGCCTTTGGTTCTTGAACGAACGTAACCTGTAACAACGGTATCGCTTTCCATTGCTTCAATGATGCGTTCCCATGCTGTTTCTTGTAGGGCTTTACGGCGACTCAAGATCAACTGACCCATTTTGTCTTCGGCAATATCAACAAATACTTCTACGTTATCACCCACTTTTAAGTCAGGCATATCGCGAAATTCTGTACGTGGTACCATACCATCGCTTTTGAAGCCGATGTTAACTACTACGTCTTTGTCGTTAATTGCAACGACTACACCTTTAACAACTTCTTTCTCTGTAACAGGATTGAAGGTGTTGTTGTACTGCTCTTCGAGCTTAAGACGATCTTCCTTAGAATAAGACTGGAAGCCCGCTTCGTCAGCGTCCCAGTCAAAATCATCATGTGCAGAAGCTGCAGTTGAACTTTTCTTGGGAGCTGGAGTAGAAACCGCAGCTGTGCTTACGATTTCTTCATTTTGTTGATCTTTTGATTCTTGTGTCAATATAAAATTCCTCCTTTAGTGGGCGGCAAAATTAATGGTAAATTCTCTTCTTTCAAAGAATTAATTGTTTATTTGAGACTTAAATACAAAAAACACACAGAATGAATTTGAAATCTTGCTTTCAACTTTGTACTAGCTTCATGCTATTAACACTCATTGTTTTCATTGCTAGCTGTTCCAATCCAACTACAGAACCTGCATCCAATACCGAAATTGATTCTGCATTGGGACTTGAAAACCCTGTATTCGATTCTGGGCCAGATACGGCACAACCAGTGATTTTCTATTTTGAAGATTTAGGTTTTACCTTGGGATTTGACAGCGTTTTTACCGGTAAAACTGGCCACTATCAGCACCCAGTCAATGACTCCATCAAATTCACCATTGACAGAGATCAAATGAGTATTCTAGATCAAAAAATGACCCTGACTTATCTTTATGAAGAACCGAAGTGGATAGTAAAATCAATAGAAGAATCAAGAGTCACAACCTTGATGATAAACTACCACAACTACAGCGAGGATGCCGAAATTTGCAATTTTAAATTCCCCGGAAAGCAAAGCATTCAATCAAAATACACCGTCTTGAGAAGACTCTCTCCTGAGAAATTCAGTCCTTTTAACTTCGGATATGAAGAAAGTGATCTTAAAAATTGGAATATAGATGACATTAAAAAAGTAGTAAAGGCGAATTGCTCGAGCCAATATGCTGAGAGTATATTAAATTCAAAATCACTCACTGAACATCCGTTTTCACCAGCAGTAACCGAAGTTATTCTAAAAATCAACTTAACCCCTAGTCCTTATGCAGAGATGCCAAAATCTAGTACTTCAAATAAATCGGTCTACATACATTTTGATATCATTTGGGGTGACTAATTAAGTTGAGAAACTTATTCCAAAAAGTACATTCAACAAGAAAAGAAATTAATTTCGCAAAGAACACTGAAGATCATGGCTAAAAAAGTAGATAAAGGTTCCGTTGAGGGCAAAAACATACAACTGACCACCCTAAACTGGTTGTCAAATAATGAATCAAACATTCCATCTGATTCAACACAAATTTCAAGCACAAATCAAATTCACGAATTATCTGATGGTTGGTACATCATTGTTAGTCGCGATAAACCCCTAAAGCCTGCACACCATCAAAAAATCAAACAAGAAATAACCTCAGAATCAAACAAAGCTCATCATTATGTCTGCGCTGAAACCGCTCCTAATTCAACGATCAATCAATTACTGAGCGGACAACATTCTCAACGCGCTAATTTTGTTGCCATAGTTGCTAATCTCACTGCATTAAAACAATTATCCGAAATCAGTCCTAAGCTCTGCAACTTTCAGGAAATGCCCTATTTCCTAGAAAAAGCCTGCAGCGCAGAATCTTTCATCACCTTAGAAAACAAAAAGTCTGAGAACCTAGAAGTTTTAAAAAGTTGGAACTCTAAGCTTTTACAAGCTCTTAATTACTACATTAAACCTTCTGGCAATTGGTCTAAATTGGCCTTTGTTTTATTAACCATTTTGAGTTTTTTCTATATCACTCAAACCAGTAAAAAAGCAGGTATTTCAGGCGATGAATTTGTGCAATATGAATACGCTAAACTCATTGCTAACTATCATCTAGACAAAATTGGCATGCAAATGCCCATCGATACCAACGCCATAAAAGGACAAAAAATGGTGACTGTTGCACGTAAGTACCAAACCGATGGTGTAGCTGCCGCAACTATTGAAGACCCAGACCGTTTGATGCATTTGTATGGATCGAGCTTTGACACTTTCACCGCAATCATGGCATGGATTTCTGATGCCGATGATTATATGGGACTGAGACATTGGTGGAATGCTGTATTTGGATTTCTTTCGGTTTTTTATGCAGCATTGCTCACCCGTAGACTGACCAAGGGAAGTTATTTATGGGCTTCGGTTGCGTTGTTGGCCGTGTTTTTTTTGCCTAGATTCTTCGGTGAGTCGTTGAATAATCCCAAAGACGTTCCCTTCGCTTTGGGTTACATCATGTCGCTTTATTATGCCGTGAAATTTGCTCAGTCCTACCCTACTTTTAGATGGTCTGCTGCCTTTGGATTGGTGTTTGGTATTGCTTTGGGTATCTCTATCCGTATTGGTGGATTACTCTCAATTGCCATCATTGGGCTTTACTTAGGACTTAAATTCATTGAAAAGATTTCAATTTCCAACTTCATAAAATTTCAATGGAAAGGTGCGAATGCTTGGATTGGAGCAATTGCAGTTGTCGGAATATTGGGTTACTTCTTAGGAATCTATGTATGGCCTTACGGATGGGAAGCTCCGATTGATAATCCCATGAAAGCACTGGATGCATTTACCAATTATCAAGTCACCTTGAGGCAGCTTTTTGAAGGTAAATTATACGATAGCGACGGTTTGCCCGGCCACTATTTGACCAAATATCTGTGGATTACGCTTCCGTTGGGGATTTTAATCGGACTTGCACTTTATGTAATCACCACTGCTATTCGCAGAAAATCTTTTACAGTTGAAGAATTCTTAATGGTATTCACTGCCATCTTCCCCATTTTCTACATCTATTTGCAGAAATCGGGAGTTTACGGTGGACTTAGACACATTTTATTTACCCTGCCTAGTTTTGGAATCTTAGCCGTTTTAGGATACTACAAGTTGCAATCCCTCGTAAAAATAAAACTGCCTGTTGGTGCAATATTATCTATTGGATTGACGTTGATCCCCGCTTCGTTTGTAGCAAAAAACTCAAATTTAAGTTATGTTTACTTCAACGAGGTCGTTGGTGGCGTTCAAGGTGCTTATGGCGAGTATGAAATGGATTATTACTTGGCCAGTATTAGGCCGAGCTGTGAATACTTGATAGAGAATGAAATTGCTAGAAATCCAAACAAGAAATACGAAATCTTGACTTATGGAATGGATCAAGTGAAGTACTATTTCCGAAATCAACCCAATGTTCACGTAGGGTACACTCGTTTTGATGATCGTTCAGAAAAGAAATGGGATTATGCCATTTTCTATAATGCATATATGGATAAAGCTCGTTTAGATAACGGTAGTTTTCCTCCTGCTGGAACCATTTTCACCCCTGAAGTTGATGGTAAACCCATGGGCTGCGTAGTAAAGCGTATTTCTGATTTAGATTATCAAGGTATTCAGGCTATTACAAAAGAAAATAATCAAGACAAAGGAATTGCATTGTTGAATGAGTATTTAAAAGTAGATCCTAAATCAACCGAAGCATTGTTCTACATAGGAAATGCCTATGCAAATAAAGGAAACGTAGACTCTGCTTTGATCTACATGAACAAATGTTTGGAATTGTTCCCAGAATACAGCCGTGCTTTATTTTCTGCTTATCAAATGTATGTAGAGAAAGATAAATATGATTTGGCGGTAAACACCATGCAAGCCTACATAGGTTCACGTCCCAAAGATCCAGAAGGATATAGTATGAAGGCACAGGCCCATCTGTTAAACAAGGACTACGATTTGGCGATTGCTTCAATTAAGGAGGCCGTAAAGATCAATCCACTAGATGCAAGAAGTTATCAAATTGGTGCTCAATGTTTTAAATTGAAGAATGATCAAACCAATTTCAACAAATGGGTGGGTGCAATGTCATACGGAAATGTAAAAACCCAGCAAGAGTTTACCAATGCACAGTTTTACATTGATGAGATTTATCAAGAAATTACTGGTGAGAAGGTAAATTGGGAAAAATACTTTCCGCAACAATAATCAATTCAACATTTCGATTGAGGCGAAGTTCACTGCCTCGAATTGATTTTTTTCATTCAATGCGATCTTGCTCATTTCATGGGCAAGGTCGTGTTCATAATAAATCCACCAATTTTCTTTGACCGCTCTTTGATTCATGGCCTCTTTTTCAATCATTGTGACCAATGGCTGAATATCATAAGCCATGACAAAGTTGGATTTAATGTGTGAATGACTTGGATACAAATCAGCTCCATAGAGCACTTTTTCGCCACTTGGAAGGTGAATCAATGGAGTGATCATCTCTAAAGTATGTCCGTTGCAAGTAAGGATTTCAATGAAATCAGCAATTTTATCACCGGGCTTCACAAATCTCAATACACCCGCATTCTGCAGCGGTTCGAAATTCTCTTTGAGGAAAGACGCTTTTTCCCGAGGATTTGGATTTAACGCATGATTCCATTGAATTTCAGTGACATGGTACAAAGCATTTTTAAATGCAGGCGTTGATTCCTTATGGACAGCACCACCCACATGATCAAAATGCAAATGCGTTAAAATCACATCTGTGATATCATCTTTGTTTAAACCTGCCTGAGATAATGATCTGTCTAAACTTTGATCGCCGTTTAAATAGTAATGAGAGAAGAACTTATCAGACTGTTTATCACCTATTCCTGTATCGATAAGGATTTTCCTTGAGCCTACTTCCACCAAAAGACATCGCATGGCCCAATTGCAAAGATTGTTCTCATCTGATGGATTCATTTTATTCCATAATACCTTCGGGACAACACCAAACATGGCTCCACCGTCTAGTTTGAAATTACCCGTGTGAATGGTGGTTAGTTTTACGTCCATAGCTTTTAAAGTTTAAAAATCCCCATAAACATCCGTCAATGCTTCGCATCCATCGGATGTAATAACGATGGTATGTTCAAATTGCGCGCTCAATCTACCGTCGATGGTTCTAGCAGTCCAGCCATCTTTTCTATCAACCTTGCAACGGGCTTTTCCTGCATTAATCATGGGTTCAATGGTAAAGACCATACCTTCTTTTAAAATTGGGCCTGAGTTTTTTTCAGCTATGTGCGGCACGTCTGGTTCTTCGTGAAATTTCAGTCCAACACCATGTCCACAAAACTCATAAACCACACTGTATCCATTTTTATGGGCGTGTTCAGAAATGGCATATCCTACGTTGCCTAATCTTGCGCCTGGTTGACATTCAGCCATACCAAGTCGAAGACACTCCTTGGTGGTTTCAACCAATTTCTGCGCATATTCGGAAGGTTTACCCACGTAGTACATTTTGCATGTATCGCCATAAAAACCATTTAAAATAGTGGTGACATCAATATTTAAAATATCACCATCCTGGAGCACATAGCTATTAGGAACACCGTGGCATACCACATCATTGGGTGAAATACAACTAGAATGCTTGTAACCTCTGTATCCTTTAGTTGCTGGAGATGCACCATATTCTCTTACGTATTTCTCAATAATTTGGTCTAATTCTAATGTGGTAATACCTGGTTTTACGAACTGTTCCATGTATTTGAGCGTTTGAGCCGCTAATTGTGAACTTTTCCTAATTCCTTCTATTTGTTCAGGGGTTTTAATGTTGATGGCCATTGATTTTGATGCGTTTAATCTAAATAATTTGAAAAGAATGTTAAACATGGGCAATTGCGCGAATGAGGTCTTGTTTGGTGATAATGTGCCAATTTCCGCCCATATCCATCACAAGACAAGCCTGATTTTTTTCATCAATCAATTTTGAAATATTTTCAATACTTTCTCCAAAAGAAACCACAGGATACGCTTTTTGCATGACGCTTCCTACAGTAGAATTCATCAAATCTAAATTAGTTAACAGTTCCTTGTAAAAGAAGTTATCGTCTAAGGAACCCACGAATTCATTTTGATTGTTTTTCACGGGAATTTGAGAAATATTGTATTTCTGCATGAGATGAAAAGCTTCTTTGCATGACATGGTATCTAAAATACTCACCAAAGGCAATTCTTTGTGATTGGCTATCAATTCAGAAGCTGTTTTGGTGGATTTTGAAGGAATAAACCCTCTATCTCTCATCCAATCTTCATTGAACATTTTGCCTAAATAGCGAGTTCCATGATCATGAAAAATAACTACAACCACATCATTTGGTCCAAACATATGCTTGACTTGAAGCAGGCCTTGCATAGCAGAACCTGCACTGTTTCCAGCGAAAATTCCCTCTTCTCTAGGAATCAATCGAGTCATGTATGCGGCGTCTTTATCTGTTACTTTTTCGAAATGGTCTATGAGTGAAAAATCTACATTTTGGGGTAGGAAATCCTCTCCAATGCCTTCGGTGATGTAGGGATAGATTTCATTTTTATCAAAAATGCCCGTTTCCTTGTATTTCTTGAACACCGAACCGTAAGTATCTATTCCTATGATTTTGATGTTTGGGTTTTTCTCTTTGAGAAACCTTGCTGTTCCAGAAATGGTACCACCGGTACCCACTCCCACCACCAAATGCGTGATTTTTCCTTCAGTTTGTTCCCAAATTTCAGGTCCTGTTTGTTCGTAATGAGCCTGAGAATTGCTTAAATTATCATATTGATTGGGTTTCCAAGCATTGGGTATTTCAGTAGCAAGTCTACTACTTACACTATAATAGCTACGAGGATCTTCTGGTTCAACATCTGTTGGACAAACAATCACTTCCGCACCAAAAGCTTTTAAAGCATCTACTTTTTCTTTACTCTGTTTATCTGTAGTTGTAAAAATGCACTTATACCCCTTTACAACCGCCGCGATGGCTAAACCCATTCCTGTGTTGCCACTGGTTCCTTCAACAATGGTACCACCGGGTTTTAAAACACCCGATTTTTCAGCATCTTCAATCATTTTAAGAGCCATACGGTCTTTAATGGAATTGCCTGGATTGGTAGTTTCAACTTTTGCTAATACAGTACAGGGTAAATCTTTAGTGAGTTTGTTTATTTTAACCAAAGGAGTATTTCCTATGGTTTCCAAAATATTTTGGTAAAATGCCATGGTGATGCAAAATTACGCAGAGCATTTGGGTTTTTCGTTATAAATTCACGCTCTCAATGGCTTTTCCCAAAACCTGCATTGTCATACCCTGCTACAACGAGTCGGAAAGATTGGAATTTACTTCCATTCTTCAATACATCAAGGATCATTCGCAGGTCCAAATTTTATTTGTAAATGATGGAAGTACTGACAATACGTCTCAAGTCATCCATGATTTTATAAAAAACAATCATCAATGTAGTTACCTTGATTTAGAAGTGAATCAAGGTAAATCAGAAGCGGTTAGACATGGCTTGAATTGGGGTTGGAACGAAGGATTTGAATGGGTTGGCTTTTGGGATGCGGATATGGCAACACCTTTAGAAGAAATTGAATGGCTTTTCAATTATTCTAACCTCGAAAAACAACCCTATATTCTAGGTTCTAGAGTCGCAAGATTGGGCTCAAATATTGACCGAACCATGTTTAGGCATTATTCGGGTCGTATTTTCGCTACTTTGATTTCTTATGGTTTAGGCTGGAAAGTTCATGATTCGCAGTGCGGAGCAAAGTTGATTCATGTTTCTTTGAAAGAACTATTTGAAACTCCTTTTAAAACTAAATGGCTTTTTGATGTCGAAATATTATTGCGAATCAAAAATAAGTACGGTACTACAGGCATTGATTTATGCCAAGAGGTACCCATTAGAAAGTGGAGAGACGTTGCTGGCTCAAAGATTGGAACTTTTGATTTCATCAAAGTTCCTTTCCAAATCTGGAAGGTATTTAATTCTTATAAGAAATAGCTGCTTGAATCTGAGTCAAGTGATGATTTCCATGCCATCCATACAATGCAATCATGTGAGCTAACGACAAATGCATTTTTCTTTCTGGATGATAGAGCGACTTCGTTAAGTACTCATCGGGCTTTTTCAAACATTCTAGCAACAACAAACTCCATCTCTGATGAAGTCCTAAGATAATCATAAAACTAGCTTCATGATGAAACATTTGATCTAAGTCTGAAGCCCAAATATCTTGATCATATACCTGCATTTCAGCGACATCTTGTGCAATTACGTGTTTGGTCCTGATATAAGCATTCATGTGAGAATCAGCGAGATGATGTATGATTTGGCGCACATTCCAACCACCCTCTCTGTAACTGCTGTTTAGCTGCTCTTCTGTAATTCCACTGAGTAATTTGGCCAATTGATTGGGAAGTTCCTTGATTGCAACAACTGACTGAAGTAACTCTTCCAAAGAAAAGTCCCTATTTAAATCAAAGCTCATAGTTAATTGATCAAATCAAAACCTGTGTATGGACGTAAAACCTCTGGAACAACAATTCCATCAGGGGTTTGGAACGTTTCCAAAAGAGATGCAACTATTCTTGGCAATGCCAATGCGCTTCCATTCAAAGAATGTGCTAACTCCGTTTTTCCTTCCGAATTTTTATATCTACACTTCAAACGATTGGTCTGGAAAGTTTCGAAATTGCTAACAGAACTGCATTCCAACCACATTTTTTGTGCTGGACTCCAAACTTCCATGTCGTAGGTTTTAGCCGATGTGAATCCCATATCCCCACCGCACAGTAACAAAACTCTGTAATGCAGCCCTAATTTTTTGAGCAACGACTGAACATACTCCGACATACCTTCAAGAACGTTATAGCTATCTTCAGGCTTCACAATTTGAACAATTTCAACTTTATCAAATTGGTGAAGTCGGTTTAGTCCTCTAACATGAGCGCCATAACTTCCAGCTTCGCGTCTAAAACAGGGAGTGTAACCACAATTTTTAATGGGAAGTTGGCTTTCACTCAACATTACGTTTCTATAAATGTTGGTAATTGGAACTTCAGCCGTTGGAATCAAATAGAGATCATCTACCGTTGCATGGTACATTTGACCTTCTTTATCAGGAAGTTGACCTGTTCCATATCCGCTATCGGCATTCACCAACAAAGGAGGTTGAATTTCCATGTATCCAGCCTTGCCAGCTTCGTTTAAGAAAAATTGGATTAATGCTCTTTGAAAGATAGCGCCTTTCCCTTTGTACACGGGAAAACCTGCTCCAGAAATTTTATTACCTAGTTCAAAATCAATGATGTCGTATTTGGTTGCTAATTCCCAGTGAGGCAAAGCAGACTCTGGCAACTCAACTGCATTTCCGTGAATAAGAACCTGAAGATTATCATCTGCAGACTTACCTTTAGGAACGCTGGTATTTGGCGTATTAGGTAATGCAATGATTTTATCATTAACTACCTGTTCTAGTTGTTCAACCTGAACAGTTAACTCTTTAATTTTATCTTTAAGTTGGGTTGACTGGTTTCTGATAGATTCAGCTTCGTCTTTTTTTCCCGACTTCATCAACTCGCCAATTTGTCCAGACAACTGATTGTTTTGTGCTTGAGTTTGCTCCATCTCGGTTCTAGCCTGTCTAGATTGCGCATCTAAATCAAGAATTTCTTGAATCAAGGGAGCCGCATCGATACCTCTAATGGATAATCTTTCAATAATTTCGTTAGAATTTTGGCGAATATTAGAAATCAGTAACATATAATTAGTAGTGCAAAAATCGAATTATTTACGGGCAATTCCCAAACTCAGAGCAAATTCATCTAAAAAATCAAAACATGCTTCCAACTCATTTGGTACTTTACCTTCGAGAATGGCTTCTCTAATTTCATTTTTCAACGCTCCAATGTGCTTCGGTTTATCAATTTGATATCGTTCCAAAATATGATTTCCGGAAACAACTGGCTGCCAATTTCTGAGTTCATCTTTGGCGTTTACTTCAGCAATTTTGTCTTCAACTTTCAGTAAATCAGCAATATGTCTTTGAACTTTTGCTGCATTTTTACTGGTAATATCTGCCCTACATAGTTTCATCAATGCACCTACATCCTCACCAGCCTCAACGATCAAACGGCGAACTGCGCTGTCAGTGACAATTTCCTTAGAAAGTACTATGGGCCTCAGATGCATTGCAACCATTTTTTCAACGAACTTCATTTTTTCGTCTAGTGGTAGGCGCATTCTTCTGAAAATTCCCTTGACCATTCTAGAGCCTCTATCTTCATGCCCATGAAATGTCCATCCCACCTCCGGATCAAATCTCTTGGTTGCTGGTTTAGCAATATCATGCAGAATAGCAGCCCATCTCAACCATAAATCATCACTTAATTCACAAAGTTGATCAAGAACTTGTAATGTGTGATAAAAATTATCTTTATGGCTTTTCCCTTGGATGGTTTCAATTCCCTTAAGCGCCACAAATTCAGGAAAAAATCGCTGCAACAATCCTGCTTGATCCATCAAATCAAAAGCAATCGATGGTTTTTTACCCATAATCATGGAATTCAACTCATCGGTGATTCTTTCTTGAGAAACGATATCTATTCTTTCAGCATTTTTGATGATACCAGACCACGTTTCTGCCTGAATTTTAAAATTCAACCTTGCAGAAAATCGAATGCCCCTAAGCATCCGCAATGGATCATCTGAAAAAGTAATATCTGGGGAATTGTTTGCCCTGATGATACCATCTTGCAAATCTTGAATTCCGTTAAACGGATCGTATAAATCTGAAAATGTCTCAGAATTAAGAGACAGATACATAGAATTGATGGTAAAATCACGTCTGTTTTGATCATCAATGAGGGTGCCATCTTCAACCAGTGGTTTGCGAGAGTCTAGCCTGTAAGATTCTTTTCTAGCCCCAATGACCTCTATGATCCAATCTTGGAATTTAATTTGAGCTGTGCCAAAATTTTTAAAAACAACCAATGAACAGTCATTCTCACCTAAAACTTTCTGAAGGTGTTCAGCGTATTCTATTCCTGAGCCAATGACAACTAGATCTAAATCTTTGGAAGGTTTTTGCAAGAAAAAATCACGCACAAAACCACCTACAACATAGGCTCTCAGGCCAAGATCATCTGCAGTTTTTGATAGTTTTTTGAATATGGGATGTTTAAGCGCTTCCAAGAATTGCAAAGATACATGTTATCTTTGTTGAAATGGCCCGAAAACGCACCTTAATTCTACTGCAAATTTTATCCTATTTGTTCTTGCGTTGGTGGTTCATTCCCATTGAATTTACGGGTGATTCATACGGCTATGCTTGTGAAGTCATGAAAAATGATTTACAATCTGGACATCATCTGCTGCATAAATATGTCTTGAGTTTTCTATTTGAACAATACAATCACAGCTATTTTGATGTAGAATATATTTCACCACAAGAATATAATCCGATAGTATCATTCATTCGTTTTAATTTAATCATATCTGTCTTAAATCTGGTTGTGGTGTGGCTTATTTTAGAACAACGCAAATGGAGACTTTCCTCCATTGCTTTGGCATTGTTCTTTCTCTCTGCCACATTCTCATTCATGAAATACAGCTTTGAGAATGAAACCTATATGTTACCCTTGTTCTTCTCATTACTTGGTACTTATTTTTATGAGAAAAATCGCTGGTTTATAGCATTCATTTTGCTTTCTATTGCAACACTCTTTCATCAAAGTCATGTTTTTTGGCTCTTTGCCTTGTGGTTGAATCAGAATTCTAAATGGCCTAATAAATTGTCTTATCTGTTCCTATCTGCATCCATCGTTCTTTCAACATACTTCTACTTTAGCATCATTTATTCAAAATCAATTTTCCAACTCATATTTCAAGACGTTGACAACGGTTTGGTTCAACTAGTCCCAAGCCTGAATAATGTAACCATGACAGTGGTAAATTTCATCAGAGTGTTCTTCCAGGTTCACGGTGAAATGTTTATGTTTTGGAAAGTATTTAATCCTTTTTTATCGGGCGTAGCCATCATTAGTATCTTATTCACCTTGATTGGTGTGGTATTATATGTTGGCGCACACCAATTACAATTCAAAAAATCAGATTGGTCAATAATCTATTTAACTGCATTTTGCTTTCATCTTTTATTTGCAGCATACAGCGTTGGTAACATTGAATTCATGATTGTTCTTCCCTTCTTATTGGTACTTTCACATAAAACCGGCAGAATCATGAACTATTCATTGCTGGTTTCTCTTGGGATGTTTTTATGGAATTTTGGACAATTCGCCTTGCCTAGAACCGGCGTATCACCACATAGACTCCACCAAAAACTCGGTTTAATTTCAACCATGGTTAAACCTCAGACCGATAGTTTAGTGGTGGCCATTGAAGACAAAGATTTACATCAAAACTTCTTTGAATATCAACTTCTTACACGAAAAACAAACCATAAAATAAAATGCACGGAGTTGGACTCTTGGCGAATCTCAAACATTACAATTCTGCATCAACAAAGCAATTACACAAGAAAAAGCTTGACCTCAAAATCGGTCAATGATCATCTACCAACGAAAAAGCGAATTTATATAGATAGTTCTATAATGGGCAATATTACCATCATCACCAATTAAGGTGATTTACATTGGGAACGGGTTCTAGCGTTTGGTCAATCACTTGATATATGGTACCTCCAAACTTGTGTATCAGCCTGTAATCATGAGTAGCCATCAAAACGGATGTACCTTCTTCGCAAATTCTTTGCAATAAGACCATCACTTCATCACTGATTTCTGGATCCAAACTACCTGTGGGTTCATCGGCTAAAACTAATTTGGGCTTGTTTAACAATGCCCTTGCAATGGCCAAACGTTGCTGCTCTCCACCGCTCAATTCAGCAGGATATTTATACCCTTTATTTTGAAGGCCCACTTTTTCAAGTACCTCATTGGCCCTAGCCAACATATCTTCTTGTTTTTTCCACCCGGTGGCTTTGAGCACAAACAATAGATTGTCTAAGGCTGATCTATCTGAAAGCAATTGAAAATCTTGGAAAACAATACCGAGCTCTCTCCTCAAATAGGGAATGTCTTTTTCTTTTAAACCATTCAACTGAAACGTTGACACCGATACAGTTCCTTCAGTAACGGGTATTTCTCCGTAAAGTGCTTTTAAAATAGTGGATTTTCCTGATCCAGTCTTACCTATAAGAAATACAAATTCCCCTGGCGAAATTTGCAAATTCACATTCCTTAGAATGGGTAATTTCCCCTGATAAAAATGGGCATTTTGAATACTGATTGGATACTCCACATTGCGAAATTACAAATTTCAGAGTGCAACGCCTAAACTATAAGATCCAATTTATAGGTTCTTTTTCAAGCGAAGTCAAGTAATTGTTTACTTCTTTGAAATGTCCGCAATCATCAAATCCCCTATAAACACTCAACGGACTTGGATGAGAAGTTTGAAATAATTGATGCTTTTGCCTATCTATTTGAGCGGCAAATTTCTGTGCATGACTCCCCCACAACATGAATGCAAGTCCTTCGGAGTGCTTATTCAACCATTGAATGCATTTATTGGTGAAGGTTTGCCACCCCAAATCTTGATGAGAAAGAGGCTTTGACTCCTCCACCGTCAAAATGGTATTAAGCAATAACACACCTTGTTCTGCCCAAGCGGTTAAATCACCGTTACGAGGAATTTCACCACCCAATTCACGTTGAATTTCTTTGAATATATTCACCAATGAAGGGGGTAGCTTAATGCCTTTATTTACCGAAAATGCCAAACCGTGTGCTTGTCCAAATCCATGATAAGGATCCTGACCTAAAATAACCACCTTCACCTTTCTAAAATCACACAGTTGGAAAGCCCTCAAAATTTGATCTTGAGGTGGGAAAATATTATTTGACGTTCTTTTTTTTTCAATTCTATCTGATAGGATGTTCAAACCGTCAACGACTCCACCTCTTTCAAAAAGTTGAAACCATTGACTTTCTTGATCAAGACCCATCAATTGCATAACTAAGATAATAGCTCTTCGAGTTCTTCTACGTTGATGTTGTTGATAATGGTATCTTCATCAGGAATGATGCTCTCTGCTAGTCTGGTTTTCTTTTGTTGCAACGCAAGAATTTTTTCTTCAATGGTGTCTTTGGTAATGAATTTATAACTCATTACAGTTTTACTCTGTCCCATTCTATGCGCTCTATCTTCTGCTTGTTTCATGGTAAATGGATTCCACCATGGGTCAGCCAAGAAAACATAATCTGCGGCTGTTAGGTTCAATCCTGAATTACCCGCCCTCAAGCTCAACAAGAAAATTCTTATTTCATTGTTGTTTTGGAACACTTCAATTTGATCTTGACGTTCATGTTCATCCATAGAACCGTCTAAATAGCAGAACTTAATGCCTGAATCTTTAAGGATTTCAGCAATATTTTTTAGATATCCTACAAATTGAGAGAACAACAATATTTTGTGACCGTTTTCAATGGCCCTTACCAACATTCTCACAATTTCATCGTCTTTTCCGGAACTACCTTCGTAGTTCGAATCTTTTAAAACAGGATTTAACGCCAATTGCCTCAAATGCATTAAACCGTTGAATATTTTCAATCTCGACTTACTAATCCCTACCTCATTGATGTGAGATAGAATTTCATTTCGATATTGACTTTTTATCTTCTCGTACAATTCACTTTGTTCTTCGCTCATTTCACAGTAATGAATCTTTTCTACTTTCGGCGGAAGATCTTTCATTACTTGACCCTTTGTTCGGCGAAGTACAAATGGATCTATAAAACGCTTCAACTCATCGGTTTTCTTTGTATTCCCTTCTTTTTCTATGGGACGAATGAACTGTTTCTCAAAGTAGGTATAACTTCCTAATAAACCGGGATTCAAAAAATTCATCTGACTCCAAATGTCTAAAAGCGTATTTTCAATAGGGGTACCAGTTAAAGCAACTTTATGTCTGGCATGTATTTTCAATAAATTACGAGCCGTTAAAGACGAAGGATTTTTTATAGCTTGACTTTCATCTAATACAATTAGGGGGTATTCAAACTTTTTCAAGAAATCCAAATCATTGCGCATGGTGCCATAACTCATAACTACCAAATCAACTTCGGTAAACTGAGTAATGAGTTTACTTCTGTTTAATCCACTGTAAGTTAAAACCTTAAGTTCTGGAGCAAACTTATTGGCTTCATTTCTCCAATTGTATAAAAGTGATTTTGGACAAACCACAATACATGGACCATGCCAATGTGATTCTTGGTCAGATTGGCCGTTTATCAATTGTTGAACTTGATCGGGTGAGGGCAAATTTAATTTACCAATTAATTTTAGCTTGGCTTGTTCATCAGTTAAGTGCTGAATTAGGGCTAATGTTTGAATGGTTTTACCCAATCCCATATCATCAGCTAACAGAGCTCCAAGTTTGTTTTCTAATAAAAATCTCATCCAATTGTATCCTTCCTTTTGATACGTACGCATCTCTGCTTTGAAAGATTCTGGGATGTTATAATCAGGTATTTTTTGATCGGTGATGGCAGCCGCCCAATCGGCGCTTGGCAATTCATCATCAAGATACTGCTGAAGATCCTCTAAAAGAGAAATATGGATTTTTTTAATTTTTAGCCTGTCATCTTCTTCCACCGAAAAATTCAGCACTTTTGAGAAGTGAGAGAACCATTCACTGGGTAGAACGGCAATACTTCCATCGGGAAGAACAAACTCTTTCTTGTTATTAAGAATGTGATTTTTCAGACGAGTAAAAGGTATTTCAAAACTTCCAAAGCGAACAATGGCCATTAAGTCGAACCAATCCTCGGCTTGAGAAACCTTGATTTTAACATCAATCTTGCCCAAAAAATAATTAACCTCTGAAAAATCTTGTTCAATGACAAATCCATTTCTGATTAGTTCATCTGAGTATTGATTGACCCACTGAACCATAGAATAATCATAATCTTGGTCAGATTCAATTCCCATAATACTGCCTTTCACAAATGACAGTCCTAATTCTTGTAAAATTCGTATGTTGTCTTTTTCAATTGGATAAGATCTACGAATTCTATGGAAGGTAAATTTACCGTCTTTCTCTTCGAGCGAAACGTTGACTCTCTTATCTACGTGATAGGGGAATTGCCAATTACCATATTGAAAGTATAGCAGCAAGTTTTTCACTTTTTCTTGTGATTTATTCAGCCTCAAGACCGGTTTCACTGATAACTGCTCAGTTACTATGTCAAAACTCTTGGCATATACATCGTGATTTTCTAGCAGGGGTAACACGAATTTATTCATGTAAACCGACAATTGATTTGCCGCAATGTGAATGAATCGTTTGTTGAAAAACGGTTTGATTTTAACTCCATCAACCCTTTCGTTGAAAAACAACAAGCGGTCTTCGGTTATGATCCAAGCAGGCTTGCCTACTAAAAGGTGCGCGTTATTTTCGAAAATATTGATTTTTTGGTCTTGGTGTTTTAGGGTTACAAAATAATTCATGCCGTCTTCTTGCTCCCTAAAATGAAACAATACGGAAGTAGGCTCATTGGCAAACTGAATTCTTTGTCCCATCGGTTCGCCTAACTTTCCAGACCAATAAAGCGGGTAATCTTTGATGATATGGAGCAATTTCAGCAAATGGATCTCGATGTACTCTCTAATTAGTTTGGCTAGATCCGGATTGTAGTGCTTTAGAATAAAATCAGCCGGTTTCAATTTTTTTGTACCGGTGTAGAATTTCTTCATAATTACATCCATTTCGAACTTTTCAATGAGTTCTACCGCCGCCTTTTGCGAATTATCTAACTGAAAATAATCTGCATTTTGAATTCTAATGCGTTGAAAAGTCAACGACGGATTACCATTGTCCAACAACTGTACCGCATTGGCTTCCACTATGATACCAAAATTAGCATGATTCACAAAAGTGAAAACAACTTCAAACTTTTTGGTATTTACAACTTCCATTCCCAAAATAAATCAAATAAACACGCAATTTACCTATAATTCACGGGATAAACACTGACAAAAATCAATTAATTTCGAGGCTTAATGAATGAGTTTTCTGTACAAGGGTTAACTAAAGAAGAAAAATACCAATGGCTATTAAATAATTGGCCTCATTTTTTAGACCCAAAAGCACCGTGGTTCTCCAATTTAAGCAATGCAATGGCCTTGCTCAAGGAGCTTTTCAACCACTGGTGGACAGGTGTTTATTTAGTCAATGATGGAGAACTAGTATTAGGGCCTTTCCAAGGCAAAAATGCATGTACAAGAATTGAATATGGAAAAGGCGTCTGTGGAACCGCTTGGAAAGACAAATGCACCCAGCTTGTACCTAACGTTCATGAATTCCCTGGACACATTGCCTGCAGCTCCGCTTCCAATTCTGAAATAGTGGTGCCCATTTATAACAGTCTCGGCGAAGTTTGGGCAGTTTTAGATATTGATTCTGTAAATTTCTCTGAGTTTGATGAAATTGACCAATATTTTTTAGAGAAATTCTGTCAAAATTTGGGTTCCCTGCAACCTAAATTATAGGATTAACTTCATATTTCGTATCTTGCCGAACATGTCAAAAGACAGACCCAAAAAGAATATTGCTTTACTCATTATTGTTGCCTCCCTGGGGTATTTCGTTGATATCTACGATTTAATTCTATTCAACATCATCAAAAAAGAAAGCCTAGATGCCTTGAGTATCGATTTCTTAACCAATGAAACCGTACTTTTCAGATGGCAGATGGCCGGAATGCTCATGGGCGGGTTGATTTGGGGTATTTTGGGTGATAAAAAAGGTCGCGTGAGCGTGCTATTTGGAAGTATCTTAATTTACAGTATCGCAAACATTGCCAATGCCTTCGTGACATCATTAGAAGCTTACAAGGTCTGGAGATTTATTGCTGGTTTAGGTCTGGCAGGTGAATTAGGTGCCGCTATTACTTTGGTTGCTGAGCTTATGCCTATCAAAAAACGAGGCGTGGGTACCATGATTATTGTAACATTCGGCGCACTTGGAGCAGTTGCCGCCTTTTTAGTGGCTGATAAAGGTGAAATTATTGGTGAATTTATCACATCCATTATTGGGAAACCACTGGCCAATTGGCAAGTGGCCTACATTGTTGGAGGTGTTTTAGGATTGGTGTTGCTGGTCTTAAGAGCAGGTACTTTTGAATCAAATATGTTCGCCGAAATGCAAGGCGCAGAAGTAAAAAAAGGAAATTTCTTTAGTCTTTTCAAAACCAAAGATACCTTTTTTAAATACTTAGCTTGTATCGTAATTGGTTTACCTGTTTGGTTTGTGGTAGGAATTCTCATCGCCCTTGCACATAGATTCCTTCCCGAAATCACAGACAACCCAAACATCATGTTGGAAGTATCCACCAAAGAAATGGTGCTTTGGAGTTACGTCGGGCTTTCTTCGGGGGACCTCCTTTCCGGAATATTATCTCAATGGTTCCAAAGCAGAAAAAAAGTCATTCTCTTCAACTTAGTATCCATTTTCTTTGTAATGACCTTATATCTGTACGGCCCTGTGGGCTCTGCAAATTACTATCGCATTTTAGCTACCGTTTTGGGAATGGCAACGGGTTATTGGGCCCTGTTTGTCACCAATGCCAGCGAGCAATTTGGCACCAATATTCGCAGTACCGTTTCTGCCACAGTTCCTAATTTTGTGAGAGGCGGCGTGTTATTAATTACTTGGGGATACGAGTATTTTGAATCAGCATTAAAGTCGGTTTCCACCCATTACACCTTACATTCTGCCTATTTAGTCGGAATAATTTGTTTAGTCATAGCAATTTGGGGAACTTTGCAGGTCGAGGAATCCTTCCATAAGGATCTTGATTATTACGAATCCTAAATCATTGAAAAAGAATCAA
The DNA here is from genome assembly GCA_023653095.1 of Bacteroidia bacterium. Lineage (GTDB taxonomy): Bacteria > Bacteroidota > Bacteroidia > NS11-12g > UBA955 > VMCP01. The sequence goes on along the minus strand of JAMNXP010000001.1, from coordinate 121,328 downwards.
AAACTTTCCTTGGCTGAAAAAGTCATTTTAGCCATTCTGGAAGACCATAAAAAAGGCAGTCTCAACGCCCAACAAGTATTTTTAAGAATCCCCAGAGAAGCCGGACTTAAAAAAGACACCATTTACCATTCATTGCTCAGTCTGGTTCAGAAAGGACTGCTACGTCAACCCACCAAAGGGCAATTCCAAAAAGCGCAAAAAAGCCAATCCATTCAAGTAAAAGTCATCAATAATTACGCCGGTGAATTATTGCTAAAAAATACCGAAACCGATGAAATCATCAGAGTGCCTTCCAGCCTTTTACAGCGATTTCTTCCTGAAGATATTATTGAATTAGAATTCCTCAAACAAGGAAAACGTTCTACTTTTTCGCCGCCCAAATTAGTTTCGCGCACCCCCAGGCGAGTAATTGGAGTGCTCGACATTTTTAATGGAAATGCCTTTTTGCTCACAGGTAAAAGTGGGTACAAAGACATTAAAATTACTCCATCTCCCGCTGATAAATTTGACGGTTGCAAGGCACAAGTTGAAGTTTACGATTTCCCGGAAAATAGCAGGTTCCCGTTGGGCAAAATCATTGATGTATTCGGAAAACCTGGTGCGCACGATACTGAGATGCATGCCATTGTGGCTGAATTCGGATTTTCTACCCGGTTCCCGGAGGATGTTTTAGCTGAGTCAGAAGCCATTCCGGAGGTTATAGATGCAGCCGAAATCAAACAAAGAAGAGATTTTCGCTCCATCACTACCTTCACCATTGACCCCGAGGATGCAAAAGATTTTGACGATGCAATATCCCTCGAAATCAATGAAAAAAATGAAATTGAAATTGGCATTCACATTGCAGATGTTAGCCACTATGTAAAAGAAGGCTCCCCCCTAGATCAAGAAGCCATTCAACGAGCTACATCCGTTTATTTGGTTGACAGAACTATACCTATGTTGCCAGAAAAGCTCAGCAACAACCTGTGTTCACTGCGCCCCAATGAAGACAGACTATGCTTTTCGGTGGTATTGACTTTAGACCAAGATTATAAAATTATCAACCACTGGATTGGTAAAGGTATCATACATAGTGATCGCCGTTTTTCTTATGAACAAGCCCAAATTGGAATTATTTCGGGGGAAGGCGATTTCGGAAAGGAATTGATCTTACTGAATACCATAGCACAACATTTTGAAAAAATACGATTTGATCGCGGTGCACTTCGATTTGAAAGTAAAGAATTAAAATTTGAACTAGACGAAAAGGGTTTACCCACCAAAGTGAAAGAAAAAGTACGCTTTGAGGCACATAAAATGATTGAAACCTTCATGTTGCTTGCGAATCAAACGGTTGCCTTACATGTACATCAGCATTCAACTCCACCACCACCGTTTATTTACAGAACTCACGACGAACCCCCGCAAGAAAAACTGTTAGATTTTGCAAAGTTCTGCAAATTAATGGGTTACCCCATCCAAATCGAAAACGAAAAAGTCTTAAGAAAATCATTCAATAGTCTACTCGAAAGATCAGCAGGAAAGCCTGAAGCTGACCTACTGCAGCAAATGTCTATCCGAACCATGGCAAAGGCAGTTTATACCGGTCAAAAAACATCGCATTTTGGTCTTGCATTTGCCTATTACACGCATTTCACCTCTCCTATTCGTAGGTATCCTGACTTGCTCGCACACCGAATTCTATTTGACTTATTAAACGCTAAACCCTCCACCTATAATTCGGCTAACATCGAAGAGTTAGCTAAACATTCAAGTAACATGGAGCAAAAAGCCTCCGATGCAGAAAGAGCCAGTATCAAGTACAAATTGGCTGAACTCATGAAACTGCACGAAGGAGAAATCTTTGAAGCTCGTATTACAGGTGTTACTGAATGGGGAATTTATGCCACCATCTTAGATTACCACGCCGAAGGATTGATTCGACTCACAGATATTAGAAAAGATCAATTTTATTTCGTGGAAGAACAACGGAAAATAGTGGGTAGAAGAACCAAAAGAGAATACCGACTTGGCGATATTATTTCGGTAAAAGTAAAAAAAGCCAATCTGCTCGCAAGAAATATTGATTTAACATTAATTGATTAAAATTGTTACTTCTGATGATGAACCTCTCCGATTTACAAAAAGAATACGAAAAACATCTTACCTCACACCCATTTACAGGTAATCCATCGAATCTATATGACTCGATGAACTACATATTAACTTTGGGAGGTAAGCGCGTAAGGCCTTTGTTGGCAATCATTGGAAACCGAATAGCCAATGGTGAAATTCATCACGGATTAGAAATTGCACATATTATTGAGCTATTTCATAACTTTTCTCTCATTCATGATGATATCATGGATCAAGCTGATATTCGCCGGGGCCAACCAACCGTTCATAAAAAATGGGATGAACCAACCGCCATACTTTCTGGCGACAATATGCTCGTTAAGACATTTGAGTATTTATTGAATTATAAAGGTCCAAACAGAGAAATCATCGCCAAGATATATACTCAAACAGCGATTGGTGTTTGTGAAGGACAACAACTCGACATGGATTATGCTCAAATACCCAACTCCGTTCACGAAGATGAATATTTGAATATGATCAAGCTAAAAACTGCTATTCTTCTGGGATGTTCCCTTGAATGCGGTTTTCTTTCCGGTGGCGGGCCTACTGAAGATAGTTCGTTATTTTATAACTTCGCCATCAACGTTGGAATGTCCTTTCAATTAATGGATGATTATCTAGACGCTTTTGGTGACGGCACAAAGACTGGCAAGAAAGAAGGAGGCGATATCATTGAAGGTAAAAATACTTGGCTCAAAATCAAATCACACGATCTTTATCCAGATAAAACTGAATTCCTTTTTTCTATAGCTCCTGAAGAGCGCGTGAATCCAACCATTGAATTCTGGAAATCAAAACAGATTGATGAAGAACTAATTGGTAAAGCAAATGAATACCATAAAAATGCCATGGTAATTTTAGAAACACTCAAAGGCAAAGGCTATAACATCCAACTACTTGATGACCTAGCACATTGGTTGTTAGATAGACAACATTAATAAAATAGAATTAATGTAAAACCAGAACGGTTCCGGTTTTCTGATACTTCTTGTCATTCCAACCATCGAAAGTCAATAGCCAAGCATAAACCCCGTCAGGAGCTGGCTTCCCGTTAACAGTTCCATCCCACTGTGTTTTTTTGTTGGATGACTCCCAGATTTTTTGTCCCCATCTATTGTAAACTTTCATAGAATATTCACGGGCAAACACCGGTACAGTTCCCCAAACATCATTTAACTCGTCTTGATTTACGGTAAAGGCATCAGGTACCCAAACCTCTGGAGGCTGAATCAAATAAATCCAATTGCTTTCGGTTGTGGCATTGTAGTTGACTTTTCCTGACCCCACTTGTTCAATTCCTTTGACTCTATACCAATAACCGCCCCAATCGTAATCTAAATCAGCATCTCTATAATTAAAAATGGACGGTGCGCCAGAATAAATAGGCTCAAAAAGTGGTTTCCCCCCATATTTTCGTTCAAGAATCCACTGACTAGATCCAAACTCCCAACCTTTGTAATCCAACCAATTTAAATCAAAATGATAATTGGGCGCTTCAGTTGCATCGCCTTGAATTACTACTGAGCAACCCTCATTTGATGGCTTTGAAATATGCCCACATTTATCAACCACAATGATCTCGTAACAATATGAATAATCATCTACTTTTACCATAGAATCTCTCAAAAGGGTATCAGTTGTGATGAAGTTCGGGCTTACATATTGTGGTTTGGCCCCACGTGGATATTTGTATACCTCAAATTCTTTGAAATCAGGTTCTTTACTTGATTCCCAACGAAGGTCTACCCTATAATCCTCAAAAACCGAAGCTGAAATCATATGCACATTGTCAATCGGCGTATTTAGTTCTCTAACTGTACACCAACTATTCAACGGATTGGTTTTAACGTTGCAAATATTAACACCCACAATCTTGTAACAATAATTTTGAAGATTGGGTGTCACTACATTTCCATCCAAAAATGATCCTGCATTCGCGCTTCTAATGGTATCTATAATTGAAACATTGCCTTGTGGATCTGTTTTTTCGAGTAAGAAATATTTAAAAAATCCATTAGGCACCGAAGTTGCAGGCCATGCCACCTTCATTTCCTTATTTACACGATCGTAACTAACACAAATAGCATCCGGCGGATTTACCACGGGTGGTTCTTTAACCACTATCTTAACCAATCTAAATATCGTATCTGCTTCTGGGCAACCACAATCAAAAATCATGAGTTGTAAAATAGCGGTATCTTTAGAATAGCTGCTGCACTGAGTATTCCAAGTCAAATCAAATCGAGCCTTATTAATACCCTCAAAAGTATTGATGATTGCTGTATCAGACCCTGACATACCCGCTTTATTTAACCATTTAGCTTTTATTCTCAGTGTATCAAACACATCAGGATCGGAGGCCCACATGGTGAAATTAATGGGTTGAGTGGCAATTACCTCAACCAAAGTGTCATTCATTTTAGGAATCTTATTCAAATTCTCAAAGTCAATTTTAAACAACGCATTGTTGCAGTTAGAACTGTTATTTATTCTAGAATAGGCATTAGGTGTGGTAGGATAAATACCATTACGTCGGCAGCCGGCACAAACTGACTGATAAATGATGCCTTTTTTGTCGAATCTACTGGTTCCTCCGTCAACGTGCTCTTCCGCTTCTTTTGAAGCAGAAGTAATACCTCCAAAAAAAGTAGCATAAGCCAGATTATACATATTCTTAGAAAAAACAGCAACATAAAAGTCGCTCCCATCGGTAGTCCTTTGATAGGCGTCGCCGGTTATGGGCAGATTTCTGGTTGTCCCTTTATTTCGGTGAGTCTTCGGATTTCCTGTAAACACATCGTAAAGTGAGCTATTTGTCGCACCTCCCCAACCGGAAATAAATATCCTTTCACAACGATCAACTAAAAATGCCGACGGACTTATATTCGGTAAATTGGTATTTGAACCAAACGTAGTTTGAAGTTCAATTTGATTGAGGTATCTATTGAAACGTGTAATAAACTGACCTTTGTTGGGATCGTTGTAAACAGCATTAATTACAGGCAATGGGGCTTCGGTATGACCAAAAATATAGGGTCTACCCGAATTATCTGTTTGAACAAAATACGATTGATCATAGGAGTTGGTGCCATAGTATCTACCCGAAAGTAAACTACCGTTATTGGTGGTTAATCTTAGAATAATACCATCTACATCACCAATGAAATTATTGATCCATTTTAATCCATATTTACTCGGAAATTGCTTTCCATTGGTACCACCGGTAGCGTAAATATCACCAGAATCACCCAATGCAATTCCATAGATAGCAGTATACGAGTTGTCTGAAGAATATATTAGCCTTGACCAACGTAAACTTGATAAGTTACCATCTAAAGAGAATACTACACCGCTCAATTTGGGACCAACAATTGGTAAAGATTCAATGGTGTTTGGAAAGTCATTGGAGTAGGTAAACCCGCCAATGTAAACGTTTTTGTTGTCGGTAATTATTTCTCCTCTAAATTCATCTGCATAATTATACAGCAGTGGAAAATCATTGACATCTTGTGTGGATCGATCAGCACCAACAGCATCCATTTTAGTACCACCTACAAAAGTAGAACCCCTTAATTGAGTGCCTATAGAATTCAATTTTACCACAAAAAACTCATATCCAAAATTGGGCAGATGATTGTAGGGTTTGGGACTTGTAATCATGGGAAAATCCAAACTTGTGGTAGAACCCATGATAAACAAGTTGTTCAAGGAATCTACTACCATACTATGAGGTTGCTCATTACCGGAGCCTCCTAGATAAGTACAATAGAGAAGTTGACTACCGCTTTGATTGAACTTTAATATTGCTCCATCTCTACTACCTCCATATCCTAAATTCTCATCTTCTCCTCCACCAAAATTTAACTGAATTGCTCCGGCAGTGGTTGGTAATCCAAGGTCAAAAACGGTTCCACCTGAATAACCATTACCCAAATCATCATAGGTGCCCGTACAACCAAAATTATCAGCAAATGAACCTGAATAAGTGCTAAAAACAAGAATGGGATCAATGACCAAGTCGGAATTTGAAATTGAATTCAATTCATTGTTAATGTTTTCAAGTTGAGCGTCAGACCCTCCCCATTGATACGAAATAATGTTGTTATCAATATTGTAGTGAAGTTGTTCTACAGTTTTTTGACCTTCTTGATTTACAAAATACACCAATGGTATACTTTCAGAAAATTCATGGTGATTGGAATTGATCTTTATTTTCTTATTGTGCACCAATTGCACTTGAGCACCTTCAAATCGATACCTTATATTCTTCAACCAATCAAAGTTCTTAGAGTTATGTACCAACCAATTATATTTGATGCCGGAATTGGTACATTTAAACTCAAGGTCTACCCCATCATACACATTCTTGAATAGAATTACTTCTCGCTTTTTGACATTTGAGACCCATTTTTGGGGATTATTTCCTTTAATGAAATTATAAATTTCAAGGGAAGAATCTCCTTCAAAATGATAATTGGAAAGATTAGCACCTAAAAACTCTAAATGAACAACATCAGAATTCAGTGTTGATTGATCAATTGTTTTATCGTGTAGTCTATCAAGTTCTTCTTCTTGGAGCAATTGAATCCACACACCTGACTTGGTAAACCATAATTGTCCGAAATTCAGAGGCAATTTTGCGATGACTTGATCAGAATATTGATTCTGATTTGGAATAAATTGGGGTTTAGTGCCATCAACGGCAAACGCATTGACCGAAATCAAACATGCAAACACCCATATATACCAACCTTTTAGGCTCATTAAAAAATCAAATTTCGTACTTCTTCATCTAAGATCACCTACTTAGACGTTAAATTTGGGTCAGAAGTTTTTGCGAAAAATGCAAAAACCTACCTTTGCACCATGAAAATTGCCTTTTTTGGAACTCCTGCATTTGCAGCTGAATCTTTAAAATCACTCTTTGAAGCTGGTTTTGACATTTCGGCTGTGATTACCGCTCCCGATAAGCCGGCTGGCAGAGGACAAAAATTGCAAATGTCTGATGTAAAAAAAACAGCTCTAGATTTGGGCCTATTTATTTTGCAACCCGAGAAGTTAAAATCTACAGATTTCATTGAACAGTTTAAAACATTAAATGTAGATTTAGGAGTAGTCATTGCCTTTAGAATGCTCCCGGAAGTCATATGGAGTGCCCCCAAATTAGGAACTGTTAACTTGCATGCTTCCTTACTTCCTGACTATCGGGGAGCGGCGCCTATCAATCATGCAATAATAAACGGAGAAACACAGACTGGGGTTTCCACATTTTTTTTAAAACATGAAATTGATACGGGAGATATCATACATCGCGATAGTATAGAAATTACACAGACAGAAAATGCTACTTCACTGCACGATAAACTGATGATATTGGGTGCTAAAACCATCGTTTCTACTGTTAAAACCATTGAACAGTTCCGAGACAAAACCCCAGCATCCCCACAAATTATAAGTGAAAATCCCAAATTAGCGCCAAAGATTTTTAGGGATTTTTGCGAATTACAAACCACCTTGAATTCCACTGATTTTTACAATAAAGTTCGAGGCTTGAGTTATTATCCTGGGGCTTGGATAAAAAGTCCTTGGGGTGACCTTAAATTGCTTGTTTGCCAACTATTATCAGAATCAATATTTCAGAATATTCAGAATCAGAACCATTTATCATTGGGCGACTCATTTTATATAATATCTAAACGATTATTTGTAAAGACAGCTGATTCTTATATTGAAGTCATTGAATTACAATTACCTGGAAAACCAAAAATGAAATCATCTGATTTTATAAATGGGTTGAGGCTGTAATTTTTTTTATTTTTCTTTGTTTTTTCATTTTTGTTTTTATACCTTGCGTTTTAAATAATCACAAAACGCCTATAAGACACATCTTTACCTAAACCTATTTTTTGTATTTAAACTTAACAGGGAGGTATCTATGATGACTAAGTCTATTTTAGCTGATGGCGTATTGATTCAACGTTACGTTGAAGGAAGTCAAATTGCATTTGAAACACTTATGAAGCGTCATAAACAACGCATCTTCAGTTCTATTTTGAACGTTGTAAATGATCGTTATATTGCTGAAGATATCTTCCAGGAAACTTTCATTAAAGTTATTCATCAGATTAGAGCAGGTAAATACAATCACGAAGATAAATTCCTACCTTGGGCACTTCGCATTGCTCGAAATCTCGCTATTGATTCCATTAGACAACGCAAAAGATTGCCATCAGTAGTAAACTCTGAGGGTTATGATATTTTTGAAACCCTGATGGTTTTTGATAAATCTCAGGAAGATATACAGATTGAGAATGATGAAAAATCAATGCTCACTAAACTGATTCATCAGCTTCCCATAGAACAGAAAGAAGTCTTGATACTCAGAAATTACGCAGACCTCAGCTTTAAAGAAATTGCTGCAATCACCGACACAAACATCAATACTTGTATTGGAAGAATGCACTATGCCATCATGAACTTGAGAAAAATGATGGAAAAAAATAGCGTAAGGGTAAAATAATTTCATATTTCTTCCGTTCTTGTGTTGTATTAAAGACGGAAATCTATGAATATAAACATTACCGAAACTGATCTCATCTCTTATTTTTACAATGAAAGCAGCCCCGAAGTAACTGATTATATTCAAGTTAATATCAGTAACAGACTAGACTGGCAAGAATTTATTCACGAACTTCAACTTTTAAGAAGTTCTATGACAAATTTTCAAAATCCACATCCCACCAGTTTAAATATTGTATTAGAAGAGGTTTCATTGGAAGCCAATCACTCATTATAATCGTCAGATTCTTCAGATTTTGCCGTTGCTGGTTCGTCATGTTAATGTTAACTTCGCAACATGTACGAAATTCCAAAACTTGATTTATCTGATTTTGTTGCTGGCAACGAAGAAGAAAAAAAACAGTTCGTTTCAAGCTTAGGTAAAGCCTATGAAGAGATTGGCTTCGTAGCCATCCGAAATCATGGCATTCCCGAATCAATCCTTAAAAATTTATATAAATCAGTAGAAGATTTCTTTCGTCTTCCATTGGAAATAAAACTGAAATACGATGATACTGCAGGCGGCGGACAACGCGGTTACACCGGCTTTGGTAAGGAACACGCAAAAGATCGTAATACGGGTGATCTAAAAGAGTTTTGGCACTTTGGCCAATACTTTGATGCCTCAGACCCAAATCCTCCCCAATTTCCTAAAAATAAATGGGTTGAAGAATTAGCAGCATTCAACGAGTCAGGAAAAGAAATTTATCAGTCTTTAGAATCTACCGGAAAAACTATGCTACAAGCCATTGCCCTTTATTTAGGCTTGGATGAGTTTTATTTTGACGAGAGAATCTTCAATGGCAATTCTATATTGAGAGCCATTCACTACCCTCCTATTACTTCTGACCCTAAAAACGCTATTAGAGCTGGGGAACATGAAGACATTAATCTTATCACCTTATTGGTGGGCGCTTCTGCCGAGGGACTGGAAGTTTTAAATAAACAAGGACAATATATCCCTGTAACCGAAGTTGAAAACCATATTGTGGTCAACGTAGGTGATATCTTGCAACGATTAACCAATGATAAACTTCGTAGCACTACGCACAGAGTAGTGAATCCACCTCAAGAAAAATGGCACGAGCCGCGGTTTAGTATTCCCTTCTTTTTACATCCAAGACCAGAAGTAAGATTAGATTGCCTTGAGTCTTGTATCACTTCAGAAAACCCAAAGAAGTACGATGACTGCACCGCAAATGAATTCTTGATTCAGCGACTAACTGAAATTGGATTGATTAAATAATTCTTAAAGAAACAGGTTTTTCAGTTCCTGAGCATCTTCCGGCTTCATTTTACCCGCTAGTATCAAACGTACTTGTCGACGGCGCAGAGCGCCAGCATATTTCTCTTTTTCGATATCTGACTGTGGCTCAATAGCTGCTACTGGGGTAGGACGATGTCTGCTGTCTAGAGCAACAAAGGTGTAATAAGCTTCATTTGATTTTATTTTCTCTCCTGTGGGGATGTTTTGAGTCCATACTTCAATAAACACTTCCATAGACGAATTGAATGAACGTGTAACATATGCATTTAAGGTCACCACATCACCAAGTTTGATTGCTTCTTTGAAAGACACAGAATCAACAGCTGCGGTAACTACTATTTTATTGCTGTGTTTTTGAGCTGCTATTGCAGCACAAATATCCATCCAGTGGAGCATTTTACCTCCCATTAAATTGTGAAGGGTATTGGTATCGTTTGGTAAAACAATTTCATTCATTTGGGTGAAAGAGTCTTGGGGGATTTTTACGGTGAGATTGCTCATTTAGGATGGATAATTAGTTTATAAATACGATTATACAAAAAGTCTTAATGCAAAAAAGCCGTGCAACCTAAAGAAGCACGGCTTTTCAGAATTATTTCAATGAATTAAGCTTGGGCTTCTACTACAGAAACGAAACTTCTGCCGTTTTTACCTTTGCTGAATTGAACGATACCGTCTGACAATGCAAACAAGGTATGATCTTTACCAATTCCAACGTTAACATCTGCGTGGTGCTTAGTACCGCGTTGACGAACGATGATGTTACCTGCTTTTACGATTTGGCCACCGTAAATTTTAACACCCAATCTTTTACTGTGTGACTCACGACCGTTTTTGGTACTACCAGCTCCTTTTTTATGTGCCATTTTCTTTTCGTATTAATTGATTAAGCAGTAATTTTTTCGATTCTCAAACGGGTCAAGTAGTGTCTGAAACCGTTTTTTACTTTGTAACCTTTTCTTCTTTTCTTTTTGAAAATGATTACCTTATCACCTTTTCCATGGTTGGTTACGGTGCAAGAAACCTTAGCACCAGAAACAGTAGGCTGACCTACTTTTACTTGATCTCCACCTATGAAAAGAACTTTATCAAACTCAATGGTTGAACCTTGTTCAGCCTCGAGACGATTGACAATAAGGTAGGAATTCTCCTGCACTTTGTATTGTCTTCCTGCGATTTCTACTATAGCGTACATGACGAAATTGGGCTGCAAAGTTAACCATAATTTGCAATTAAACAAGGCATTCGTTGATTTTTTTCAAAGTATTCAGCGACATTATTGTACTTGTTTAGTTTTATAGACAACGAGAATTTCGGGGTACAAGTACAATTATATAATCGTGAATTTTGTAATTGAATGAAATACGCGATAATTTCTGTATTCGCTCTATGCACAGGGCAATTGATGGCGCAAGGCGACAAACCTAAAGGCTTCGAAAATAGCAGTAGAGATGTGGTTTCTGGTACAAACATCAAGTTGATATCTGCTTCTCGAATCAATATTGAGCCTGCCGTTCCTCAAACCGAAGCGCCCAAGATTAATATTGATTTCAAAACGCCACAGTTTTCGTGGACAACTCAGAAATACATCCAAAATATATCCCCAGAAATCATCAAAGAGAGAAGCCAAGACAGCATTTATTTGTCGAATTACCTCCGCTTAGGTGCTGGTAACAACTCACATTTATTGGGCGAGATTTATCTATCAAACAGACCTAACAATAAATGGGCTTATAATCTGTCGGCTCAACATTTTAATGCCAACAACGTTGTTAGAGATCAAAAGGTGGGAAATACCAGGGTCGACATGAATGGATCTAGGTTTTTCAACAATTCTAGTGTCACTACCCGATTATACTATCACAGAGACTTGCACACGTTTTTTGGAAAAGATACCAGCATTTCCCAAGAGTTAAATTCTGAAAGAGTCTTTTCCATCAGTGAAAATGGTAAAATAGCTCAAAACTATGGCTTTAACATAGATTATATTTCTTTGGCAAACAGAAAGAAGCCTGAATTCAAGTGGTTAAATTCTGCTCAATTGTTTGAAACCAATTTCAAACACCAAGAAATGGAACTTGCATCTACCCTCAGATTCAACTCCAAATTATCGAAATTCTCTCTATTCGGTGACCTATCAACGAATTTCATCCAGAGTAACCAACACAGTGACACAGGACTAGCTCAAAAAAACAACCAGTTATTTATTGATGTTCTTCCCCGCGTAAAGTTTTACCACAAGCCAACTGATTTCAACGTAATTGGAGGCATCAATGTAAACCACGTTCAAAATACCCTCGATAGTGCTTCAAGTAAGACTTATGTGAATGCTCATATTGAATTTGAAAAAGGAATTACCGGATTGGAGATGAAGTTGTATGGAGGATTTGACGGCGGATTGCGTAAGAACAGCATAAGAAGAATTCATGATCAAATGCCTTTCTTTATCGAAAATCAACTATTGAAAAATTCTTACGAACAGTATAATGTTTTCGTTGGAATTAAGGGCAAAATCTCAAATCAGTCACTGTTCTATATGGATTTTGGTGGAAACTCAATCATTGATCAATTGATGTTTGCTTCGGTTTCTAACAAAGCAGATACCCTTCGCAGCAACATTGATTCACTTAGAGGACTTAAAGCTGTCTATAACACCATTTCTACGGTGTATTTTAGAGTAGGTGCAGAATATTTACTCGGAGAAAAAATCAAGGTAAGCGGAAACTTGAAGGTATTGAATTATGGTTCTGACGATGTTTATTGGCACTTACCTAGCCTCATGTATGACGTCACCGCACATTTCACTCCTATTGAAACCGTTAAAATCAAAGTGGGATTGACCGGCATGGGTAACAGGAACAATCAAATACTCCTTGAAAGTAACAAGGTAAAGGTTGATCCTGTAGGAAGCGTTTTAGATCTTCATGCCCGAATTGATTATCGTTTCAAGGAAAAAGGAAGAATCTGGATTCAAGGAAGCAATCTACTAAACAAGAATTACCAAATGTGGTATGGAATGCCCAACTATGGAATAACGGTCATGGGTGGTATTTCACTTGGTTTGTTTTAATAAAGAATCTATATTTGTATGATGTCAAATTCTAATTTTCAATTATGGGTACTACAAGTATTGGCTAAAAACCACTACGTGAGTATACCTGATTTGGGTAGTTTCACCCTAAGAGAATTAGAGGCCACTGTAAATTCAGTAAATCGTGAATACAAGCCTAGGCATTCACAATTGATCTTCTCAACAAAATTCAGCAATGAAGACTCTTTTTTAGTTGAATGTGTGATTAATCACACTGGCTCTTCCTACAAAGAAGCCGTTCAGTTAATAAAGGATGAAGTTGCAGTACTTAAAAGTCAATTGATTCAAAAAAAGTACTTTAGTTTCGGCTCATTAGGCAATTTCTTTTTCAACCCTACATCGGGTATATTTTTTGTTGGTAGAAATCAATCAAACCTACACGCGAATGCATTTGGTTTGATGCCATTGAAATGGGAAATCAAATCATCGTCCCCAGAAATAAAAAAGGAGCCCACTACCCTTGTATCACCGGCTAATTTGGAAGAAAACCAAGCTGAAGATGCGAAGATTGTTAGTATTGACGAAGAGTTGTTAGATCAAACCATTGAACGTCACAGAGGGTTGCGATTTTGGAATGCTGCAGCGAGCGTTGCCTTGTTAAGTGTATCTATAGGGGCTGTTTATTTAATGTCGCTTAGCTGGAACCATGTATTGAGTAATCAACAAACAGCAAGTCAAATTCCTGTTCCTCGTGTAAATAATGAAGGCCCCGAATTCATTATGGTGAATGGTAAATTAATCAGCACGAAATCTAAAGTAGTGGCTAAATCCGACTCAATTGCTGCTTCATTTTCTGTTGATTCAAATTCAACAGCGGTGCATTTTACCATTGACGAATATAGGTCAGACATATTTAAAAATGCCGGTAGGTATTTTGTGGTAGGTGGTTCTTATATGACAGAAAGCGCTGCTCAGTTGGAGTGCAAACACTGGGATAAATTAGGATATTCTTCTACCTATATTCGAGTTAAGAATAGTAGTTTGATCAAAATTATATTAAAACGTTTTGAAACTGAAAAAGATGCGAGTGATTTTGCCGTTAGTATTAAAGATCAACCTACACAAAGCATTTCTGTTCAAAACCTTCACCTTCAATAAATAGATTCCCATGAGGAAATATGTTATCGAAAATACATTGGGAACTACAACCCAACAGCGCACAGTAGCTGCTATTATCAGCTTAATCATTTCCTTGATTATCACTGCCGGCATGTATTTACTCCATATCAGAGTTCCTAATCCACCGTTTGAGAATAAAACAGGTGAATTGATGCTCGATTTTGGACTGGAAGAAGTTTCATTGGGAAGCCCCAACGAAGGTGGTCCCTCTGACTTTCCACCAGAATTAGGTGGTGGTGCTTCGGAACCATCTACCACAACATCTACACCAAACGCAGTTCAAACTGGCGGTTATGGGGATATTGTAAATACTGCAGATCAAAGTGTTGAAACTGGCCTACCTCCCATAGACCCTCCGGCAAGTAAAACACCTCAAGTTAATTCTCGATTGGCGGGACTACAATCTAAAATTGGAAAACGCGGTACCGAAGGAAATGGATCACCCAAAGGCGTAGAAGGTGGTCAAGGTAATGTTGGATTTGGCGGCGGAGCTAATACAGGAGGTATTCTTGGTAACGGCGGAACCCGTGTAACTAAAAACACTGGAAACGGTTTTTTTACGGCTTCTGGATTTGCAAACTACAGTGTGAATAGCAATGTTCGTGAATTAAAAGAAAAATTAAGAGGTACCATTGATGCAGAGGTAACCGTTGACTGTAATGGAAATGCTCGATTAAAGCGCTTGTTGCCTTCAAGTAATTTCCAAGGATTAGATACCGATGCCAAGCAGGCCATGGAATATTTTATCTCTAAAACTACTTTTACCCGTGTTGGAGATAAATGTCCTGAAACAGGTAGAATTTCCCTAAACGTAAAAAATACGATATCCAACTAATTTAGTTTCGTGAACTATCAAGAATCGCTTGACTTCTTGTTTAGCCAATTGCCTATGTTTCAAAACGAAGGCAAATCTGCTTATAAAACAGACATTACCAATACCGTTTTATTATTAGATGCTTTAGGTAATCCGCATTTAAATGTACCTACTAAATGGATACATGTTGCAGGTACCAATGGAAAAGGCTCTGTTTCAAGTAGTTTAGCGGCTATTTTAACCTCTAACGGCTATAAAACCGGATTGTATACCTCTCCTCATTTAATTGACTTTAGAGAAAGAATAAGAATCAACGGGGAATGTATTTCGGAAGAGTTTGTCATCAATTTTGTTGAGTCTGTAAGGCAGTTGGTTTTAGATATTAAACCGTCGTTTTTTGAAATTACGGTGGCTTTGGCCTTCCAATATTTCAAACAACAACAAATTGAATGGGGCATCATTGAAGTTGGTTTGGGTGGACGGTTGGATTCTACCAATGTGATTGAAGGCGATTTGAAAGTGATTACTTCCATTGGATTCGATCATATGGATTTATTGGGAGACCAATTAGAGCAAATAGCATTTGAGAAAGCTGGAATCATTAAAGGCCCCTCACCCACCGTTATTCAACGAGATATTCCCGGTCAAGCGCTGAACGTTATATTAAATCATGCGAAATCTTCTGATAGTGATGCCATATTAAGTATAGATGCACCATTTGAATGGTACCAAAATTTTGAGTTAAAAGGGAAATATCAGCAGTTAAACATATCAACTATATTCACCGCTGTTGAAGTTCTAAAATCTATGGGTGTCGTTATTGATGAATCTTTCATTCAACTGGGTATTTCAAATATTGTGAAATTGAGTGGTTTACGCGGACGTTGGGAAATCATCCAACAAAATCCAACAATCATCTGTGATACAGGGCATAATGAAGATGGTGTTAGGTTCATTGTTGATCAGTTAATGACTCTTAAGAAAACCCAAGACATCATTTTCATATGGGGTATGGTAAAAGATAAAGATCGTGAAAAGATATTATCACTTTTGCCAATAGATTCAACATATTTAGTTGTAAAACCTCAAGTTCAACGTGGGTACGATTCTAATTTGATGACTCAAGAATTCAACAAGTTAGGATTGAAAGCCATTGAATGTCAGAACATGCTTGGCGCTTTAGAGAAGGCAACGTTATTAGCTCAAAACAATGATTCTATCATCTTCATTGGTGGTAGTACATTCACAGTAGCAGATGCTTTAAGATATTTCTATTTCTATTGATTTTTGATTTATAAAAAAAGCCACCCTTTTGAGGTGGCTTTTCTTTTATACTTGATTTGTATGTTATCGCAATAAGGTAATGGTACCATCAAAGACATATTCTTCGTCTTCAAAAGAAGTTACTACCACGTGGTAGACATAAACACCTTGTTGACAATCTACACCTTGAGCATCTCTACCATCCCACCCATTGAGTGGGTTATTGGTTTCGTATAACTTCTCTCCCCAACGATTGAAAATCAACATATTAAAGGTTTTGAAGTTTGTAGCAACAGGGTTAAATGTTTCATTCTTATTAGGACCTTCACTGTTAGGGGTAAATACGTCTGGTATGAACACTATAATGTCTGGTCCAATATGTACAGCTCTTGAGAAAGTATCAACACAACCATGGTTAGAGGTAACGGTCAATAAGATTCTGTAAATACCAGTGTCACGAGAATAAGCAAATCTTGGTCCTTCACTCATTGCTGTATCGGTTGATTTACCTGTTCCGAAGTTCCATACATAGCTCATGCTCGGGTTAAATGGCACAGCCTGAATGGTACTCTTATTCAACATAGTGAACTTAGGTAATGCCACAGTAGTAGTATATGTAGGATCTGTTTCAAAGTATGCGTCCGGAATTGGGTAAGCTTCAACATGGTCTGGACCATCTATGGTTGTAGCACATTGTCCACCGTCTGGTGTATTATTGGTAACAGTTACTTTTACATTGTAACGACCTTGAGTTGGATATAACACACCAGATGGGTTAGAAACATACGATGTGTCTCCGTTTCCAAATGTCCAAACATAACCCAATTGATTCTGAGGAATTCCTTTCGACTCTGTTACAAACCAATCGGTAGATAATGGAACACAACCGTCAAACTTTGATAGTGGTTCTAACACTGGGTAAGGATGAATCACAATCAAAATAGAATCTGATACAGCAG
The DNA here is from genome assembly GCA_023653095.1 of Bacteroidia bacterium. Classification (GTDB taxonomy): domain Bacteria; phylum Bacteroidota; class Bacteroidia; order NS11-12g; family UBA955; genus VMCP01. The sequence continues at coordinate 104,136 of JAMNXP010000001.1, read as the reverse complement.
GACAAACATCATTAGCAAAAGGTACTGTGGTAACTTTTAAGAACGCTTGCTTGTTGGCTGCGTCATTTGCTCCATGAGTGTAAACAATGTTTTCTGAGGAAGCATTATCTACGTTTCCATCAGAACCGTTAACAACCTGCCAGTTAACTTGATTATTGCTCCATTTGCTCACACTCTGAACAGGGAATGGTGAGTTCTCACATTGAGGATATGGATTCACTGTGGTGATTTCTATCTCAGGTTGAGTTCTCACTGCAACATAATAGATTTCCGTATCTGCACAACCGTTATTATCTCTGTAAGCGAGTTTAAGGGCATATGGTCCTTCAATTGCTGCAGTATATGTAGAGACTGGATTAAACTTAGAACCATTCAAATTCACACCTTCCCAAGTCGCAATACCCGATGTTGGTTTGGTTTTACTCATATCAATACGTGTGTTTAATTCTAATGGAGAACTATTGCTACACAACGTTACTGGATTTAGTAGTACTGCATCAGGGGTATCATTTACATACATGTAGAATGAATCTCTTTTCATACAACCTGTTCCATCATTGCTGTAAAGGATTTTATATGTTCCTGGTCCAAAACTTGGGGGGAACAAATGACCTTTAGGCAATGCTTTTCCTACGCGTGGGTCGCTGTTGCTATAATCTACTTCCGTAATTTGATAAACCCCACCATCGCCAGGTGCTCCAGGATTACCATTTACAGTCACATAGTCGTTTAAGTTTATGGTATCCCAGTTTACACAAACAGGGTCAGGAGTTAGAACTTTAACAGTAGGCTCTGGAATAATCACGTTTGATACAGTATCACAACTTCTACAACCTGTAATTACGTCTTCAATACACAGACTATAATGATATCTACCCATGTAGAAATCTTCGGTTGGGTCTCCAAATTTAAATCGGAAATCAGGCGTTCCGAATGGGTTATTATTCACCAATACATTCGCTGCATTTACCCCTGATGGAACAGTTTTCACTTCCCAAGTCCATTTGATACCTGCTTTGGTTTTAGGACGAATTACGTTGTTATCCATTGACGCCTCTCCAAGGTCTTGGCAGTAAATCTTAGGAGTTAATTGAAGTATTGGGTTACCATTAATTCGTTGGATAGCAGAATCGTAGTTTACACAACCGTTGGTGTCTTTGAACCAGCCGTAAACTTTCGCTTGGTAGTTTTGACCATTTTGTAGTTTTGAGTTATCCAACAACGAGGTTTTAAACAGATGACGAGTAGCTGTTATACTATCAACATATTGGTCCTTGGCTTGTAAATTTCCAGACCAAATTCTTACACCATTTGTTTTTCCTACGTTCAAGAAACTATTTAATTCAATATCACCGTAATCATAACACTGCGGAGGCAATGGCTTCTTTGTCCATGTCACAATAGGTAGAGTGTTCACCTTAACGGTCATAGTATCATAATCTTCACAAGTATGACCAGATTGAGTCACTTTTGCATAGAATTGATAATTGAAATCCTGGGCAGATCCACCATTGGGATTGGTATTCTTTGGTGAGACTACATACTCAAAATTTGCACCCAGAGTCGTATTTTGAGTTAGATTCTTCCATTGGTAGGTAGCTGTTTGATTATAAGGTTTGTGTTGACCTTGCAATGTTGCTGATTTCTGATGACAAATTACCTGATCAGCACCTGCAATTGCAACTACTGTATCATTCACAAACAGATTAATTGTATCAGTTCTTTCACATTTGAAGGTGCGATCAACCAACTTCACTGTATACTGTCCTGCAACATTTTTGTATACAACTTGAGTGGTATCACCAGAACTCCAGAAATAATCTAAAGTATCGTTGTTTTGAGCATCGAATGTAGCAATTTCATAAGTACAGATCCTTTGGTCTTTTCCTAGGTCCACTTTAGGCAATGGTTTTAACCAAATAACAGCAGTATCCCAGAATTTACAACCATCTCCGTCTGTGATTCTAACACGAATGATTGAGTCAGAAACTACCTTATTCACCTTCATGGTTTCCAATGTATCACCACTGACATGAAGTTCATTAGACATGATGTAAGTGGTTTTGGTGCTATCAGGAGTCATCTTCCAACGTGTCCAATAATACTTGTAGGGGGATTTAGCATGTAAGATATTGGGTTTCAATGTCATGTTGGTATTCAAACATGCAAAAGTATCTGCAGTAGCTAAAACCGCTTTAGGAGGTGCTGGGAATTCAACAGTGTCTGCATAAACTGTTGGACAGTTGAACGAATTATTGATGGTATGTACAAAGATGTATTTTCCACCCCAATAATAATTCATAGAATCCGACATCTTTGTACTGTACTTCAACTCCATTCCATTTGAATCTCTTACACTCCATAAGTACGTTGCTTTACTCTTGAAATTCGCCGGTAAGACTGAGGTAAAGGCAAACCTACCACATTTTAATGTATCGTATTTTCTAACAGCTTCTGCACGAGGATTCACCTTAACCTTGAAGCTTCGGATAGAGTTCATAGGAGGTGTACAGTGCTGGTCTGTTGCGTTTACGGTGAATGAATAAGATACTTCAGATGCATCACCTCGCTTAGTTTGCCAACAGAATTCATATTCTTTTTCACGTTTTGTAGGATCTACAACCGTAAATGTAGCACCTGGAATACCACCGTTCCATTTTGCTAGAACTGTATCAGGGGTCTTTTGGTTTGGTGTAAAGGTTTCGTCGGTAATTTTAATTTTTTTACAAATCTTATCACCTTCACAGATATTCCACGAGAAAGGACCATTGATGATAGGTGGTTTGTTATATCCACATTCATCAAGCACCCACATTTGCATATCTCGTCGTGTTCGACCTACGACTATCCATTTCCCAGTAGCACTATCTTGTCGCCACTCCGTTTGCTGAATAACCAAGATTGGAACTTCATCACATTTAGTAGGAGTTACAATGATATCACCATTGGTTGTATCAAAGTAAAATCCACGTGGGGGAACTAAGTTTGGCTTGGGATCGCATTTAATGGTTGTTGGTGGAATGCAAAATGGAGTAATGGGGTATTGATCTGTAAAAGGAGAAGAATAAGGTACTGCGTTATTTGGTAAACCACGTAATCCTTTTACTAGGTTATAAGAAATAGAGTCAAAATCAACAGTATCTATCGCACCGTTATTGTAGTACCAAGGTGTATTACAGCATAAGAAACCTACTGGTTCATTAGAAAGCTGAGGACTACTATTACATTTATTTGTGGTTTTCTTGATGTTACAAATGTTGATCATACAAGTGGTATAGAAATCTTGATTAGATGCACCCGTGGTAATCGCACTATTTCTACAACACTGACCAGTGTAAAAAGTCACCTCGCAACATGATGAGCTGTTGTTTACAAACTGATTTAACGGCGATGAACCAAAGTCAATAGTAACTTCAAAGGTATGTTCCTCTACGCCTTTACCTGTTTGGTATGTGTTTGAAGGACTACAAGGACTAGAAGCTGAAGAACAACGGGTTGTTACGTCTCTAATTCCTGTTCTGGTAACTCCACCTAAAGAAACGTTTCCGCAACCATTACCGCCGTTAAGTCCAGCGAAAGCACCAAAAGTTGGTCCACTGAACGAAATACCACGACAGTCACGGTAAATTTTAAAGGTAATTTTGTACTTGCCGTTGCCCAAACATCTGTAACTCATGTCAGCACCCATCATGTGTGATGCATTTGATGTTTTTGGCCCCATGAAAAATAGGATGGCGAATAAAAAGGGTAAAAATCTTCTCATATTGATTTTGATGATTGCTTCTTTGACACGAACTGTAATTTTCGCGTTGCCCCAAAAGTACATTTTTTTCATCATTTTTTCCAAAGCATATTCAGATTCGTTGGAACTTAATGATAAATTTGCCCTACAAATTGACAATATAATGAAATACCAATCTCCTTCGAAAGACTTGTTCATCAAAAATAGGCAGAAGTTGTCTTCGAATATGAAGCCAGGTTCTGTTGCAATTTTTCATTCCAATGCAGAAATGCCTCGAAACGGAGATGCTTTTTTCAGTTTTAGGCAGCAATCAGATTTATACTATTTGACTGGAGTTGATCAAGAGGATACTATCTTGGTTTTGTTTCCTGATTGTCCGAATCCGATGTTTAAAGAGGCCATATTTGTCAAGGAAACCAACGAACAAATTGCCGTTTGGGATGGAGCTCGCTTAAATCCCGATCAAGTTTTTGAGAAGTCTGGAATTAGTTCCGTTTTTTGGTTTCATGAGTTTTGGAAAACCATTCATTCGGTTATTTTGATGGCCGAAAATATTTATGTCAATTTGAATGAAAATGATAGATTTCTATCAGACGTGGCATATTCAAATGTGACACTAACGCATCAACTAAAATCCAAATATCCTGCACATCATTTCTTCCGAAGTGCGCCTATCATGGCTAGATTGCGAATGCAAAAAGAACCTGAAGAAATTGAAATGCTGAAAGAAGCCGTAGAAATCACTCGTAAAGGATTGATGAGGGTTCTGAAATTCATCAAACCAGGTGTTTGGGAATACGAAATTGAAGCTGAATTGGTGCATGAATTTGTGAGAAATAGAAGTCGCGGATTTGCTTTTGATCCCATCATCGCTTCAGGAAGTTCAGCATGCGTGTTACATTATATTGAGAACAATAAACAGGTGAAAGAAGGTGATTTGTTGTTATTGGATTTTGGCGCTGAATACGGCAATTACAATGGCGATTTAACCCGGTGTGTGCCTGCCAATGGCACTTTCACCGCAAGACAAAAACAGGTTTATAATGCGGTATTAGATGTACATAAATTCGCTCATTCCATCATTAAGCCTGGAGTTCCATTGCCAGAATATCACGCAGAAGTTTGCAAGTTCACAAACGAAAAGTTAGTGGAATTAGGGCTGTTCACATCCCAAGAAATCAAAGATAATCCAAGGGCCTTCATGAAATATTTCATGCACGGAACTTCCCATCATTTGGGACTGGATGTTCACGATGTAATGCATCGATACGAACCCATTCCTGAAGGATCAGTGCTTACCATTGAACCTGGCATTTACATTCCAGAGGAAGGAATTGGGGTGAGAATTGAAAATGATGTTATTGTAAATACGGCTAATGTGATTGATTTAATGGCTAATTTCCCGATTGAAGTAGAAGAAATTGAAGCAGCAATGCACTAAAGAAATTCAGAGCCAACCATCTTTTCCGACCAGAGGAACAAACTTAAAGTCTCCAAACTTTTCACGTTTAAAATGAGTTTCGGAATTTCTTGTTATACGAAACATTTCTTGACTGTTTCTTTCAGTTCCCACAGGTATAACCAACCTACCTCCTATTTTCAATTGCTTCATTAATTCTTGAGGAATTGTTGGAGCACCTGCGGTTACAATGATGGCATCATAGGGAGCATATTTTGAATAACCCTTGCTGCCATCTCCGTGAATGAGTTTGATTTTGTCTCTGTATGAAACCAATAATCTAGCTGCTTCTTGTAATAATGGCTTTACATATTCAATGGAATAAAGCTGAACTCCGAGTTCTGCTAAAACTGCAGCTTGATATCCTGAACCGGTTCCAATTTCTAGGACTTTACTATCAACTTCTACATCTATCAGCTGAGTTTGAAAGGCTACGGTATAAGGTTGGGATATGGTTTGATCGTGCCCAATAGGAAATGCAGCATCTCTGTAAGCGAGGTTTTCGAAGTCTTTTGGGAAGTACCAATGACGGGGTACGCGCTTCATGGCCTCGAGTACGGCTTTGTTTTGGATGCCTTTGTGCTCCAACTCACTGATTAGCTTTAATCTTCTTCCTTTATGTACTGGGAGGTCTAACATATTGTACGCCTGTAATGATTGTGTGAAACGCAATTTGGGAACACAAAGTTAAACCTCAATTTTTGCATGACGAAAACAATTTTAAAACTTGATGAAACGAAGCATCATTTTAGGCTCAAGTAAAGCCATTGAAGAATACCTCCAAGAATTAAATTCAATTGATGGTATTCAAATTCAAGGGTACCTTGATCCTGACGATTCCAACAATTACAACCTTATGGGTGACTTGATTCAATTGTTGGAAATCATTGACAAAGGCGATCTTTTTATTGTTGGAAATCAAGTAGATAGCGTTGATGTTGATGTTCTAAGCCAAATGATTCGCTACGGTAAACACATTTTCGTTGACGGTTTCAGGCATTGGTCCACCCACGAAATCAGTACCTTAGAAAAACTCAGAAATGAAAGTCAAACGGTGTTGCAATTTGGAAATACTCTTTACGGAAGACCCATTTTTACCACCGCTCAGCAATTCATAAAAAAGCCCCGCTTCATTAAATTAGAAAAATTCAGTAAAGCCCCTGTAAAAGGTCAATTTGAAACTTGGATTTTCAAAAACTTAGCGGAAGATTTAGACATCATTTTAAGATTAATGAATTGTGGCGTAAGGAGCGTAAATGCTAGACCCATGTTCCTATTCGGAGAGCAAACTGACTTACTGAATATTCATATTGAATTTGACAATGATTCCATTTGTCAAATTTCTATGGGAAGAGCCATCGATGAAGGCAAACACCTATTAAAAGTGTATCAGCAAGACAAGTTGTTTGATATCAATTTTGCAGAAAATCAATTATCTGAATCAAGATATAATAACAACCTAGATCAATTGAAGTTAGATTATGGGGTGAATGACTCAGTTTGGAGTGAAAATGAAATTCCTTCAGAAGCTGAATTTATTACCCTTGATAGACCCATCATGCCCTATCATTCTAAACGAATGGAACTGCGCAACTTTATTGAAAATATAGATAAACGATTGACTCCACTCACCCATCTACATAACTTGCAGTTGGTCTCCGATCTCAGTGAATGGATTTGCGAAAAAGTCAAACGAAGGTATCAAACCGTTTAAGCATACTTTTTATTCATCTCCCTTAATCGTAACTTTGCCCTATGTCGATTTTCAAATATTGGGCATCTGCTTTCTTCTTGTTTCTTGGGATGGGTTTTCTCAGCCAATGTAAAACAGACGATTCTTTTGTTCCGGCTTATTTAGAAATTACATCTATAGAAGTTGACGCAGCAAGCATTGAAGGTAATTCCATTCACGAAATTATTGGAATTCAACCCGTTCACAATGGTCAATCGTTAGGTACTTTTCCTATTCCATGCAAAATACCCATCAATGCAGACGGGTCAATAAAAATGCAGTTTGTAGCATTTATTAAAAATAACGGTAATTCAGCGAACTGGGTACCCTACAGAACATTGGTTTATTTAGATACTCAAATAACTTTAAACAGAGAAAAAACCACCACTTTAACTCCTAAATTTACCTATAGAAGCAACACCGAAGTTTCTTGGCAGGAAGATTTTGAATCCGGTAATTCAACACTCGTTCCCGTTAGATTAAATATAGGAGATGCTACATCTATCGAATTAAGAAGCTTTGATTTAAACGGTAAATTCAAGGGGAACACAAATGTTTTTGTGACTAAATTTGGCCCTAACGACTCGTTGAAATATATAGATTTATCCATTTTTGATAAAATTCCTTCTTTACCCAATGATGGCAGAGAAGTGTTTATGGAATTTGATGTCAAAAGTGATTTAATTGTTACCTTGGCTCTAAAGAGGTACAATTCTGCTGGAAGTGCCTATGTTCAATACATGTCTGTTAATCCTACCAAAGGAAATTGGCGAAGAATTTATTCCAATCTAATTTATGAAGTTCAAGGTCAACCTGCTGATACAAAATACGAAATTTATTTCTCCATTGATAAGCCTGAAGGATTTTCTGGAAATCGTGAAATATTAATTGATAATATCCGTTTAACCTATTTAAAGTGAAAAAGGATAACATACGTTTATTATCTCATCTTTTCTTTGATTGGGTAGCTGCTAGTTTGTCTTGGCTGGCTCTATTTCTTTTTCGTAAGAACTTTATTGAGGCCTCAAAACATGGTTACACCATTCCAATAAACCAAGATCCAAAATTATATTTAGGACTGATTCTTATACCCCTGTTTTGGTTGTTTTTATATGCAATGACGGGGTATTACCAGTTCATTTTAAGAAGATCTAGGCTAAAGGAATTAGAAAATACAATAGCTACTAGTATTGTTGGGGTATTATTCTTGTTTTTTGTATTGATCCTTGATGATAGCGTATCCAATTACACTGACTACTACACCAGTTTGGGTGTATTATTTGGTTTTCATTTCTTCTCCACTTTGATTTTTAGATTGTTTAATGCAACCTACACCATCAATAAGTTTAGAAAAAGAGAATGGGGTTATAAGACGCTCATTGTGGGAACGGGTAACACGGCTTTGAACCTATGGGGCGAAATTGAACATGCAAAAGTATACGAAGGCTTCAATGTCATTGGCTTTGTTGGCATTAAGTCTCATTCATATCCCACAGAATTTATCAAACACTCAAGAAGGTCTATTTTAGGAAATTGGGAAGAGTTGATTTATCTCATTCAGAAATACCAAATTGAAGACATCATTATTGCCAATGAGTCTGATGAATCAGAGATGGTTCCTCGAATCATGGATAAAATAGAGAACCAATCTGTTCACATAAAAATGCTTCCCAATGAATATGCCATGGTATTGGGAATGGTAAAAATGAACAATATTTTGGGTGCATCTCTTGCAGAAGTTGACTTCGAAGTGATGCCTTATTGGCAAAAATTCCTAAAACGGTTCATTGATATTGCAATTTCAGCTTTAGCCTTGGTCATTATTTCGCCATTATTTCTTTTTATTGGGATCGCCATAAAGGTAAATTCAAAAGGCCCAATGTTTTTTAGACAAGATAGAATCGGTCACAAAGGTATTCCCTTTAAAATCATCAAATTTAGAAGCATGTTCGTCGATGCAGAGAAGCATGGTCCGCAGTTAAGTAATGACCTAGATGATCGAAGAACGAGAGTAGGAGTATTTCTCAGAAAATCTCGATTGGATGAACTTCCTCAATTCATTAATGTTCTTTTGGGACAAATGAGCTTGGTAGGTCCAAGGCCAGAAAGACAGTTTTTCATAGATCAAATCGTTAATATATCACCCATTTACAAACGTCTTCATCGCGTTAAGCCTGGAATTACAAGTTGGGGACAAATCAAATACGGCTATGCAGAAGATGTTACACAGATGGTAGATAGAATGAAGTTCGATATTTTCTATTTAGAAAATATGTCGCTCGCTTTAGATCTTAAAATACTGTTCAATACATTTCTGATCATGATACAAGGACGCGGTAAATAAGAATTTCCTCGTATTTTTGCTTCCAAATACTTACTAAAGATTATATGAGTATTACTAAAAGCACTTTTAATCAAGACACTCCCATTAAAAACATTTTAGCTCTATTGAGCTATGAAAAAAGGAACGTTAAATTCCTTTATGTATATGCCGTGTTTTCAGGATTAATTAGTTTGGCCATTCCCCTAGGAATACAGACCATCATAGGATTTGTTATGGGAGGGAGATTGTCTACTAGTTGGTTTCTATTGTCATTGGTCATCACGTTGTGTGTACTTTTGGCTGGTGTGACTAAACTTGCCCAATTAAGTATCATTGATAGTATTGAAAGAAAGTTATTTCTAAAGTTTGGAGAAATTTTCCGAGACAAGATTTCGGAACTTCGTGAAACAGGTATTAAATATGGATGGTATGTAAAGATGAAAACCTCTTATTTCATTGATGTAATCACACTACAAAAGAGTTTATCTAAATTATTGATTGATTTTACAGGGAAATTACTTCAAGCTATCTTTGGATTGTTACTATTGTCATTATATCACCCCATCTTTATTCTTTTTGGAATTGTAGTTTTGATTATTGTCTTTATCGTGTTGCGATTAACCTGGAAAAGAGGTTTTGAAACTGCCCGAAGAGAATCAAATTTTAAGTTTTTAACGGCAGAATCATTAAGAAGGTTGTTTGCCGAGGAAGATACTGATTTAAATATAGATGAAATCAATGGGCACTTGAATAACTACGCAGAAAGTAGAACTCAACATTTTGGAATTCTATACAGACAAGCTTGGCTTGGAATATTGACCAAAGTATTATTTACGGCTATGATGTTGATCTTAGGAAGTTATTTATTGGTCAATCAAAGCATTAGCCTAGGGCAATTTTTAGCAGCGGAAATTCTCATTATTACGCTCTTAGATGCTATTGAAAAGTTGATTCTCACTGTAGAAAATTTATACGATTGCGGAATAGCTATTGAAAAGTTGAACCAAATAATGGAAATAGATGGTTAATCAAGACTTTTACTCAGATAGCCCATGGGCCGGCAAACGCCTTCAAAGAATTATTTTAATCATAATTACTTGTTTTATTGCCTTTTTGTTCCTCCCTTGGACACAGAACATACAGTCGGATGGTGTAGTTACTACATTGAGACCCAATGAAAGACCCCAATCTGTGCAACCAGTAATTGCTGGTCAAATCATCAAATGGTACGTCAAAGACGGTGATTTAGTAAAAGAAGGTGATACCATTTGTGTTATTGGGGAGGTAAAAAGTGAGTATTTGGATCCAGGCTTAATTGGACAAACCTCTGCACAAATTCAAGCAAAAGAAAATTCTGTACTAAGCTACTCTTCAAAAATTGATGCAATCAACAATCAAATTACACAATTAGAAGCGAATCGAGACTTTTCCATTCAAAAAGCAAAAGTGAAATTTGAACAAGAACAGTTCAAGTATCAATCAGAAATGGCTGAATTGAAGGCGGCTGAGGTCAATGCCAAAATAGCTCTTCAGCAGTTGGTTCGAGACTCTATTTTAGGGCAAAAACAGATTAAAAGTCCCTTAGACATTGAAAATAGACGTGTAAAATATCAAGAGGCTAACGCGAAACTACAGATACACAAAGCAAAATTAGACATTGCCAGAAACGCCATCGAAAATGCTCGAATAGAGTTGCAAAACATCAAAGTTGAATACGGTGAGAAACTAGCGAAAACCGAAAGTGACCGTTACACGGCCATTTCATCTCAAATGGAAACAGAGAGTGAAATTGCTAAACTACGCAATCAGTATTCTAACTATTTAATCAGAAATGGATTTTATGTGATACGAGCACCCCAAGATGGAATGATTTCTCAAACCTTATCCAATGGCGTTGGAATAACCGTTAAAGAAGGTCAGTCTATATGCACCATTGTTCCATCTAATGTGAATCTCGCGGTAGAACTTTTCATTAAACCCGTGGATATGCCATTGATTGAAGTTGGATCACCCGTACAGGTGATTTTTGATGGTTGGCCTACTATGGTATTTTCAGGTTGGCCTGAAATGACCTACGGAACTTTTCCCGGCAAGATTTACGCCGTAGATAACGTACTGAATGAAAAAGGGTATTACCGTGTATTGGTAAAAGCCGATGACGGCAAAAAACCTTGGCCTAAAGAATTAAAAATTGGGGTGGGTTCTATGTCGTTCATGCTCTTAAAACGCGTACCTGTTTGGTATGAACTTTGGCGACAACTCAACGGATTCCCACCTGATTATTATCATAACAACAGAAAAGATACTTCAGAAAATGCAAAATCAAAGTAGAATTTCTTACGTAATTCGAAATTTTGCCATTGGATTGATGCTTTTTGGCTGGAATCTAATCCATGCTCAGTCAACCGCTGATTCTGCAATTCAGGAATTGACTTTTATAGATTTGAGTGCTCAAATAAAGAATGGGCACCCATTAATGATATCGGCTGAATTGGCCGATGACTTGGGCAGAGCTAACCTAAGAGCAAGACGAGGAGCATTTGACCCACAAATCAGTGGAGACAGAAGGGGTAAAGATTTTCAGTCAAGAAACTACTATCTAGGAGAAAATTACGAACTATTTGTTCCTGTTAGAGGGCCTTTGAATATTGTCGTTGGAAATGAACGTGGACAAGGCGATTTTTTGTCCCCAGAAAACCAAACACTCTTTAAGCATTTGCAGTATGTGGGCGTTGAAGTTCCATTGCTTAGAGGTTTGTTGACCGATTTGAGACGAACTGAACTTAACCAAGCGAAACTCGGAAGAGAACAATCCATCCTTGAAAGACAAATTGAAATACTAAATTTGGCTCAACAAATTTGGACAGATTACATAGACTGGTTAATTTCTTATGAGCAATTAAGAGCGTATCAAACGGGAGTTACTTTAGCTGAAAATAGGCAAAAAGCACTCATCAGTTTGTTTCAAGCTGGAGGTTGTAATGGAATGGATACTTTAGAAAATCACATTCAGTATCAACTTTTCAAAGCCAGTGCTGATTTATGGTTTGCCAATACCAATAAAGCCAGACTTACATTAAGTAGGCACTTATGGGCAGTAGATGAAATTAATGAAAATGGTGCTTATCTGCGTCCGTTGATTATTGACCCTAAAACGGTGCCCACCCAAACAGGTTTGGACTATTTAGACAGTTTATTTAAGACAGATTTTAGCTTCAATAAAAACTTTACTGAAATTCCTGATTTGAATTGGTATTCTTTTGAATTGAGTAAAAAAGAATTGGATGTCAAACTGAAAAAACAATACCTTCTACCCTACGCCAACTTGAAGTATCAATCTTTGGCAGGTGGTGATTGGGACTTTAGCTTGAGCTCGAGCAACCAACGTTTTGGAATTGGCGTATCTAGCCCCCTATTCTTGAGGGAAGCTAGAGGAACCTATCAAATGTCAAAAATAGAGTTAACTCGTTCACAAATGGGCTTCAAATTCAAAGCACATGAATTGCAAACCAAAATTGAGGCGATGCAAAATCAAACCAACATTTACAGGTCTGTATTCTTTCAATTAAAAGACATTGAGCAAGGATATCAAAAGTTGTACGAATTGGAACTTGAAAAATTCAATTCAGGTGACGGTACTATATTCTTGCTAAATACCCGTGAAAACAGGTACTTAACAGCGCGAATAAAGACTTTAGAGCAAAAATCAAAGTACTTTGATTCATTGATAAATTATTTACGAATAACGGGCCTCATCAATCAAGGTTTATTTTAAACCGTTCTTGGTCAGAAATGCTTATAATTAGTCGCTTTTTTGTGGAAAAGTAAGCATAGTAAACGCTCCACAACCCTTTTGTATTTCGTAATTTTACGGAATTAACAAAATAATTATACTCTCAAAATATAGATATGAGTAACGGAGCAAATGATAATTATGGAGCCAATAATATTCAGGTTCTAGAAGGTTTAGAAGCAGTAAGAAAAAGACCAGCCATGTACATTGGTGACATTGGTCCCAAAGGTCTTCACCACTTGGTTTATGAAGTAGTAGATAACAGTATTGACGAAGCTTTGGCAGGGCATTGTGATACCATCAATGTTACCATTCTGAAAGATAATTCAATCCGTGTTTTAGATAATGGTCGTGGTATCCCAACAGGTATACACGAAAAAGAAGGCAGAAGCGCATTAGAGGTTGTTATGACCGTATTACACGCAGGTGGTAAGTTCGACAAAGACACATATAAAGTTTCTGGGGGACTGCACGGTGTAGGTGTGAGTTGTGTAAACGCACTATCAATTCATTTGCATGTTCGTGTTTACCGCGAGGGAAAGATATTTGAGCAAGAATATTCAGAAGGAAAACCATTATACTCAGTTAGAGAAATTGGAACTACAGATATTAGGGGTACAGAAGTTACGTTTAAGCCAGATGCTTCTATCTTCCAAGAAACTCAACATTACAATTTTGAAACTCTTCAAAATCGTTTGAGAGAATTGGCCTTCTTGAACAAGGGCATCAAACTTACCTTAACCGATGAACGCGAAGAATTAGAAGACTCTACTTTTAGAATGGAAGTGTTTCACAGCCAAGGCGGTTTAAAAGAATTTGTAACCTTTATTGATGGTACAAGAGAAAAATTAATTCCAGAACCCATTTATTGCGAAAGTGATAAACACGGAATTCCTATTGAAATTGCCTTCCAATACAACACAGGTTATTCAGAAAACCTTCACTCTTATGTCAATAATATCAATACCATTGAAGGTGGTACTCACGTTGCTGGATTTAGACGTGCTTTGACAAGAACCTTGAAATCGTACGCTGATCGTCAGAAATTACTTGAAAAGGTAAAGGTTGAAATTTCAGGAGATGATTTTAGAGAAGGATTGACCGGTGTTATTTCGGTAAAAGTTCAAGAACCACAATTTGAGGGCCAAACTAAAACTAAATTGGGTAACAATGAAGTGAGCGGTGCCGTAGATATGACTGTGGGTGAAATGCTCGATAATTTCTTGGAAGAAAATCCCAAGCTAGCAAAAATCATTGTAGATAAAGTAGTTTTGGCTGCACAAGCTCGCGCTGCTGCTAGAAAAGCCCGAGATATGGTTCAAAGAAAAGGTGCCATGTCTGGAATGGGATTGCCCGGTAAACTTTCTGACTGTTCAAAAACAGACCCATCGGTTTGTGAAATCTTCTTAGTTGAGGGTGATTCAGCGGGAGGAACTGCAAAACAAGGTCGCGATCGTGAATTCCAAGCTATTTTGCCACTAAGAGGTAAAATATTGAACGTTGAAAAAGCTTTGGAACACAAAATCTACGACAACGAAGAGGTTAGAAACATGTTTACGGCTTTGGGAGTTCACATAGGTAACAACGAAGAAGGTGAAAAAGAATTGATTCTCGATAATCTTCGTTATCATAAAATTGTAATTATGACCGATGCTGACGTTGACGGTTCTCACATTAGAACATTAATTCTAACCTTGTTCTTTAGATACATGAAAAAACTGGTTGAAAGCGGTTACTTATATATTGCTACTCCCCCGTTGTATCAGGTAAAAAAGGGAACTCAGTTCAAATATTGCTGGAACGACGATCAAAGAGACATTGCCATTAAAGAGTTAGCCGGAAAAGGGAAAGAAGATTCTGTACACGTTCAACGATACAAAGGTCTTGGTGAGATGAATGCAGAACAGTTATGGGAAACAACCATGGATCCTGCACGCAGAACACTAAAACGTGTGACCCTTGATAGCGCTGCTGAAGCTGATAGAATCTTCTCTATGTTGATGGGCGACGAAGTTCCTCCACGTAGAGAGTTCATTGAGGCTAATGCTAAATATGCAAAGATAGACGCTTAAAGTTCCGTCAAAATCATAACAGAGCTTTTACATTAATTGGCCGCATTTCTTTGAGAAGTGCGGCTTTTTATTTGAATTGAATGGCTTTGATGGTGTTGATTTTGGAAACGTACCTCGAAGGGATAAATAAACTCAGAAAAATCACTACTAAAGCCCCTACATTCACACCTAAATACTGTAAAGGGCTCAACTCCATGTACACATATTTAATAAAATACACACTTTGATCGAGGCTAATCCAATGATAATGGTTCTGTAGTCCTATAATGATGGCAGAAATAACATTTCCAATCAACAATCCTCCGCTTGCAATAATCAGAGATTCATAAACAAAAACCATACGAATAGCGGTATTTCTGGCGCCCATTGAACGCATGAGTCCTACAAAACTGGTTTTCTCAATGACCAAGACCAAAAGTGTGGTACTCATGGTAGCAATGGCTACCAACGACATTAAGGTTAAAATTATGATTACATTGGTTTCCAAAATGGCCAACCAATCAAAAATAACTCTATTGAATTCTTGTAGGGTGTTTAATCTCAAATCGCCGGCAGGCAAAATGCTCAATATGTTTTTACGAGCTTGAAATGACTCTTGATTTGGGGGCAGCCAAATTTCTACTTGGGTATACTTGAAATTGGAATCAACAAAGGGGTCTAATATACTGGGGTTGATGAAAGCAATTTCTTGATCAATTTTATCAATTCCCGTTTCATAAATTCGTTTAACCCATAATTTCCTTGCTCTTGGCCTGGTATCGTTTTGGTCATTTACAAAAAATACGACGGTCAATTTATCGTTTAACTTTAACTTTAATTTTTTAGCTAAGTCGCTACCAACGGCTATCCAAGGCATGGTATCAGTGATAATCGACTTACTTAAAGTAAAACCTTTCAGGTATTGATCTAATTGATTCGTTGGTATGGTTTTTACCAAAACACCTTCAATTTCATCTTTCGACTTTAATACGCAGGCTTTACTTGTAGATGGTATGATTTGTTCAATTTGATTTCTCCAAGGTTGAGTTTTGAGTGAATCTAAAAATTGACTCACCAATTTATTGTCTATAGGATTGGGTTCACCGTTTTCGATGTTGTTTCCAGCATCAACAATAAAATCACCTTGAATGCGTTTTACCTTTCTTTCAATTTCATTTTGGAAACCAAATAAGGTTGCCATAGAAATATTCATGACCGTAATACTTGCAGAAACCGATAAAACTGCCAATAATACGACACTTCTTGACTTAGATTGTTGTTCCTTTGTGAGGAATCTTTTCGCTATGAGCCATTTCCAATTCATGAAGACGTCCAAAAATACAATTCATTTTTCGTTTCCGCTTCTAATGAAGTCATTTATTCTATGTTTAGCACTAATCAGTCTAAGAGTTGACGCACAACGACAGCCCATTCAAGTTGGAGCCGAAAGAATGAATGATTATATACCCTTATTACAGGGAAAAAAAGTAGGTGTTGTCACCAACCACACGGCGGTTATCAATGGAATTCACTTGGTTGACACATTAATGAAAAGGGGAATTAAAATCAATAAAATATTTGCTCCTGAGCATGGATTTAGGGGTAATGCTGCCAACGGCGAATCTATTTCCAACGGCAAAGATCTAAAATCTGGTTTACCCATCATCAGTTTATATGGTAAAAATAAAAAACCTACTGCAGATCAACTCAGTGATATAGAGGTATTGATATTTGATATACAAGATGTTGGTGTAAGATTTTATACCTATTTGAGTACAATGCACTACTGCATGGAAGCTTGCGCTGAAAATAAAGTGAGTTTCATGGTTTTAGACAGACCCAATCCCAATGGATATTACATTGATGGTCCCATTTTAGAAATTCAACATCAAAGCATGGTAGGCCTACACCCCATTCCGTTGGTACATGGAATGACTCTAGGCGAATTGGCATTGATGATCAGAGGAGAATCTTGGATTAACAAAAAAGACAACTTAAAACTCACTGTGATACCTTGTGCCAACTATGATCATAACAGATACTATCAACTTCCTATAGCACCATCACCCAACTTGCCCACTCCTGAATCCATTATTCTTTATCCTACCTTGGGATTATTTGAAGGAATCAATATCAGTATGGGAAGGGGAACGGATAAGCCATTTGAGTGTTTCGGCGCTCCTTGGTTAAAAACGGGTAGATATACATTTACGCCTAAAAACATCCCCGGAAAAGCAAACAATCCACCATTTTTAGGCCAGGTATGCAAAGGCATGTTGGTTACAGATTTTGCCAGTGAATATTTAATTTCATTCCGACATGTTTATCTGGAGTGGCTCATTTTGTTGCATCAAGAGTATCCCAAAGAGGAAAAAACTCCCTTTTTCAATTCGTTTTTCACCAAATTAGCCGGCACAGAGTCATTACAAAAACAAATTGAATTGGGAAAATCGGCTGAAGAGATTAGAGACAGTTGGAGCTCAGGCATTGAGTTATTCATGGTAAAGCGCAAACCTTATCTCATTTATCCTTATTATGATGGTTTGGGATTGCAGCGTAAATAAGCGTAATTTTGTAACATGAAATTGGGAAAATTTAAAACTGCTATGTTTTTGACGGCGTTGATTAGCGTTGCATGTAATTCGGACTACAATCAAATTGGCCAACCCGTTGACACCCAAAACGCTGTTGGTATAAAAGAAGCTTTATCGCAGTACACCACAAACAGCAGCAATACCGATTTTATCGTTTTTGGGCGGGTAAAGGAAGTTTGTCAAGCTGAGGGATGTTGGTTTGCTTATGATGTAGATGGTGAAAATGTTGTTGTGGATTTCAACGACGAATTTACTGTACCCAAAGGCATTGCCAAAAAGAACGCCTACGCGGTAGGTCATTTCTATAAAGATACCATTTGGCTGGAAAACGAAAATGATACTTTGGGAAATAAATTTGGAGGTTTAGCTACAAAATTTATGGCTACAGGCGTAAGATTTAAATAAATTAGAACAATACTACAGGTTTAAACTGTTGTTCTACTTTATGCCGTAAATCTCTCATTTCATGTTGTGAAATGGGTTCTGGCATTTTTTGTAATTCGGCAATCAGCTTATCTATTTTAACGATGGCATTTTTGAAATAAGGGTCTTTTTCCCAACCCACCACTTCGTGGCAGAATCCTTTATCTACAATGTGTTTTAGGTTTTCCTTAAGTTCTACTTTTAGATCTCGAACTTGGTATCCCAAACGTACCAAAACAGGGTCAGCACCCTGAAACATCCTAATATTTGGGCTTTCGGCCATCCATCTAGACAATCTTACTCCTTTTTGTTTGAACAGACTCTGATTATCATCATTTTGATGGGCCAACTTGGCTTTCTCGGGAACAAACTCTATGGCCATTTTAATCTCCAAAAGTGTTTGAATCATGAGCATTCTCATCGATTTATCGTGAGATTCAACGTGTGCACTTAAGCTCTGAGGCAGCAGAATTAAACTACAAACTATTGGAAGTAAAAATCGTTTCATGACTATTTGATTACAATTATAATGCCAAAAAAAAACACCCCACAAAAAATGTAGGGTGTTTCAATGAATTCACGTTCTTTATTTAACAATTTATTTGATTTCGAAGGTATTCATAAAGGCAGTAGTAAAGTTACCTGCTCTAAAATCTTCGTTTTTCATTAGTTGAATGTGCAAAGGTATGGTTGTTTCTATTCCTTCAATGACGAATTCACTCAAAGCTCTTTCCATCTTAACAATGGCCTCTTCACGCGTCTGTGCTGAAACAATCAATTTAGCAATCATAGAATCATAATACGGTGGAATGGTATATCCTGCATAAATATGAGTATCTACTCTGACTCCATGTCCACCAGGCTTGTGCAATACTTTGATTTTACCAGGACTTGGACGAAAATCTTTGTAAACATCTTCAGCATTGATTCTAACTTCTATGGCTGCTTTAGTAGGAATATAATCTTTTCCGGAAATGGGAACACCAGCTGCTATCAAAATCTGTTCTTTCACTAAATCATAATTGATTACTTCTTCTGTAACAGGATGTTCTACTTGAATACGTGTATTCATTTCCATGAAATAGAAATTGCGGTGCTTATCAACCAAAAATTCCACAGTACCTACACCCTCATAGTTGATGATTTGAGCAGCAGCTTTTGCAGCTTCCCCCATTTTCGTTCTGAGTTCATCAGTCATAAATGGAGACGGAGTCTCTTCAACTAATTTTTGATGTCTTCTTTGGATAGAACAATCACGTTCGCTCAAATGACAAACCTTACCATATTGGTCACCCGCAATTTGAATTTCAATATGGCGTGGCTCTTCAATGTATTTTTCCATGTAAAGACCATCGTTTCCGAAAGCAGCACCGGCTTCAGTTCTAGCAGAGTTCCATGCACCTTCTATTTCTTCTTTAGTCCATACTATTCGCATTCCACGTCCACCACCACCTGCAGTGGCTTTCATAATCACTGGAAAACCAATGGTTTCGGCAACGGTTTTTGCTTGCTCGATGCTTTCTAAGAGTCCATCAGAACCAGGAATGGTTGGCACACCCGCTTTCTTCATGGTATCTTTAGCATTGCTCTTGTCTCCCATCATATCAATTTGTTCGGGAGTTGCACCAATAAACTTAATTCCGTGATCTCTGCAAATAGCCGAGAATTTAGAATTTTCAGACAAGAAGCCGTATCCAGGGTGAATAGCATCTGCATTGGTAACCTCAGCAGCGGCTAAAATTCTAGGAATATTGAGGTAACTATCTCTACTTGGTGGAGGACCTATACAAACCGCTTCATCGGCAAAACGCACATGCAAACTTTCTTTGTCGGCTGTAGAGTAAACGGCCACTGTTTTAATGCCCATTTCTTTACAAGTACGAATGATTCGCAAAGCAATTTCACCGCGATTCGCGATTAAAATTTTCTTAAACATGATAATTTGAATTAGGCAGGTTCAACCAAAAATAAAGGTTGATCGTATTCAACTGGTGTTGCATTATCAACCAAAATCTTTACGATTTTTCCTTTAACTTCACTTTCTATTTCATTGAATAATTTCATTGCTTCAATGATACAAACTACTTTCCCTGGTGCAACTTCATCGCCAACACTCACAAAATTGGGTGATTCTGGGTTTGATGCACGGTAGAAAGTACCCACCATGGGAGATTTGATTTCAATATAGTTTGTTGCAGCAGCAGCAGCAGGAGCTTGAGCTGGGGGAGCCGCTGGTACTGGAGCTGAAATTGCCGCGGGAGATGGTGCGGTAGCTGCAACTGGAGCAGCTACCATGGTTGGAGCAGATACAACAGCGGTAGTTACTTGAGCTGGATTCTTTTTGATGAGAAGTTTAAAATCTTTGCGATTGATTTCTACTTCGTCAACCGAATTTTGGGACACAAATTTGATTAATGCTTGAATTTCTCTTAAGTCCATTACGGTAATTATTAGGGGAACAAAGAAACTAAAAAAAAGCCGATTTTAGTCGATTTTTTGTTAAAAAACGGCATTTTTAAACAAAAAACGCCTCATTTCGAGGCGTTTTCATGGATTTTTACGGTTTTTTACAATGGAATATTACCGTGTTTTTTCTTCGGAATATTAACCACTTTGTTTTCAAGCATTTTAAATGCCTTTATCAATCTATCTCTTGTTTCTTCCGGTAGAATTACTTCGTCAATAAATCCGCGTTCAGCAGCTCTGTAGGGGTTTGCGAAAAGATCAGAGTATTCTTTTTCCTTTTCTTTCCAAGCGAGTTCTTTGTTTTCTGCAGAATCAATTTCTCTTTTAAAAATGATTTCTGCAGCTCCTTTCGCACCCATAACAGCTATTTCAGCAGTTGGCCAAGCAAAGTTTAAATCTGCTCCAATGTGTTTGCTGTTCATCACATCATATGCTCCACCATAAGCTTTACGGGTAATCACGGTAATGCGAGGTACGGTAGCTTCACTAAAGGCATACAACAATTTAGCACCATTGGTGATAATGGCGTTCCATTCTTGATCTGTTCCGGGTAAAAAACCAGGAACGTCTTCAAATACCAATAATGGAATATTAAATGCATCGCAAAAACGCACAAATCTGCCACCTTTTTGGCTGCTATTCACGTCTAAAACACCTGCTAAATTAGCAGGTTGATTTGCTACAATTCCAATGCTTCTGCCCCCAAGTCGAGCAAAGCCTACCACAATATTTTCAGCAAAGTTTTTATGAACTTCAAAGAAAGAACCTTCATCAGCTACTTGTTGAATGACGTCTTTGATATCGTAGGGCTGATTGGGATTTTCAGGTATGATGCTCGATAGTACTTCTCTTATCTCATTGACTTTTTGATAGGGCAATGAGGGTGCATTCTCTTCACAGTTTGAAGGCATGTAGCTCAAAAGTTGTCGAATATTCTTCAAACACACCACTTCATTGGGTTCAGTGAAGTGAGCAACTCCACTTTTTGTTCCATGTACAGAGGCACCACCTAAATCTTCACTGGAAACATCTTCATTGGTGACTGTTTTCACCACGTTCGGACCGGTTACAAACATGTAACTGGTATTTTCAACCATGGTGATAAAGTCTGTAAGCGCTGGAGAATAAACCGCTCCACCTGCACAAGGACCCATAATGGCACTGATCTGTGGTATCACACCACTTGCTTGTACGTTGCGGTAAAAAATATCTGCATATCCACCTAAAGAAACGACACCTTCCTGGATACGTGCACCGCCAGAATCATTGAGTCCTACCAACGGTGCCCCATTTTTAAGGGCCATATCCATGATTTTACATATTTTGTCGGCGTGCGTCTCAGATAGAGAACCTCCAAATACGGTAAAATCTTGAGAGAAAACATAAACTAACTTTCCGTTGATGGTACCATAACCGGTTACTACCCCATCTCCCAATAGTTTCTGTTTATCCATTCCGAAGTCAGAACTTCTGTGTGTCACAAAAGCACCTATTTCTTGGAATGAGCCCTCATCAAGCAGAATATCTAGTCTCTCCCTAGCCGTTAGTTTTCCTTTAGCGTGTTGGGATTCAATTCTCTTTTCTCCGCCACCTAATTTGGATTCGTGGCGTTTTTGAATGAGTATATCTCTTGAGTTCGACATTGCTGCAAAGTTACTGATCAGAAAGCGCAGCTAAATCAAATAACAGTGAAAATCTCATTTGATTTTGCAAAGGGTGTCTGCTTCTAAACGGAACTAAATATGCCGCATCTAACGTAAGTGATTGAAATTTAAGTCCCATACCCAAAGTTAGGTATTGGCGTGCTCCTTTTGTTTGAGCTTCATAAAATAAGCCAGAGCGTATGGAAAAAGTTTTGTCGTAGATATATTCCATTCCGAAAGATGGAGTGATTTCTTTTATTTCTTCTTGAAATCCCCCAGGAGCATCATAAAACGATTGTGCCATACCTTGAACAACACCAACGTTGGGATCATACCCTATTAAAACAGGTTTACCCGTTCCGACATTGATTGAATCTCCGGTATTATCGTAATTTTGAAGGTAATAAGGTCTTGTTGGAACCAATAATTTATTGATATCTAAATAGAAATTCACTTCATTGTGAGCATCGATTTCGTAGTTTACACCCACTCCTAACTTCAAGTTTGTTGGGATAAAATCTCTTTTTTCTCTAGAAGAGTATGTCATTTTTGCTCCAATGTTTTGGATGTTAGCACCTACATTGTATTTCAATCGTTTACCCTGAATCTTCAACTGATTTCTGTAAATCATGTTGATATCACCCGCAACTGAAGTACCTGCAGTGTAGTCTATTCCGTTTCTTAGTCCGCTACCTACGATGTTTGAATATATGTAACGTAGATTAACCCCCATAGCGAAGTTATCGGAGAATCTGGTGGTGTAACCAAGGTCTAGGGCAAATTCATTGGGATTAAAACTTCCTGTAGGATTTCCTTCCATATCGGTGAAATTGATATTTCCTAAGGTGAAGTATCTGAAGGAACCTGAAACTGCTGAGTTCTTACCTAATTTAGAATAGCCAGACAAATATGAAAATCCAACATCATCAACCAATTGACGCAACCACGGGGCATAAGAAACAGAAAAACCTGTTTTCTTCGTTGCAAAAGCGAGATTGGCTGTATTCCAATGCGTGCTATTGGCATCTGGGTTAAAAAGGGCTACTCCAACATCTCCCATACCCGCACTTCTACTGTCTGGAGAGATGGTCAAGAATGGAACCATGGTAGTAATTACATTCAACTGTCCAACTAGATCAGCTGATGTAAATTGCTGTTGAGCTTTTGAAATTCCGCTGAATGCAATTAAGGCACTGAAAAGCAAACTCGATTTGCGCATAACGATTTTGGCAAAAATAGCGTTTGAACCGCTAGAATGACAATTTTTTTTTGTGTGTTTCATTTTTGAAAGAAATTAAGTTATTGAAGAATGATTTTACCTGATACAGTTTCTAACAATCCATCTGATGTTTGAACACTGATTTGGTACACATAACAACCCGATTTGTGTTGCCATCCCCCAAAATAACCTGAACTTTTTATATTGATTTTAACTTCTGTGCTAGATAAATACTCGGTATCTTCTTGATTATAAATTAATTGACCCAACAAATCATAGATATTGACTTTGACTTTCAAATCTTCCCCTGCAAGGTTGTGTCTAAAACTCAATGAAATATCTTGCCCATCATTAACGGGATTTGGTGAACATTGTTCTCCCGAAATAATGAGTTGACGACCAGGAACTACTTCGAAATCAACTTTATCGGTTCCAGAGTTATTAAAAATATCCCAAACCTTCACTGATATAGTGTGTTTACCGGGTGAAAGTCCCCTTAAAGGAAAATTTATCAATCCCGTTTTATATGAGTTAGGTAAATACTGAAAATACTCATTTACTATGTAAGATTTTTCATTTTCACTACCTGGATCAAGGATTACAAGCATATCTCTACCTATGCCAGCTCCTGTAGAATTGATACCACTCGGGTCATTTACAAGGGCAATAAATTGGGCATCGGTGAGAACATTCTCGCCTGATACAAAAAACGTATCGTTCATGAACGCCTTTACCGTGGGACCCACAGTATCCACTTCGGCTACTATTTCCGAACCACCAATGACAAAACTCCAAGAGCCCGTAGCATCGGTATATTCATTTTTCGCATAGAATAAGGCTCTTCCTTCACCTAAACTGTAGGAGATGTCTTTGGGAACAGCAAATTTCAACATGAACTGCCCTTTAGATACCGTCACTTGTCCTTTAAAAATCACACTATTCTCCACTGAGAATGGCACATTTGCATTAGAACCATCGTTGTTTAGGGTACTTTTTTTGATGGGCTTATCGTAAATTTCTACATCTAAAAGTCCATCAAAAGTACTGTATAAATTCAAATGTGTAGGCAAGCCTCTTTTCCTAATACTGCCTTTAATTTCAACCACTGAAAAGGCTTTTAGCGTATCATTAAAACTGGCAGTTGCTATTTGATTGACTGAATCAACTTGAATAAGGTGTTCAGGAAATGCTGGCTTTTGAAACACATCGCCCAAAAATGCAAATTTGTTGTCTTCAGAAGTTAAAAATGGTCGGTTTTTAAGTCGTTGATATAACACACCTGTAGTTGGGACCTCCTCATTCTCCTTTGGAAATCCGTATTTCGTCCAAAATGCTTCATTGATTAACGAGTTACCCGATACCCAAACTGATCTCGTTGTGGTCATCAAAGCAATAGCTCCGCCGTTCGGATTTAAAAGGGTAAGTTCACCAGCCGACTGAAATTCAGGATTATCATATCTGCTGAATTCGCATGTTGCCGTGAACAAAACAGGCATATTGAATCGATTATTCAGTCCGTTGATGGTTGGAATATCAAAAAAGGCTTCTTGTCCCCAACCCTTCTCACCGCCATGTCCTTGATAATTGATAAAAAGACTGCCTTTTTGGAAGGCATCCGAAATGGATTTTGATAGATCTGGATAGGCTTCATTATTGCCATTGGTTACTTGTTTAAACGCGTCAGCATAAAGTCTATTGACCTTTAAGAACGAGTAGTTGCCGGTAATGTATTGAGCGTAAGATTCAGATTCTCTGGTAAACTCAGCCTCCCATGGTTCATCAATATCATCGGCAACGAAAGAAAGTTGATTTCTCCAGCTTCCTAAAGCATTGGGATGATTGTATCTAATCAACTTATTCAGGTAACTGTTCAGTTCGGCATCGGTTCTCACGGGAATTCTTCCGATAGGCTGCGACAATTTATTCTTTGTACCGTAAGGATCTCCTTGCCCTACTTCATGATATCCAAAGAAATCATCTAAGCAAAAAGCAGAAGTCAACTGTTCGTTGGCACTTTGATAAATGGGTATGTAATTGGTATTGTTGGCAATTCTATCTTTAAAGTCATATGAAGTTGTTCCAATAAGGGTTAGCGGTGAGGTTAGTTCACGTGAAAAATTACGAATTGCCATTAAATCAGGTTGCCCTCCTGAAAAAACCTCATAAACATCATTCAAAAATGCAACTTGAACAAACGGTATTTTAGATTTCGCATTGGGGAAACTAGCAAAAACATTCTCTTGATCGCTAAGTTGACCTTTGTATAACCCATTAAATTCTTGAATCTGAGAAATTCTTTGCTTTATGGTTGACTTGAATTTATCTGCAGAAAGATATAAAGGCTTACCAGCTTCAATCAGATGGTAATCTTTGGTTTTTACATCACTTATTTTTTGCGGTGTTGGACATTGACTCGGATCAAATGCAAAAAGCGTATGTCCTATTTCTTTATCTTGAAAAATGCAATTCGTTGAATTAGAATTATAGGCACCCATAATTTCTATGGGATTGTAACTATTGCTAACATTCCAAATTTCTGGTTTGAAATTAGACGCAATATTCACATTTACAGAATTCTGCGTGCCCATTAATTGTGAAATATAAAACTCTTTTGAACTTGAATTTAGATTGAGGTTTTCGGGTGAATGTACTTCAATATAATCTACGTAGAGCGAACTTTGGTTGTTCGGCCGAATAAATTCAATTTCCACTTTTAACTGATTGCCCGGCGATTTAATTCCGTAATTACGTGTAAAAGTATAGTAATTTTCATCTGAAGAGTATACCGCTCTGAGTTTAATGGTGTCTCTAAATTGATTTATTTTGATGATAACACTACCTGTTCCGCTGGTAATAGATGGAGCCAATCTTAAGTTTACCCAAGCTGAGTCTGGGTTGTGAGAAAGGGGGAAAGTATACTGTTTGGTCAAATATTCATTACCCAAACGCTCACCAAACCAATTCGAACTCATTTTCATTGGGTTTACTCGATCAGAGTCATGGAATTGAAGATTTAGTCCTTGACCTATGGTTTGGATAGCCGACCCTGTAGTTTTATCTTGGGATATTAAACGTTTACCCAAATTTTGAGTTTTGGTATCAGTTGGATCAGAGTATCCAAAAATAGCATACGATTTATTTGAAAGCGGATTGATAAAGTGCTTGAAGTTTCCGTTTTGGACTTTCCAACCTCGAGAAATTTTGCGATATACCAAAATGTAATCTTGTGGGTCAATTACACCATCTTGTCCCCCAACAATCTTGATCGGTGCTTCAATAAGCGACCAAGAATCTGTAGAATCGTTCACAATTGGAATGCCATCTCCTTGTACCGAAAAACATCTAATTAATTGAGGATTGATATTCGAAGGATTAAATCCCCAATCTTTTAACTTGTTGTAATCAATTTTATATACGCCGGTTCTATCAAATTCCAACTTAACCCATTTACCAGACGCCGAAACAAATGGATTGTTCGTTTGACTCGACGCATCATAAACCATGAATACAGTTAAAACAATGATTAGTATAAATTTAAAGGTTTTAGTCATTAATCTGAAATACTTCGTTTTACAATGAGTGAGTTTAAATCGATGTAAAGGTAACGAATAATCAAACTGAATATTTCCCTGACTTGATTTACAGACCGTATTTTGACGAACATAAAAGGGAATTCCCACCGGAATGTCATGATGAGAAAATATTTTTTTGAATCATTCGTTTTATACGTACATTTGTCCGAACGAGCAGAATTTGATTTATGAAAATTACATTACGCAACGGTTTATTTAGCATTTTAGCGTTGGCTGCAGGAACTTTGAAAGCTCAAGATCCTGAACTCACCCAATTTTATGCAGCTCCCGTATATACCAACCCAGCGTTGGCCGGTTCAGCAGTTTGCGATGCCGGTGCAGCAGGTCGTATGTCTTTAAATTACAGAAACCAATGGCCCAGTTTGCCTGGAACATTTAGATCTTTATGCGCTTCTTGGGATCAACACATACCTGCTGTTGGTGGTGGAGTTGGTGCTATGATTTTTCACGATGTTGCAGGGTCAGGATTATTAACTTCCACTAGCATTAGCGGGGTTTATTCTTATTTGCTACCTCTTGGAAACGGCAGAAATAGAGCTTTTCTAAGACTTGGTCTTCAAGGTTCACTAACATTTAGAAGTTTAGATTTTAATCGTTTGAAATTTGGTGATCAGATATTGCCAACGCAAGGTTTTGCTTTGCCTACGGGTGAACAGAAACCACAAAGTAGTGTTACCTATCCTAATTTCAATGCTGGAGCAGTTTTGTACAACAGTACTTTCTACGGAGGTTTTGCAGCCCATAACATCATCGAACCAACATGGAGTTTTTACAACAACCCAGATGAAGTATTACCCATGAGATATACTGTTCACGGTGGTGCGGTAATCAAACTTTCTAAATCGCGTTACGAGAAAAACACCTTTTCCCCCAACGCATTATTCATGATGCAAAGAAACTTTACACAGTTAAACATGGGATTCTATGTAAACAAAGGTCCTTTGGTTACTGGTTTGTGGTTCCGTCAAACTTTTGGAAACTTTAAAACATCTGACGCAATCATCATGTTGGTTGGATTCAGAAAAGATAGATTCAAATTTGGTTACAGTTATGACTTTACCGTTAGTGATGGTAGAACTGCTATCCCATCAAGTCATGAAGTTAGTGCCACTATTGATTGGTGTGTTCCTCCAGGTTCTAAGCCATTCAAACCTTTGAAATGTCCTGAATTTTAAACAACAACAAATTAAGTTAGAGTTAAGATTAGAGAAAATTGTTGAAAAAATCATAAGTTTGCAATATTCAAATCAAATTTGCGTTATTGATTTCACTCAAAATGAATAGAAAATTTAAAATGAAACCGAGCTATATTCTATCTGCAGCAATTCTTGCAGGCATTTTTACAGCTTGTAGTCCAGCAGGACCAAAGAGTAAAAGTGCAACTACCGGTCAAGGATACAATGATCCCAAATGGGGTGGATTTGCTAATCCTAAGTACAAAGGACAAGAAACTGGACCTGGATTGGTATTGATTGAGGGTGGTGCATTTAACATGGGTAATGTTGAAACTGACCTTCGCTATGAAAATAACAATGCAGAGAGAACAGTAACCGTTCATTCATTCTACATGGATGAAACGGAGGTGAGTAACCTACAATACCGTGAATTCGTGTATTGGTTTCAAAGAACATTTAACGCAAACAACAGCGGTTTGCAGTCTGAACATGAATTTGCAGGTGTAAAGGTTGATCCCAATGATCCTGCGGCAAACGGTTTGCTTTATACCAAAATTTTACCTGACACCAATTCATGGAGAAGTAAATTAGGCTATAACGAGCCTTTTGTTGAATACTATTTCAGACACCCATCTTATAAAGATTATCCTGTTGTTGGAGTAAATTGGCACCAAGCAACTGAATTTGCTCGTTGGAGAACAGACCGTGTTAACGAATATATTCTTGATCGTCAAAGAATCATTGAATTGAACGTGGGTAACCAAGCCATTTTGAATGATCCATTTAACACCTTCAATACCCGTGCTTACCTTTCTGGTCAAGACAATGGTGTATTTAGTGGTGTAGATGCGTCTGGTGCTGTAAATACAAAACCTACCGCAGGTAATATGTTAGGCAAAAAGCCTTTGCGTGATTATTCAAAAGCAAAACGTAAGAGTCAAAAGCGTTACAAGGTGAATATGGAAGATGGTATTTTGTTGCCAGACTATAGACTACCAACTGAAGCAGAGTGGGAATATGCCGCAAAAGCTGCAATTGGAGAAACTCAGTTTGATAATATTGAACAGAACAAAGTTTATTCTTGGAACGATTACACCATTCGTATCAAAAACGGTCGCGAAGCAGATCGTGGTAAGATCAGAATGAACGTAATGAGAGGTAAAGGAGATTATGCGGGTATTGCAAGCGGAAACCTTAACGATGCTGCTATGATTACAGCTCCAGTTCATTCATATTGGCCAAACTCTTTTGGTTTGTACAACATGGATGGTAACGTTTCTGAGTGGGTGAAAGACGTTTATCGTCCTTTGTCTCTTGAGGATATGGATGCGTTTATGCCTTTCCGTGGTAACAAGTTTGAGCAAGTAGTTTTAGACCCTAATGGTCCTGCTGGTTTAGCTGACAAAGACGATTTAGGTCGTATCAAATACCAAGATGTAGTCAAAACCTCTATCTCTAAAGGTGGAAGAAGAAACTACTCTCAGGCTGACAACATTGGTTTTAAAGATGTACAGGCTGGTGTTGAAGAGCCAGATTTGATCTACGAATACGGTGTAGCATCTTTAATTAATGATAAAGCTCGTGTAATCAAAGGTGGTAACTGGACAGACCGTGTTTACAATGCTAGTCCTGGAACACGTCGTTTTTTGGACCAAGATCAATCAGCATCTTACCTAGGATTCCGTTGTGCAATGATTCGTGTGGGTTCACCAGTTGGTAACTCGAAGAAGAAGTATAATAAGTTGCCTTCTAGCGGCATTGACAAGAAAACAAAAAGAATGAAAATTGCTCAATAATTAATTGAGTCATAATAGAAAAAAGCCTCGTCAAAAACGGGGCTTTTTTTATGCTATAAATTTATATATTGGACATAAAAAAAGCCGAACTGAATTGTTCGGCTTTTAAATTTGAGCGAGAAACGAGACTCGAACTCGCGACCCCAACCTTGGCAAGGTTGTGCTCTACCAACTGAGCTATTCTCGCTTGTACTCTGTTTTAGAGTGGTGCAAATGTACAACACTATTATGTGTTTTTGCAAGTCTTTTTTAATTTTTTTTTAATGTTTCAAAAACAAAAGGCAGTTCTGTAAGCCGGGTTCTGTAGACACGGTTTTGCCGTGCTTTCTATCATTAATCTTGGATATGCCTCACGGCGTATCTCCATCGACCTACCCTTCCGGCTAGCAAGCTATTGAGCGGGCCGCCCTTTGATCCGGATATATTTGGTCTTTCAACCCGCAAGGTTTGTCCCAATTCTAACTCACGCTAGAACGAGTGGGCTCTTACCCCACTTTTTCACCCTTACCTGCAAAGTAAACTTTACGGGCGGTATAGCTCTCTGTGACACTTTCTGTCAACCCCATAACCTAAGTCATGAAATTTCCTTCCTGTTAGGAAGTGCGGCGCCCTGCGTTGCCCGGACTTTCCTACCCATTTGCATGGATCGATAGAACGAACTGCCTTTGTGCAAAGGTAAAACATTTTGTAAGGTTTCAATTTATTTGTTCTTTGGGTACAAGTTTCCGGAATTCAAGTTCATTAAGTGGGATGTGCGTTTTATCTTTGTGGTAAGCATGGATTTTCATAAAGATTTTGAAGCTGTCATTGGTTTGGAAATTCACATCCAATTACAAACCTTGAGTAAGGCATTTTCGGGCGATTCTACCGAATACGGTGGTATGCCAAACACCCAGGTGAGTCCAATCAGTTTGGGGCACCCTGGCGCCTTGCCCATGCACAATCATGGCGCTATTGAAATGTCGATGAAAATGGGTATTGCACTCAATTGTGATATTACCCGAGTGAACAGATATTCTCGCAAAAATTACTTCTATGCTGATTTACCCAAAGGCTACCAAATCACCCAATTTGATACCCCGCTTTGTACAAGTGGAGTTGTGCCTATTAAACTGAAAGACGGCACAGAAAAAAGTATCCGACTTACCCGTATCCACATGGAGGAAGACACAGGAAAAAGCATGCACGATCAAGATATGTACGATACCTTGGTAGATTACAATCGTGCGGGAACGCCTTTGATTGAGGTGGTGAGTGAGCCCGATATTAAAAGCGGTGATGAAGCTTATGCTTTTGTGACTGAGATTAGACGATTGGTTCGGTATTTAGATATATGCGATGGTAACATGGAAGAAGGCAGTTTGCGTTGCGATGCCAATATTTCTGTTATGCCCAAAGGCTCAAAAACATTTGGTACAAAAGTGGAAGTAAAAAACATGAACTCCATTTCGAATGTTAAAAGAGCCATTGATTTTGAAATTCAACGACAAATTGAACTTATTCTAGCCGGAGGAAAGGTAGATGGTGAAACGCGAGGGTTCAACGGACTTGCCGGAACTACATTTTCAATGAGGAAAAAGGAAGCAGTGAATGATTATCGTTATTTCCCCGAGCCCGACTTACCTCCTACCCTTGTTACAGATGAAATGCTGGCCGAAGTTAAAAGTAAGATGCCAGAACTTCCAAGGGTTTTGTATGACCGATTTACAAAAACTTACGGACTCAGTGAATACGATGCATCTGTCTTGGTAGATGATAAATATTCGGCGTTGTATTTTGAGAAAATGGCTACTTTATGTCATAACTATAAAGCCATTTCAAATTGGGTTACCGTTACAATAAGAGGATATTTGAATGAAAATGCCTTGACCATTCAAGAGTTTCCTTTAGAACCTGAACAAATTACCGAAATTATATCGTTGATTGATTCTGGAACAATTACTCATAGTATCGCTTCGCAGAAGTTGTTTCCTGAACTGATTAAACATCCCACAAAAGGGGCCAAAACCTTGGTTGAAGAACTCAACTTAAGTACCAATTCAGATTCAAGCTTCATTGAAGAGTTGGTAGATCAAGTTTTGGCTGAGTTTCCTGAAAAAGTTCAAGAATATCAATCAGGTAAAAAAGGATTACTGGGTATGTTTGTAGGGGAA
The DNA here is from genome assembly GCA_023653095.1 of Bacteroidia bacterium. Taxonomy (GTDB): domain Bacteria; phylum Bacteroidota; class Bacteroidia; order NS11-12g; family UBA955; genus VMCP01. The sequence continues at coordinate 71,974 of JAMNXP010000001.1, read as the reverse complement.
GTTATGAAGCGCTCCAAAGGTAAAGCTGACCCAAAAATAACCAATCAATTGGTAGCTAATAAATTGGGATGATGCCCCAGTTTCGAAATCAAATATGGTCTCAAATATTACAGCCTAAAGGGTTGTTTTGCAGCATTGGAGGAATTGAATTTAATTGGAAACATATTCAAGAATTCGTTGCCTGGCATATTGATGGTTTTCTGCAACAACCGAAGCTAAGATTAGGCATTGTAATTAGAAATGATTTTGAAACCTATGCCGCTATTATAACCTGTTGGATGAGCGGTAAAGGATACGTTCCTTTGCAGCCTAATTATCCCAATCAACGGATTATTGATATCATTGAATCATCGCAGATCAAGCAGGTTTATGACTCTCAAGGAGTGGAGTTTAGTAAACGTTTTGGATTGGACCATATACCCAAACAATCTACTCAAAGTACCCTAAATGAAACTTTGGTTGATGTTGATCCTCAGCAAGATGCATATGTCTTGTTCACATCAGGAACTACCGGAAAACCCAAGGGTGTTCCTATTTCATGGAGAAATTTACAGTCCTTTTTGGATGGATTCTTTGACCTCGGCTATGAATTGAGCCATGAAGATCGATTTTTGCAAATGTTTGAATTGACTTTTGATTTATCGGTGATGAGTTTTACGGTTCCTGCAGTGTTGGGAAGCAGTTTTCACACCTTTAATCAGAGTTTAATCAAACCATTGGCTTTGTATGATACGTTAGAGTCTCAAAATATTACTTTTGCTTTGATGGTGCCATCGGCGGTAGAAATGTTGGCACCGTATGCCGAAGACATTGAATTACCGCATTTAAAGGTTACACAATTCTGCGGAGAAGCTTTTAGAATCAACCAATTTTCAGTTTGGAAGTCGTGTGTGCCGCATTGCCAAATTGATAATGTTTATGGCCCTACTGAAGCTACCATTTATTGCAGTAGGTATATAGCTCATCATCCCTTGAAAGACAAAGCACTCCTTCATCAAAATGGAGTGGTTTGTATAGGCCAGACCATGAAAACCGTTCAATTCTTGATCAATGAAGACAAAGAGCTTTGTTTAGGTGGTTTACAAACAACCAGAGGGTACTTGAATGCTACACCAGATCAAACGTCTAGATTTTTCGAACATGAAAATTGTTGGTTTTACAAAAGCGGTGATATTGGAGTTCAAGAGGGATCTGAATTCTATTGCCATGGTAGAATGGACGATCAAGTAAAAATTCAAGGGTATAGAATTGAATTGTCTGAGTTGGAGTTTGCTGGTAGCCAAATATTTGAAAATTGCACCTGCAAAGCAGCAGCTATCGCCCAAGACAATGGAAGTGAGTTGCATTTGTTTGTTCTTGACGCTGAAAATACCTTTCAAAGTAACCAACTTGAGCATATGCGTATAGAATTGAACAAGCTCCTCCCCGATTATATGTCGGTCAACGCAATTCACCTTAAAAATGAATTCCCATTGAATGACAACGGAAAAATTGACAAGAAAAAATTAATAGCCTCACTGAGTTAAACAAGAATGCCTAATATAAGAAAAGCCGTAAAATCTGATTTTGACTTCATTGCTGAAGCCATCATTGAAAGCGAAAAATCAGGATCCAATATTTTCCCCTATGGGGTTTTGTTTGACGTTTCAGAAATGGAATTTAAAGATGTTTTACAGCAAATATTTGAGGAAGAAATTGAAGGACAACCTTGGGGTTACAATTCTTGGTACATTTTAGAAAACGATGCGAATGAAACAGCAGCGGCCTTGTGTACTTGGCAAGAAGGTTCTGCAGGGATGTCGTCAGATCTATTGAAAACTCAAAGTTTGGGATTTGTTTTAGGTGAAAAATGGCACAACAATACCGATAAATTAGAGGTAGTATCGAGAGTAAACATCCCCCGAAAAAACGGAACTTGGCAATTGGAGCATCTGTATACGTTAGAGAATCACCGGGGAAATGGGTACATGAACCAATTGATTGAATTTGCCAGCGAAGGAAAATCATCGGAAATTCAATTGATGGAAAACAATGTTGCGGCAAAAAAATTATACGAAAAATGTGGTTTTTCGTTGGAAATTAAACAATGTGAGCCTCAAATTGAGCGTTTACAATTATTGGCTGGTCCCTGCAAAATAAAAATGATAAAAAATGGATAAAGAACAAATAAAATTAGAATTAAAAGGCATTTTCGAAGATGTTTTTTCAACGCCTAATATTGAAATTACCGAAGAATTGAATGCTGAAAAAGTTGATCGTTGGGATTCCCTAACCCATTTGACCATGATTGCAGCAGTGGAAGAATTTTATGGCATTAAATTCAAATTGAAAGAGCTCATAGGCATGAAAAATGTGGGTGATATGATGGATTTAATTGTATCAAAAAAGAGTGCCTGAAAACAATAAATCTATAATCATTTTTACAGCCTCGCTGGGATTGTTCCTTTTGGGACTTTTGGGCGCGAGCAGATCTGGGCTTTTAGGCTCATGGGAATTCGACAGCCTTTATTTAAATAGATGGTTGGTGAGTTCAGAGAATACATCAGATAGCATGCACGGTGCTGAGCAAACCACTAAAACCTTGGTTAAAGATAGTCAAGTTGCTGTGGTAGTTGAACAAGGGGGCGTTTACGGCGGAAAACCATTTCATATTGAACATTGGATTAAAGTTAAGCTCAGCAATCAAGATAAAAATCGATATGATTCGATGCTTCAGTCTTTGAAATTTTTATCGTTTACTGAAGAGGGACAAAACAGTATGCAAACGTTTTTTGAGAAGTTATCAGAATCTCAAAAGGAATTGAGTAGGATTTGGTATTTTGGAGATTCTCAAATTGAAGGAGATCGAATTACTTCGGAGATTCGTCGCATTTTTCAATCTCAATACGGCGGAAGTGGAATTGGCTATGTTCCACTATCAAACCCAGCAACTTACGGGGTTTTGGAAATTGATGAGACACAAAATTCTCAATGGAGAAAGTTGAACTGTTTCAGAGATAAAAAGAAATTCAAGTGGTTTGGTCCATCAGGACAAGCCTTTGTGGCTAATAGTTCAAGGCCTAATGAATTCAGTGGGTTTGGATTGAAAATCACAAAATCAATAAAGTATCAGAAATTATTGATTCAGGCTTTGCCTGATTCGCTATCGGAATTGCAGTGGAGAAGGCCGAAAGATTCTACTTGGAAAATGGCAAAGAAGTCAATCAGGAGTAAATTTTTACAAGAGTTTGTAGTGAGTGACACTCCCATTATTGGTAAGATAAACTTCAGATATAGAGCCATTAATCCGGTGGTTTATGGATATTCAATCGATGCCGGAACAAAGGGAATTCAGATAGACAACATGGGAATTAGAGGACATTCAGGAGATGGCCTCAACAACATAAATTCTTCCTTGTTGAGCGAAGAAAGCCAAAGACAGAATGTTTCGCTGGTTGTTCTTCATTTTGGAAACAACATGGTTCCTTACATAAAAACGGATGGTTCACAAGAGAAATGGGTTAAGAATATCTTCCGCAATATTTTGAGTAAATACCAAAGTTGTTGTCCAGATGTTTCCATTTTATTGATTGGACCAGGTGATATGGGTTTTAGGAGTGGTAGTGAAATGAAGAGTTATGAATCTTGCAAATTATTGAATAGGTGGTTGCAAGAAGTGGCTCAAGAAAAGAATGTTTCATTCTTTGATTTTTATGGATTTATGTTAGACGGTGGAGGAATTTTGGAATGGCAGAAAAAAGGTTTGGCCAGTTTGGATGGACACTTATCACCGTCGGGACAAAAAATATTTGCAAGGGCTTTAACGCGTGAATTGAACGGAGCTAGGGCTTGTTATCTTTTAAGCACAAGAACAGAATAATGATTGAGATTAAACAAACAGTATTAAAATATATAGCACTTGCCACTTTAGGGATTGTTAGCTTTCAGACTTCACTTCTGAATGCGCAAGCACTCTTCTGGCATAATTTCGAATACCAAAAATATCCTTGGATTGACTCAAATATGAATATTTTCCAAAGTCATGACAAGCAGATATTGAGGCCTTTTTTTAATAAATTAAATGGATCCAACAAAAAACGGGTCAATATTCTTCACATAGGTGACTCTCACGTACAAGCCGATATTTTCACCAACGAAACTCGAACTCTTTTAGGCTCTACTTTTGGAAATGCAGGCCGTGGAATGGTTTTTCCTTACACAACGGCTAGAACCCATACTGCAGCAGATTACCGTTGTTTTCACACCGGCAGATGGTTGTACGCTAGAAACGTAGAAAGAAGTCCTGAATTACCCATAGGCGTTACTGGAATCACATCAAAAACGTATGATTCTACTGCTCAATTTAAATTGTCGTTCAGAGAAAAGGCCATTCAACCTGAATTTACGCGTTTAAAGATATTTTGTAAAAGAAACCGCAACTCGTTTGACTTAAAAATTACCGCTGGTGGTAAGTCGGTAATTGCAGATGTATACACTTCTGAAAATGACACTGCCACCGATTTACTGATTGTTAATATGCCATCAGGTGCCGATGATTACTTGTTTGAATTTGTAAGAAGAGACACGGCACAACACTTTTTTGAAATTTATGGAATCAGTATAGAATCTCCTGCCGATAGAGGTGTTTTGTACACCAGTGTAGGAATTAATGGTGCTGGGCATTATTCCATTATGCGGGAAAATAAATTGCCCGATCATCTCAAAATATTGAACCCAGATGCCATCATATTGGATGTGGGAGCCAATGATTTTTATCAAAAGGGCATTGAATCAGAGAGATTCAAAGAAAACTTGATTTCGATCATTGAAATGTTCAAGGAATATGCCCCAGATGCTGTGATTATTTTATCTAACAGCCAAGATATTCATAGAGGCGGATATAGCATTAAAGCATGCTCTATCTTTTCTTATTTGATTGCCGAAGTTGCTGAATCAGAAAAAGTAGCATTTTACGATTGGTATAGGGTTTCTGGTGGACAACAATCTATGCGTATTTGGAAATCGGTTCGTTTAGCGAATAAAGATGGTGTTCATTTGACTAGAGATGGTTACGAACTCAAAGGGTCACTCATTTATCATGCATTTAAAAATACCGATAGAAGACTAAAGCTTAAAAAAGACACTTCAGATGCCATTATCATTCCTTGTGTTGATACCCTCAACATAGACCCTGTTCAGCCAGATACATCGGTGAAACAAAAAGAACTGCAATGGATTGAACATACCGTTAAGAAAGGCGAAACAGCTTGGGCCATTGCTCAACGTTACAATATCAGTGTAATACAACTCAAAGATTGGAACCGACTAAAGGGATATGCCTTGAATGAGGGACAAACTTTACGCATTTTTACCGTGGTTGAAAAATCACTGGAACAAGGCCAATCGGCAGTAACTAACAAACCAACCTACAATCCTGGGAATTCAGGAAACAACGGAAAACCCGGTTATAAAAAGCCAAAAGTAGTTTATTACAAGGTTCGAAGCGGAGATACCCTGTACAGTATTGCTAGAAGACACGGACTGTCTGTAGCAGAGTTGAAAAGGATGAATGGTATGCGTTCTGATTTCATCAAACCCGGAAAAACGCTCAAAGTGAAATAACTATGACCTTCAATTCTGCTCAGTTTTTCATTTTATGGTTTGTCATTCAAATCTTGGTGTTGATTTGGAATACTAAGCCGCTGATCAGAAATTCAGTATTACTGATAGGTAATTTGGCATTTTTACTTTCAATAGGCAACAGTTTAATCATCTTGGTGCTCCTATTTTCCTTGTCAGATTTTATTTTCGCCAAATTGATTCATGAATCTAATTCTGATGCTACCAAACGTTGGCTGATGCGCTTCAGCGTACTTCAAAATGTGGCGCTCATCATTGTTTTTAGACACCTAGACGAATGGCAAATTAAACCGGATTTTCTATCATTTATCAAGTTTGTAGGAGTTTCATTTTATGCATTTCGAAGCATGAGTTATGTGTTTGATGTGTATTATGAAAATTTGGATGAACCGGAGCCGAATTTATTGAACTATTGGACTTTCATCAGTTTCTTCCCGGTATTTTTGATGGGTCCCATTCAAACGGCGCCCAATTTCTTCAAACACCTAAACGCACCCAAATGGGTCATTGATAAAAGCCAAGTAAATTATGGAGCCTTTTTGATTAGTTTGGGTGTGGTCAAGAAATTCATTTTGAGTAATTACTTAGCCGTCAACTTTGTAGAACGCATTTTTGATGCCTACTTGTATTTTACCCCTATGGAAAACTTCCTTGCCGCCATCATCCAAACACTGAATTTATATTTAGATTTTAGCGGATACACCGATATTGCTGTGGGTATTTCGATGTTGATGGGATTCCAAATCATGGAAAACTTTAATTTTCCTTTCCTATCTCAAAACATAACCGAATACTGGAAGCGTTGGCATATTTCTCTATCTCAATGGTTCAACCAATATTTGTATTTCCCCTTGAGTTACCATTTAAGAACTTGGAAAAAATGGGGCACTACACTGTCGGTTTTTGTGGTGTTTCTAATCAGCGGAATCTGGCATGGAACACATTTGAATTTTGTTTTATGGGGACTGATGCACGCTGCCGCATTGATTTGGGATGTTTGGACTTCAGATCTGCGATTAAAAATCAAAAAGAACATACCGGTTTATATTTACAAGCCTTTATCCATTTTGCTGACCTTTGCATTTCTCACTTTTAGCGGAGTTTACTTTAAATCTGCTAACTTGGAGCAAGCCAATCAAATGATATTGCGAATTTTCAGCGGATTAGATTTTTCTCTATTCGGAGATTGGTTGAAGTTGTATCCTTATGTGGCGATTATTTTCTCAGCAACCCTAATAATACATTGGTCAATGCCGAAATTTTATACATTGATCACAGATCAGGTAAAAAAACTACCGGTGTGGTCAACTGCCATTCTTCTTGTGGCTGTGATTTTTGTGGCCTTCCAATTCCAAAAAATGGGCTCAGTACCCTTCTATTATTTGGAATTTTAAACTTTTACATCTTTCCCGAGAGTTTATAGGAAAGAACCCCTACCCACTCATGCAGTAAATTTGACATGGTTTGCAAAGATCCTGGATTAGGAATCAACCAAGCTTCCAAATTATAACGGCGATTGGGATCGCACGTAGGATGGGCCACATAGGGAATAAAATTAACTCCAACCTTTTTGAAACATCCTTCAGAACGGTACATGTGAGCTGCTGATGTCACCAGTAAAACTGAACCCTTATGATTCAAGCTATCTAGAATCTTTTGAGTATAAAGGGCATTTTCATAGGTATTTCTTGAATTATTATCTATGATGATTCTACTGGAATCAATGCCCATATTTTGAAGGTATCTCCCCGCCTCTTCGGCTTCATAATACGTTTTGGTGAATACCGCCGATGATCCACCGGTTAATATCACCTTATCGAATTTATTCAGGAGTAACCCTTGAAGTCCAACCATGAATCTGTCGCCCTCGCTGCCCAATCGGAAGTAGTCATTTTGATCATCGTAGTATCCATATCCCCCAAGAATCACCGCAATTCTGGGAAAAGAATCGTTATTGTAAATGCGTTTTTGGGGTACACGCTGCTCCCAGCGGATATTTAATTCATTCACCAGCGGGTGATTTCCCAAAATGAATAAAAGTAAAAAAGCAATAATTGCTGATTTCTTTGCAGATATAGGTAGTTTTTGAATCCATTTCTTGTTTGAAAACCACAACTTCAAAAGTGTGATTAAAACAAACAGGAAAATCAAAAAATGGGGTTTAATGATAAAATGCAGAAATTTACTGATGACAAAAAACATAGTACGAAGATCGCATAAAAAAAGGCCTCGTTTGAGACCTTTTTTGTGATGAGTGATTAATTTTAACGTTGAAATGAAATATCCATAATACGGTGGTTACCTGCTTGATCAACCTGCACGGTTACATCAAAGGGTTTTCCCGATTTAATGGCGTCGTTCATTGGCTGCATCATTTCACCGCCAATTTGAAAACAACCGCAGTTTTTTCCTTTTGCGAAATCTAATTCTACTTTGTGAGATCCAGATTTGATATTGCATGGAGTTGTGGTGTTGTTATTTGCCACCGCTGAAGAGTTGTTTTTATTTGTTGATGTTGAACCGTTTGCAACATTTACCGAAGATGGTGAACCTGCAGATACTGGTCCGTTAGCTGAAGGAGCCTTTTTGTTAGCTGCAACTGATTTTGCTTTAGAACCTAGAGTTTTGGGTGCTGAAGGAATAACCTTGCCAGTAACCCCTTTAATTACAACCATTTGACCCTTAAGGTTTGAGTAGTCTGAAATAAATTCAGCACCTGATACCCCTTGGGCAAAAGCCAATGATGTTGAGCCAAAGAGAAAAAGAAAGAGTGGGATTATTTTTTTCATGGTGAACAAATTTAGCCGCGACTCTGAAGTAAAACAAATTTCTTTGGTAAATGGTTAATTAAACTAAATGAAAACCAAAAACTTAACATATTCTGAATTTGATTTGGTTTTCGTTGGAATGGGAGCTGCTAATTCCCTGCTTTTTTTTGAATTGAAGCGAAACGGCCTTCTCCATGACAAGAAAATTGCCATCATTGAGCCCAACAATAAAACAGAAAATGATCGAACCTTTTGTTTTTGGGCTCTAGAATCGGAAATCACAAAATACCATTTAGAAGATTTAATTTCTAAATCTTGGAAGAACGCTAGTGCGGGTGAGCGAATTACTGAGGCTATTGACCCATACAAATACTTCCACATATCTGGAATTGATCTCTATAACTTCACACGCCAGGAGATAGTGAATTTTGATGTGACTTACATCAAAGAGGTGGCCACAGATGAGTTGCTCGTAGAATTGCACAAGGCCACCATTTTTGATAGTCGGCCACCAAAGTTCAATGATTGCAAAAAGAATGAATCACACTTGATTCAGAGTTTTTTAGGATGGAATATTACAACTAAAGCTGATGCATTTGATCCTGACACTTTTGTTATGATGGACTTCTCCATTGAACAAGGCAATTCTACCCTCTTTTTGTACATTCTTCCGTTTGATCAAAAGAATGCTCTGGTGGAAGTCACTTCTTTTCACTCAGAATCCATAAACATTCCATTAGCAGAAGAACTTTTAAAGAAAGAAATTCTTAAGCGATTCGGAGAATTCCAAATTATTTCGACAGAGCAGGGCAAAATTCCGATGTCTACAGCTCAAATCAGTCATCATGAAACTTCACAAAATCACATTCTTACGGGTGCTCGGGCTGGAAATATCAAACCAAGTACGGGCTATTCCTTCTTAAAAAGTTGTAAACACGCCGTAGAAATTTCGAACTCCCTTCAGCACATAACATCCACCAAAACCATCAATTCCCCAAATAGATTCAAGTTTTACGATAGAATATTGCTGAAAATTCTTGAAAACAACCCATCCTTCGGAAAAAAGATTTTCGAAGCCTTGTTTCAAAAAAATCCTCTGTCAAGAGTCATTGAATTTCTGCGCGAAGAATCTAGCGGATTGAACGAGTTAAGAATTTTGGGCTCCTTACCCCTTGCTCCCTTCTTAAAAGCTGCCATTTCTGATACTTTTCACAGACTCCCTATTTTAAAGTTACTGCCCCTGATTCTGACAATCTCCTTCTTCATTTTAGACGCTCTGAACCTAGTTTTCATTTCAAATGGAATACTAGTATTGGGATTGATCTTGGTGGGAATTCCTCACGGAGCTGTAGATCATCTTCTGGAATCGAAACAGCTAGATTCTAAAATCAAGCCGTCCTTCATTGTGAATTATTTATTCAAAATGGCACTTATGGGATTGGTTTGGTTTGTGAATGCCTATCTAGGTCTATTGCTTTTCATTCTATATTCTGCTTGGCATTTCGGCGAAGCTGAATTCAAAAAACTTTCATTGAACAGTTTTCTCTGGGGACTTTCACTGCTTGGATGCATTTTGTTTGCTCACCCATTGGAGCTTAAAAACATCTTGCTTGAAATGTCTGTAGACATTGATTTCATCAACTTTCAGTGGGCTTTGATATTTTCTGGAGGTATCTTTTTATCGGCTCAACTTTCTAGAGGCATACACAGACTTTGGGAAGTATTATGGCTTCCGTTTAGCCTTTTTTTACCATTGTTGAGCGCATTCGGATTATTTTTCATATTCAATCACAGCTTTAATAGTTCAGTTGATATCATTAGAAATCACAAGGAACCGGTTTCTAAATTGTGGTTGAAAGCAATGCCCTTTTCTATGGGCGCTTTTTTGTTTCTCGGGGGATTTTACTGCTTCGACGTTTGGAAAACCGATGGAATGATTGGAATCTTTTTCATTTTCTTATCATGTATCAGTTTTCCTCATGTATTTGCTATGCATGTATTTTATGTTAAGTATTTTTTACGACCCAAATAAAACAATAACCCAGTAATGGGTAAAGATCCAATCAACAAGGAAAAAATAAACATGAGTAATTTTCCCCAAACACCGAAAACACCACCTGTATGAATATCATAGTTGGATTTTACCAAAAATTCAGCCACATTGAGATTTTCACGAGAGCTATACACAGAATTTATTTTAAATTCTCTCTTATTATTTGGGTCAAAAAATCGATATCGAGTTTTAAAAAAGTTATTTAAATTAGGATTCCAGGCAATTTCAATGGCTTTATTTGAATTAGTGGGAGCATGAAAATCTAAATAACCTTTATTAAAATATCGAATGTAATATCGATAATAAATTTCATCAAGATTTTTTAGAGTGAACTTTTGGGAATTAGCCTCAGGTTCAATGTAAATTGGCACCTTCCCTCCCATCATTTGGTAGTATTTCTCGGCAAATAGGTCAAAACTCCAGAATAATCCTGTTATGCAGAAAATACAGATGGGTAAAAGCATATAAAATCCTACAATTTTATGTGTATCGGCATTTTTACGTTTCCATTTCATTTTATTTGACCAAGAAAATGTGAGTTGTTTTTTTAAAAACCTCAACTGCGATGGTAACCACAGAAAAAGACCAACCATTGCTGTTACCAAAAAAATCACTGTAAAATATCCAATGAATTTTCGACCATATTTTTCAGGCAACCACAAATACATATGTCCACGGAGTATCCAAGCAAAAAAGCCAGTGTTCATGTCAACAAATTGGATAATATTACCAGAGTATGGATTCAACAGTAACCGGATGTAGTATTTATTGACACCTTCATTATTGTAATAAATCACTTCGCTTGGCCTATTATCTGCATAAATTCTAACTGCATGAATTACTTTGTTGGGATATGAATGGGTTCCTTTTTGCCAAATTTTTGAAGGCGGTAGTTTTTTTTCAACTATAGTATATTTACTATTTGATGATTGAAGTTTCAGTTTATGAAGATATAACGATTCTCTAATCTCAAATTCAAAGGCATAGAGTGTTCCAGTTACGGCCATAATAAACACGATTAGCCCAGATAATAATCCGAGCCAACTGTGAATTTTTCTGAGTATTCTTTTAACTCTATTATTTAGAATTTGCATCTTATTGACAAAGAAATATATCTCGGAGCTTGAGGCGAAACTGTAGACCAACCTGTATAATACTTTACATCCAATAAATTATTCGCTCTTAGTACCAAACCGATAATTTCATTTTCCCAATTAATACTTGCATTATAAATGGTATATGATGGAAGAGTAAAGGTTCCAGAAGTTGACCTGTTTAAAGTTAAATGTTCTCCGGTATAATTAAGTCCAGCACCCAATGAAAATCCATCAAACAAACCGTTAATAGGTAACCTGTATAGAACCCAAGCATTTGCCATATTAGCTGGGCCAGAACTTTCAGGCCTCAAACCCAAATAACCTGCGTTTGGAGCATCATTTGTTACCTTTGAGTTGTTATGAGAAAAACCACCAATAAATTTAACATTAGAGGTAATATTTCCAGATAGACTAAACTCTATTCCCTTGCTTAGAACACTACCACCTTGATTGAAATCATTGGGATTTAAGGCGTCAGACATTACCATATTAATTACATTTATTTGGTAATAACTTGCAATGAATTGGATATTATTTTTGAAGCCTGTCCATTTTAGACCGGTTTCCCATTGATTGGCTTTTTCAGGTTCAAATACTTTTAAATATGGATTACTTCCATCGATATTTGAAACGGTTGCTGGGTCGAGGTAATTGAAGCCATTTAAATAATTCCCAAAAATTGCAAATGATTCTCCAATTGGTTTAATAACCAAACCCAAACGCGGAGATACAGTAGTTTGACTTTTCAAATCTACTGTTGACCAGGCAGTAGGTTTACCTGAAAAATTATCAACTCTTACACCAAGTGACAATGACATTGATTTATTTATATTGATTATATCATTAAAATACAATGATTTATTTACTAATCTTACAAAAGACAACGAAGGATGGGCATTAGAAGTTGCTTCATTTATAAAAGCTTGACTCAAATTACCAGAATCCGTTTGATTCTTTAATGATACTTTTCCATTTGAAATCCACGGAGACCCGAAATTTGAAATATTTCTTTCAAAGTAATCTAACCCAATCAATACCTTATTTTTGAATCTCAGTAGATCAAACGAACCAGAAATATTTTGTTGAACACCTGTTCCTTGAGTTTCACCGGCAATTCTCGAAATATATCGCGTGAAGTCATTTCCGTTGCTTACATCCCACAAATAATGGTAAAATCCAATTGATTTTGATGAAGTACGAGATAATACTGTCTGTGTTTTCCAATTTTTTCCCAAATCAAACCAAGCTTGGGCTTGAAGGTTGTAAGATTCATTCCTAATCGTTAAATCGTTGGAAGTAAATGAACGACCGTAAATACTGTCAAATAACGAAATATTTGTGAATGATAAGGGAGCATACCTGTTTAAAAAAATCATAGGAGCATTTGCTCCTTCACCGTTTTTAAATTCCGCATTAATGAAAAACGTCAACCTCTTTGAAGCCTTTACCCTTACTGATGGCGCAATAAAAGTGTATTGATTAAATCCTGCATCTTGAAAGCTACCTTGTTTATGAATTGCAGAATTAATTCTTATAGAAGTTTTATTGCTCAAAGGAATATTGATATCGGACTGAATTCTATTCAATCCAAAAGCGCCTGTGATATAAGTAATATCTCCTCCAAAATGCGAATATGCCTTCTTAGTATTTATGTTTATCAGACCACCATAACTTGTAACCGCAGCTCCATATAAACTTCCGGATGGCCCTTTTATAACATCAATTGATTCAATATTAGCAGGATCAATGATAGTTTGAGATAACGCAGGCATTCCATTTATCATTGTAGGTTGAACAGAAAATCCCCTCATTGAATAATAAGATGCGCCATCACCAATTCGACCAGTGGATTCCCATAAACGATTAACACCAGTAACATTATCTAATAACCCTTTTAATTCTGTGATGACTTGTTGCTTGATTACTTCTTGATTTACCTTACTAGCAACCTGAATTTCATCGATAAAAGAAACGCTGGTTTTAGATACTGTGAAAGAGGTGTCAACTATCAAAGACCCACTATTTCCAATAATCTCTACTGGTGTAATTGATTCAATCTTTGTTGTGTCTGATTGCGCCTGGGCAGTACTTAATACAACTATTAAAATGCCTAAAAAAGTGAAATAATTTTTCATAATCAGCCGCAAAGTTTGTGAAACAGAAATTGCGGGAATTTCGAAATCGGGAAACTTCTTTTCGATTTTAGGAATTTATCTTTTTAATTCCTGGGGAGAATAACCCCAATATTGCTTGAAAGCAGTGCTAAAACTACTCAACGAAGAATATCCTACTTCTTCTGCAATTTCTGATAATTTCTTATTACTATCAGTGCGAATTAATTCATTAGCTTTTATCATCCGCATTTTGGTGATCGTCCCAAAAATAGTGTCACCAAATTTAAGTTTAAATCCTTTTTTTAAATAACATTGATTAGTACCTATTTCTTTGGCTAACTCGGGAATGGTTAATTTCTCTGTATATCGACTTTGAATAATTTGCATAGCGCCTTGCAGATAATTCGCATTTAATGAACTCTGCTGAACCAAATTACATGAGTTACAATTTGAAGTTAATTTTTCAACAAACTGAATTGCTGAGATTAATGTTTCTAATGCAATTGAAGTATATTTCATTTCACACAATGTATCATTGGGATTTACACCAATTATACCGCTGATTGAACTATGCATTTCACAAGGCAAATAGTATCTCACGCCTTGAATTGCATTGAATTTCGAATACAATGGATTGTGATTGAACTGGGTCCAAATAGGATCTGTGTAAGTAATAAATAATACAGTGTAATTGGACAAAGAAAATAAAGAATCTTGAGGCGTTAAATGAAATTCTAATCGTAGAAAATGTGTTGATTTTTCGACTTCAAAATAACTCTTCTCAAGAAAATTATTTAAACCTTCATCAATAATTAATGCAACACCTGTATCAAATGCAACGCTCAACATCAGATACAAATTTAAATCTATTTAGAATGAATCCAAATAATCTTACAGATTTAGGGGCACTTCCATCAATAAGATCTCAGCTTGATTAGATTGAGCAGTAATCTCCAACTGATCAATATTCCAAATACCCAATCCATCTCGGTGTTCGAGATCTTGTCCGTTTATTTGAAAATCTCCCTTAATTACAAAAGCATATACCCCATTTCCTGGTTTTTTGATGGTGTAAGTGGTTTTAAAGTTTTCGTCAAATTTGCCAAGATGAAACCAGGCATCTTGATGAATCCAAACACCTTCGTCATCAGCATTGGGTGACAATATTTGCTGTAGTTTATTCTGCCTATCCGCAAGATTCAGGGTTATTTGATCATATCTTGGTTTTACGTTCTTCTTGTTGGGAAAAACCCAGATTTGAAGAAACTTCACTTGCTTGTCTTTGTTGCGATTGTATTCGCTGTGGGTAATTCCGGTTCCAGCACTCATCACTTGGATTTCTCCATGTTTGATGGTAGCTACATTTCCCATGGAATCTTTATGCTCTAAGTCACCTTCTAAGGGAATGCTGATGATTTCCATGTTGTCATGAGGATGTGTACCAAATCCCATTCCAGCAGCAACCGTATCGTCGTTCAATACTCTGAGCACTCCAAAATGCATTCTTTCGGGATTGTAATAATTGGCAAAACTGAAAGTGTGATGGCTTTTTAGCCACCCGTGATCGGCCAATCCACGGGAAGAAGATTTATGCAAAACAAGATTTTCCATGACTTTTGATTCTGTGTTTTTGATATGATTGAATCCCAAAATATTTAAAGGTTGAAGTTCATCGATGTTGTTTTTGATGATTTCCGCTGCTGCCGCGCCAGATGCCAAAACTGCGGTTCCCAGCACGCTCTTTTTGATGAAGTCTTTTCTTTTCATGAGATTTATTATTTGTTCAAACAAATATAAGGGCTTTTGGTTTGTAATTCAATTTTTTTGTTGACTGTGTATAGATTTGGAAGAATCTTTTCGCATCAGTCGGTAGGCCCAAATTATCAAAACAAGGCCTGTAAATTCCGTAATATACAATACCTCCACATAACCAAATCGGGTAAAACTGCCTCCTATTCCTGGTAACAGTCCTCCAAACGCGATCAGTAAATTACCCCAAAATCTCGAACTACTACCTTGAGACTGAAAATACTTCACAGCTGAATAAATGGCTCCCCCTACAAGAAAGGCCAATGCATAGATATTTATGAATGGGGAAAAACTCCTCACCCACTGCCATTCTAAAACCTTTCCCGACATTCTGTGGGGTTCAACCAAACTTAAATTTACAGGAGATAGCCAAACAAAGATTCCTGCTATGACTATCACAGAAACTAAAATTAACGATAAAAAGTTTGCTGCTTTTTTTGATAATAAAAGATAAACGGTTCCTTGTGCAAGAGGTGCTCCGCCGAGCAATGCGCCGGTAATATACCACCACTTAAAATTCATTTCAGACCATCCAATTAACGTATTCAGACTTTCAGTGAGAGTTCCTGCACCATAAGACAATACACCAATCAACCACCAAAGAACATAGGTTGCTTGATGTTTGTTTTTAAAATGTCTAAAGAGCACAAAAGAGAAAACCATAGACATCAGAAGTGTGCCAATAGGAATGTAATAAACCCATTTCATTGGGGCAAATGTATTACCACTAGAATTCCACTACTGTCACATTTATGTCAGTATCAAAATTACTCAAATCACAACGGAACAGCATTTAGGGTGGATATTACCACCAACATTTCACTGCTAATTAGGAATGAATGACCAAGAGACGGAATATAAATGGAGCATTCATCAGCAGTATTCATGGCGCGAAATATCCAAAAAGGATTCGTATTAGCTAAGTAAGGAGGTGCAGGAACTTTAACATCAACAGACACTTTATCATTGAAAACGTCTTTTTTCTTGATGGTCTGATAAGTAGCATATTTAAAATCATCAAGAGTGATAAACACCAATTCCTTGTTAGTAATATTCCCCAATTGATGGAAGTTATATTTCAGTGGCTGATCGCCCAAGTAGGCTGAAACGACTGGTTTTAAAAGTTCGCCCCATGTCTGATGATTGAATCTCACGTAAATGAACTGTTTAACGCCTAACAATGTTGGTTCGGTGGTAAATTGCACGACAAAAAATTCAGGTTTCCTACCAATCTTAACCTTGTATACCAAGGTTTGACAGTTTTTCCAGTGTTTTGTTTTCTTGGATGTTACCGGATTAAGTAATTTAATCAGCACTTGCTCATTCAAGGCTAAACTGTCAACTCTCAGAAGATAGTCATGAACACCTAATTCTAATTTTTGTACTGTTAATTCGTAATTTAATCGTTTAGATTGACCAAAGTTTAAGGTTCCATCAAAAGTACTCTGTGAAAAACTGCAAGGTGCAATCAATAGAGTAAAGACAAAAATGAGCAAACGCATATGAACAAAGATATTCCTTGAATTGTAATTTTCATATGGATTATTCTAAATATGTGAGTGAGTCGGTTGACTATGTGTCTTATCAAGAATTATTTATTAAAAAAAGTGAGAATCCGAGTGATTACCATTACGGAGAATACATACCCATGAACCAACACAGAAGCAGCCGATTGGATAGAACTTTTGAGTTATCGGAAGAACAAATCAAATTAGCTCAAGAGTGCAGTCCTAGAACCTGGTTGGTTATTTCAGAACATTGGTGTGGTGATGCATCCCAAATTGTTCCCGTGATGGCCAAAATAGCTCAAGCAAGTCAAGGAAAAATAAACTTCCGTTTGGTTTACAGAGACGAAGTTCCAGATTTGATGCAAGCCCATTTAACCAATGGAGGAATGTCTGTGCCGAAATTGATACAATTGGATGAACATTTTGCGTTAATTAACGACTGGGGACCACGTCCTAAAGTAGCACAAGAGATGGTCATTAAATTAAAGTCAGACCCAGAAACTGCGGCAAATTACATCGAAGAATTGCACAAGTGGTACGCAAAAGACAAGCAACAAAGCACGGTTAGTGAGCTAATGGAACTAATTAGTTGATCACTCTTTCTCCCATTTATCGATGGCTGAGATAGCCAAACCGTTGCCTAGAACGTTGGTCATACTTCTTCCCATATCGCAAAAATGATCAATAGGCAGAATCAACGCTATTCCTTCAACTGGAATGTTAAACATGGAGCAAGTAGCAGCCACTACCACTAAGGAGGCTCGTGGTACTCCTGCAATTCCTTTTGAAGTAAGCATTAACACAAGCAACATGGTTAATTGAGTACCTAGGCTCAATGGAACATTATAGGCCTGTGCAATAAAAATACTCGCAAAGGTCATGTACATCATGGAGCCGTCTAGGTTGAAACTATATCCCAATGGAAGCACAAAACTCACCACTTTCTTTTTGCATCCGAAATTCTCCAATTCTTGGCTGAGTTTGGGAAATACCGCTTCGCTGCTGGTGGTGCTAAATGCCACCATTAGAGGGTTGCGCAAATGTGATATCAAAGTCCATAATCTTCCCTTCAAGATTAAATATCCCACACCCAGAAGAAGAATCCATAACAATCCAATTCCTGTATAGAAATAGATGAGATAATCTTTGTATAACTTCAGAATTACAAGTCCCTTAACAGCAATGATGGCTGTAATTCCACCAAATACACCCAAAGGCGCCAACCACATAACATAGCCCACAATTTTTAGGATGGCTTTGCCAATAGTATCAAGGGCATCAATGATGGGCTTGGCTTTTTCACCGGTTTGATTGAGTGCGATGGCAAAAAGCACGGCAAACAATACAATTTGAAGTATTTCGTTGTGGGCAAGGGCTTCGAAAACGCTCATTGGAAAAACATGTTCAAGGAAGTTTTGCAAACTAAATCCTTGAGTTTTTCCCACTATATCTCCTACCGATGAAGCGTCTGTAGCTCCGAAATTGGCATTGACGCCGGGTTGAAAATAGTTCACCAAAACCAAACCTAAAAACAAGGAAACCAGCGAAGCAGACAGGAACCAAATCATGCTTCGTCCTCCTACTCTACCCACGGTTTTGATGTCGTCCATTTTCGCAATGCCTGCAATCAGGGTTGTCAATACCAAGGGTGCAATGGTCATTTGTACCGGGCGCAAGAAAATATGGGTGGTTAAAAGCTTGAAATAGGCAGCAATATCTTTGGCTTTGGTTAGTTCATCTCCGAGGAGTTGACTGTCATTGTTTACATCGAAATGCATGAAAAGAAATTGACCAGTTACCACTCCCACCAACATGGCTCCGAGAATGATGTAGGTCAAGGTGTGCCCTGATTTTTTCATTGAGTTACAATAATAGGTTCAAAAATTGGGTTTCACTATCATGTTTAATGGTCAATGTTGCATTCCCAATGTTGTAAGCATATACCGATGCGGGTATAAAAAGCAGTGAAATTCCGTTTATTTCTTTGGTATTGGTTTGATTGATGGTAGTAACCAATGCCTTGTTTAATTGGTGATTTTCGCAAAATTTTAGGAGACTTTTTAGTTCTTTAGGATGCTCAATATAGCGATTACTCCATTTTATTTCCGCAGCCCACATGGGCGAAAACTTGGCATTATCAACCAAAACCATGTCTACTTCGCCTTCATTCCTCCCGTCTTTCCAATTGGCGTAAGTTAAATTCAAATGTTCTCTATGCAACCACTGAGAAAACAAGGCAGTTTCAACCAAATTACCCATTTCTTCGTCAGTTTCTCTGACAGGTGAAAATAAAGCGGTTCTCAAAGAAGGATTGGTCAAATACACCTTAAAACTGGTCACCCGTTTTAGTCGCTTGGCGTTGAAATCTACTTTGTTAATTACCTTAATCAAGAAGGCCGACTCCAAATATTCCAAGTATTTCTTGAGGGTTTCTTTTTGGATTCCGCTTTGTTTTGACATGGTTTCGTATGAAAACTCGTTGGCCGTATTGAAGGCGAGGTAGGTAAAAAATCGATTCAGTTCTTGAACATCTCGAATACCGTAAATACTGGGTAAATCGCGCAAAAGCACCTTATCAACTATGTCACTTTTTATGTACCTGTTCATGTCGTTTTGGATTTTCCCAGACAACACGACTTCAGGATATCCCCCGAAATTCAAATATTGAATGAACTCCGCATTTAGGGAATTGACATCGTGGGTTAACTGATAACGAGGTTTCATGCCACCGTATGACGCGGGAGGATCAAGCAGCAGATGATCCATTTCTTTGAGATGAATAAATTCTTGAAACGTGAGGGGGGGAAGCATAAAATCGGTAAAGCGCCCTGCCCCACTTTCGGTGCTGTGCCATTTCAGTGCGGCCGCTGCAGAACCGGATGCAATGAATTTGGTATGGG
The DNA here is from genome assembly GCA_023653095.1 of Bacteroidia bacterium. Taxonomy (GTDB): domain Bacteria; phylum Bacteroidota; class Bacteroidia; order NS11-12g; family UBA955; genus VMCP01. The sequence continues at coordinate 52,106 of JAMNXP010000001.1, read as the reverse complement.
GATAAGTGTCTACAAGCACTTTGAGGTGCCGTTCCCAATCTTTGAGGTATTGAATTTCATCGAAGAAGACAAAACAACCATTTAGGTCATCTATTTTCAGAGACTGTTTACAAAGGTCAAGTAAATCATCTAAACCTAAATTCACATAAACGGGATTATCCATGCCAATGAAAAAGATCTTATTTGAAGGCACACCATCGCGGAGAAGTTGTTCAATGCTGTGGTAAAGCATGACGGTTTTTCCAACGCGTCTTGGGCCCATAAGAACCAATGCTCTTCTAATTTCGGTATTGGTGACAAAAGGATAAAAAAGATTGAAATACAATCTCTTTCTCATGGAATAATAAAAAGGTGCAATATGTTTGGACACCCACCAAGGGTTTTCAAATTTAAGCCGGTCAGTGATTTTATTGTAAGGAATAAGGGCTAAAGATTTCATTTTTATGCTTATTTATACAAATATATACAAATTCGATATGTTCAAATGTGCTTATTTGTGCATTTTTGTATCAAATAAGCAATTTTTATTCGAATTTATTGTTTAAATGAACAGGATTGGGATGGACAATGCTTTTGCTAAAATGATTATTATAACCACCAAAAAATCAAATTTTGTTTAATACAATAAACAAAAACAAACTTAAAAAATGGGCAATAAAAAAAGCCTCAGATTTCTCTGAGGCTTTTGGTGGTGATCCCGCTGGGACTCGAACCCAGGACCCATACATTAAAAGTGTATTGCTCTACCAACTGAGCTACGGAATCGTTCCTTCTTTAAAGGACTGCAAAGGTACACCCATTTTTTAAAAATGCAAATACTCCCTTGAAAAAAATTAAGAAAATATTTTACTATAGGTGTGGTGAGTCTTGGTCAACTTTGCTCCCAACGAACTTAACATACTGAGCATCTTCGGATTAAAATCACCTATCCAAGCCAACTCGATGCTCTTAATTTTTTCAATTTTTTTTGCCCCTTCATACGATTTCATGATCATGCCCGCTTCTACCCCCTTGTTGTGATATTCAGGAATGATTCCGAAGACCACTCCGCGACATCTGTCAATCTTTCCTTTGCTCAACAGAAAGCGCATTTTGTTCCATAGCGTTAGCTTTCCCCCGAAATCCTTAAAAATGCTGTTTAACTCCAAAATATTTACATGAAAACCAATGGGTTCTTGCTCGTGGTAAGCAAAGACAATCATCTCTGGAATCACCGCAGGTTTCATAGACTTGAATCTCTTGAGTATTTCATCAACCTCTAAAGGCTCAAAATCTTCGTGAAAAGTCCAAGCTTTGTTGTATACCGTTACAAAATCAGCTGCAAATTGATCTAACTTGGAATAATCTAGAATTTCAAAGCGGTATTGAGCATTTCCCATGGTGCGCTCTGCTATTTTTGAAAAGCGCTCAATATTAAAGTCTTTCTCCACCAACTCATAGGTTGTTTGTTCAATTTCCAATCCGTATCCCAACTCTTCAAACCATTTCTGATAGTAAGCCGGCTGATAGTTCTCTTGATAACTAGGGTATGTAGTTGAACTGATTAAAAGTCCCCAATAAGCATCTCTAGAGCCAAAATTTACCGGAGCAAGGATTTTCTCAGCATTATGTTGTTTGAGCCAATTTTCAGCCTCTAAAATGAGCTTTTTCGCGGCATCGTCATGGTTGATGCATTCAAAAAATCCCCATCCACCAAAACGCTTGCCGTTTTTATCTTCGTAAAAGGCAGCAATTCTCCCAATTGGCTTGGAGTTTTCATAAAGCACCCAACGCTGAGCATCTCCTCTTTTGAATTTCTTGTGTGAACGATCAAAAACCGCGTCAATATCAGATTCTAAATGTTTAATGTGATTGGGATCCCCTTGATAAATCACATCTATCACAGGGTGAAACTCCGATGAATTATTGATGATTTTTAGCTCCATATCTTCTATTTTTTGAGGGATATTTTTTCGTCGCCTGGTTGCCAAGCCACGTAGGTGATGATAAATTGAAACATTTCGTCACTCGCTCTCATGCTCGATCCCCCGTAATCAAATCGCTCTGCCACTGTTTTCGGAGGACGATTGGGATTGTTTGGATTGTTATCTGTATTGTCAAATATGGCTTCAGCCCTGATAATGCTTCCTCGAGGAATTTTCACCATGGTAGGAAACGTATAAAAATATTGCCATCTAAAGTCCCAACGGGGAATGGATATCAAGCGAATGGTATCTCCATTGGGCTTAATGGCGTAGGCTTTAAAACTAGTTCCAAGCAGATGCAAATGCGGATTTACGGTCAACACCGAAATATCGGCTGGCACTGTAAATTCAGTAACATGCTTACTTATTGTGTTAGGCTTAATAACCAGCGGCGGAACAATTTTACTCACCCCGTTTGTGCCCAACATCAGCTCTCCAAGTCCTCGAGAAGGCGGAGTTTCCGTGAAAAATAAATGGATTTTACTTTTGTCGACCACTGTTTTTCTCGAGGGACCGTAATGCACGTCATTACCCACAATGGAAAACTCTTCAGACAGCTGAAATGTGCCTATTCCGTCGGGGTATTCAGTGCCAAAAACTCCGGGTAAATAATTCACCACAGAATGCACCCTCTCGGGAATGATTCCGTTGTTGGCCATCAAATTAAGGTCTTTATTTACAGGCCTTGACTCTTCGTATTTCATTTCAACTTTGAGCGGCTGCGTGGTAAAATCAAGCTTTGAACCCTTTTCGTAGTTGATTAGATGTCCATTGAAATGATGCACCAATTGTGGTTGTCCGGGTATAAATTCTACTGCTCTTACATATTTTTTCTGGGGCATCCTGCCCGATGTTTTCACCAAAAAGAATCGATCTTGATCTCCTTGTTGCAAGGTTACGGTATCCAAATCCAAAACCATGTCTGGGGTTCCCAAATTGCTGACAAACGGGGTAACTTTAGATAACAATTTCCCCGGATTTTTACCCGGTTTACTGCCCTGTTTAACCCAGTTTTGGATAGTGGCAATCTGCTCAGAGGTGAGTATGTTTTCCTTTAAAAAATGTGTGTAATTGGGATCGGCAGGCCAGGGTGGCATGATTCTATTTGCCGTTACTTTGGCGATGGTTTTTGCTTTTTTCTTAACCGCTTCGAAACTTGTAAGAACGAACGGCGCTCCTCCATTTTCTCTGTGACAAGGCGTACAGTGTTGAACAATGATGGGTTCAATATCTTTATCAAAAACGGGGTTTGGGACCCCATTTTGTTTTCCAACGCAGGAAATACCTATAACTGCAACCAAAATTAAACTTCTCATTCGATGTAGCAGCCCACGGCTGTGGTTTGTTTTACTTGGGGACTTTCACCTTTTTTCACTGATTCGATGGCGTCTATCAAATAGTGTTTGAGCGCGGTTCTGCGCATTTGACCAATAGCAACTGCCCTATCGTCAATGCTCCCTTGATAGATTTTTTGTTGGTCACTGCGCAAGATTATGGTTTCAGGATAGACATTCAAGTCTAGTTTTTCACACCATTTGCCCTCCGAATCTAGTATTGTTTGTTGGTCAAGATTTCCATTCCAATCAAAATCCCACACCTCATCTGTATTCACTTTCACCAGTTTAAAATCAATGCTATCGGGCAGTTTCTTGGCAATTTCCCTAAGTGTTGGCAGGTATTTATTGCACATGGGGCAATCGTTTGAGAAGGTGGTGTATATGACGGCGGTCGGTTTTCGGTGATCGGTTGTCAGTTTTCGGTTTTCGGTGACCGGTGATCGGTTGTCAGCTGATGGCTGACCGCTGTCGGCTGTCTGCTGTCCGCTGACCGCTTTCGGCTGATTACAAGATTGGAGTAGAAACAGAAGAATGAGTATGATTTTTGATTGTCTGAAATGTTCCCAGAGTACCATACCGCAGGTAACGGCCACATTGAAAGAGTGCTTGGTGCCCAATTGAGGAATCTCGAGGCAATGATCGCAAGCATTTATGACGTCTTGTGCTACTCCATCTACCTCGTTTCCAAAGATGAAGGCTACTTTTTGAGTGGGGAGTTGAGCCGTTGAAAGATCCAGAGAATTTTCAGCTTGTTCAACAGCTATGAGCGTGTAACCCTGAGATTTCAAGAAATTAATTGCTTCAATGGTGTTTGAAAAATACTCCCAAGGAACTGATTTTTCAGCTCCAATTGCGGTTTTCGATATTTCGCGATGGGGAGGTTTTCCTGTTATCCCACACAAAAAAATTTTATCTATCAAAAAGGCATCGGAACTGCGAAAAATAGAACCCACGTTGTTCATACTTCTCACTGAATCCAACACCACCACAACCTCACGGTGCCTTTGTTGTTGGTATTCTTCGGGACTGATTCTTTGAAGTTCGGATGTTTTAAGTTTCCGCATCTCTACAAAGATAGTTGAGAAAAAGATGTTAATTACTCCCCTTTTTGATTTGGTATCTTTGGAGGATGTCTGAAAAGAAGGAAACTCCGTTGATGAAACAATACAACCAGATCAAGGCTCAGTATCCTGGGGCCTTGTTGCTGTTTCGTGTGGGTGATTTTTATGAGACCTTCGACCAAGACGCCGTGACGGCCAGCAAGGTTTTAGGCATTGTATTGACCAAACGCTCTAACGGTGCCGCTTCCGAAATGGATTTGGCAGGTTTCCCTCACCACTCTCTCGACACCTATTTACCGAAACTGGTTCGCGCAGGATACCGCGTTGCTGTCTGCGACCAACTCGAAGACCCTAAATTAACCAAGACCATTGTCAAACGAGGCGTAACTGAACTCGTCACGCCGGGTGTAAGCTACAACGACAAGATTCTCGAATCCAAACAGAGCAACTACTTGGCCTCTTTGGTTGAACTTGACAGCAAATGGGGACTGAGCTTGCTTGATATTTCTACGGGGGACTTTCAATGCGCGCAGGGCGATGAGTTTTTCATCAAGAAAATGATTTCGGGTTTCAAACCAGCAGAATTCATCTTCCCCAAGAAGCAGTCCCAAAAAGTATTTCAAGCATTTGGTACTCCAAAATCGTATCAGACCCTAGAAGATTGGGTATATCAGGCAGAATATGCCGAAGAAAAACTTCAGAGACAATTCAAAACGCAAAACCTCAAAGGCTTTGGAATCGCAGACTTGCCTGCAGCCATTCTCTCTGCCGGCGCTGCTTTGCAATACCTGGATCAGACCCATCACACCCATACCGGACATATTTCGGGCATACAGCGAATCGATGAATCGGCTTATGTTTGGCTTGACGGCTTCACCATCCGAAATTTGGAGTTGGTTCGTTCGGTTTATCCCGAGGGACGTTCGCTCTTGGATGTCATTGACACTACCGTTACGCCCATGGGTGGCCGACTTTTACAGCAATGGATGTTGCTGCCGCTCAAGAATCTCGCGGACATCGAAGCGCGATTGAATCGGGTATCCGAATTGACCCAGAACGGCAGTTTTTTACAAGAAATGCGAATCTTTTTGCATGAAATTGGTGATTTACAGCGATTGACGGCTAAAATAGCCCTGAAGAGGGTCAATCCGAAAGAACTACTTCACTTGAGCCGCAGTTTAAAGTCCCTGAAAAAACTAAAAACTCTGTTAGAGCAATCTCCTCTAGAACAATGGATAAAAGATGCCCAGAAATTAAGTCCATTCGAAGATTTGATTCAACTCATTGATCATCAAATCAGCGAAGACGCCCCGATCAACTCTAGCAGAGGAGGCATATTTCAATCGCACATCAACGATGAACTTTCAGAACTGAGAGATTTATCCATCAATGGAAAAGACAAGTTGATTGAAATTCAGCACCGTGAAATAGAAATCACGGGCATTCATTCGTTAAAAATTGGCTACAATAACGTTTTTGGCTATTATTTGGAGGTGACGCACTCACATAAAGACAAGGTTCCTGAAACTTGGATTCGTAAGCAAACCTTGACCAACGCAGAGCGTTATATTACCCCAGAACTTAAACAATACGAGGAAAAAATACTATCGGCCGAAGACCGCATATCTATTTTAGAGGCAGCTCTTTGGGAATCTCTTTTAGACGATCTTTCTCAACGCATTTTACCCATCCAATCTGACGCCTTGATGGTGGCCACTTGGGATGTTTTAGCTGGTTTCGCGCAGCTGGCCGAAGACAGATCCTACTGTCGCCCGAAAATGACCGAAGGCTTTGACTTAGACCTTAAAGGGTGCAGACACCCCGTTATTGAATCGCAACTCCCTCCTGACCAAAGTTACATTCCCAACGATATTTTCTTAGACAATCATTCTCAAAGGATGATCATACTTACAGGCCCCAACATGAGCGGAAAAAGCGCCATTCTTCGTCAAACTGCGTTGGCGGTGATTCTCGCTCAAATGGGTTGTTTTGTGCCATGCACAAGTGCAACCATTGGCCTCGTAGACAAGATTTATACGCGCGTAGGCGCATCAGACAACATCTCCGCTGGTGAATCAACCTTTATGGTGGAGATGACCGAAACTGCAAGCATTTTGAACAATCTGAATGACCGCAGTTTGGTTCTCCTAGACGAAATTGGAAGGGGCACCAGCACTTATGATGGCGTCAGTCTTGCTTGGAGCATCGCAGAGTACTTACACAGCCATCCCGGAAAACCCAAAACCCTATTTGCCACGCACTACCATGAATTGAACGAGCTAGAAGACAAGCTCGATGGAGTAAAAAACTACCATGTCGCAGTCAAAGAGCAAGGCTCCCAAATTGTCTTTTTGAGAATTTTGAAACCAGGTGGAAGCGAGCACAGTTTTGGTATTCATGTAGCCCAATTGGCAGGCATTCCCAATCAGGTATTGATACGAAGTTCAGAAATCCTTCAGCAACTTGAACAAAGCCGACTCAAAAACCAGTCGAGAGATACCTTGAAAAAAACTACTGTCAAGCCGGTATATCAGATGAATATGTTCGCCACAGAAGACCCTCGCGTTCAACAATTGAAAGACCAGATTAACAAGATTGACATCAACACGTTAACTCCTATTGAGGCGTTGATTAAGTTGCAGGAGATACAGAAGGTTTTCGGTGATCGGTGAGCGGTGATCGGTGGTCGGCTTTCAGCGATCAGCCCTCAGCTCTCGGCTATTAGCGATATGAAGCAGGCTTGAATCTATTTTTGAAAAAGTGAAGCAATCCATCCGAAGAAAAACAAAAGAAATCCAATGATGATTGCTAAGATTGCAGGTATTGCTACAAACAACAACATTAGGATCAGAATAATGTCGGGCAAATATTCCCACAGCATCAAAGCGTCAGGAATCAAAATTAGTCCAAAAACAAAGGCACCATAAACCAGCAACTGAAGTCCGTATTTCATGGCTTTATTTTTACCTTTATAGTTTTCAAGAGGAATTTTCAAATGTGCTTCTCGATTACTTTTGGGTTTATATAATGCGTGTTTATTAATTGATTTTTCTGCGGTGTAGACCTCCTCAATTAAATCAAAATTTAGATTAATACTTGGTGTAATAATTTCAATTTTTTGATTTTCTATCTTTTTTGAAACTTTTGGAATTTCTAATTGATGGCAAAATTCATCTATTTCTAAAGACTTCTTTTTATTCGTTGACTGCTTATTCGTTGTCTGCGACGATAGATAAAAACTTGTATTTATAGCTTCCCCCCGTTCAATATATTTAGCACGACATGAACTAAAAAATAATATGACTGTCAAAAATTTGATAAATAAATTCATAAAAACACATTAAAAATATCCCAACAAATAAGCAATCCAACCTCCAAACCACAATAAGAGTCCACCAATAGAGGCAACAATGGATATTGCACCTAACAGACCGGTGAGCAATCCAATCACAATATTTGTTGTACCCCCTCCAGTGATTAAATAAAACAAAACAATAACACTAATGAATAACATTAAACCATAGATAAATGCTTTAAATCCATATTCCATGGCGTTATTGTATCCAGAATAGTGAATGAATTGTTGTTGAAATTGTTTTTCGAATGACTTGACAACACTGATTTTTTGAGGCAATGAGAGATGGTTATTAGTTTTTTCTAAGGCCTTAAATAGGTTAATTACTTCATTTTTAACTGGTGCATAGTCTTTTTTGAAATCTGTTTTTAAGCTTGGCGACTCGTTATTTACTAATTGAGGCTCCTCTTCATTGGTGATTTGTAGTGTAGATTCAGAAATCTCGATGAGTTGCTTTTCTGATTTTATATTCTTTTGATCTTGGGTGTTTGTTTGAACATACCAAGAACTGTTTCCCCTTTCCGTGTATGTGGTTTGGCACGATGCAAACCCAACAAGTAAAATGAGTAATTGAATATGTTGTTTCATAGAATGTGAATCAGTTATCATTTAGGAAAAAAGCCAACCAAAAAACCACATTAAAAGTCCAATAATTGATACCAACAAGGATAAAATAAATAATATGAACCCAATAAATCCGATTAACGAGAATACATATCCTATTCCAATAATTAATAAGGCTGATAAAAGTCCATAAACAAACATCTTAAACCCATACTCCATCGCGTAATTATTGCCCTCGTAGTCAATAAATTCCTTCTGTATTGATGCTTGATGAGAATTAATTTTATATGATTTTTGAGGATTTATAAGATGATTTTTTGATGTTTTTGGTAATCTTATAGGGTTGAATCTCTCAGAGTTGAAAGTTAACTGATTTATCTTTTCTTCTTGAGGAAATTCATTCTCCATAAAATTCAAATTGCATTCTAGTGAATTTGATGGATATTGATGTGTGGCAACTTCATGATTCTCGGCTACCAATAGTGATGTATTTCTGTAATATGGATCTAAAACCACCTTTGAGTTTCTGATTCCGCATGAAATAATCAGAAAGCACAAACAAACCAATGGTAATAGAGTATTCCTCATTAAGAGTTATTTTTTCGCAAGAGTCGCGCCCAATAAAATCAACAAACCAACTATGAGAAGTAAAATTCCAATAACAGCTGCAAGCATAAAGACAATTGATTCCCAAAGAAACACAAATCCCAAGACCGTCAACAATAACGATCCCCAAATAATATAAAGCCCTATTTTTTGGCCCATGTTTTTCGAGCTTACCTTTCGGAATTCTTTGGACCTGACCGTTTTAATCATCTCTTTTTTCAAGGTTAGAGGATTTTTATTCTCTCTAACGACCTTTCTCAATTGATTTAATTGGTTTTTCACAGGCGCAAAACTTTCTTTGATTTCTGCTTTTAAACCTGGCGACTCATTAATAATTAACGGAGATTTTTCTTCATTAATGATTTGTTGTGTAGATTCAGAAATCACTTTAAGATGTTTTTCTGATTTTGTTTTCTTCTGATCTTGGGTGTTCGTTTGAACATGCCAGGAGCTGTTTCCCCTGTCTATATAAGTTGACTTGCAGGAGAAAATTAGAGCAATTACGCTTAAAAGTAATAGTTTTCGCATTCCGCAAAATACAAATATCATTTCAACTGGATTTACACAACTTTCAGAACCAGTGAAAGATAGCAAGTCCGATAGCCCATAATATAAATCCCAAAACAAGAAGACCTAAACCAATGACAGCGGACCATTGAAAGACCGAAAAGCTATCAACCCCACCCCATTTATTAAAATTATCTCCTGCCAATGTGAATCCAAATGTGAGCAAAGCAGCACCCACTATCATTGTCCAAACACCAATTTCACCCAAGGTATTGTAGGCGCCAAACCGCTCAAACCAATCAGAAATTGAATTTTTGGCATAAACGCGTTTAGAAAATTCAGGTCGAGCCACTTCCCAATTTGAGTACTTTATATTTTTAACTTTTGCCGATACCTTACTCGGCTGAAAGCTCTGAGGTTTAAGGGTTGTTTTCTCGGCAATTGAAATTGCAGATTGACCGATTTCAACAAATACATTATCCAACTTTAATTCAGAATTCACTGCAGATTCATTGATTGTTTTTGGGGACTGTGAACTTGTTCGGTAATAGGGATCATTAAATTCCTTCTTTGATTTGATGAACCCGCAAGAAGAAAAAATGGTCAAGAATAAAATCCAGTAACTTTTAATCATATTAAAATCCAATTTTTTAAAGTCTTTCAATTGTATTTATAGCAACTTACTTTTTCTTTTTGTTTTTCTGGAAATGATTGAAATAGAATAGTCCTAAGAACCAAAATAAAAATCCAATTCCAATTAGTATTAAACAAGGAATAAAAATAATTGCAATGGTGGAGTCTGAATTTATTGTTGCAGATGTTGTACCTACAAGACCACCTAAAACACCTAAGACAGTAAACCCAACAATTAAAAATAACGCCCCAAGATCCATTAACATGTTATAAGAAATAAAATACTTAGATAAATCAGGCTTGTTTTGAAGAGAATTCGCCTTTCTCTGCTTATTTCTTGGTACGAATTTTACATGCTTAACTGTATTCTGAATTTCAAATTTGAATGCCGATTGCGTAACCTTTTTTGGTTTAACAACAATACAAAGTAATGAATCTCTATGTTGGATTATGTTTATTTCTTGGAAAATTTTAACCTCATTTTCAGAGACGACGTGAGTAACCTTTTCTCTTCCACCCCAACCTTGGTAATCAACCAATTTTGGAGCCTTACAAGAAACTGAAAATACAAAAATTAGCACCCACCATTTAAACATGTGTGCAAATTATAAAATTGTTAACTCATAGATTTACACATGATTCCACTACTAATGTGTAGAAAGCTGTGCGGGGGACTTTGAGACTCACGCTTCGCTAGGACTTGCGCTTCGCGCTGCTTTGGTCCGACATGGTATTTGGTCTTTGGCTGTCGGCTGACCGCTGATAGCTGTCCGCTGTCGGCTGTCGGCTGACGGCTGATCACCGATCACCGAAATCAAAACTGATAATTACATCCCAATGAAGGCAAGAATGGCAACTGATCTACACGAATGTTTCGGATACGGTCAAAGTAGAAGATGTTCGCGCGATTGTACACGTTAACGATGGAGAAAATGGCGTTGAAGGTTCTGCCCTGAGACATGCGCCATTTACGAGAAATAGAAAAGTCTAACCTGTGGTAATAGGGCAATCTGCCTTGATTGATATCGCTGTACAGAATTCCAAGATTTCCGTTTGAAGAGGTGTAATCAGTGGCTAATCCATCTTTGAAGTTGTATTTCTCATAAAAACCTTGGGTTTGTGTGAATGGGAAACCACTTCCGAAGTTCCAACGGAAAGACACGTCAGTTGGATTCTTTTTGTCAAATTCATAACTCACCACAATATTGGCATTGTGACGGCGGTCAAAAATGGGCTGATAGGTTTGAATTCCATCAAAACGATTGACATAGGTTAAACTGTAAACCGACCAGATATACCACCCTTTGTTCGCATATTTAAGGGATATATCTCCGCCGTAAGCATCTCCCGTTTCAATCACAAAATCTTGTTTCAAACGTGCAGGTTTATCAGCATTGAATTCATCGTCATCGAAGAGTTTGTCTCTGTTGATGTTGGTGATTTGATCAAATAATTTTATGAAAGATTCAACGTTTAACGTCAAATGTTTTGAAAGTCTATAGTCGGTACCAATAACTACATGACGGGCTTTTTGCAATCTGTGGGTTACCGGCTTTCCATTGAAGTTTTCAGGAAGATTATCAGGTCCAGATAAAAATCCATAGAAAAGATTCACAACATCTCTATCCGAGATGGCCGACAATAAATTCTGTGAATATGAACCTACTGCGAGTTTAAGTCCCCAGCCAGGCAAAGGCATGTAACGCAACTGTAAGCGAGGCTCCAAAGTTCCGTTACCCAATGAGGCGTAGTACTGGGTTCGCAATCCCATATCTGCGATGAACTTTTTTCGGGCAACCTTATAGTTTACAAAACCGTTGATTTCGGTGGTGCTTTCTAACTGTGAAATCTTACGGTTATTGGAGTTGTATATCTGGAAGTTCGTTTGGAATCCGTTGATTTCAACACCCCATTTAAAGGCATCTCTTCGGAAGTTGTAGCCAAAATTCATTCCTAAATTGAAACCGCCAATATCACTGCTTCGGGGACGATTGTCTTTTTCGATTTGTTCAATTTTATAGTTTGAATAAAGGAAATACCCATCTACTTTGGTTTTTGCCTGTTCTGGAACCACTAAAAACTTTCCCCCTACTCCGTAAGAACCCCACTTGTAGGTGGTGGTATTGGGAAATGAAACAATGTCAGAGAAATAAAATCCGTACAGTTTTGAATAGCCTCCGTTCGCAGAATTTGCAGAGAATTTGATGAATAAATCACCAAAATTGTAGGGCAATTTATCGGGATTGGCGTATTGATAGAATAGTTGTGAGCTTTGTCTGAGGTATGAATTTCGGTATGAAACAGCAAAACTAGAATTGCTTTGACCAGCTTTAAACTTCTTGATCGGGCCTTCCAATAGGATTTTGGAAGTGAAGGTGGTTACACCCACTTTTGTTCTTAGCCTGTTTCTATCACCATCGCGGGTTTTAACATCGATAACCGCAGATACTCGTCCGCCATATTCGGCGCCAAATCCAGCGGTATAAACATCGGCATTGTCCATCATATCGGGATCAAATACCGAAAACAAACCTATGCTGTGAAACGGGTTGTAAATGGTCATTCCGTCAATCATGACGCGGTTCATTACGGGCGAACCACCACGAATGTATAATTGTCCGCCTTGATCACCGCTGAATACCACACCTGGCAATACTTGTAGGTATTGCACTAGATCTGGCTCAGCACCAATGGCGGGAAGTTTAGCCAACACTTTAGCATTTACGTTTTGAACGGAAACTTGAGCGTCTTTTGATTTTCCGCGGACGGATATTTCTACAGCCTCAATGCTCTGAATTTGGGTTAAAAAAAAGTCGCGCTTGGCGTTAGCTCCCGGTTTAACCATCACTTTTTGAAACAAGGTGTCATATCCCGCTTTAAAACAAAAAACGGAGTATTCACCTTGAGGAAGGTTTGGAAGTGCAAAAAAGCCGTCTACATCTGTTTGGGCAATGAGCGATTTTTCTGCCACAAAAATATTGGCTAAGGCTATACGATCTCCATTTTCAGCGCTGTAAACAAAACCACGGATATCACCTAATTCGGTGGACTGAGCGAAGCTCGCGCGAGCATACATCCCCAGAAAAAAGAACAAAATTACACGAAACATTTTCAAAGGATTGCGAAGATAAAGGATTGCCCGTTGATTTACCTAGGAATTTGCTAAATTTGCAATTTATGGTTTACCGCTTCAAAATTTGGTTCGAAAATCAAGACGATGTAATTCGATGGATAGACATCAAGCCATCGCAAACTTTCAAACAACTTCACGATGCCATTCAAAACGCTATTGGATTTGATGGCAAGGAGTTAGCCAGTTTCTATATCAGCGACAGTCGTTGGAAGCGGTTGTTTGAAATCATGCTCGAAGACATGACTGATGGTGAAAGCGAGCTACCAAACATAACCATGGAAATGGCTAGATTGAGAGACTACATCAACGACCCACATCAGCGCTTTATTTATGTGACCGATTATTTAGCCAATTGGACTCTCTTTTGTGAACTTCAGAGCATCGAAGACCCAAAAGCAGATGCAACCTATCCTTTATTGGTGAAATCAGAAGGAAAATCTCCTCGTCAACGTGAAGATTCAAAGTTCAAAATGCTGGATGATAGCGAGTTTGATGTAATTGCTGCTAAAATATTGGCATCAAAGGGAATACAAAACGAATTAACCGCCGAATTCAATAGTTTAGTACAAGAAGGCGTTGATTCAGAAGATGATGACGATGAATTCTCAGACGATGAAGAATCGGAAGACGATGAATTCAACTTCAAAGACGAAGAGTAATCATTTATTTCATGCCGCACCCGCCCGTTATTGCAATTGGAGGCCCAACGGGGGTCGGAAAGTCGGCTTTAGCCATTAAAATTGCTCAACAACTAAAAACAGAAATAATTTCTGTTGATTCCAGGCAGATATACAAAGAACTCAGCATTGGTGTGGGAAGACCAAGTGAGGAAGAATTAAATGCTGTTCCCCATCATTTTATTGCAACTCATAGCATTCATGATTCTTTTACGGCAAAAGACTTTCAAGATCAAGCGAGAGCAAAGGCAAGAGAAATCATTCAAAACCATGGAAGTGTAATTTTGGTGGGCGGAACAGGCCTGTATTTTAACGCATTTTTCAATGGTTTGGACGATTTTTCCAACACACCTCCAGAATTGAGAGATTCATTGAATAAAGAATTCACAGATAACGGACTTGATGATTTAGCTTTAAAATTATCTCAATTAGACCACATAGGAGCTGCAGGAACTGACTTGAAAAATCCGATGAGAGTCATTAGAGCATTGGAATTGATTCTAACCCATGAAAAGCCCCTATCTGAGATTGCCTCAGGCAAAGGTGAACCCTTTGAATACGAGAGTTCTTTATATTTTTTAAATATTGAAAGAAGAAATCTCTACTTCCAAATAAATTCTAGAGTAGATCAAATGATGCAAATGGGGTTTCTAAAGGAAGCCGAAGGCATGTTTGACTTTCGCGAATTAAACCCATTAAAAACAGTAGGTTATAATGAAATGTTTGATTTTTTTGACGGAAATTGCACCTTGGAACAAGCCATTGAGAAAATGAAACAAAAAACCAGAAATTACGCCAAACGACAAATTACTTGGTTCAAGAATCAATGGAATACACCAGAACTAACCTCTCACCAAATTTTAACTCTATTTAAATGAACGACATAATCATTAGCTTATTCACCCTGACCATTTTAGAAATTGTCTTGGGTATTGACAACATCATTTTCATCACCATCTTGGCCGGGAAAATGTCGCCCGAAAAACAAAAAAACGCACGCAACTTAGGCTTAATGCTGGGCATGGTGATTCGTATTTTAATGTTGTTTGGACTGAGTTGGATTCAAAAACAAGAACACCCTCTTTTTTCAGCTTACGGACATGATATTTCAGGAAAAGATCTGTTATTATTGGTCGGCGGATTGTTCTTGATATACCAAAGTGTTCATGAAATTCACTTGAAAATGAAAGGCGGAAAGGTAGAAGATCAACCCCGAAATCAGGCCAGTGGATGGACTTCCATGTTGCTTCAAATGGGCTTAATCAACATCATTTTTAGTTTGGATTCGGTCATCACCGCAGTGGGAATGGCAGATCACTTGTGGGTGATGATTGCAGCAGTTGTTATTTCTATGGTAGTCATGCTATTGGCTGCAACAACCATTGCAGACTTTGTAAATGGAAACCCTTCCGTTAAAATATTGGCATTGGCCTTTTTAGTACTGATTGGGGTTTCTCTTCTTGCAGAAGGACTTGAACAGGAAATAAACAAAGGATATATCTACTTCTCAATGGCTTTTGCATTTACCATTGAAATGATCAATTTGAGAGTTGATAAATTCAATTCCAATAAATCTTAAAAACCAAAACTGTCAAATTTGAAGATGGGGTCGATTTCACTATCGTGCCCCATTTCCACTACACTTTTTAACAAGCCGGTTTTCATGTTATAAACCCATCCGTGAATCAAGGGTAGTTGATGTCTTTGCCAAGATTTTTGTACCACACTAGTTTTAGCCAAATTTTGAACTTGTTCAACGACATTAATTTCAACAAATCGGTCTAACCGCTCTTCCTCATTCTGAATGGCTTCAATTTCCTCTCTATGATGAAAATATACTTCTTTTAAGTTTCTGAGCCACTTGTTTAGTAGGTCAAAATTGCTGTGAGTCATCGCAGCTTTCACTCCTCCGCAGCCAGTATGTCCACAGAGAATGATATGTTTCACCTTAAGATGTGTAACAGCATAATCTAAAACCGACAATAAATTCAAATCCGTATGAACTACCAAATTGGCAATATTTCGATGTACAAAAAGTTCACCTGGTTGTGCCCCAATGATTTCATTTGCGGGCACTCTACTGTCGCTACAACCAATCCAAAGATAATCTGGACTTTGATCTTTTGCCAACCGGGTAAAATAGTCGCTATCTACATCTAATTTTTCTTGAGCCCATGCTTGATTACATAGAAATAACTTTTCTTTATCGGTCATGATTCATTGAATTTTAGGTTGAATTTTTCTTTCTGAGATTCGTTTTGGAACTTAAACTCAAGGTTTATATTAGAATAAGAAGCATGAGTTTTAAAATCATTCACCACTTCAACAATGTCTGAATCCATGAAGGTACAGTTTGAAAAATCCAAAATCAACGATTCGCCTGAATGAACGTTGTTCAGGTGTTTTTTCAAAATGGATTTATTCAAAAAAGTAGTTTGATGGTGAAACCTCAACATGGTTGCATCCTGATATTTAACTACACTAAAAGCTTTGTGATAATTGCTTCTTAAGATGAAAAAATAGCCAAGTACAAGTCCAATAATTACACCCAACAACAAATTGGTTAGAACAATGGCAATCACCGTAGCAATGAAGGGTAAAAAGTTGTTCCATCCTTTTTGAAATTGATCTTTAAATAAGGAAGGCTTTGCTAATTTATAACCCACAAAAATCAAAATAGCCGCCAAAGCAGATTTGGGAATCAAGTTCATTAAACCAGGAGCAAGAAGTACGAATAATAACAACCATATTCCATGGAAAATGGCACTCAACTTGGTTTTAGAGCCAGAATTAACGTTTGCAGATGTTCTAACAATCACCGCCGTAATAGGCATTGCACCTATCAAGCCAGCCAAGGTATTTCCTACGCCTTGGGCGAATAACTCACGATTTGCAGGTGATGTTCTTTTTTGTGAATCGATTTTATCACCAGCCTCCAAACTCAAAAGACTTTCAATGCTCGCAATAACAGCAATCAAAACGGCGTAATACCAAATACCAGCGTCAAAAATGCCTTTAAATTGCGGAAAATGAAATTCTCCAACCAACCCGTTTAATGATTCCCATAAATTCCCAGAATTTGAAAGCACAGGCACTCTCACCATGTGTTCCGGATCTGTAATCTTTGAAAAGAATCCTTCAATGGGTGCTAAAATGTTGATAACAATCCCAAAAATAACGGCCAACAAAGCCGGTGGTATGGATTGGGCCCAAGGTTTATTTTTAATTTGGGGAACTTCCCATATTCGTTGAACGGCTAATCCCAACACACCAATAATCACCGCCAACGGGGTAATTTGTTTTAATGAATATAAAATTTCAGTGAAGGTATTGTGCCCATCTGCTTGATTGAACTCCATTTCACCTTCTAAATCATGATCATAACCCAGAACATGAGGTATCTCTTTCAATATCAATATAATACCAATAGCAGCCAACATTCCTTTGATGACAGATACGGGAATGAAATCTCCAATAAATCCAGCTTTTAATGCCCCTAAAGCAATTTGTATAAACCCAGCCAACAATAAAGCCATTGCAAAATATTCAAAGGCTTGACCCTTATGAGCGATTCCTAATTCACCAATGGCAACCGCCACTATTGAAATTAAACCTGCTGCAGGACCAGAAACTGAGACGTTTGACCCACTCAATAAACCCACCACAATTCCACCAATCACACCGGCCATAATTCCCTGAATGGGAGTACCACCAGAAGACATGGAAATACCAATACACAGTGGAAGCGCTACTAAAAACACTACCAACGATGCAGAAAAATCTTTCTTTAAATTAGTCAATGCCATTGATTACGAATATAATCAACTTTATGACAGAAAAACTACATATTTATGAGCAACAGCTGAGAATGATTGCAAATCTCAGATTCTTCTATTTGAGGTAAATCATATTTCACCACAGATTCTAAGAAAAATTCTCTTCTTTCTTGAGGTAACTGTTTGTTGAACAACTCTTGCCGAAGAGAATTCCAAATTTTTAGCGCTTTAGAAAGCTCATTTTCGCCGTATTCACCATTCTTATATTTCACAGAAACTACCTTTAATTCTTTCAGAATCTGCTGGTGTGACTTTTTGAGCGACTTTAAATCAGGTATCTTCAAAGAATACAATTCATTCCATATTTTCTCAAAATCATTTCCAAGCTCAGATTGAAGCATTTCCAACTGAAAGTTCTTGTTAAACTGCTCTTTTAATTGACTTTCAACAGAAATATCATCATTAAAAACAGATACAATGTCTAATTTCAATGAATCAATGCGTTTCTGATTTTGTTTGGATATAAACAGACTTGAAAATCGCAATTGCAGTCTTGGCGCCTTTACTCCCATATCCTCAAAAGAGTTCCCCAATTCCAACCAATACATGAACTCTGACGGACCTGCAACGTATACTACATTTGGAAGAATACACTGCTGGAAAATGGGCCTCAAGAGAACATTAGGAGAAAATCGTTCTGGCGAAGTCAACACTTCATTCAGAAGCTCTTGCTGACTCCAGGAAAAACCGCCTGTTACCGAAACTAACTCGTCTGATTTTCGGTCAATTCTCAATCTTTCAGATACCCCATCTCCTTCTGGGAAATAGAATAAATGAGTTTCTCGTGTGGGAATATTAACCGGAATTTCGTTTCGAATCAACCCTTCAATATGTATATCAACCGATTTCTTGAATTCACCCAAGATTTCTTTTCGGAAAATATCAGATGAACACCTCTTTAAATGAGTATTGTTTGGGTCTAAACACAAAATGCCCGTGTGTCCCCAGAAATATTGAACCACCATTCTGGTGGCATCTGCCAACACAATCTCAGGGCCATAAAAAACTTTAAGCTCTTGAAGTAGGTTTTTTAATTTTTGATCATGGGGAAAATCAATCAGCATTTGATCAATCATAACTACTACCCCTTCGGTGGTAAATTTGCCTACGGGGCCGGTTTGATTGGTTTCCCAAACATAGGTCTTACCTAAAAAATGGACGGTTTTTAACTCATCAAAATCGTGGTCTTCTGTGGCCATCCAGAAAATGGGAACAGCATCCAATTCAGCGGCAGTTATAATGGCTGTAAAAACCTTATTGTAAACAAATTGTGGTCCTAAAAAAGGGTGTATTTGTTGTCCAGTGGTAACTGTAATTCCATCAGGTTGAGATAATTTAGTCAGATTTTCTTCTTGAGAAGGACTCAAATCCACTTCTGAATATTGATCTCGGATGACAGATACCAGGATTTCTCTGTGTTCAATAGGAAAATGCTTTAAATAATGCTCCTTCAATGAGTCGACCGAATCATTGATTCCCATTAAAGGATATGGTTTGTACCCTTCTATCGATTCTTGCGATAGCCTTTGTAAGGTGGGTGACAAAAAACCTTTGGGAAATGGAACATTTTTAACTTGCATTACAACCACTCCCCTGTTAAATCATAATGCGATGCTGCTGATATTTTGACTTTTTGAAAATCTCCAATTCTCAGGTAGTTTCCATTTACAGGTAGCCAAACTTCGTTGTCTACTTCAGGACTATCGAACTGTGTTCTTCCAACAAAATGATCATTCTCTAGGCGATCAAAAAGTACTTTTTGAGTAGTACCTACCAATGATTGATTGAAAGCGTAGGAAATATCCATTTGCTGCTCCATAATGGCATTGGCGCGGCGCTGTTTTTCTTCTTCGGGGATGATGTCTTCTAGGGTGTAGGCGTGAGTGTTGTCTTCGTGGGAATACGTAAACACACCCAAACGTTCAAACCTAATTTCCTGAAGTGCGAGCATCAATTCTTCGAAGTCTTGTTCGGTTTCGCCAGGGTGTCCCACGAGAATGGTCGTTCTCAATGCAATGCCGGGAACCTTTTCGCGAATCTCTTTGATCAACTCCAAGGTGCGACGCTTGGTTATGCCGCGTCTCATGCTTTTGAGGACATTGTCAGTGATGTGCTGTATGGGCATATCTAGGTATTTACAGATGTTGTCTCGCTCCCGAATCACATCTAAAACATCCGTTGGAAATTGCGAAGGATATGCATAATGCAAGCGCATCCAATCTAAACCTTCAACATCGCTCAAACGCTTCATCAATTCACCCAATTTGCGCTCTCCGTATAAATCTAAACCGTAATACGTTGAATCTTGAGCAATGAGCATGATTTCTTTGGTTCCATTTTTAACCAAATTTTTCACTTCCGTTTCTAACAACTCAATGGGTTTAGACACGTGATTGCCACGCATCAAAGGAATGGCGCAGAATGAACAGGGCCTGTTACACCCTTCTGATATCTTCACATAAGCAAAATGCTTAGGAGTGGTTTGCAGTCGTTCGCCTAACAATTCATGCTTGTAATCAGCTCCTACGGTCCTCAGAAGATTGGGGAGCTCTAGGGTACCAAACCAAGCATCTACTTCTGGAATTTCACTGCTCAATTCATCTTTGTATCTATGTGACAAGCAACCGGTTACATATAATTTCTCCAGATTGCCTTGATTTTTCTCCTCGGCATACCTCAAAATGGTGTCAATGCTCTCTTGCTTGGCATTTTCAATAAATCCGCAGGTATTGATGATAACAATATCTGAATCGTCTTTTTGTGCTTCGTGTTCTACATCGAAGTCGCTGGCCTTCAATTGGGCCATTATAACTTCGGAGTCTACAATATTCTTGCTACACCCTAAGGTGATGACATTTACTTTAGGTTGTTTTACTGATTTCGTTCTCATAATGTGTATTATGCTCTAAAAATAGACTCAATGAAAGTTTCTTTGTCGAACAGTTTTAAATCTTGAGCCTTTTCTCCAATACCTATATATTTTACGGGAATGTTGAATTGATGGCTAACGCCTATGACCACACCGCCTTTAGCTGTTCCATCCAATTTAGTGACTGCTAAGGCATTCACTTGAGTAGCTTGAGTAAATTGGCGGGCTTGTTCGAAAGCATTTTGTCCGGTCGTTGCATCAATCACCAAAACAATTTCATGGGGAGCATCTTCTCTGAATTTCTGCATTACTCTCTTTATTTTGGAGAGCTCGTTCATGAGTCCAACTTTGTTGTGTAATCTGCCGGCAGTGTCAATGATGACCACATCGGCATTTTGCTCTACCCCTTGTTTGATGGTATCAAAAGCAACCGCAGCGGGATCTGTATTCATTCCATGCGAAACAATTTCAACACCGGCGCGATCTTTCCAAATATTTAATTGATCAACGGCAGCTGCTCTGAATGTATCTGCTGCACCTAAGACTACTTTTTTTCCTTCGGCGGCGTATCTGTGGGCCATTTTACCGATGGTGGTTGTTTTACCTACCCCATTGATTCCCACCACAAGCACCACATAGGGCATTTTTGTTTGGAGATTTTGCAATTGAAAATCTTTGGCTAGATGATCTCCAATATTGGGCATGAGGGTATCGGTAATTTCTGCCAACCAAGCATTGAGATCATCAGGGGCATCGAAGCCTTGGTTTTTTGCTCGCGCTTTTACGGCATCAACTATGGCCATGGTGGTGTCAACACCTACATCAGAGGTCAAAAGTGCTTCTTCTAGTTCATCGAGCAAATCAGAGTCAATCTTGCTTTTCCCCGACAGCAATATTCCCAATTTAGACAAGAAGCCGGTTCTCGTTGGAGCGAGGGCTTCTCTGGTTTTTTGACTTTCGGGAGTGGTATCGGCGGATTTTTTCTTGAACCAATTGAACATGTTGACTGAAATGGAATATGAATATACAAAAAAAGCCCCTATTCGGGGCTTTTCCAAAAATCTTTATTCAGAATTAACCTTTAGCTAGAACGTCTTTAACACGTTCAGCGGTTACGATTTCTTCTTTGAAGGTATAAGCACCAGACTTAGGTGATTTGATAGTGCGGATAACTTTAACCATCTCAACACCACCTTCTTTTTTCAGGGTTGCAACTACTTTTTTAGCCATTATTTGATCTCTTTATGAACGGTTACTTTACGCATGTAAGGATTGTATTTTTTCAATTCAATTCTTTCGGGCGTGTTTTTCTTATTTTTGGTCGTAATATAACGACTCATACCAGCTACACCACTGCCTTTTTGCTCGGTGCATTCTAATATTACTTGAACGCGGTTGCCTTTCTTCGCCATGATTAGATTTTTCCTTTCTTAAATAAATTGTTCAAACAGGCAGCCATGCCCTTTTTATCAATGGTCTTAATGGTTTGAGTAGACACCTTCAACGTAATCCACTCACCGGTCTCCTCGATAAAGAATTTTTTAGTCTGCAAATTCGGGTAGAATCTGCGCTTAGTTTTCTTATTCGAGTGCGAAACACGATTACCTTTTAAAGCCTTTTTACCGGTTAGATCACAAACTCTAGACATAGTTTTTGGGGTTGCAAATATAGGAAATTAATTCGATTTAACAAATAAATCATTGACTATTTTCAGAAAGTTTCACTTTTTTTCGAGAATTGAATTCCCGAAACTGCCAATAGAAAGAGTACTGCTAACACTCCCGACTGACGTTCCAACAAGCTTTCAAATTGTGTCGCTGCGAAAATAGCCATAAAACTCATATAAACCATGATTGACTTTTGAGTTCTTAAACCCCAAATCAACAATAGCAGCGGAAACACCAAGAACACCACACCCCATTCCAATACCCATAGTATCCACTGATTGTGAGGTTGAACTTGATTTTCCAGATCAACCTCTGAACCCACCATTTGGTGTCCTTGCCTCAAAGCTTCTTCTTTATTTTCACTTCCAACACCCCAAGCCAAGTGGTTTTCAATGATGGCTATGCTCGCCCTCCAAGCTTCCCATCGTTGTCCAAAGCTCTTGTGGTTCAAATCGCCGCCATTGATTACGGCCTTTAAATCTTCTGTAGTGTTGACTATTCTGTTTTTGATGCTGGGAGTAAATACAACAAAAACAATCAATGCCAAAATGCTCAATGAAGCCATTTTCCAGTGTTGTTTAATGTATTTATGTCCCTCGAAAACCGCCCAAACCCCAACAGACATCCAAAACGATAATAGTCCGGTTCTAGCACTCAATATATGCATACCCAGGAAGAGCAAAATAAAGAGGGCTAAAACATCGTGATGGGAACGCCACTCTCGAATATTTCGCCATAAAAACATCCCCAGAAACAACAAAACAGAGGTTAAAATAAAGCTAAATTCTATGTGGTACACCGATGAAAACAAGGGCAAAGGCTTAGATTCTAAAACCATTTGCGATAAGAATTCATAGTGATTAAAATAATTCAATACCGATGCAATGACAATCCACAATGGTGGCAATGCCACCAAACAAACCAGTAATTTATTGATTTTAAACGTTTTGAATGTTATAAAAAACACAGGAACAAACAACAAGGGAGCATAGATTACGATTCTATTGAAATCGAATACTTTGAAATCCGAGTGTTTAAAATTGACGAAAAGTATAAAGAAAAAGGCACTAAAAATAATAAACGTGCTCTTCCAAGGAAACTGATTCTTCGATATATAAATGCAAATCAACGCTGAAATGCCCGTGAAAATAGAGGCTAAAGCCGGTGAGAAATGCACGCATCCCAAGGCTAATGCCAAGCAAATGGCTGCCGAATTAGAGCTTTTCAGGAATTGCATACTGAACGTATACTGAAGCCATTTTGCTGTTTCCAAATCCCAGTTTCTCTGCTAAATAAGACGAAATAACGGCCGACTTGGGACTTTTGTTGGATTTGGGTTTTCCCTGATTGATGGCATAAACAACGGTGTTATTATCAGGATTAACAATGGCAACTACCTGATTTTTGGCTACACCTTCCATCCAGATTGATGCCCTTTCGGTGTTATTGCCTTCCTCGCTAGAAACATTCCATACGGTAATTTTCTCTTTAGATAAGTTGTATTTGCCTTTTTTAGCTGCACTACCCGCTTCAATAATTCCGCCTTTACGATCTTCTTTTTCCTTGACTGGTGCCGTCACGGGCGCTGTCACGGGGACTGGAGCTGGGGCAGGATTGATTTTTGCCGATGTATCTATTTTTACCTTTGATGCATCAATGGGTTTTACCTGATCTGTAACGTTCTGTGTTGCTTCCGAAACGGCTGTTCCCAATACTTTCAGATAATTACCTGGTTGTAAGTTAAACTCCTGAACTCCGTTGATCTTCTTTAAATCTTCAATGGATGTATTGTATTGTTTGGATAATCCGTACAAAGTTTCACCTTTTTTGATTTCATGCAAAATCACATTTCGGCCTTCATAGACGGGCGTAGTTTGTGGATTGATCAACCATTTGCCTTTTACTTTCAATTTCATCCCTGGCTGAAGAATGTCAACCCCGGGATTCAATTCACGGAGTTCAGACATGTTCATAGAGTACTTTTGCGAAATCTTAAACAACGTCTCGCCCTTTTCAACCGTGTGAATAGCGGGAAGTCTTAAAGTATCTTGAATTTTTTGAGCCGACAGGCTTGACGCCCATAGAAACAGTGAAATTAAAATCAAACGCATAGTCAAATTTAACGATTGAACTCCTTAGATATTTTACCAATATCCACAAGTTTGGGAGTGTCTAAACTGACCAACTTTCAGGAATTTCGGCCATCTTCCCTTCATTTAAATATATGCTCACATCAGCCAATGATCGAGCTACGTCTAAATTGTGAGTGATGAACAAATAAATCAACCCATCGGTTTGCTGAATTTCTTTCAACAAATCCAGAATCTGTTTTTGAATCAATGGATCTAAAGCTGCTACCGCTTCATCTAAAATAAGCACCTTTGGCTCCGTTGCCAAAGCTTTAGCAATACACAATCGTTGCCTTTGTCCACCGCTCATTTGTCGAGGCCTCGCTTCAATCAATCGGTCGTCAAACCCTACCTTTCGAAGCAATTCTATTGCCTGTTCTTCCCACACTTCTTTTTGTTTCTGGGGATGCTTGAACTTGAGTATTTCCACAAGCGCTTGTTTGGCCGATTGCCTTAGATTCAAGGAAGCCAAGGGGTCTTGAAAGACCATCTGCACTCCTGTGGGAGGTTGTAGTTTCAAAGGCTCACCGTTGAGCCACACCTCACCAGAATCTGGTTTTTCCAGGCCTACCAACAATTTTGCAAACGTAGATTTCCCAGAACCACTGGTTCCAATGATTGCCAACGTTTGCTTGGGTGATAACGAAACCGAAAATCCATCGAGAGCCAAAACCCTCGCTTTGGAGTTTTTACCCGATGTTAAATATGATTTCTTGAGATTTTTTACTTCCAAGTACACTGAACCCTCTGAGACTTTCTCTATTTTCTCTTTAGGATTTACTCTAACTAGCTCCTCCAAATAAGGTACCGGATGCTCAAAAACCTCCTTAATCTCTCCTTGTTGAAGAACTTCTCCCCGCTTCATAACCGTGATTCGATGCGCAAATTTTCGCACCAAATCCAACTCGTGCGACACCCATAAAACCGCACTGCCCATGTCGTTGGCAATCTTAATCAGGTCACGCATCACCGCTTCCCTCGAGAAAAAGTCCAATGCTGTGGTTGGTTCATCTGCTAAAATGAGCTCCGGCTTGTGCAAAGTTGCCATGGCAATCATCAACCGTTGCCTTTGTCCTCCCGATAACTCATGAGGATAGGTTCTCGATAATCGATCTTTCAGAAATCCCAATCCCACAGCCTCCAAACGAGCATATATGGTATCAAGTGAGTTTTTTTCTGAGGATGCAGCATGAATCTGCCACGATTCCTTGAGTTGGGCCAAACAGGTCATTTGAGGATTCAAAGCCGACATTGGCTCTTGAAATACCATTCCAATGTGCTTGCCTCGAATTTCGAGCCAATTTGCATCTTGAAGTGACTCATTCTTGAGAATGCACTCTCCTTGCGCCGACAAACCCTGGGGTAACAGTCCCAAAATCGTTTTCAGAAGCAATGATTTTCCGCTGCCGCTCTCACCAATTACCGCATGAATTTCACCAGCATGCAATTGAAGATTTTTGAGTTCCAACAATCTTTTGGATGGACTGTGAGTCTCAATGATTAGGTTTTCTATTTTCAGAAGAGCGCTGGGCGACATTGGAGCAGCAATATTAAGCAATAGGCATTAGTTTGACACAAAAAAAGAGGCTGTCTTTTGGGGACAGCCTCTTAAAAGTTCGAAGAATATTGATTATTCGATGGTCAACTTAATGGGGATTTCTCTCCAAGAAATTACGAATCTTCCTTTGTTCTGACCAGGAATCCAACGCGGTGATTTTTTCAATACGCGAATGGCTTCTTCGGTAAATTCAGGACAACTCTTGGTTTCTTCAATAGCTGAAACCTTGGAAACACGTCCTGACTGATCCACAATGAATCGAAGAACTACCGAACCGTTGATACCCTCGTCTTGACAACGAACAGGGTATTGGAAAGTAGAACCTACATATTCTCTGAAAGCCGCTTCTCCACCAGGGAAAGATGCTTTTACTTGTACATCTGCCACAGGACCTTCATCACCACCACCGCCGGTTGGACCTTCATCGCCTCCCAAATCAGGAGCGGTTGGGTCAGTTTGACCTTCAACATTTTTCAACCCGGTGTTGGTTACAACATCTGGAGGATTGATGATATCGTCGGTTTCGGCATCTGGATTAATTCTAGGAGCCACGTAAGCTTGAGTTGCTACGGGTTCTGGCTCTTTCAATTTTGGTGGTTCCTTTGGTTTTTCTTCTTTCTCTTCATCAGGGGCTTTGATGTCTTCAAGTGATACCGCAAATTTGGGTTTCTTTTTAACTTCAGGCTCTTTTGAGAGAGAATCAAGAATGCGTGGAATCAAGGCAATAAAAACCACGAACACAACGGTTACAACGGTTGCTAATGCTTGAGACCTACGGAAGAGTTTTCTTACTTGATACGCACCGTAATCTTTGAATCGGTCTTGAAAGACCAATTCCAATCGAGAATCTGCCTCGGGCAAATCCCAACGGTTAAATTGTTTCATGAATCCGTTCTCTTCCATAATTATTGATTTAATTTTTCGTCCACCAATTTTCTTTCCAATGGATCAAAACCAGTGTCAACCACAAAGTATTTTGCAACTTGAGTAATCAGAAACTCGTCTACGATGTCAATGACATTTTCGTAGGTTGCGTCTTTGTCAGGTTTCACTAGGATAACCAAGGAAGATTTTTGTTGTGCGTCTTTTGCTTCGCGCTCAATTTTATTTTTTGCGGCGGTGTCTGCTGCAGCCACTTTTGCCAATTTGTTTTGAAGTTCCTTTAATTGCTTGATCAAGGGAGCATTTCTTTCTATCAAAATTGTTCGAAGTCCATCTTTGGTGTAGCTGATTTCTGTTGGAGGATTATCAGCTTTTAAAGCACCATTATAGTAAAACAAACGATTGTCTTTGGTCAACAACAGGGTTAGACCATTTTTAACTTCGGGTTGTTTTACTTGCGGATTGTTCTTATCGAGTTTTTCTGGAAAGATCATGCGCAACACCTTGGGCTTAGAAAAGGTTGAAGTCAAAACGAAGAAGGTCAAAAGCAAGAAAGCCAAGTCAACCATAGGAGTCATATCGACTCTGGTGCTCAGTTTTTTGGCTCTTTTTTTACCATCACCGCCCGAACTCTGCTGAATTATTTCTGCCATATCTTATTCTATTAGTTAGGTGCGCTTTCTAGACCGGTTATCATTTGGAACTGTTTCACTTTAGCTTCGCGGAACACTTGAATCACTTGATTGATTTTATCGTATTTCGCGTTGCTAGCTGCTTTAATGGCAAACTGAATGTAATTTGATTTATCAAACTCCATATTTTTCAATTTGGCTTCTTCTTCACGCTGCTTGTAATCGTTGTGGGCTTCAATTTTTGTTAAATAGGCCCAATAGTACAATTCACAAGTTTTGATCTTGCTCTCTGCGGTGTCATAGGGAATACCTTTTTGTTCGTAGTTGGGTCTGTCGCTAGACTCCAAAGCCATGAAGGCAGGAATCTCAGCAGCACGCAAACCAACAGGTCCTACTCCACCAAAATTATTAATGTCTTCTTCGCTCATTCCTTGAACCTTGAATTCAGACATAATTTGTTTGAGAACTTTAGATTTAACCGCGGCATTTGTGATGTCCACATATACACGTCCTTCTTCATCAATCATTACCAAGAAAACCTGTTTTGGAATTTGGATTTCGGTGGTTGATGCTGGAGGATCAAGAATCACGGGCTCAGGAGCACGGAAACTTGAGGTCAAAATGAAGAATGTCACCAAAAGAAACGCCAAGTCCACCATTGGAGTCATATCCAACGACGGAGCTGATCTAGGCATTTTTACTTTAGGCATTCTGTTTTTTTATTAATGGTACTTAATACTGTAAAGGCTAAAAAGGTAAATGAATTACCCGTGGTTAGCTTGGAAATTAGAAACAATTGAATAACCAGCCTCATCCATAGAGTGGGTCATACCATCAATACGGTTAGAGAAATAGTTATACGCAATGATCGCTAAAGTAGATGCAATGATACCAAATGCAGTATTTACCAATGCCTCAGAGATACCTGTTGCCAAGGCAGCAGTGTCAGGTGCACCTGCATTCGCTAACGCTGCGAACGCACGAATCATACCCAATACCGTACCAATCAAACCTACCAATACCCCAATTGAAGAACAAGTAGAAATGATTACCAAGTTACGGCTCAACATAGGAAGTTCTAAGCTTGTAGCTTCTTCTAGTTCCTTTTCGATAGCCGCTTTTTTCTCGTCGCGAGACAAGCTATCTTTTGATTTTACAACTGAATAACGAGTCAAACCGCTTTTTACCACGTTTGCCAATGATCCTTTTTGTACGTCACACGCTTTAATTGCACCGTCAATGTCATTATTTGACAACAATGATTGCATTTTGCGAATGAATGAAGTAGCATTACCTTTTCCAGAAGCAATAGATAAAGTTACAAAACGCTCAATACTCACTAAAATAACCGTGATGTTAACGGTCAAAAGCAAAGGAACGATGAATCCCCCTCTGTGAATGATACCTAAAATGTTGTGGGGATGTCCTTTTTCTACAATTTCCTCAGGTTTTAAGCCCGCACCCTCAAAGTTTGCAGGGTCACCCAAGATGAAAAGATAGATTAATACTCCGGTCACAAATGAGACCAAGATAGATGCTCCGGCGAAGTACGCTGTGATAACATCTGCAGTTGATTTGTTTTTCTGATTACTCATGTTTTCGTGTTTTATACAAAATGTTGCAAACATAACTCTACCCGAACGATTAAACAAGTGTACTCTTGACCTTAACTACTCTGAGATATCTATTTTGCAAACGCAAAAAGAACCTAAATAGTCTGACAGTAGTATGACCTATTGCACATTCTATTCCTTCAATACCTCAAATAAAGATACGTAACAAATTGATTTACAAATAATTAATTACAAGAAAATCTATTTGTCAAACTTTTGTCATTCCACAAAAAAAAAAGGCTTCCTCAGGAGTTCGTTCAAAAATTAACTATTATTTAACAAAACGGAAATTACACACTATCGCCTTCTTTTGGGTTTCTCTCTCTTCTTGATTTCCATTTCATCGGCCTTCATCACCAATAAGGTACGCACTTCACGCTGTATTCTTGGTATTTTTACTACCCTATTCATTCCAATGACATCAGCCAGTTTGTTGCTGTATTTTTTCAGTAGATCAATTTCGTTTTGTTGCAATGACACAGCATCATTGAAGTACTCTTTGGCTTCTGAATCACTCAATTCATCTACATTCTTGGGATACCATTTCTTGCGAAACGCTCTTTTAGATTTGCGCAACTCTAACTGATATTCATCAAAAATGGGGAAGAACTCCTTTGCTTCTGCATCGGTCAGTTTTAACTTTTGTTTGAAAAGATCTTCGCGGTAGTCTTTTAACTCATCGAGCTTCGCTTCTTCATCCATTTCAATGGGTGGCGGTGGTGGACCTTGGGCCAAAACATCCGCCGAATAGGCGAAAAACATCAATGACACGAATGCGTAAAATGCGTTTTTCATAATTCTATTTCGTCAAAGATTTGATCTTCCAAATCCAAAACAGTCAATCCGTTTCTCTCCAATTCCACCGACGAAATTCTTGATTGTTCGGGCATTTGGTTAAAATTCATCACATGTTTATCTGCAGAAGTCCCCTCTTGAATCATATCGTAAATCACTTGATGACTTGCAGGAAGGGCTTCAATATTGAGTTCTTTCTTTTCGGGGGACGTCTTTACAGCGGCAGCTGCAACAGGAGCTGTTTGAACCGCTCTAGCCACACGTTGTTCAACGGTCATAGGTTTTTGAATTTGGTTCCAAACCAACCAAGCTGCAGCAACGGCAAACAGCGATGCAGCCACACCTAACAATGAAGACCAGGGAATCATTGCCCAAATTGAAACACGTTCTTGAGTATTCTTAGAAGTAGATTTTTCAACCTTACTTGCTTTGGGTTGTTCCATTTTCACCGGTGCTGATTCTCTTTCAAAAGTTGCTTGAACTGGCACAATAGACTCACCTGTCATTTCTGCGTGCAAGCGGTCTAAATCCTCATCAGAGAATTCGAGTTCAGTAGTTGGTTCTTGGTCTTTGGTCTTTGGTCTTTGGTCTTTGGCTAGGGTTACTTCTGTTTGCAGTTTTTCGGAAACGGGAACGTTTTCCACTTCAGGAAGTTTCTCAACAACGGAATGGTTTTCCTCACCGGGAAGTTTCTCGGCCACGGGGATATTTTCTACCGCAGGTAGCGGAGCCTCGGGCATCGAAATATCGGGTTCTGAACTGCGTTGAGTGGTAAGAGGAAATCCGAATTCAACCGTCAATTGAATAGGTTCCTTTGCGGCAGATTTAAACGATACGATTTCTTCTTTTATACCAAGATCGAGAGGTTCTATACCTGCTTTTTGTTGAATCTTCATGGCCAAGTCTGAAAAATAATCTGACGATGGCTTGTATGGAGACTTGATTTTTTTTGTTTCTATGTCCATGGCGATTATCTTAATACGTCTAAATAAATTTCAATTTTTTTAACTGCGTGGTGATAGCTTGATTTCAAAGCACCGACTGTAGTTTGGGTAAGCTCTGCAATTTCTTCGTAAGAAAGATCTTCGAAATAACGCAACACAAATACCAATTTCTGTTTGTAAGGCAAATAACACATGGCCTTTGCCAACTTTAATTCAACGCCTTGAGCCGATAAATAATCGTCTTGAATCAGTTGATCGGCTAATTCAGGTTGAGCTTCGTCGAAATCAATTGTAAGTTTACGCTTGCGTAAATGGCTGATGGCTTCGTTTGATGCAATTCTTAAAATCCAGGTGCTCAATTTACTATCACCTCTAAATGTGGATAGGTTTTGCCAAATTTTGATGAACGTATTTTGGGTAACATCGTTTGCATCGTCATGTGACACCAACATGTTGCGAACATAAAAGTATACTTTTTCTTGAAATCTGCGTATCACTTCTCTGAATGCATCTTCCACATGAGAAGGCTTCTGGAAGTATGCAACCAATTGATTTTCATCCAATCTTTGAAAATTGATGGATACCTCTGGTTTACGCATTTCCTGGTCTGATATATTCTTTTTAGGGATACTCATTCGTAATAAACTTAACAACACGAAGATGATTATCTTTCCGAATATTAGACGCAGGGTGTTAACGGAAGTTTAATACATAAAATGAAATAGTATGATTTTTTGTACAGTCATATTTGAGTCACAGAATAACCCCTCCTAATCTTTACCGCCTTGACGAACCATGTTCTTCTTGGAAATCATCCCTACAATATCAAAAATTTCAATTGAAAACATCAATGCCTGACTGATGTTAGGATTTGTTTTTGTGGAGGTGGTAAAGTAAAAACCGGTATTGATTCTCACATTTCCACGCTGATTGTATCCTTTTACCACGTAACCAGGCGAATTTAAGATTGACCCGAGCGGATCAGCCATATATCGCCCCACTTCCAACCCAGAAACCCAGAACTGATTTATTGACTTTAAATGGGGGTGTATATTGGTGATTTTTAGTCCAACCAATAGCTCATACAAATTGGTGATTTGATATTTATCTGAATTGTCCTTGTAGTTGTACAAGGTTGTACCTCCACTCAGATAAATCAATTCTTTGGGCAAATCTTGTTCGAAATACGATGCTAAAACCAGATCAAAATTTACTTGAATGCATGGATTTTCGCCTATAACACCCAAACTGGTGTGCGGCCAAAATACAGGCTGAAAATTAGACTCCCAAACCAATTTATTGAGCATTTTATACCCTGAATCTTGCGCTAATGCAGTTCGCTCTTCGCTGTAGAAGTTATAGGATCTTGACCATTTAGGTTTTTTCTCTGGGCGAACAATGGTTTGCAAAGATTCTTTAAAACTCAAAAAATCAACGGCATAAATCTTGAATTCATCTATGGCTTTTAATCCCAAAATTCCGCAAATTTCTCGGTATTTTTTACCTTCAAACAATACCAAGGAATCATAATAAAAGTCGACCAGCTCCTTGAGTTTATAGACGTTTTTTAATTCTTCTAAGTAAATACTCAGGTTTACTTGGTTTCGGATATCATAGATATGAATCACATTAGATGGCAAGCTATCTTGGTTGTTCAATGTTTCTTTTTCTACATCAAAGCTCTGAGGCAAAAACTCAGGATTTTCAATGGTCAACTTTCGCTTCCCATCTGCAAAAAGCGCATAATGCAAATTCAACGGAGTTGGAAGCGTTTCAAAATCCAATTCACTCGCTTTCATATCGGTCAACCAATGCGAGACCACCGAAAAGAATGAATCGTATCTGGCAATTTGCCTAAGCGAGTGCGACTCAAACACCACTCTATCTACCCCACCCATACCCCAACTGGCTTTGCCTTTGAGAGTTTCAAAGTTCAATGATTGAGAAAATCCATTATTTACGACGATACATCCTAAAAATACGATAAAATATTTAACCTTCATTTTGTGTAGATTACGGTGTTTTGTGATTGATTGGGTCTGTTGATTATTTTGAAATTACCATTTTGAAAAACGAAGAATTCCGTTTTCTTTTTCTCTTCTTGGGGACGTTTTACCGCCTCCGGCGGACGATTAAACTCAAATTGCTTGAAGCGTTGTTTTGTTAGGAAGATTTCGTTGGACGGTAGTCGGTTACCAGTGATCGGTGATCGGTTATCGGCTATCGGTTGAGAGTTGGTCTTTAGTCCTTGGTCCTTGGTCTTTGGCTGGGAGCTGATCACCGATTTCTGATCACCGATCACCAATTTCTGATTACCGATCACCAATTTCTGATTACCGATCACCGGCTTCTGATCACCAATCACCGCTCCCCGATCACCGACCACCGACTTCCGATGACCAATCACCGCCCCCCGATCACCGACCACCGACTTCCGATGACCAATCACCGCCCCCCGATCACCGATAACCTCCACCCAATCACCGTTCACCGACTTCTGATCACCGATCACCGAAAACCGATTACCGACCACCAGTATCACCACCGATGCAGCAATGGTAAAGATCACGGCTATTTGACGCTGATGTTTTGATTTCTTCATTGACTGAACAATGAGTTGCTTTTGGGTTTCAACAACCGGCTCGTATCCTGATGGATAATCAGAGAAAGCTTCGAGATCTTTAAATGCCTTGGGTGTTGTCATGGTTGTGATTGGATTGGGCAGACTCGTTGAATGTTGATTTGATGGATTGCGCGAGGCTGAGTCGGGCTTTGCGGAATTGTGATTTGCTCGTAGATTCTGATATTTGTAGAAGTTGAGATATTTCGGCGTGAGAATATCCTTCAATAGCAAAAAGATTAAAAACCGTTCGGTATCCGTCTGGGAGTTGGGCCACTAAGGTTAATAGCGTTTGGGTGTCTATGCTTGAGAATTCATTGAAGTGAGGTTGGGACTCTTCGGGGAGGTCGCTGAGTGAGATGAGGTGGAAATTGTTGCGTTTGCGAAGGATGCCGAGGGATTCGTTGATGCAGATTTTTTTGATCCATCCATAAAAACTCAAGGGGTGCTCATATTGGAAGTCAGAGAGGCGTTCTAGCACTTTGACCCAAGAAATCATGACCACGTCTTCAGAGTCGCTGAATGAGCCCAAATAACGGTAACACAGACTGATGAGTGATGGGTGCAACCTCAAAAAGATTTGCCCCACCAATTTTGAATCTTTGGACTTGCAACGGGCAATTTCTGATAGTTGTACTTCACGCATCTTAGCCTATAATGCGAATTAAGGCAAAAGGTTGCCTGCCATAACAAAAAAAGACCACCCAAGGGCAGTCTTTCTTTTGCTTAAATATTATTTATATGTCAATCAAATACGACGCTCTTTAATACGAGCCGCCTTACCAATTTGCTCACGTAGATAGAAAATACGTGCACGACGTACTTTACCGCGACGGTTTACTTCGATTTTGTCGATGTAAGGACTGTGTAAAGGGAAAATTCTTTCAACACCTACTCCATTGGAAATCTTACGAACGGTAAACATTTCGTTGATACCGCCGTTACGACGCTGGATAACATCGCCTTGGAACTGCTGAATACGCTCCTTATTTCCTTCTTTAATTTTGTAGTGAACGGTTACACGATCACCGGCCTTAAAATCAGGAAGATCGGTTCTTAATTGTTCTTGTGTGATGCTATTTACAATCGAGTTCATGATGAATTTTCGTAAAAATTGGAGCGCAAAAATAGCATTTAATCCAACAATTTCAAAACTTTATTTAGAAAATTCTTGGAAATCTACCCAATGGAAGTTTCCCTGCCTATGTAAAACCGTATATTTTAGGTTTAATTTATGAGAAACCTCATCCAAAAGATCTATTCTGTCTGTGATCATGCCCAAGTCATCACCCTCTTTTGAAATCCAAGTTGAAAACCTCGACAATGTCAAAGAATCTGCGCTAGGGACATCCCAAGGATAACCCTTTGCCTGCAAATAGTAAAAATACACGCAACCCGTTTCGTCTGGACCCACAATCCAATGTTTCTTTTCTGAAGACCAACTTTTAAAGGAGGTTTGATTTTTGATTTCGAGAAGTTCTTGAGGTACGCGGCTGCCGTAGTTGTGCGACATTCGCAGGAAGGCCCACAAGGGCGACAAACTCATCAAAGTCACAAACAAAATGAAAAAATGGGGCTGTTTTTTGAAGAAATATCCTGCAGACAAAGCAATAAAGGGAACAAATACCAACATATAGTATCCGTGAACCTGCAGTTGGTGTTGCATCACTATATAATACAAAAGTGCTGCAAAAACCGATAGATATACACGCAGATCACGGGAGCGCAAGGCGTAAAAAAGTCCCCCGAAAACAAAAATCAACAGAGGATAACCTACCCAGGTTTCAACCGTGTCAGACAGAATGTTCTGCTTGAGGGCTGAAAGTGCGGCAGGCACAGAATGCAAAAAGCGAA
This sequence comes from Bacteroidia bacterium, assembly GCA_023653095.1. GTDB lineage: Bacteria > Bacteroidota > Bacteroidia > NS11-12g > UBA955 > VMCP01. The sequence continues at coordinate 16,870 of JAMNXP010000001.1, read as the reverse complement.
TTTGATGCACAAACTCGTGGATGCCGTTGATGGAAGTGAGGTACTTGGCCCATTGATACCAGCCCAGAGACGGGATGATTGAGAGTCCGGCAATGAGAATGAATCCAATCCATAAAGTGGGTTTACTGATTTTCTGGCGAATGATTTCTGCGAGAAATACAAATCCAGCGACCAAAAACATGAGTTTGGTCATTCCCGCTAAACCTAAAAGAAGTCCGCAATAAAGGGCACTTGAAAATGCGGGATGGCGAAGAAATTGGTAGAAAAAGTGCCAGGCCCAGAGCATGGCAGCCAGGGCGAGGAGATCGGGAACGGCGTTGATGCTGTAATAGTAGAATTCGGGGATTCCCAAGAGTGCGAGTGTGGTTAAATTGGGCAGCAAAAAGCCTTTGAAATAGATTTGAGCTACCTTGAACATTCCCCAGAGAGCGAGGAGCGAAAGAATCAAACTGAAATACCGATGGGTAAATTCAGAGAAGCCAAAAATTCGGTATAAGACCGACAGTGAATAGTCGTAGGAAGTGAATTGCGGGCCGGTAATTCCGTTGGTTCCAAAGGTTTTATCGATTCTTGGGTATAAAATATTTGGATCTATTTCGTGGTAATTTTTGGCGATGGCCAAGGTATTGCATTGCCTCCAAACGTGATGTCCAGAAGCAGGGGTATTCATGAATGGGGCATGAATGATGACCTGCAGAAAGAGCAGGTACGGAAGTAAATTAGTACGTATGATCGATGATAATTTTTGGACCATCTTCGAAGAATCTGAAAATCAGTGAAAAATAACCGCTTCCCGGTTTTGGATTCTCTGTCACGTGCCACATGCCCAACACTTGAGCACATGAGCTGTCATCACTCAGGTATTTGATGTGTAAAATTTCGAAGTGCAAGGTACCCATTTCCAGAGAGGTGGGATAATTCTTCTTGTAGGAATTCAGAACGGTTTGATAGCCCTTTTTTACGCCATTTGGGGTTATGAATTGAAGCGAATCGCTGTTCCAATACCCTTTCATGAATCCGTCAACGCTTCCGCGGTTCCACTGATCAATTTGATATGCGAGCACTTGTTTTATGGCAAAATCGCGATTGATTCGGGTGGATTCTGGCTGTTGACATCCCCAGAAAAACAAAGAAAGAACTACAAAAAAATATTTCATTTAACGTTGATTGATTAAATAGATGGCGCCCACGCTCATGCAATTCAAAAATTGGCCTGAAGTTCTGAAAACCGGATTGGGAATCATGATTTCATTTTTTGCCAAAGAAAGTAGTCCGTAATTTGAGGTGAATTGCAGGGCCCATTTCTCGTGAATACGGGCTCTCACGCCTATTTCGCTCATGATGCCAAACGTTTTTAAATGGTCTTGAAGTGCGGGAGCCGAACCCAGATCTTCTTCGGCAGAGAGTAAATAAGTGGTTCTAAGTCCACCGTTGATGAGAAGTTTCTTCCATTTTTGCTGGTAGATAAGTCCCGTTTCAAAGTATTGATATCGAATGTGGAAGACGTTGAAGATGGCGTTAAGTGGGTCTGTGCCTTGTTGAGATCCTCTTTCGGAGATACCAAAGCTCAGTTCAACGGCTTGATTTGAATTTAAGGCGTATCCAGTATTGAGGGCTAGTTGATATCCAAACTTGTTGTACCCACTAGCACCATCGCCGTCAATCTGACTGAAAACCGATGAAACTGAAGGCAAGAAATAGAATTGCGCTTTATTCCATTCTGGCCACGGCTGAAATGCATTTTCGATGTTTTGAAGGATTTGCGCATGTCCGACGAGGGCAAAACTCAAAAACATCAGGGATAAGGAAATTCGTTTGAACATAGGCGGAGCCATTATCTTTGCAAATAAAGAGAAAATTTTGGAGGTAAACGCTGAATTTCTGATTGTGGGAGCAGGCATTGCGGGAACGTCGTTGGCCTTGGAACTTCATAAAAGAGGTGCTGCTGTTTCGGTGGTTGACCAATTCAACCCATTGTCATCAAGCAGGGTTGCTGCAGGCATGATGAATCCCATGGTTCCAAGAAACGTGCAGAAGGCCTGGTATTGCGACGAAATTTACCCGTCGGTATTTGATTATTACGAAGATTGGCAAGCCAAATTTGGCACAGATTCAAGTGCTAAATTCATTCATCGAATAGAAACCCTGCAGGTGCATAAAAATGAAGCTCATACCCGAAATTGGACCAAAAGAGCCCGACAAAACGGATTCACCCAGCACCTCACTCCCGTTGAGCCTGAAACCATTGACGGTGCTGACAATGAATTTGGAGTCCCCCTTCCCTATGGAGCTGCACTTTGTCATTTGAGCGGCAAATTAGACGTGTCGGTATTTCTGGTGGAAGCAAAACGTTATTTAGAATCTAAAGGCGTGAATTTTCATTCCAACACCTTAAATTACAACGATTTAATCATCAGTTCTGACGAAATAATTTGGAAATGTGATTCAAGTCTGTTAAAGTTTAGTAAGATCATTTTTGCCGAAGGAGTCAAAATGCTTGATAATCCGTGGTTCTCTTATTTACCGCTAACGGTTACGGGCGGAGATTTGATTAAATTCAGAATTGAGGGTCTGCCTCATCGGTATATTTTGAAACGGAAAGAGTGGTTGGTGCCATTGGGAAATGACCTTTGGATTGGCGGAAGCACTTTTCACAGCGGTTCTTTATCTACTGAACCCGATGAAAAAGACTTGAACGAATTGATGGAGATTTACAGAGAGTGGATCCCCTCAAAATACACCTTAGAAGTGGTTGAACACAAACGAGCTCCTCGACCAACCATCAACACTCACAGACCTTTCATGGGAGAACATCCAACTCAAAAAGATGTGTACATTTACAATGGCTTGGGATCAAAAGGAAGCAGCTTGGTGAGCATGTTGAGTCCGCTTTACGCAGACCACCTTATCAACGGAACTGCGTTGTTGCCGGAGGTGGTTATTTCAGCTGATCTAGGAACGTAAAGAAGTCGTCTGGACTACCAATGATTCTGCAATTGCTGCCTACCTTCAGGTCGCGACGTCTTACAATTTGATTTCCGGTAAAACAGATGGTGGTATTGGGCCAGTTTCTAGACAAGGTATTTACATACACTTGAACCGGAATGTTGCTGTTGGCGTTGGTGATGGCACAGAAAAGAACATCGGGTTGGTGAACCTTAAACAATTGATTCAAATCATCGATGGGAGTTGATGACCCAATGTAAATTACCTCATGTCCGCGGGTTTTCAAGATATAACTCGCAAACAGCAAACTGAGCTCATGATTTTCACCGTTTGGAAGGAACAAGATGAACTTTTTACAATTGGGAAGTCGTGGGGTTGTCACCTGATCTACTGCTACGTACATACGCTGCTTGATGAGATTGGTGATGAAATGTTCGTGGGCCACATTGATAGAACCGCTCAACCACAAAATGCCCACGTGTTGTAAAAAGGGGAAAATGATGTGTGAGGTAGTTTCTATTACTCCCAACTTCAAGAAGCTGATGGATAAAATTTTATTGAATTCTTTTTCATCAAATTGGATCATGGCATTGGTCATGGCCGAAATCTGATTTTGATGGGTGGAGGCGTTTTCGGAGATGTGCAGGGTTCTGCGTTGCACCTCGTCTCTCGACATTTCAGCTATCTTACTGATTTTATATCCGTTGACATTTAACAATGCCACGTTCATCATGTATTTAAGATCCTCTTCTTCATAATATCTGATGTTGGTGTCTGTTCTTTTTGGAACCAGCATTCCGTAGCGTTGTTCCCACACACGTATAGTGAATGCCTTGATACCGGTGATGTTTTCTACATCTTTTATGAAATATTTGTCGCGGAAATCCTTCTTAGACTTTTTGAGTCCACGACTTTTTTTGATTTCATTTGTTGTATTCTCAGTCATTCTTATGAATATTCTAATTACAGGCAGTTCAGGTACAGTGGGAAAGCATTTGAAAGCTCTTTTAAATCAAAACAATCACACTGTTTTTCAATTGGTACATGATGATAACAATCATAATGTTAAAAAAGATTTAACATGGAGCATAAAAAATCATTATTTGCCTGAAAATCTTTTCGATAACATTGATTGCATCATCCATTTGGCAGGCAGTAGCATTGCCAAACCTTGGTCCACCGCTCATAAAAAATCAATTTACGACAGCCGAATACTCGGCACTCGACTTCTCGTTGGGGGATTGAAAAAGAATCCGGGTCGGGTAAAACACCTCATCAGCACCTCTGCCATTGGTTATTATCCTGATCCAGGAGTGGGTTTCACTGAGGACTCTCCCTCCGGGGACGGTTTTCTGCAGAAAGTCTGTCAAGATTGGGAATACGAAGCCCAGCAAGCGGCTCCTCTGGGCATCCAGGTGAGTGTTGTTCGCGTGGGACTGGTACTCGAACCCACAGCAGGTATATTTCCGGTGACGGCAATGACTCATAAACTTGGCATCGTGCCCTTGACAGGAAGCGGTAGTAATGACTGGAGTTGGATACACTACAGAGACTTAATCAATATCTACAAGCAACTGGCCGAAAATCATTTGCCTTCAGGTACCTACAACGCGGTATCGCCTGGCGCTTGCAGTCAAAAAGAATTTGCAAAAGCTTTGCTCAACGGCAAACTCATCAAATTCACTCCAACGGTTCCAGCCTTTGTGTTGAAACTTCTTTTGGGTGAACGAAGCATCCTCCCCTTAACCTCTCAGCAAGTATCCTCTGAAAAATTAGTGAAAAATGGTTTCACCTTTGAATATCCCGAAGTACAATCAGCCATTCAACAACTGGTAAAATGAGTGAATTTGTATATTTCTGGTTCAGACGAGATCTGAGAACTACCGACAATCACGGCTTATACCAAGCGCTAAACTCTGGCTACGCCGTAAAATGCGTTTTCGTGTTCGATAGAGATATTCTCGATTTATTGGAAAAACCCGCTGATGCCCGAGTGGAATTCATACATAGACAAATCACCCAGCTGAATCATGACTTGATGGGTAATTTAGAGGTTCATTACGGTTCTTCTCGCGAAGTTTGGAAACAACTTCTCGGCGACCCTCATGCTAAAGGACTTTACGTTAATAGGGATTATGAAGCATCAGCCATTGAGCGGGATTTGTATGTAGAAGATCTTTGCAAGGCTTCAAATAAAACCTATCAGAGCTACAAAGATCAAGTGATTTTTGAGCAAAACGAAGTGGTGAAAGACGACGGAAATCCATACACCGTGTTCACGCCCTACATGAAAAAATGGAAACTCCGATTGTCTCAACAACCTGTGATTCAATATCCCTCGGAAAACCACCTCAATCAATTATTGAAGTTCGATGCCCCTGAAATTCCAAGCTTGGAATCTATGGGATTTGCACCCACAGGAATGGAATTCCCGCCCACAACGGTTGAACAAGGAAGAATCAGAAAGTACGAGGAACAGAGAGACATTCCATCCATTTTGGGAACTACGAGGTTGTCGGTGCATTTTAGGTTTGGCACGGTTTCCATCAGGGAGAAATTTGAAAAAGGTCAGAGTTTGAGTGAAAAATGGATCAACGAATTGATTTGGAGAGAGTTTTACATGCAGATTTTATGGCACTTCCCCCGAGTGGAAAACGAGTCGTTCAAGCCGCAATACGATCGCATTGAATGGATCAACAATCCCAATGACTTTGAGAGGTGGAAATCTGGAACCACGGGTTACCCCTTGGTAGACGCAGGAATGAGGGAATTGAACGCCACGGGATTCATGCACAATAGGGTGCGTATGGTGGTAGCCAGTTTTTTGACCAAACATTTGTTGATTGATTGGCGATGGGGCGAGGCCTATTTTGCTCAAAAATTGTTGGATTTTGAATTGGCCAGCAACAACGGCGGTTGGCAATGGGCAGCGGGAAGTGGCGTTGACGCAGCACCTTATTTCCGCGTGTTCAATCCTACGACACAATTGGAAAAATTTGATGCTCAATCGGTGTACGTAAAAAAATGGGTGCCAGAATTTGGCACCCCTAAATATCCTAGACCGATGGTAGACCATGCTTCGGCTCGTTTGCGCTGTTTGGAAACCTACAAAAAAGCTTTGGGCTAGTTGTTAATTTGTTCTAGTTCTTGGCTTTAAGCAAAAACGCTTTGATGAATGGCCATAAGTCGCCGTCCATCACGTTTTGAACGTTGCTGGTTTCTACTTCGGTGCGAACGTCTTTGATGAGTTTGTAGGGATGGAAAACGTAGTTACGGATTTGAGAACCCCACTCAATTTTCATCTTCCCAGCTTCAATCTCTTGTCGGGCGGCATTTCTCTTCTGAATTTCCATTTCATACAACCTCGATTTCAACATTTGCATGGCGCGTTCGCGGTTGGCTAACTGAGAACGTTCTACCTGACAGATTACCACTATGCCCGTTGGGATGTGGGTCAATTGAACCTTGGTTTCCACCTTGTTCACGTTCTGTCCACCGGCACCACCGCTTCGCGAGGTGTGGAAGTCAATATCGGCAGCTTTGATGTCAATTTCAATCGAATCATCCACCAAAGGATACACATAAACCGATGCGAACGATGTATGTCGGCGAGCGCTTGAGTCGAACGGCGAAATTCTCACCATTCGGTGTACCCCGTTTTCACCTTTGAGGTATCCAAAAGCAAAACTCCCGGTGATTTCGAGCGATAGCGATTTGATTCCGGCTACGTCGCCGTCTTGCCTATCCAATTCAGTAACCTTGAAATCGTTTTTCTCGGCCCACATCATGTACATACGAGACAGTATTTCGGCCCAGTCGCAGCTTTCCGTACCACCAGCACCGGCATTGATTTCCAATACGCAGCTCAAGGCGTCTTCTTCAGACTGCAGCATGTTCTTGAATTCTAAATCTTCAAGTGCGTCTTGAACCTCTTTGTACTGAGCATCAACCTCTTCGGGCTTGGCTTCTCCAATTTCTTGAAACTCGTGCAATACCGTCAAATCTTCGAGGGCGCCGTTCACTTTTGCGAAGGCTTCCGTCCAGATTTTTTTGTCCTTGATTTTCTTCAAATGGGCTTCTGCCCTCTTTGGATCGTCCCAAAACGATGGATCCAGGGTTTGTTCTTCTTCGTCTGCTATTTCAGCTAATTTTCTATCCAAGTCAAAGATACCCCCTCAAAGCCTGCACACGGCTTTTTATATCTTTCAGATGCTCTGCGTTCATGCCGCAAAATTACACTTAATCATCGAAGATTTGGCACAATGCGTCTGATTTACCTGCAAATGATTGATTTTCTGAGGACCTTTGCACCATGAAGTTTCATTGGGCTTGGTTTTTATTTCTCGGGGGATATCTCCTCTCCTGCCAATCGCAGCAACCCATTGCCGCAGCAGAATCAACCCAAGACACCTGTACTTTGCATTTTGTTGCGCCCCAAAAAACCAGCTTAGCCTCCAATCTCATGATTGACCTCGCCGAAAAATCGCGCGTTGATCTCCTCTTTGAGAAAATCCTCAAGAAGCAAATGGCCCCAGAGCGAGCCGTTTCGCCTATGTTGCATTTCAAACTCAAGTACCAACTGAACGACACCACTTTGCAAAACAGAAAACTCTGGGTGCTTGAACCCAAGTCGGCCAAACCATCCCGAAAAACCGTCATTTACCTGCACGGTGGTGGATATGTGGCCAACCTTCTGCCCATGCATTGGGAATTCATTGAGCAATACATTGACCTCAGCGGCAACCGCGTCATCGTGCCCGATTATCCGCTAGCACCCGACTTCACTCAACGACAAGTAGAAGTCTACATGAAATATCTGATGCAATGGATCTACGACACCTATCCGGAGGCAGAAATCATCATCATGGGCGATTCTGCAGGCGGAGGACTGGCACTCTCTACAGCGATCATGGTCAAAGGCCGCCAATTGGCAGGATTGATTCTTCTTTCTCCTTGGTTGGACGCCAGCATGTCGAACAAACGAATAATAACAGATTCCATTTCTGACCCCATTTTATCGTTGCCCGCCTTAAAGCTCGCCGCCACGGCCTACTCCGGAAGCGACACGGTCACCCACCCGTTCATGTGTCCGCTGCCCTGGCTTCAATCGCAATCTGACCTCAGCTATTTGCCGCCCATCAAGGTATTCATTGGCAGCCGCGACATATTTTACAGTGACGCTCAAACGCTATACACCCATTTAAAGTCGGAAAACTGCTGCATTCAATTGTACGAATTCCCCGAAATGCCGCATGTTTGGATGTTGAATGTGAGGTTGGCGGAGGCGAAAAAGGTATTGTCGGTAGTTGGTAGTTGGTAGTTGGTAGTCCGTGGTCGGTGGTCGGTAGTCCGTGGTCCATGGTACCTGGTACCTGGTCCGTGGTACCTGGTCCTTGGTACCTGGTCCTTGGTACATAGTAGTTGGTAGTTGGTCGAGGGTCTAGGGACGAGCGACTGGGGGCTGGGGGACGTTATGGTTGAAGTAAAACTTATGATTACTCCGTAAAAAAAGATACCCAACATTTGCATGCTGGGTACCGTGTTTCCTGTTTTAAAGTGCTGCATTATAGCCAGGTATAATGGGGCACTGTTCTTCAAAGGTATTATTCGTTTTTCAGAAATTCAAATTTTTCATTCAGGATTTAAGAGCTGAAAGTTGGGAAAAGGTACCATGATGGTCGGAAAAAGGTACCAAGTTCTTGGGAAAAAAGGGTCTTTACTTGATGCAGCTCTTGGTGCTTTGTTTGGAACCCGCATCAATGGATGAGCTTCTTGTTTTTCTTAAATATAATAACCGCAGCTCTTTTCGTGATAGATACATCCTTCCATTGATTGGAGAAGGGCTTATAGAAAGATCAATCCCCGATAAACCTAGTTCGAAGTTACAAAGATATAAAACATCATTAAAAGGAAAGCTCTTGTTGGGTGGGACTAGAATTGAAGCAAGAAGGTACTAAGACGCACCAAAGCGTAAAGTGTTAAATAACAATGCTTTGTGAATGATTATCTCCCAAAAGGTACCAAGAAGCTTGGGAAAAGGTACCAGGATAAGGTTTAAATATCATTTGGTTCTTTATGGGTAAAATCAGGCATTTTGTAGTTGATCTCGGAGGATTGATTTTAAAGTGCGCTTAGTTTTGCCCGTTCCGTATAGTTGTGTAGCTTTCAGCAAAGCATTTGTGTTAAAATCAGAAAAATTCATGCAAATTGTAAGGTTATTGCTTTGGCAAATTTGGTTGGAGAGAATTCAAAAAATGTAATAAATTTGTAGCAACAGTACCCGTTAGCATACCGTAAGATCTGCTAACGGGTCATTTTTTTTATAGCTATGGCAAATAAAACTCCTTACTCCATAGCAGATCAAATTGACTTGTTAAAGCAGAGAGGTATGCTTTTTAATCCCACCCCCTACTCCGGCTTGCGGATGAGAACGATGACTTGGTTTTCTTGGTGGGTTTGGTTTTGGATGTCTTTGATGGTTGTGACCGCTACGTAGGCGCCTTCCATGAGGGGTTCGCCTTGGTAGATGCCCGTGAAGGGTTCGTTCTCGCCGCCGTCGAAGACCTTTTCGCCCCAGCGGGTGTAAACCCTGATTTTATAGCTCTTGATGTTGTCGCCTTGGGGATGCCACACGTTGTTGAGGCCGTCTCCGTTTGGTGTGAATGCCGTGGGATAGTAGGCTTTCGTGGGACGTTCAACGCGGTAAAGCTGCTTGATGGAGTCTATGCAGCCCCATTCGTTTGAGGCCCACAAGCCTATTTCTGACCATCCGGTGTCTGTTAACGTGTGCTCGATGTTGGTTTGATTGCCCTTTTTGACCGCGTCTACCGTCCAGGTGTAACGGTTGGCGTACTGCGACCGATTGATGGTGCTGAACTTCTTGCCCTGAACCAATGGCTCCAAATCCACCATGAAGTCAGCGACCGGTGTGTTTACCACACGGATTTTTTGACTCCAAACCGCGCAGGTCTGTCCGTTTCGCTTTTGAACTTCCAGTCCCAACCTATGCGTGTCTGCATAGGAAATGCGCAGACTATCCGTGTGCACTCGTTTACCGGTGATGATTTTGGGGATGGTCAGCGACTGTCCGTCGTTGAGCTTTTTCAACTGTATGTACTTTCCGATTTGCTGTTGGGTGTCCTTCCAATAGAGGGGATAAAGATCTATTTTTTCGCCCGTGCAGAAGATCGAATCCATCGGCAGCGTGACAATCTCTGAGAAGCGATGAATGGCGATGATTATTGAGGTATCACCAAAGCATGGATCGCTGATTTTGATGGATATCTGAGAGCCGTTGGAGGGATTTCCCAGCAGTTTGCCGCCCTGATTTTGAACCCCTGAGGGCAAGGTCCATTCCAATGAGGTGTTCCAGCGAAGGTGCTGCCATTGGTAGTCTTGATCTAGGACTTCTTTGGCGCACAATTGCAGCGGATTGTCTAGGTTCAGCGACGGTTTTTGAAGGTAGTTTACCAGCACCCGAACCGTGTCTGTGAACTGACAGGCATCTTGCAGCATGACTGTGAGCGTTTTGCTATCTGTGGGTCCAAACTGAATGACTTCAAGGCTGTCTGTTAGAGATTTTTGAGCCAGCACAACCCCTGTTGCATCTACGACTTGCGCCCAAGCAGGATAGGCATTGACCTTTGATTTCACCTGAAGTTGCAGGGGCTTGCGACTGCAAGCGCTATCGATCGATGCAATGACGCTGCTGATTTTTTGGGATGGAGATACGGTGATTTGTTCTAAAAGCTCTTGATTGCATGCATCTTTTATATGGATTTTGTAGGTGCCGTATTGCGTCCATGTGGTTGAAGGGAGTGCATTGCCGCTCGCAGAGAATGTATCAGAGTTGGGGCGGGTGATGTTCCAATGGTATGCGGGGCGGCCGCCGATTGCTTCCAACGAAGCGGTCAGAGAGTCCAGCCAACAGCGGATGCCTTCTATAAGTTCTTTCCCCTTGAGTGACAGACTGTCTGCGGCTTGAATGTGAACCGTTTTTTGGTAGTCGGGTGAACAACCATCAGAGGCGATGATGAGCCAGGTTTGATCTTGGGTGATTTGGATGCTGTCTGGCAGTGATGCGCCTGTTAGTGAGTCCACCCAGCGAAGGCCGGGCTTTAGTCCGCCGCTGGCTGAATACCATCTGGCCGGATAAACCCACTCATTGTGGCAAATGAGGGTATCTGATGGACCTGAGATGTTTAGCGAGTCGCGCACCGAAATGACCTGAATGAGGGTATCGTTGGGATGATTGCAAGCATCGGTCAGAACTGAGGTTAGGGTGTCTGAATAACGGGCGATTTGTTTGTTCAGGTCGGCGGTGGTAAAAGTGTCTGAGTCCCAGTAATGGTGTAAGGCTCTGCGCGATGAGTCCCCTCCCATTTCGTTGAACTGGAACCGGAACGTTTGTCCGTAGCAATAATAGGTTGGCTCTGGGACTTGAATTTGTAGGGAGTCATAGGTGCGAACCCACAAGGTATCTAGAAGGTTGGGACAACTGTTGCGGCGAAGCGTGAGGGTCAGCATATTGGGCTGGCCCGGAAGCGGCACATAGTTGAGCCATCGGCAGGTATCGCAGAGGGTTGTTAAGGTGCTCTTCCATTGGGCTCGCACTTCGGGATCTGCAGAAGACTGAACCCTTAAAGTGTCCCCAAGACATAACAAAGTGTCTGAAAAGGGCAACTTTTGCGGCGGAAGAACCACCCTGATGCGGCGGCTGACGCGGTGCTTTACTCCGCTGTCGCAAGCGTGTTCGTCGTATTCAAAATCAAACTTCAGGGTGAATAGTCCGGTATCTTTAAACAGGTGCTGAAAGCTATCAAGTTGATGCAAAAAGCTGTCATTCAAACTGGTACGCAGTTTTTTGGTTTGTTGCCAGCCGGTCTCCAGCTCAAAAAGTGCGGCGGTGTTTTGGCACACTTCTACGGTGCCCGTATCGTCTACTCCCAGCCAATGAACCCCTTGCCCATTCACCCGAATGCGAGGTTGAAGCGTGTCCCACGAATTGCCGATGGTAAACACGCCGGAGCGGTGAATTACAGAATGAGTTCGCCAAAACGCCGTGGTATCTTTTGCACCCGTGTGTATGATGTAACCGTTAAAACCCGTGGTTGATTTGATGTTTAACACTGTGTCTGAAAAGTGAATGGAGCCGTAGTAGATGCCCTTGTTTTGCTTGGTCAACAGGGTGGTTTTACCGTTGATGGTGATTCTTCGGTTGTTGGGCGAGAAAAACACCACCCTGTTGATGAGGTTGGTACCTACCCTGCTGGGAATGGGAACCGTGATCTCTTTGATGAGGTTGTGTGTGGGTGGTGCATTGGTAATATCAATGACATTGGCATATACTTTAGCGTCTGGGGCGCCCCATTCTAAATAATTCACAGCACCTGAAACGTGCTGCACTACCATGATGGGTTTTTTGGATTGTATCAACAGCGACCGATTGAAAATGGTATCATAAATTAATGTATCCTTGGTAACCACCAATTTTTTGCCGTTTAATAGCAATACATTGGGACCAAAACTGTTCAAGTGATAGGTATTTCCTTTGAATGATTTGCCGTCAGAGACAATGAAGAATTCGTAACCAAACTTATTTGTGGGGTGAAGTTGTTCAATTTCAATTCCGTTTGAAGGATAGGCGAACATGTCAAGGGTATATTCTGTCTTTATAATTACTCCAAATGCTGATTTTGAATTGAAGACAGCGATGCTCTTTTTGCAATCACGTGCAGTGATTTTTGATCGCCCTTGATTGATGGTGTAAACAGGTGTTTTACTAACATACGGAATGAATTCACAAATTTGAATGGTCTCTCCTTTATTCAACAATACACTGAACTGCCTGCCGAGTTCGGAAGTATAATTGAGATTAAAATCCACCCAAGTACTGTCGTAAAACGCTGTAACGGTTATAAACCATCCAAATCTAGTCAACCCGGTTTTACCATATCCAGTTTGTTGGCTTAAAGAATTTGGATTATAAATAGTGTAATCGTGGCCACACTCATTTTTTTCTAAAACGGTGTACGAGCCACTGTAACCTTTAATGAATGGATCTGAATCACCCTTCGGGATTGGAGAGAATAATGGAGCATGGTTGATAATTACTGGATCTTTCGATTCTACAAAAACCGTTTTTTTATGCATTATTTTCGCACCATCTGTACGGTGAATAGACAATAAAATACAATCGATTCTAACAATTTTTACAACATTGGCTATTAATTGAATTGATGTGTCAAAGTTTTTATAATTGGTGATTCGAATCTTTTGATCAGTCTTGCTCAGTAGGTATGTAAATTGCTTTTTTAGCGCAATTCCAGTATCTGTATATTCAAAAGCCACCATACTTCCTCCGTATATGGCATAAGTGTATTGTGCCTTAGCCTTGGAGGTTAAAGTCAAAATAAGCAGCGATATGATGAGTCTAATGGATTTCACTAATTACATTCGCATGGGTAAACGTGGAAATCTAGACAATTCAGTTCGTATAAGTCACCTGAAAAATTGTCTGGATAAAAATCAGACCACTGCAAATTTGCTGGATTATTTATTATCACGGATTGATGAGAAGGTGCTGTCATTGTTGATAGGGTTACATTTAAATTCTCTTTACCTGCAACAGATGAATAATTGTTATTAAAAGTCCAAGTAAAATAAGTATAAACCGTAGGATTGCTTGATTGCGGACTATCGATAAAATTTGAATATGTAGTAGTTGACACGATATCATCGCCAAAGACGGTAGAAAAACTGGTACTTCCAAAAGGCACATAAACCGCATTTGGATTGCATCCTGTCAATGAATATGTTGTATAACTCATAAAATCAGTATTCGTTGCCTTGTAAGCCGTAACATAAGCATTGGAATAATTGATTGAAAAATTACTCGGATCGATCTCAATATCAAAGGGAATATCTCCTAAATATGAAATAATGGTTCCTGTGAGCACTAGATTTCCATTGGACAAACTTAACAATGATTGAATGATACAAGTATCGGTATTTACATTGCGATTTTCACAATCTAAAAAGTTGGAAATATTGATATCTCTCCCATCGATGTAATTTCCATTGGTTTTATCAAAAACCAATAATCTTGGTTGATTTGGGTTTGAGGCGTTCTGTACCTGATAAATATAATCGCCCATTAACAGTATTTTGGGAGCCAAAAAATTGGCTGTTGAAACATTATTCTGCCAATGAATTACCCCCGTTGTTGGTTGAATTGATAATAACATCGTAATTGGCTGAATGCCAACCGTGCAATTGGTTGTGCCGGTACCCGTCAATATAACAGAATCATTGTTTACTACTTCCAGATCATGCATAATATCAAAAGAATAACCGGAAGTACCGTTTCCTACAAAAAATGTATTTAAGGGAACGAAACTTCCATTAAGTACTTTGACAAAGGGAGTTCTGAAGCCAGCGTTAAAAAATGTCCCGGCGCCACGAAATCCAACGAATACTAAATTACCATTGGGCAATTTTTCGACTCTGGTGAAAATGCCTGTATCATTAAAGATTCTTGATGATGTTACGTTTCCCACGGCATCTAGGTAGGCCACCCAGGGGTGAACATCGGCTGGATTTGAACTCGTTATTACATAACCACAAACTAGATAATCATTATTTGTGGCTTTTATGATGTCTTGGGGAACGATATTCGCAGTTATATTTATTGATTTTATGTGCTTAGTTAATGTGCTTGTACCGGTGTTATCGAATTCGGAAAATCTACAAATCAGTGTTCCAGGTGCACCATCTTGAGAAACTACGGTGACATATTTATTTTCATTTACCGAAGCGCAACTAGCAGCAGAATGATAATTAAAAGGGTCATCCTTATAAACGGTTAAACTAAAGGTTTCTGAAAATCTCTTGTCAAAATTCTGACTTTGTAGATCGATGAAGATGAGTGAAACTATCACCATGACTAATTGTTTGAGTTTATTTGTACCTAGACAATTTAACCTGTTGTTTCGTTGTATTTGCATACTTCAAAAAACAGGTTTGAAAATCTTTTTTTACTATCATATTTGGTATAAATCCTTACTAATATTAGTATAATTAAAATACTTTTTTCTGCATATAATCCCCCCCTACTCCCCCTTTCGGAGAAGCAAAATGACTTGGTTTTCTTGGTGGATTTGGTTTTGGATGTCTTTGATGGTGGTCGCTGCCACGTAGGCGCCTTCCATCAGGAGTTCGCCTTGGTAATAGCCCGTGAAGGGTTCGTTCTCGCCGCCGTCGAAGACCTTCTCCCCCCAGCGCGTGTAAACCCTGATTTGATAGCTCTTGATGTTGTCTCCCTGCGGATACCAGACGTTGTTGAGACCGTCTCCGTTGGGCGTGAATGCCGTGGGATAATACGCTTGAGTGGGACGTTCAACCCAGTAAAGTTGCTTGATGGAGTCCTTGCATCCCCATTCGTTTATGGCCCACAACCCGATTTCTGCCCATCCGGTGTCAGCCAATGTGTGATCAATGTTGGTCTGATTGCCCTTGTTGACCGCGTCAACCGTCCATTTGTAGCGGTTGGCGTACTGCGACCGATTGATGGTGCTGAACTTCTTGCCCTGAACCAAAGGTTCCAAATCTATAATAAAGTCGGCCACGGGAGTGTTAACTACCCGGATTGTTTGGGTCCAGATGGCGCAAGCCTGTCCGTTTCGTTTTTGAACTTCCAGCCCCAATCTGTGAGTATCTGCATAGGTAAGACGCAGACTGTCAATGTGTACACGTTTATCGGTGACGATTTTGGGGATGGTCTGCGACTGTCCATCGATGAGCTTTTTCAACCGAATGGCCCTTCCAATTTGCTGCTGAGTGTCCTTCCAATTCAGCGGATAAAGATCTATTTTTTCACCCGTGCAGAAGATCGAATCCATCGGCTTCATTTCCATCTCCGATAAGCGATGAACATCGATGATCATTTGAGTATCACCAAAACACTGATCGCCGATTTTGATGGATATCTGAGCGCCGTTGTCGGGATTGCCTGTTAGTTTACTGCCTTGATTTTGAACTCCTGCGGGCAAAGTCCATTCCAATTGAGTGTTCCAACGAAGGTGCTGCCACTGGTAATCTTGATTCAAGATTTCTTGGGCGCACAATTGCATCGGATTATCTAGGTTCAGCGAGGGTTTTTCAAGGTAATTCACCAGTACTTGAACCGTATCTCTGAAGTCACAGGCATCTTGCAGCGTAACCGTGAGTGTATTGCTCAGTGTTGGACCAAAATCAATGACTTCAAGGCTATCTAATAGGGATTTTTGAGCCAGCACAACCCCTTGTTGATCCAATACTTCGGCCCAAGCCGGATAGGCATTGACCTTTGATTTCAGCTGAAGTTGCAAGGGCTTGCGACTGCAAGCGCTGTCGATGGATGCAATGACGCTGCTGATTTTTTGGGATGGTGATATGGTGATTTGTTCTAAAAGTTGCTGATTACAAGCATCTTTTATTTTGATGACGTAGGCTCCGTATTGAGTCCATGTGGTTGAGGGGAGCGAATTGCCAAGTGATGAAAATGTATCACCGCCAGGACGTGTAATATTCCAAAGGTATGTGGGGCGGCCGCCCATTACTTCCAACGAGGTGGTCAAGGAGTCGAGCCAGCAGCGGATGCCTTCTATTTGTTCTTTGTTTTTCAGTGACAAACTGTCTGCGGCTTGTATGTGAACTGTTTTTTGGTAGTCTGGTGAGCATCCATCGGAGGCGATGATGAGCCAGGCTTGATCTTGGGTGACTTGGATGCTGTCTGAGAGAGCTGCGCCTGTTAGCGAGTCAACCCATCTAAGGCCAGGCTTTATTCCGCCGGTTGCCGAATACCATCTGGCTGGATAAACCCACTCGTTGTGGCAAATGAGGGTATCTGATGGGCCTAAAATGTTTAACGAGTCGCGCACCGATA